>NZ_JBATWT010000023.1:0-599000 GCF_049672845.1 Moheibacter sp.
AAGGTTTTAAAACACGGATAATAGCAAAGATTACTGCTTTGACTATCGTCCAATTCATAAACAAAGAGTACTTTAATAGAAATATAAATAATTTAAAAATCCAAATTATTTAAAATGCACAACGGGTTAGAAAAATATTTGGATTTCATTAACGCCAATAACTGTACCAAACAATTTTCAAATTTAAATAAATTGTTTAAATCCAATTTTCTTAAGAATTAAATGAGGATAATTTTTAAAAATAAATCGGGCGTCTTCTTCAATTCAGTTTAATTCACGATTTTTGCAATTCAATTTTTAGAAAATGACTTCCAAAGAGATACGTAAACAGTTTTTAAATTTTTTTGAATCCAAACAACACCTGATTGTCCCATCGGCTCCCATCGTTTTAAAAGACGACCCCACGCTGATGTTCAACAACTCGGGAATGGCGCAGTTCAAAGATTTCTTTCTCGGCTATAAAAAACCAACATCTGTCAGAATTGCCGATACCCAAAAATGCCTTCGCGTTTCCGGTAAGCACAATGACTTGGACGATGTAGGGAAAGACACTTACCACCACACCATGTTTGAAATGCTCGGGAACTGGTCTTTTGGAGATTATTTCAAAAAAGAAGCTATCGACTGGGCGTGGGAACTTTTGACCGAAGTTTATAAAATCCCCAAGGAAAATCTTTATGTAACCGTTTTTGAAGGCGACGAAAAAGACGGAACGGCACAGGATGAGGAAGCGCTTGAACTTTGGAAGAAACACATAGCCGAGGAAAGAATTCTCTTTGGAAACAAAAAAGATAATTTCTGGGAAATGGGCGAAACGGGACCTTGCGGACCTTGTTCGGAAATCCATGTGGACATCCGTTCGGCTGAAGAAAAAGCATTGGTTCCGGGAAGAGACTTGGTCAATCAGGATCATCCGCAAGTCATCGAAGTCTGGAACCTGGTTTTCATGCAATATCTACGCAAAGCCGATGGTTCGCTGGAAATTTTACCTTCCAAAAGCATCGATACCGGAATGGGTTTCGAGCGTTTGGCGATGGTTTTACAAGGGAAAACTTCGAATTATGATACGGATGTATTCCGCCCTCTGATTGATGATTTAGAAAGAATTTCAGGTAAGAAATACGGTGTCGATTTCACGAGCGATGTGGCTTTCCGCGTGGTGGTAGACCATTTGCGTGCGGTTTCTTTTGTGATTGCCGACGGCCAATTGCCTTCGAATTCGGGTGCCGGATATGTAATTCGTCGGATTTTAAGACGTGCGATTAGTTATGGTTATCGTTTTCTAGATTTGAACGAAGCCTTCATTTATAAATTAATTCCGACTCTGAAAGCCCAAATGGGCGAATTTTTCCCGGAACTGGAAAAACAATCTCAATTGATAACCGATGTAATCAAAGAAGAAGAAACGAATTTCCTTCGCACCATCGATCAGGGATTGGTTCGACTCGATAATTTCATTCAAAATAATTCCAACCTGAAAGAAATTCCGGGCGATGTGGTGTTTGAACTCTACGATACTTATGGTTTCCCGGCGGATTTGTCGAGAATTATTGCGGAAGAAAAAGAATTGACCATCGACGAAAAGGGATTTGAATCCGAAATGGAAAAACAAAAACAACGTTCCAAATCGGCAACATCTTTTTCGGCTTCGGACTGGACGATTTTATTGGACGATGCGGTCGAGGAATTCATCGGATACGATTATTTGGAATCGGATGTGAAAGTGACACGTTATCGTCAGGTTGAAAATAAAACCGGAACTTTTTATCAGTTGGTTTTCCAGGCAACGCCTTTTTATGCCGAAAGTGGTGGACAGGTTGGCGATACCGGTTTCATTGAAAATCAATTCGAAAAAGTTGAAATTATCAATACCAAAAAAGAAAATAATCTGATCGTTCATTTCACCAAAGAACTTCCGAAATATTTGGAACTTCCGTTTCATGCGGTGGTGGATAAGGAGCGTCGCAATCATATCATGCGCAACCACACGGCCACTCACCTTTTGCACGAAGCATTGCGCGACGTTTTGGGAACGCACGTGGAACAAAAAGGTTCGTATGTGGGACCTGATTATTTACGATTTGACTTTTCGCATTTTAATAAGATGAGTGAGGACGAACTCAAACAGGTCATCAAGCAAGTCAACACCCGAATTGCAGAAAGAATTCCTTTGGAAGAAAAGCGTTCGGTTCCTTTCAAAAAAGCATTGGAAGAAGGCGCCATGGCGCTTTTCGGAGAGAAATACGGCGATGTCGTTCGGATGATTAAATTCGGAAATTCAATTGAATTATGTGGTGGAACGCATGTTCAGAATACGGCCGATGTGATTATGTTCAAATTGCAAAGCGAGAGTTCGAGCGCAGCGGGAATCCGAAGAATTGAAGCTACGACCGGATTGGCGGCGATTGAAGAATTGAAAGATACATTTAATCAATACAATCAAATTCTTGCCGAACTGAAAAATCCGGCTGATCCAATTGATGCGGTTCAAAAATTAGTGGATGAGAACAAAGAGTTGAAATCCCAATTGGAAAAATTTGTACTGCAACAAGCCCAAATGGAAAAAGAAACCTGGAAAAAGTCTTTTGAAAACATCAATGGTGTGAATTTCCTGGCGGTTCGTACAAGTTTGGATGCGAATACCATCAAACAAATCGCTTTTCCACTCCGAAAAGAAATAGAAAATCTGTTTTTGGTGGTAGGTTCTGATCACAATGGAAAACCTTCGATCACCGTTTCGATTTCCGATGAATTAGTGGAAAGCAAAGGATTGAATGCCGGACAGATCGTGCGTGAATTAGGAAAAGAAATCCAGGGCGGCGGCGGCGGACAAGCTTTCTTCGCAACTGCCGGAGGAAAGGATGTAAGCGGATTGGACAGAGCGCTGGAAAAGGCGAAGAGCCTCACTTAAAGCCTCCCCTAACCTCCCGAATCAAGTTCGGGACAGGCTCCCCAAAGGAGGGGGATTTTTGGGGTCGTAGATTTCTGAAAATATAACCTTTCAAGGGTTTGAAACCTTGACAAGGTTTTTTATGGATGAGCTTTTATGAAGTTTGCTAATAATTTTTCTATGTTTTCTTTTCCTACCGGATTTTGGCTATGGACGGTAAATTCGGGAAGTGTGGCTTGGTTGTCGAGACAATATTCGACCAAGTATTTGGCACAATCGAAACTGGTTTTTCCCAAACCTAAATCATGGTCAAAAGAAATAAAATCGGGCATTCCGTTTTGGGGGATAAATGCAACCAATTCTTCGAAATTATAAACTCTTTCAAATCCTTCGGGAGTTGGGCGAAGATCGTCGAGGTAAAGGTTTTTAGAGTTCATAAGCAAAAGTTTTAAAGCAAATTTAATCTATGTACAGGCCATTTTATGTCGCTTAAAAATATTTTTCATAACGACGCGACTTGTCTTATGGGCTCTTTATACTTGCATTAAATTTAAATATGAAAATAGCCATTGTGGGAAGCCGTAGTTTCAAAGATTACGAACTACTAAAAAATGAAGTTGAAAAATTTATATCTGAAAATTCGCTTGAGGAAGTAACAATAGTTTCGGGTGGAGCTATTGGAGCCGATACTTTGGCGGAAGAATTTGCCGCTGAAAAGGGCTATAAAACCATCATATTTCTACCTGACCGGAAAACACATGGACGAGAAGCTTGCAGAATCCGAAATACCGATATTGTGGAAACCGGAGAAGTGGTTTTTGCTTTTTGGGATGGAATTTCGACCGGAACCAAAGACTCAATCGATAAAGCTCAAAATCTAAATAAATCTGTGTTTATTCATTTGTTTTGATTGATATATATCGCTCAATTTCGGACAGATAGTCTTTGAAATTGGGTAAACGATGTGTGTCTTCTACTTTTAATAAGTTGATGTTTTCCAATTCATTTTCCCACAAATGAGCGTGTTCGATGAGTTCATCATTTGTGGGAACAATGAGCATTGCATCGGTTGGGTATTCAATTTTATTTAAATAAGTTTTGAGTTGTCTGGGAAATTCAAATTCAGCAATTCTTTTGGAAACATCAAGCAAGGGACTGCTTAGTATAAGAATTGAACTTTCACCTTTCTGGCGTCTGCGCTCGCGCAATTGCCAAGCAAAATTGGCTCCAGTTGAATCACCAAAAAGGATTGGGTTGATTTCATTTTCTAATTTCAATTCGGCTTGATCCAATAATTCCGAAATATTGTTTTCGTTTTTCCATTCCAGACAATCAAATTCAAATTTACCTTGAAAATATTCTTTTAAGTTCAAGTATTTTCTTGAAGTTGCGTCTGAATTGAGACCGTGGATGTAGAGGAATTCTCTCATTGCTTTGGTTTTTTGGAACATAATGCTTCATCTATATTGTCTATCACTTCCATCAAAAAATCTGAAATTTCCTCGTGCTTATTTAATTTTTCCGCATTAATTAAATTTTCTGCGTCACCAAGATTATTCCACTTGTGTTGCCAAAGAAGGGTGGTTTCGGTTTTCCAATCTGGTGCCTTAAAGCCTAAATCATCTCTGATTTTCTTAAATTGGCTTTCTGTATCCTCAGTATTTCCCGAATTTCTGTTAATTAAAATAAGCGGATTTTTATAATTTTTAAAATGAAAACTTACATTTAAATCTTTACTTATAATTTCTACTTTATTTGCTAATTTATCATTACTTTCTTGACAGATTTTCACATCCCAGTTTGCTCTGTTACTTTTATTCAACTCAACTTCAATGGACTCGCTTAGGTTTTTCAAAAAATAAGATTGTTTAATTTCTAATACTTTTTGAAAATTTTTATAAATTTCTGCTGATGCTTCGAAATTTGACTCTATAATATTGATGATTTCTTGACCCATTTTTTTATTTAATGTTTGATTAGTTAATCCCTTTATTAAAAATGAATAATGTACCAACATTTCGCGTACAATTGGCTTGTCTGTTGCTAATTCAATGCATTTCTCAACCCAATTTAAAATGTGTTCTTTATAAGAAATCCTATGGTAGATTATATTTTTTTCTTGACTTTCCTCTCCGTCTAAAGTCAAATAAAGAATTTTTGCTTGAGAATATCTTTGTTGATATCTCAGTAATTGATTTTTTTGTTCAGGTGCATAAATTTTATTTTCAATCACAATTACATTTCCTTTATGATCGTTGATTAACAAATCAATTCTGCCTCCTTTAGTGAAATTTTCATCAATTAACCCAATGTAAACTTCTTTTTTGCAACTTGCTGTTTTACAATTAAATTGAAAAGAGTCAGAAAAAA
Organism: Moheibacter sp.; assembly: GCF_049672845.1. Lineage (NCBI taxonomy): Bacteria > Pseudomonadati > Bacteroidota > Flavobacteriia > Flavobacteriales > Weeksellaceae > Moheibacter > Moheibacter sp. The sequence goes on from NZ_JBATWT010000023.1 coordinate 5,261, forward strand.
CTTCTTTTAAAAAATAATTCTAACGGAACTTCATTTAGTCCATGGCTTCCATTCGGATTTAGTAGTTCGTTAATAATTGCAGAATGAGTTCTTACTTCATCAGACTCCATTCCCATGATGGAGAAAATATTGAAACTCTCTCCAGAAACTTTTTCTATTTCCTTATATTTTGAAATGATAAGGTTTACGGAATTTAGTAGATGTTTCATAAGAATTTAAATTGTTTTGATTAATGTACCACTTTCTCTTCGAACTTCAATTTTATCGTTATATAATTTTATGAAATTAGTTATTTCGATTTTCATGAACTCTCTTTACTTAATTTTTCCACAAATTTAAAACCTCTATCCGCCAATCGATGTCGTTAAAAAAACTTTGTCAAAGTTTAGAACTTTGACAAAGTGGAGATGACTTTATTTAGAAAATAATTATTTTTAATACTGCTCCAACAGATACTTAATTTTTTCCCTCTGTTTAGCCCGTTTAACCTTTCATTAACGCAAAACAGTATTTAAATTTTTTAAAATTGCAGCCGAAATCTATTTAGAATGAAATTCATCCAACTCAACCTTTTACTCATCCTTACATTTTTATTATCTCTCAACCTTTCTGCTCAGGAAAAATATACCATTTCCGGAACGGCCGTGGACGAATTCCTGCAAACACCCGTAGAAGCGGCCACTGTTTATCTTTCTCTGAAAAAGGACTCAACCGTTGTGGATTATTCGCTTACCGATGTGGATGGAAGATTCAGATTAGAATTAAGAAAAATTGAAGAACCGGTTTTTTTTAGTATTAATGATGATTTGAGTGGCGAATACCGAATTGATTTCGAATCCTTTATGGAAAATAAAGATTTAGGAAAAGTTGAACTCAAGACGGTCATCAGTCTCGGAGAAGCCGTGGTAACAGGTTCGGCACCACCCATTCGGATAAAGTCCGATACTTTGGAATTCAATGCCTCGTCTTTTAAAGTGCGTCCGGATGCAAACGTTGAAACCTTATTGAAACAACTTCCGGGTGTGGAAATTGACGAAGACGGAAAAATCACCGTCAATGGGAAAGAGGTGAATCAGATTTTGGTAAACGGGAAACCCTTTTTTGACAAAGACGGGAAAATTGCTTTGCAAAACCTTCCGGCAAATATCATCAACAAGGTTCAGGTTACCGACACCAAAACCAAAAAAGAAGAAATTTCGGGCGATAAAGCCAGTGGAAATAATTCCAGTATCAACCTGACCATTGACGAAGACAAGAACAAAGGTGTGATGCTCAAAGCCATGGCAGGGTATGGGACAGATGAGCGTTATGAAAGTAGTCTGATGCTCAATTATTTCAAAGGCGATGCAAGGCTCAGTATTTTGGGTTCTTCCAACAACATCAATTCGGTGGGATTTTCTATGAACGATATTTTTGATAATATGTCGGGAGGCAGAAACCGAAGTGTTTATATGAGTGATAATGGTTCTTTTGGAATTAACGGAATTAATTTTGGTGGTTCGGGAAGTGGAATTACCCGATCAGATATCGGCGGAATCAATTATTCTGATTCATGGGCCGATGATGATATCGAATTCAGCGGAAGTTATTTTTATACCGGTTCGGACACCCAAAACAACAACCGGACAGTTCAGCAAAACCTTTTGCCTGATAATACTTTCACGACCGAATCCACTTCGTCTTCCCGAAATCAGTCGTTTAATCATAATTTCACCACCAATTTCGAAGTGAAAATCGATTCGACTTCCAGCGTATGGATTGAACCCGGATTTGCTTTTAACAAAACCAAATCGGAAAGTATTTTTGATAAATTTTCGGTAAATGAGCAAGGTGAATTGCTGAATGAAAGCAATGGTAGCACCAATGACGAACAAACCAAACAAAGTTTCAGCAACAGCATTAATTATTTCAAGAAATTTGCCAATAAAACCCGTTTGAATCTTGAGTTCGCCAATTCAAATTCAAGAGACAAAGCAGATGCGTATAATGTTTCCAATACATATTTTTATCAGTCGGGCGGTGCAGATGACATCCGGAATCAGTATAAACAAGACCGAAATAAAGAAGATGAATTTACCTTCAATCTGGAATATGAAATTCCGGTTTTGGATTCTGCCAATCTTGCTTTGGGTGTGGATTATGAAATTAAAAACCGAACTGATAATACCTATACTTTTGATTATGATGAAGTTTTTCAGGATTATCTGGCGCTGAATGAGATTCTGAGTTTTGAACTTTCTTCAGATTTCACCGGAATAAACCCTTATGCGAGCTATAATATCCGCAAAAATAAATTCAACACATCGATTACAGCTGGTGTTTCATTTTTATCACAGAAAAACCAAGGAAATTATCTTTCACAGGATTATTTTCTCAAACAGGATTATGTACTGCCAACATTTTCGGCCAATTTGAATTATCGTTTCAACAGAGGAAAATCGATTTATCTGAATTATAATTACGATGCAAATTTAGCTTCGGCACAACAACTTCTACCGATTGAAAACCTTTCCGATCCGCTGAATATTTATGTAGGAAATCCCGATTTGAGTCCGAATAAAGTACACAATATTTATTTTGGGTTTAATAATTTCAATTTTCAGACAAGAACCGGTTATAATATTTATTTCGGAGGAAATTACAACGAAACAGGAATTACAAATTACAGAATCATCGACGAGGATTTCGTGACGACTTCCACTTATCGGAATGTTCACGGAAACTACAATCTCTGGTCGGGCATTAACGGAAACAAGTCCTTTTCAAAAGGAAGAAGCAAATTCCGTTTGGGCGGTGGAATCGGCTTTAATCATTCCCATAACAAAGGTTTTGTGGATGGCGAGGAATTTATTTCACGCAGCTACAGCCTTTCACCGCGGGTGAATTTCAATTGGGATTTAGGGGAAGTCCTTACCATCAACCCAAGTTACAACCTTCGTTATCAGTTCACGGATTATGAAAATTACCGACTGGATAATTCGACCAATATTATTCATACAGCCAAACTTACCACCACGAATTATTGGCCCAAAAATTTCGTATTTGGAAACGATTTTAGTTATACCTATAATTCCAATATCGCAGACGGATTCAAAAAAGATTTCTTTTTGTGGAATACAAGCCTGGCGTATAATTTCTGGAAAGACCAACTGACATTTAAAGTAAAAGTCTATGACGTACTGAATCAGAACACTGGTGATCGCAGAACCATTTCGGACACCTTTATTTCTGATGTTCAGAACGATGTATTGAAGCGCTATGTAATGTTTTCACTCGGATTTAAACTGGATAAATTCGGTGGTGGAAAAAATGAAAGAAGAAGAGGTTCGCGTCTGATGATCTGGGATTAATCTGCCGGACTTTTTTGAAAGAGTATTAAGGCCTAAGTATTAAGAATTAAGACATTGTAGGATGTATATTGTATGAATGTATACTGAGGTTGAAAAAGAGTTAAGACTTTTTTTGATAAATCATCCAACACCCTGCATCCAACACCTAACATCCAACACCCTACCTAATAATTATCCCTCACATATTCCAGGAGCTTTTGCGTCTGCTGGCGAACCTGCCAGTTTTCCTTTTGATAATGATTATTCATAATGCTGAAAATCAATATTTTACCTGAATTTGTCTTTAGATAACCACTCAGGCAATAATTGTTTGAAAGCGTTCCGGATTTGGCATAAACATAAGGTGTTTTGCCGCCATAATTTCCTTTGAGTGTTCCGGTTCGGCCACCGATGGCAAAGATTTTAAACAAACGTTCCTGCTCAAATTCAGAGAGCAATTTGTCCAAAACAAAAACCATATCCTGAGGCGAAAAAAGATTGTAGCGGGAAAGTCCGGAGCCGTCAACCCAAACGGGATCCTGCGGAAATCCTTTCAGGAATTTCGTTTTCATATAATTCACCGCTTTTTCGGTACTCATCGAGCCGGAAACCTGAGCGGAAACCATCAGTAGAATTTGTTCGGCCAAAAAATTATCGCTCACTTCCATCATTCTTTTGTAAACCAAATCAGACGGAAGGCTGAAAAGGGTTTTAGCGCTTTTCGGTAGTTCTTTATCGGTCAGAAAAACATCTTTGCCCACGGCATCTGACAGCATCTGGCGAATCAGCTCGTCTTTAACTACAAAAGGTACACGTGTGGAAGAGCCATTTCTCGAGCCGAGGAAGAATTTATTCTCATGAAAATCACGACTGAAAAGACTTTCCTGATATTCAACCGAATCTGCCAGCGTCAAAGGAAAGGCAGAAGGCCCGCTTTTACCTTTTTTGATGGTCGCCATATTTCCATACAGCGGAAATTCGCTTCTTTCGGGCGAATAATATTTTTCATAATCTTCCCATGACCAGCCCAGTCCCATACGGGTTCCTTCAAATTTCCCCCAGCGCAGGTAAATGTTTCCCGGTTCTTTTTTCAAAAAATCAAGCGCACGGGTTACCGAACGGAATTCCGGATGAAGAAAAGTAGGGTCGCCCAATCCTTCAATGTATAAATCTCCGTCTTTTTGCTGATAACGAAGCGCCGGAATTGAATCAGGCAGCACTTTCATAGCGGCATAAAGCGAAAGAATTTTTACGTTTGAAGCGGGCGTGAAATACTTTTCACCATTGTAATTTTCCAAAACCTGTTTTTTCGCCGGATCATATAAATAAAAACCCGTAAACTGGGTTTTGTAAAAATCGGATTCCAAATGATTTTTCACCCAGTCAGAAGTTTGGGCAGTTGCCATTTGGCTTAAAATTATAAATAGAAATCCCAAAGAAAAATTCTTCATTTATTCTGTCTTTTCAGTTTTAATGTTAATATCTGTAGGAGGATTGGATATTGAAATTCCATTTTCATCAAAAAGCTGTTTCATTTCTTTCATTAATTTGAAATGTGTATCCCAATAATCCTGTCGCTTTGTAAATGCTCTGACTATGAGATTTACACGACTATCAGTTAGTTCACCTATTTCAACCGTTATATTTTTATCTTTTAAAACTGCAGGAGCGTTTTCCAGCATTTGACGGATTATACTCTGAGCCTTTTCAATATCCTCATTGTAAGACAAACTGATTTTCAAATCCAATCTTCTGGTATCTTTAACGGAATAATTGACAACCGGATTGTTCAGTACACTCGAATTGGGTAAAGTAACTACTTGTTGACGGTCATTTACAATCGTTGTATATAAAATACTAATGGATTCGACTGTACCCGAATGACTCAAAGCTTCGATGTAATCCCCTACTTTAAAAGGTTTGAACAAAATTATCAGAAGTCCGCCGGCGAAATTGGACAAACTTCCCTGCAAAGAAAGGCCAACTCCGGCCGCAAGACCGGCCATGATAGCTGCAAAAGAAGTCACTTTGATCCCAACAGTGCTGATGGCTGTAAGAATGACCAAAAGTTTGAAAACCACATCAATTACCGGTAAAATAAATTCCCGTATGGAAGCATCTACCTCGCGTTTGATCATGCGGTTTCGGATGATTTTTTTCAAACGGTTGGCAATCCAGAAACCACCGGCAATGATTAGAATTGCTACAGCAGATTTAACTCCAAAGCGGATTAATTCATCCAAAAGCCATTCGAACTTTTCAAACTCCATTTGTAATAATTTTCACAAAAATAATAGTTAGGAATCAGATTGAACAATTCCAATCAGATTTTAATATGTTTTAAAGAAATATTTAGACATAATTCACTTTTTTGCAAGAAAACATCTATAATTATCGCTAAAATAGCCCTTTGTAGGTATTTTATAATCTATTTAAACCCAATATTTTTACGCCAACTCATTAAAACACTATAACATGAAATTTTCAACATTTATTTTACTCTTTTCATTTCTTTTTATCAATATTTCTTGTTTTGAAGATCTTTTCGGCTTGGAAGACGATGGTGACGAATATTATTATGGCGACGACGACGGCGGTGGATCGGGAAATTTAAATCCAGGCTATGATTATTATTATGAATGTCCCGGTGGATACGGAAGTTCTTTTACGGTTCCAATTCCCGAAGGGACAGCCAGTTGTCAACAGGCTTATGAATACTTTGCCCGGGTATATGGATGTAATGATATAGATAATTTCAACTCAGCCAATTGTGCACTTTGCCATGATTGCGGGATTGAAAATTATTGTACCGTCTGTGAATAGATAAAGTTTCTACATCAAAAGATAATCTAATAATCCGGCTCAAAACATGGGGTCGGATTTTTTATTGAGATTCTCTCTGCCATCTGTCTTAAAAAGCGAAACATGGTTATCTTTGCACCGATGAAATTTGAAATCCAAGGAAAAGATCCTAATTCCAAAGCAAGAGCTGCCACTATTTCCACCGCACACGGCGAAATTCAGACGCCTATTTTTATGCCGGTAGGAACAGTGGCAAGTGTGAAATCGGTTCACCAGCGCGAGCTGAAGGAAGACATAAAAGCCCAGATTATTTTGGGAAATACTTATCATCTCTATCTGCGCCCCGGCATCGGGATTTTAAATCAGGCCGGCGGACTACATAAATTCATGAATTGGGATCGCCCGATTTTGACGGATAGCGGTGGCTTTCAGGTTTATTCGCTTTCCGACCGGCGGAAAGTTACCGAAGAAGGCGTTCGTTTTAAATCCCATATCGATGGATCCTATCATATGTTCACACCTGAATATTCGATGGAAATCCAGCGAAACATCGGTGCCGATATCATCATGGCTTTTGACGAACTCACCGGAATTCCGGCCGAATACAAAGATGCCAAACGCGCTATGCATGTCACGCATCGCTGGTTGGAACGTTGCCGAACTTGGTTAAATGAAAACCCGTCACTTTATGGATATGAGCAAACCCTATATCCGATTGTTCAGGGAAATTCATTTCATGATTTACGAAAAGAATCGGCAGAATTCGTGGCCAATTTCGGAGCGGACGGAAATGCCATCGGTGGATTGAGCGTTGGCGAACCGGAAGAAGTCATGTATGAAATCACTGATTTGGTAACCGATATCTTACCGCAAGATAAACCGCGTTATCTGATGGGAGTTGGGACGCCCTGGAATATTTTGGAATGTATTGCTTTGGGTGTCGATCAATTTGACTGTGTGATGCCCACCCGAAATGCAAGAAACGGAATGCTTTTTACCTGGAATGGGGTGATGAACATGAAAAATGCCAAATGGAAAGATGATTTTTCACCTTTGGACGAATCTGGAAAAAGTTATGTGGACAGTTATTATTCCAAAGCGTATGTCCGGCATTTGTTTGTGGCGGAAGAATATTTGGGCAAACAAATTGCATCGGTGCATAATTTAGCTTTTTATCTGGATTTGGTGCAAACCGCCAGAAAGCATATTTTAGACGGAGATTTCACCGAATGGAAAAATCGGATTCTTCCACAATTAAAACAAAGACTATAAGTTCATTTGAGAATATTTGACAAATATATCGTCCGCAATTTCGTGAGCACCTTCTTTTTCATGGTAATCATCCTTTCGGCTATTGCGGTAATCATCGATTTGAGTCAGAAGCTCGGACGGATTGAAGACAACGGTTCCACACCATGGGAAGCGATGACGCAATTCTATCCGTTCTGGGCGGTTTGGTTGGTGAACACATTTTTACCGGTTGCCGTATTTATTTCTGTGATTTATTTCACTTCGCGGCTTACCATGCAAACCGAAATTGTGGCTGCACAAGCGGGCGGAATCAGTTTTTATCGTTTGACCAAACCCTACGTTTGGGTAGCAGCGGGAATTGCAGTTGTGGCGCTTTTTGTGAATAATTTTGCCTTGCCATGGGCCAACATCAAAAAGAATACGTATCAGTACGAATACCTGCTCAGCAGTTCCAAAAAGGGTGAATATTACGAACGGCAGAAAATTTCTTCCCAAATTTCTCCCGACGAATTTATTTTTGCCCAAAACTATGACCGTGTCCAGAAACGGGGGACGAGCTTTGTTTATCAGGAATTCGAAGAAGAAAAATTAAAATATCAGATCATTGCTTCTTCCTTTAACTGGGACGAAAAAGATTCGGTTTACATACTTCGAAATGCTTACATACGCAAGGTAAAATCAGGTACCAGAGATAGTTTGGGATATGAAATCACATTGAAGCGAACTTTTAAATCCACGCCCGACGAAATTCTCCCGGAAGGTTATGTAGCCGAAACAATGAATTCAATCGAACTGAATCAGTTTATTCAAAAACAAAAATTCAAAGGTTCTGCGAGCGTTAACGCCTATATGAACGAATTGCATCAACGCAACAGTTCGCCTTTTTCAACCTTCATTCTCACGCTTTTAGCACTTTCGCTTTCTTCCCAAAAACGACGAGGCGGAATCGGATTAAACCTTGCGCTGGGAATCATTCTGGCTTTTGTCTATATTTTCTTCAATCAGATTTCGCTTACTTATTCCACGCAAGGATATGTCTCACCGTTTGTTGCGGCTTGGGGACCTAATGTTTTGTTTGGAGTCTTGACGGCTTATTTTTATATGAAACGGGCGAGGGCTTAAGTATTTAGAGTTTGCTTTATTCTATGTTTTCCATTTTTCAAATAATACTCTAAACGCTTCGGGTGTTTCTCCTAATATTTTAAAAGTGATTTCACAATCTTTATTAGCTGTGGAATATTTAATTTTATATTCATCAAACTGATTGATATAAATTTTCAGAGACAGTTTTTGGTTTATATGAAATTGAATGGGCAATTGATTGAATAAGTATTTGAAAATCTTAAAGTTATTATGCTCAAATATTAAAGTATCCTCACTTATTTTTAATGTAGCATTTGTATACAACCCGCCGGTTGTTTTTCCAATCATTTTTGGATATTTTACTTGTTTAAACTTAATAGAAACTTCCAGCATATAATTAAAATTAAACTTTAAGCATTACCCAAACCGTTCAAAATGCGCCCTTTCCAATTCCTCCCTATGATCCGGATGGGCGATGGAAATCAAAAGTTTGGAACGTTGCTCCAGATTTTTTCCGTACAAATTCACCACGCCATACTCCGTCACTATGTAATGCGCATGACCTCTCGTTGTAACCACACCGGCTCCTTCTTTCAAAAACGGCGTAATCCGTGAAATTCCCTTATTGGTAACCGATGGAATCGCAATGATGGGTTTTCCACCTTCGGAAAGCGCCGCGCCACGCATGAAATCCATTTGACCGCCGATTCCCGAATATTGATAAGTCCCGATGGAATCCGAACAGATTTGTCCGGTTAAATCCACTTCCAGCGCACTGTTGATTGCAACTACCTTCGGGTTCTGACGAATCGTTCCCGAGTCATTTACCAAAGAAACATTCATAAACGACATACTCGGATTGTCATGCACAAAATCATAAACCCTTTTGGTTCCGGCCACAAAAGAAGTCACCGTTTTACCACGCAGAATATTTTTCTTTTCATTGTTAATCACACCCGACTCGATAAGCGGCACCACGCCATCTGAAAACATTTCAGTGTGAATTCCCAAATCTTTGTGATTGCCCAAACAGCTCAGAACCGCATCGGGAATTGCCCCGATTCCGGCTTGCAAAGTTGATCCGTCTTCAATTAAACTTGCAACATTCTCTCCGATTTTTTGGATGGTATCATTGATTTTACTTCCATAATCCACCGCAGGAAGTTCGGTTTCGTGCCAGACCATCGCATCGAATTTGGAACTGTGAACGGGTGAGTCACCTAGCGTTCTTGGCATTTTTGGGTTTACCTGTGCAATGACTAGTTTGGCATGGCGAACTGCCGACCAGGCCGCGTCCACAGAAGTTCCCAAACTGCAAAATCCCTGACTATCGGGTGGCGAAACTTGTACGATGGCCACATCCAATGGGAGATATCCTCTGGAAAACAAAAGCGGAATTTCACTCAGGAAAATAGGAACATAACGGCCATGGGAACTATTCGCCCATTCACGAATATTGGTGGAAACGAACAAAGAATTCAGATAAAAACTATCGGTCACACCCGGTTCCTTCCATTCGATATCACCAAACATACTGATGGAAACCAGTTCTACATTTTTAATTTCATCTTTTCTTTTTAATAAAGTATTCAAAACATGAAGCGGCGTTGCTGCGCTTCCATGAAGAAAAACACGGTCACCGGATTTCACCAGTTTCACCGCTTCTTCAGCCGAAATGTAATTTATATTCTCCATAATTCTCAAATTTAACGAAGATTATTAATTTGCTGAAATGAAATGATGAATCTCATTAAAACTCGTAAATTTGCACTCTTAAAATTAATTAAAAATGATCAACATTACACTTCCGGACGGGAGCATCAGGCAATATGAAAGCGGAATTACTCCGATGGGAATTGCCCTGAGCATCAGCGAAGGATTGGCTCGAAATGTCATATCCGCATTGGTAAACGGCGAACAGGTAGAAACCACAACTCCTATCACCACCGACGCTACCGTTCAGCTTTTGACGTGGAATGATGATTTGGGAAAGAAAGCATTCTGGCACTCTTCTGCCCACCTTTTGGCACAGGCAATTGTGGAATTCTATCCAAACGCCAAACTAACCATCGGGCCGGCAATCGAAAACGGATTTTATTATGATGTAGATTTTGGGGAAGAAAGTTTTCAGGAAAAAGATTTCGAAAAAATCGAAAAAAGAATGCTGGAAAACGCCCGAAAAAATTCGGAATTTAAACTCTATCCGGTTTCCAAAGCCGATGCTTTGAAAGAATACGCCGGAAACGAATACAAAACCGAACTGATTGAAAATCTTGAAGACGGAGCGATTACGTTCTGTTCGCATGATAATTTCACCGATTTATGCCGTGGTGGACATATTCCAAGCACGGGAATTGTGAAAGCGGTGAAAATCCTAAATGCCGCCGGTGCTTATTGGCGTGGAGACGAAAAAAACAAACAATTGGTGCGTGTGTACGGGATTTCTTTTCCGAAACAAAAAGATTTAACCGAATACCTGAATCTTTTGGAAGAAGCCAAAAAACGTGACCATAGAAAATTGGGAAAAGAACTTGGATTTTTCACTTTCTCTGAAAAAGTCGGACAAGGATTGCCGCTTTGGTTGCCAAAAGGAGCTGCTCTGAGAAAGAAATTGGAAAACTTCCTGATGAAAGCCCAACAAAAAGCCGGATATGAAATGGTAATTTCACCGCACATCGGACACAAAGATCTGTACGTAACTTCCGGACATTATGCGAAATACGGTGCCGATAGTTTCCAGCCGATTCATACGCCGAACGAAGGCGAAGAGTTTTTATTAAAACCCATGAACTGTCCACATCACTGCGAAATTTACAAAGCTGAGCAATGGTCTTATCGTGATTTGCCCAAGCGTTATGCAGAATTCGGAACGGTATATCGTTACGAACAAAGTGGTGAATTACACGGATTAACACGCGTTCGCGGATTTACACAAGATGATGCCCATTTGTTTTGTACGCCCGATCAATTATTGGAAGAATTCAAAAATGTGATTGATTTGGTATTGTATGTTTTCAGTTCACTTGGATTTGAAGACTTTGTGACCCAGGTTTCTTTGCGCGATCCGGATAATAAGGAAAAATACATTGGTTCTGATGAGAATTGGGAAAAAGCCGAAAATGCCATCATGCAGGCTGCCGAAGAAAAGGGTTTAAAAACCGTCGTGGAATACGGTGAAGCCGCATTTTATGGTCCTAAACTTGATTTCATGGTGAAAGATGCTTTGGGCAGAAAATGGCAATTGGGAACCATTCAAGTCGATTATAATTTACCGGAACGATTTGAGTTAAGTTATATTGGCGCAGATAATCAGGCACATACGCCTGTGATGATTCACCGTGCACCATTTGGTTCCATGGAAAGATTTGTCGCAATTTTGCTGGAACACACCGCCGGAAATTTCCCGCTTTGGTTGACCCCAGATGTTTTTATCATCCTGCCAATCAGCGAGAAATATCAAGAATATGGTGAAAAACTTTCTAAATTCTTAGAAAATTCCGATATTCGCGGCCTGATTGATAATCGCAACGAAAAAACGGGGAAAAAAATCCGCAACGCGGAGATGAAAAAAATCCCTTATATGCTGATTGTAGGTGAAAAAGAAGCCGAAAATGGTACAGTTTCTGTTAGAAAACACGGCGGTGAAGATTTAGGCGAAATGACAATGGAAGAGCTTAAAGAAAGGATTATCAAAGAATTAGAAGTTAATTAAAATTATATAAACTATCGCAATAAGAAGAAAAGGTGGGGGACGTCGTCCCGCACGAGTGATCAAGGAAGATCAGCATAAGATTAATCAGAAAATTACCGTACCCGAAGTCCGGGTAGTTGGTGAGGGCATTGAGCCCGGAATTTATCCTATTGCCAAAGCTTTGCAAATGGCAGAGGATGCAGGTTTGGATTTGGTAATGATTACCGAAAAGGCGGTTCCGCCGGTATGTCGTATTGTGGATTATAAAAAATTCCTATACGAACAGAAAAAGAAGGAAAAGGAACTGAAAGCCAAACAACAAAAGGTTACGATTAAGGAAATCCGATTTGGACCTCAGACAGATGATCATGACTACGAATTCAAAAAACGTCATGCGAGAAGTTTTCTGGAAGAGGGTTCAAAATTGAAAGCTTATGTGTTTTTCAAAGGCCGATCCATCATCTTTAAAGATCAGGGCGAAATTTTATTGTTGAAACTCGCTCAGGAACTGGAAGATGTGGGCAAAGTGGAACAACTTCCAAAATTAGAAGGAAAGCGGATGATCATGATGATGGCTCCGAAAAAATAATACGAAACTCGAATTTCGACATTCAAATTTCGCAAAAGGAACAAACGTTTTATAAAACATACAGTTATGCCAAAATTAAAAACAAAATCTGGGGCTAAAAAGCGCTTCAAACTTACCGGAACGGGTAAGATCAAAAGAAAACACGCTTACAAAAGCCACATCCTTACAAAAAAGGAAACCAAACAAAAACGTAATTTGACTCAGACAGGATTAGTTCATGCTTCTGACGAGAAAAGCGTTAAACAACAATTGAGATTAATCTAATTTAATCTCCGGTTTATTTAATTAAATTATTAACCCTGTGTTGGTGCTCAGTCAAGTGACGATTATCGTCCGCCCACCACAAAAAAATTAAAAATTATGCCAAGATCAGTAAATTCAGTAGCGTCAAGAGCGCGCAGAAAAAAGTTGATGAAGTTAGCCAAAGGTTACTTCGGACGCAGAAAAAATGTATGGACCGTAGCTAAAAACGCGGTTGAAAAAGGATTGGTTTATGCTTACCGTGACCGTCGTCAGAAAAAGAGAAACTTCCGTTCTTTGTGGATTCAAAGAATCAACGCGGGAGCGAGACTTCACGGAATGTCTTATTCACAATTTATGGGTGCTGCTAAAAAAGCCGGAATCGAATTGAACCGTAAAGTTCTTGCCGATTTGGCCATGAATCACCCGGAAGCTTTTAAAGCAATTGTAGAAAAAGTAAAATAAATTAAATCACATAAAACGTTTGTAAATCCCGCACTCTCGTGCGGGATTTTTTTGAATTCAACATAATCATAGTCCATTATTTATATGTAATTAGTAGATCATAATCTATTATTTATATAAAAACAGTAGATTACAACTTGTTTTTTATACTTTTGTAGAAAGTTAAAGGCATGAGCATTCAAAGGAAATTAAGGAATCATCTGATATCCAAATGGGATTCTGGAAAAGTAATTTTGGTAACAGGTCCGCGGCAAGTAGGAAAAACTACTTTGATTCATTCGCTATGTAGAGAAAAGGGAGACTATCTGTTTTTGAATGGAGATGATCCGGAGGATAGGGTTTTACTGGAAGATGCTGGAGAGAAAAAACTGCGGCAAATCATCGGAGATCATTCAAGAATTTTTATAGATGAAGCACAGCGCATCAAAAACATTGGAATTTTACTTAAAATTATTCATGACCAAATTGACAATGTAAGCGTGCTGGCGAGTGGCTCTTCAGTGATTGGATTAAATGAAGAAATAAATGAACCTTTAACCGGCAGAAAATGGGAATTTAATTTGTTTCCTTTTAGTTGGGAAGAAATGAATCAACATTTTGGGTATTTAGAAAATCAAAAAAACCTTTCATCTTATTTGATTTACGGAATGTACCCGGAGGTCATAACGCATCCCAATGAAAAGGAAGACATCCTGAAAGAATTAACCAAAAGTTATTTGTATAAAGATTTATTGCAACATAAGGGAATTAGAAAACCGGAATTATTAGATAAAATTTTACTCGCTTTGGCTTTGCAGGTAGGACAAGAAGTCAACTATAATGAATTGGCAAATTTAGTGCGTGCAGATAGGTCCACTGTGGAAGAATACATTTCTCTTTTGGAAAAAACCTATGTCATTTTCCGTTTACTTCCGCTGAGTCGAAACATTCGAAATGAAATCAGTACTTCTCGTAAAATTTATTTCTATGACAATGGAATTCGCAATGCAATCATAGGAGATTTCAAACCCCTTGATTTTCGGCAAGATATCGGGGCATTATGGGAAAACTTCATGGTTTCGGAGCGAATAAAGAAATTGCGATACGATGCTTGGTCCGGAAGATATTATTTCTGGCGGACGTATCAGCAGCAGGAAATTGACTGGATTGAAGAGTCGGAATCCAAATTCAATGCTTTTGAATTCAAATGGAATCCAAAAAAAGGCAAATCAAAATTTTCGAAGACCTTTTTGGCTAATTATCCGGTAGAATCGACTTCAGTTATTTCCCCCAAAAATTTAGATGAATTTTTGCTGTAATCAACCCTAACAGGGTTTTAAACCCTGTTAGGGCTAAAAAATGAATTATAAATGCTTATCCAATAAAGTTCTGATTTGCGGGTCAGAAGGACGTGGCGCGTCTACATTCAAGATGTTTCCATTCTGATCAACTAAAATAAATCTCGGGATTCCTTTGATGCCGTACTCCTGTACAAAATCTGATTTCCAGGCATTATCGGCAAAGATTTGAATTCCTTTAAGGTCTTTTTCTTTGACCATTTTCTGCCATTTGTCAAAGTCTTCCTTAGGATCGATCGACATACTTACAATCCTGATGTTTTTGCCTTGATAATCAGATTCCAATTGTTTCAAAGCCGGAATTTCACGGATGCAAGGGCCACACCAGGTTGCCCAAACATCAATATAAACCAGATTCCCTTTCAGATCGTCAAGCGAAACGGTGTTTCCGTTGATGTCAGGATAGCTGAACTTCGGTGAAGGTTGTCCCGGAAGCAATTTCTGAACTTTTGCAAAAGCCTCGGCCGATTCCTTTTTTAGTTTATTATCTTCGGCATTTTTCTGAATGAAATCGTTGTATCGCTCTGCATCGGGACTTCCTGATTCGATTGAATACATCAGGAATTCCTTCATCACCGCATCTTTTATTTTTGGAGATTTGATTTCTGAAATAACCTTCATAATATCATCTGGTTTTTCAGTCATTCCCATTTTTTGGGCAATTTTCGAAAACACAAATTGCTGGTAATTAGGGATGTTGGTGAAATCATCTTCGTTCTCTAAATTGATTTTGCTCAATTCATTTTCAATTTCTTTTGATAATTCAACCTCATTTTGAGTAAAATATTGGTGAGCAGACGGATATTGTAACAATTGTAAATAATAACCATATTTGATATTCTTTTCTTCTATGATTTCAAAATCTTTTTTGACATCTGATTGAGTCAGAATACTTTCTATTTCAACTTTCAGCTCTGATACTTTTTCTTTGTATTCATTTTCAGGAAGCGAGAAAAATGCTGCCGGATCAGGAGAAAAAGATTCTTCTTTGAGGTATTTCTGAGCTAAATAATTATTCTCATTGGCAGAAGTTCCGCCATATTTTAATTTCTCGTCAAATTCCTCCATATCGGTCGAAACAAATAAACTATCGCCCGGATTCAGGAATATTCCGGTTCTTTCTCTTCCGGCATAAAATTCGAAATATCCGGCCGTAGATATTTTGAGCGTGTCTGCAAATTCTCCCTCATGAAGGGCGATAGCTTTGCGTAAATTCTCGCTCACAACATATACACTGTCAGCATTTGCGTTTTCGATTTTTCCGGCAATGGTCACAAAATTCTTTTCTTCCTTACTACAAGAAAAAATAAACAAGAGAATAATTGCAACCGGAAATATATTTTTCATAATGAAATTGGATTAAATTTTATCAAAACTAAGAATTTAAAATTCCCATTAAGAATTTTTTTATTTTTTTGACAGTTTCAGTCTTTGAATTTCTCTGTTAATTGTGTTAAACCGCTTAAAATACGATCATTGCACAATCTAATTTATTAAATTTGAGTAAAAGAATCAGTTATGAAAATCAGAATTTCAATCCTTGTATTATTATTAATCGGAATTTATAGTTGCGATTCAAAATCAGAGAACCTACAAGAAATTGAAAAGATTGAAACAGAAAATAAAGAAATGACATCTTTTCATTGCTATCAGTTCACAAATGGAAAAGACTCTATCAGTTTACATTATCAACGTGATGGGAATGAAATAAAAGGTTGGATGAATTATGATTTTTTTGAAAAAGACGGATCAATCGGTGAAGTGGAAGGAGAAATATCCGGTGATACATTGAAGCTGGAATATAAATTTCTGGCCGAAGGAACTATATCCGAAATGGAAGTATTTTTTCTGAAAAGAGATAATTATAAATTATATCGAGGTTCAGGTGAAATGGTGATGACAAATGATTCGGTAATGATTTATTCAAATCCTTTCGAAATTAAATTTACTGATAATATGCCATTAGGAGAATTAAAAAACTGTTCTGAAGATTTAATAAAACAATCCGACAAGAAATTCTATATGGAATTTAAAAGCAGAAATTAGAAAAGACTTCCTTCATCTTTGGAAGTTTGCTGTTCGAAACCCGCGTCCACGAGCAGATTGGATGAATTGGCAGCAGCTACAGCCAAGACGTCGGCTCGTTCGTTGAATTCATTTCCGGCGTGTCCTTTTACCCATTGGAAAGAAACTTTGTGTAATCGATACAAAACAAGAAATCTTCGCCATAAATCTTCATTTTTCTTGCCTTTGAACGCCTTTTTTTCCCATCCAAACACCCATTTTTTTTCTACTGCATCGCAGACATATTTCGAATCTGTATAAATGGTAATTTCGGATTTAAGTTTTTTCAGTTTTTCCAAGGCAATGATTACGGCCATCAGTTCCATACGGTTGTTGGTCGTGAGACGATATCCTTGTGAGAATTCTTTTTTAATTTTATGTTCGGTTTCAAGCAAAATAGTTCCATATCCGCCCGGGCCAGGATTTCCAAGCGATGAACCGTCTGTATATGCGATGATGGCCAATATTTCGAAATTAAATATTAATTTATAAGATCATCATAAATCAGCTTGTAGGACTTTTCTTTGACCTCTGATTTATCACGCAAAGATAGATGTTCAGTAGGAATTATATCGATTAAGTTTACGCATACTTTACCAGGATAACCTCTGGTCCAAGACCATGGAAACATTTCTTTCACACCTTTGATCGAATATATCACAATGGGAACTTTTGTGGAAATCGCAATCATAAAGGCTCCCTCGAGGAAATCTTCCAGAATGATGGATTCATCATCAGGAATTCCGCCTTCGGGAAAAATCACAATGCTACTTCCCTGGCTGATTCTTTCTTTGGCAAGTTTAAACACGCGTGTACGGCTTTTCGTATCGGATCGGTCCACAGTGATGCATATTTTTCTGTAAATAGGCCCGAAAATAGGAAGTTTGGCCAGTTCGTCTTTTCCCACAAAAACAATCGGATGGTTTTTATGAAGAATTGCCATCAGCATAATATCCAGAATCGAAGTATGATTCGAGATAAATATATAAGGTTGATTTTTTTCTAAATCTTGATTTTTATTTAATTCTAACCGAAATCCCAAACCGTAAAAAATCAAAATCGCCCACAAACGTATTCCTTTGTAGGCAAGTGGGAAAGTTTTGGGTGACAAAGCCAGCGGGAAAGTCCAAAAAACTCCTATGGTAATGATGAGTAATGTGGATAAAATTAAAAACCAAATTTTCCACAGCAGTGTCATTATTTTTCTGAAGCCTTCCATTGACCTTCAAAATTAGTAAATCCGCTGTGAGAACAAATAAAAAAAGCCCTGAAAATTCAGGGCTCTTATTTTGCTTTTCCTAAAAGGATTATTGAGCAGCTTCTTGAGCAGCGTCTTTTACGTCAGCAGCAGCACCTTCTACAGTTTCAGCAGCACCTTCTACAGCTTCAGCAGCACCTTCTACAACAGTTCCAGCAGCTTCAGATGTAGCATCAGCAGCAGCGTCAACAGCTTCAGAAGCATCTTCCAAAGCAGCATCAGCAGCTTCGTTTGCATCAGCAGCAGCTTCTTCTACTTGCTCTTCGTTAGTTTTAGTTTCACAAGCGATGTTAGTGAAAGACAAAGCTACTACAGCCAACAAAGCGAATCCTTTTACAAATACTTTTTTCATAACTAAATTTTTTAATGGTTTTTATTTGTTCCAAAAGTACATTAGCTTTGTGTCTGTCTCTTTGAAAATGCGTTGTAATCAGTTTGTAAATTATTTTACAATTTACAAAACGCTAATTATCAAAGATTTAAACCTATAAAATTGAATAAAATTTCTGATATAGAATTATTTAATTTACTGAAAAAAGACGTCACAAAGCGTTTTTTTGAGTCAAATTCTGCCTCATCCCAGGATATTTCTGAGTGGAAAGGTCAGGACATTGTGAATTTTCAGGAAGATGTTTTTGAAAAAATGCGTTCAACCGTAAGTGAAAAATGGTTTTACACCTATTTCAAATCGGAATTTAAAAAGCTTCCGCGAATCGATATGCTCAATCTGCTTTCGCAATATGCAGGTTACACGGGTTGGGCAGAATTTGCATTGAAGCAGCATAATGATTTAAAAACAGAACCCAAACCGGAGATAATTGAAGAAAAACCGGAAATTATTCCTGAAGCCGTTCCGAAAGAAATTCCGACACCGGCAAAACCGGAGGAGAACAGAGAAATCAAAAAGGAAGTAAAAAAGAAAAACCGGATTTGGCCCATTGCTTTGATGAGTTTTTTTGGATTGGGAATAGCGGCAGTCGCTGTTTATTTCAGTTTTTTCTATCAGAAAACCTATGAATTCTGCTTTGTAGACACCGATAGAAATTCCAGAATTACAGAACCTATCGAAATCACCATTGCAAGAAAAGGATTTACGCCGTTGGAATTGTTCACAGAACAAGGTTGTGTGGAATTTGCTTCGACAGAAGACACACTCTTGATGACCATTAAATCAACTTATTACAAACAAGACACTTTTAAAATTAATCTGCATCAATACCAAGGAATGGAAACAATCCGCCTGGAACCCGATGATTATAAAGTTATGTTACGGCATTATTCCAAGTCCTCACAAAGTGTAAAAGAAAGAATCAAAATGCTTGATTCGATGATTGCAGACGACGCGTTAATTTATCAAGTATATGATAATGAATATTTTGGGGTCGAAGTATTGAGTAAAAAACAATACATTAATTTAGTATCCTTGCCCACCAGTTCCCTTAAAAATTTCACGCTGATTGAAGCGGAAAGAAAACAAGGGAAAATTGTAAAAATCAAATTCAAAATCCACTCAGATGAAAATTAAGTCATTAATAATACTGCTCATTTCAGGGTTGATTTTTGCCGTCTGGTCTTGTAAAAATGAACCGACTTTTCAGGGTGAGCATGATCCTGAAGTTATCAAAACTTATAAAAATCAGTCCACAACGGTTTCCAGAATGGATTCGCTGGCTTCTGTGAATTTCATTACCCGACAAAAATTAACCGAATTATATGAACTGACTTCGCTTTATTCGGCAAATGCTTCCGACAGTTTACTGCGCGAAATTTTATATCCTCAAATTAAAAGTTATTTCCTTGAAAATGATACGGTTAATATTCCGTTTTTGCTAAAAGAAATGGATTCGTTACGGGTTAATTACGTGGAAATCAGCAATTTGAAATTGTCTGAAAAAGACAGCCTGTCACCCGATTCGGTCAAAATTGTGAACTACGGCGTTCGTTATTTTTCAAATGATAAACGACTCATCGATTCGCTTGAAAAATCGGCCACTTTCATTTTGAAAAAAGAACCGAAAAAATTCAAGCACGAATTTATTTTCTATTTCTCTGATTTAAAGTCGGTTCAAAAGGCTGAAAACGATACGATTTCATCGCCTGTAACGCAGTAATCCAGCGGAATATCGGTAGGTTCAACTTCCTGAATTTTGGGTATGGGCGGAAAAAAATTCAGTCCGATTTTTAAAGGTTGAACTTGAAATTCTGACAAAAATCGGTCGTAATATCCGCCGCCATAACCGATTCTGTTGCCCAAGCGGTCACAAATCAACATCGGTTGTAAGATGACTTCAATTTGGCTGTTGTCAAATTCAATGCAATCAGTTGGTTCGGGAACTCCGAATTTTCCAGTCGTCCATTCGGTTCCTTTTTCAATCCGGCAACTGATCATTTTTTTTCCGACTACTTTCGGAACCAAAACTATTTTATCATGATTCAGAAGAGATTCAATGATGGGAAAAGTATTGATTTCGTAGTTCTGAACAATCGGCACAAAAATATGAAAGACCGATTTTTCCCAAATCGGCATTTTTTTTAGGTTTTCAAGGATTTTCAGGCTGCATTCTTGGATTTCAACTTCAGAAAGCTGATTTCTTTTGGATTTATAAAGCGATCTGAGTTCAGACTTTTTCATGTTTCCTTCACCGAAATTATGTTTACCGGACAAGCTTTGGCAGCACGATCGCAATCTTCAAAAATACTGTGATCTGGATCTTTCAGTGTATGAAAACCTTTTTTATCAATGGCTTTCAATAATACCGATTTTCCATCTTTTTTGGACATCCGGAATTTTTCAGGTGCCAGCTCAGCGCAATAATTGCAGCCTATACATTTGTCCCTTTGTAAAGTTATGATAACCATTTAAGTTTCAAGTTTAAAGTTTAAGGTTTCAAGTTATCAAGTTATCCCCTCTAACTCTTCAACACTCAAACGCTCCGACACTCATCAATTTCACGCTTCCGCAAATTCGGTTTTGACGAGTTTGTACAATTTATCGGAAGGACGAATTCTGAAATCAATCGGAATGGTGATATTATCACCTTTTTTTGCAGAATCAGATACCAAATCTTCCACCATCATAGAAGAAACAGTCGTTTCTTTAGCGCCGGTTGTTGGTCCTGTAATCAATATTTTATCACCAATTTTCAAGTCATAAGCTTCAATCTGGAACTGACCGATATTGGTTTTCGGATAAAAATGTTTTCCTTTTCCGATGTACACTTTCTTTTGCGTGGCCATAGAGCCGTTTGCCGGCGACCATTCGCCTAATTTTTGACCAAGGTAATATCCGCTCCAGAAACCTCTGTTGTAAACGGTTTGAAGCAAAGTCATCCAGTAATCGGTTTTTTCTTTTGAGAAAGTTCCATCGGCAATTGAATCGATGGCTTCGCGGTAACAACGAATGACGGTGGCCACATATTCCGGGGCACGACCTCGTCCTTCGATTTTCAAAACTTTGATGCCAGCGTCGACTATTTCATCCAGGAAATCAATGGTGCAAAGGTCTTTGGGTGACATCATATATTCGTTGTCCAGTTCGATTTCAAATCCGGATTCCTGATCGATTACGGTGTATTTTTTACGGCAATTTTGTTTGCAGGCACCTCGGTTGGCTGATGAGTTACTCGAATGCAAACTCAGGTAGCATTTTCCTGAAACTGCCATACAAAGCGCTCCATGGCCGAAAATTTCGATTTCTACCAAATTTCCGGATGGTCCGCATATATTTTCTTTTTTGATTTGTTCTGTAATCTTTTTAACCTGACTCAAACTCAGTTCGCGGCTCAATACAATTGTATCGGCAAACATCGCATAGAAACGAACCGTTTCAATGTTGGTCACGTTGATTTGAGTAGAAATATGAACTTCCATCCCGATTTGGCGTGCATAAGCAATCACCGCTTGATCCATAGCAATCACGGCAGTAATTTCCGCTTCTTTGGCTTTGTCCATAAGACTTTTGATGACAGAAAGATCATGGTCATAAATAATCGTGTTCAGCGTGAGATAAGTCCGTACACCTAATTCTTTACAACGATTGGAAATTTCCGGAAGGTCATCCATGGTAAAATTTATCGAAGCACGCGCACGCATGTTCAGCTGTTCTACTCCGAAGTAAACTGAATCCGCTCCATTGTCAAGGGCAGCCTGCAGAGATTCAAAATTCCCGGCCGGTGCCATCAATTCCATTTTTCCGTCTTTTGTCATATCCTTTTTATTGAATCTGCAAAATTACAAAAAAACCTCACAGGTTCATCCGAATTACTTCGGAACAAATAAAATCATGAAAGATTTAAATTATTCTTAACTATTTGAAATTTATAAAGTAAATCACTCCATATCGGACTCATTCTGTTTATCACCAAGCATCCAAGGGATGATGTAATAGAATCCGATGGCTGCGATTGTCATCAAAATTCCGGTTCCAATCCATAATGTACTGAAACCAAATTCCTGGGCTATGAAAGTTCCCAAAGAAGGTGTAATGATAAACGCCAGCGAAAATCCAATTCCCAAAAGTCCCATATAAGCACCTTTATTGTCAGCGCCAGACCTAAGTGCCGTAACGGTGGACATAAAAGGAAGCGTCCAGATTTCGCCTACGCATAGTATGGTCATGGAGATAATGAGAATGACGAGGCTGTTGTTAAATCCAAGAATTGCAAAGGAAATTCCACAAAGAAATGTTCCCAGGAAAAGAGTAAACCTCAGTTTAAACTTTCGTTCGGCAATCTGAACGAACAGCATTTCCAGAATTACGATGATAAGTCCGCTGTATCCGAGAATGTATCCGATGGTTCTTTGGGATAATTTGGCTTCTTCCTTGTAAAAAATAGTCAATGTATTGAGAATTTGGAAGAAACAAACCGAAAACAAGAGGCAGAAAAAAGCAAATAGAATAAATTTCTGATCTCTGTAAGGGGAAAGAGATTTTGGATTTGATGTGGTTTCTTTGACGATTTCGCGGTTTCTGTGACTTCGGTTACGGAAAAACCAGATATAAGTGATTCCCGCAATCAGTGCAGCCAGCGCATTTGAGAAGAAAAGAAAATTATAGGAAATCGCCGATAGAATTCCGCCGAGTGCAGGTCCAATGGAAAACCCCAAGTTCACTGCCATTCGATTCAACGAAAACGAACGTGTGATATTTCCTTTTTTGGCGTAACGTGTAATAGCAACGGAGTTGGCCGGGCGAAAAGCCTCACTTACGGTACTTTGTAAAAGAATTATAATGGCGAGTCCCACTTCTGATTTGAAAAGCGGAATCATACAAAA
This sequence comes from Moheibacter sp., assembly GCF_049672845.1. Taxonomy (NCBI): domain Bacteria; kingdom Pseudomonadati; phylum Bacteroidota; class Flavobacteriia; order Flavobacteriales; family Weeksellaceae; genus Moheibacter; species Moheibacter sp. Next base: position 28,644 of record NZ_JBATWT010000023.1, read on the forward strand.
CAGGGGAACGCTCAACAACAGTGCGGCAGACTGAACTTTGAATTCACCGATTTTGTCGGTAATCATACCACCAAGCCAGGAACCGAGTACGGAACCGATTCCAAAGAAACTTAAAACCAATCCTGCATTTTTCAGGCTGAACCCCAGATGATCGGTCATATAGATTCCCAGAAAAGGAAGCACCATAGAACCGGAGCGGTTGATCAGCATTACCACTGCTAGCATCCAGCTTTCTGCCGAAAGGCCTTTGAAAGAATCGGTATAAATTTTTAAAAGTCTCATCTATGTTTTGCCGTGTTGTTAATTGCCGGCTTAAGCCAAAAAAAGCAGCCCTTTTTGGACTGCTTTTCGATTTTTTATTTTTTATAAATTAATTCGAAACAACTTTGATGTCCACTCTTCGGTTTTTGGCTTTGCAAATGTCGGTATCGTTGGCTTCACATACGAAATGCTGAGCGCCATAACCTTCAGATTGCATTCTGCTTTCATCGACACCTAATTTAGCCAGTGTAGATTTTACCACGTTTGCACGTTCTGTAGATACATTCAGGTTTACTTCTTCTGCACCAGTATTGTCGGTATATCCGCCAATTTTGATTTTCGCATTGGGATATTCCGCCATCAGGTCTGCAATGTTTTGCAACTGCTCTTGAGATGACTCCAATAAGTTAGAAGAACCTGTTTTGAAATGAACTCTGTCCAGGGAAACCCATTTCCATGCATCTCCTCTCGCACCGGTCTGTTCCAATTTAGTATTGGAAAGGAATCTGTATAATTTTTGTTCGCTGGAAGAACTTCCTACATTCAATGTTTTACCTGATGGAAGTTTGATTTCAGAAGTTTCTCCCAAGTCATATACAAAATTCCCATCGGCATCTATTGTTTCTGCATAAGCGACTTCGGTATTTTCTGTAATTTCACCTTCAACTAAAGCATCGGCCTCACTTGAAGCATGTCCGCCCAAAATAGGAGCGATTACCAATCCGATCAAACAAGTCAATTTAATCAAAATATTCATGGATGGTCCTGAAGTATCTTTGAATGGATCCCCTACCGTGTCACCGGTAACAGCAGCTTTGTGTGCCTCAGATCCTTTGTAAGTCATTTCGCCATTGATTTCAACTCCTGCTTCGAAAGATTTTTTTGCGTTGTCCCAAGCACCTCCTGCATTGTTTTGGAAAATAGCCCAAAGTACACCCGAAACGGTAACACCCGCCATATAAGCTCCAAGTGCTTCTGCTCCCATAACAAATCCGATGATAATCGGTGTGATGATAGTCAATGCTCCCGGTAACATCATTTCTCTCAATGCGGCTTTGGTTGAAATTTCAACACATTTGCCATATTCAGGCGTTCCGGTTCCTTCCATAATCCCAGGAATTTCTTTGAACTGACGACGTACTTCCTCCACCATGGCCATCGCTGCTTTTCCAACTGACTGCATCGCCAAAGCGGAAAACACAACCGGAATCATTCCTCCGATAAACAAAGCAGCCAAAGTTTTGGCTTTGAAAATATTGATTCCGTCGATTCCTGTGAAGGTTACATAAGCTGCAAATAATGCAAGAGCCGTCAATGCCGCAGAAGCGATTGCAAATCCTTTTCCGACTGCCGCAGTCGTATTCCCCACTGAGTCAAGAATATCGGTTTTTTCACGAACTTCTTTTGGAAGTTCACTCATTTCGGCGATTCCTCCGGCGTTGTCTGCGATTGGTCCGAAAGCGTCGATTGCCAACTGCATCGCAGTAGTTGCCATCATGGCAGAAGCGGCAATTGCCACACCGTAGAATCCGGCTAATTCATAAGAACCCCAGATTGCAGCTGCAAATAATAAAACAGAAGAAAAAGTTGAAATCATCCCTGTAGCCAAACCTGCAATGATGTTGGTTGCGGCTCCGGTCGATGAGTTTCTTACGATGTTCACAACAGGTTTTTTACCTAATCCTGTATAATATTCAGTAAATGCAGAAATCAACCCTCCAACGGCAAGACCAATTAAAGTTGCGTAGAAGACGTTCATTCTGGAAATTTCTTTGATTCCTTCTCCGAAGAAATCCATGTATAAGGTTTCAGGCAACATCCAATTGATCAAAAAGAATCCTGCGATAGCAGTAATAATGATAGATGACCAGTTACCTAAATTTAAAGCGGCTTGAACCTTACTTTCTTTGGCTTCGTTTGAATTAACTTTTACCAAGAATGTCCCGATGATTGAAGCAATAATTCCTACTCCGGCAAACATAATCGGCAGGATGATAGGTCCCATTCCACCGAACTCATCTGTAAAAGAAGTTCCATTGGCAGTTACAAAATCCTTGATAATATAATTCCCCAAAACCATGGAAGCCAAAACAGTTGCTACATAAGAACCAAAAAGGTCAGCTCCCATACCGGCTACGTCACCTACGTTATCACCTACGTTATCGGCAATCGTAGCAGGGTTTCTCGGATCATCTTCGGGAATTCCGGCTTCAACTTTACCTACTAAATCCGCTCCAACGTCGGCTGCTTTGGTATAAATTCCTCCACCCACACGTGCAAAAAGCGCAATAGACTCAGCTCCCAGAGAGAATCCGGCAAGAGCTTCCAACGCAATGGTCATTTCGTCATAAAAAGGTTTGCCACCTGTTACGAAATGATTAATGAAAAATATGAAAAACAAAGAAAGACCTAATACAGCAAGACCTGCCACTCCTAGTCCCATCACGGTTCCTCCCGAAAAAGAAACATTCAGCGCTTTTGGTAAACTTGTACGTGCAGCCTGTGTGGTTCTAACGTTTGCAGCAGTTGCTACTCTCATCCCAATGTTCCCCGCAAGTGCAGAGAAAATCGCTCCGATGATAAACGCAGGAACAATCAGCCAGCTTGTGGTATCCACGATGGTGGAAATCCCGAACAATGCAGCAGACGCAACGATTACGAAGATTAATAATAAACGGTATTCGGCCGATAAGAAAGCCAGTGCGCCTTCCTGAATGTTTTTTGCAATTCCCTGCATTTTTTCATTCCCCGCATCCTGCTTCTTTACCCACATGAATTTTGAAATCATCATCAATAATCCTACAATAGCGAGGATTACCGGAATCCATAAAGAGAGTTGTTCCATCTGTATAATTTTAATTGTTTTTAATTGTCAAATAATGTCTTAATTCTCTGTTTTTCACATAAAACATTTCGTTTTTTATAAAAATTTTAACAATCAGCAAATATAGCATATTCCGTTTATTTGAAAAGAAATTTGAAATTTATCTTGAGAATTCGACAAAATTATACCTCAATTAGTTAGGAATCCTTAAATCACTATTTTATCATTTACCTAAAGTCTCCTTATTTTGAGATTTAGCTTCCCTGTTGGAAATAGACCTCTTCATAGGGTTGGATCAGAACCCAGCCATCTCCGGAAAATTTCATTTGGAATTCTTCACCGCTTCCTCTACCGAGAAGGCTTTTGAAAGATACGTTTGTTTTCAGTTCAGGGCTAAGATTCCCTGACCAGGCCACCGTGGCATTGGGATCGGTAAAAACGGGTTCATTGGGTTTGACCATCAAAACCAGCGGATCGCCGTGCGTCGTAATTGCAATGTGTCCGGTTCCGGTCAGGCGTACCTGAAAAATCCCGCCCGACATCATTCCGGCTACACTTTTCAGCATCGTTATCTGGTTTTTAATCGTCTGGTCGTGCGCTAGAATATCGTTTCCGTTTACACAAATCGACTCATTATCAAGATGTAAGACTTGTACTTTTTTGCCGTTGTCTGCCAGATAGAGTCGCCCGGTTCCTTCGGCTTTCATCAATTTGGCACCTTCTCCCGTAAGTGTTTTTTTTAATAAATTTCCAAGTCCGCCGGAAAGCATTCCTTCCCGCTGAAATTTTATGTTGCCAGTATAGCCCACCATTGCCCCATTTTTGGACCAAACGAACTGATTATTCAGGTTGATTTCCAGCATTTGGGGTGTTTCGAGTTCAAAATAATCGTGTTCGGCATCATTCTGCCGTTTTTTGGCAATGAATGATTGTAAAGAGTATTCGCTCATAATGTATTAATTAAGTTAGTTTATCTAATTAATTTCAAAATGAAAACTTCCTAAAAAGAAAGTCCCATTCCGATTGTAACACCAAATTTTCGCGCATCGGGCAATTCCAGATAATTTCCACGCCAGTTAAAATCAATTCGGAACGGACGAAAATTCCCGATTCCGATGTTCTCAATTCCAAATCCGTATTCGAAATAAATTTTATCATTCGGCGCCAAATACTCAATGTCCGAACGGTTCATCTCCAAACTTTCCTTTGAGATATCGCCCCAAGCCGCTCTGATAAATCCTATTTCTCTGATTTTTAATTTTTTAATCAAAGGAATTTTATTGAAAATCCATCCGTTGAAATGATGATCGAGAATAAAAGTCGCATAGGAATCGGTAACGAATTCATAATAATCCAATTGTGAAAATATGCCCGGAATCTGTCCGTAACTTTCATTTCCCGGAATTACACTCAGCAAAGAAAGCGGTACACCTTGAAAGATTTTCCCCGCTTCGACCGTTAAATCACTTCTCCCCAAAGAACCAATCAGAATCGGTTTGCTGAATAAAAACTGGAGTTTGTCGTAATTGAACTGACTGTTAAAAAGTCCGCTGAAGCCTTTGGTATAACGCAACATAATGGTCGGTGCCAAAGTGCTGTGTTCGTATCGGTCGATTCCGTATCGGGAAAATTTCGCACCCGGACGAGCGATCAAAGACAAACTGATTTGGGTATCGATCAGATGTTCTTCCCGATAACCTTTTTCGTTGATGTAGCCGATGTTGAACAAGGCCGGATCTCCGGCGCGTGTGGTCTGATAATTTCCGTCAATCCGCACGGTGAAATTTTTCCAGGGATCAATCGAAGTGTAAATATTCGTCTTGTTGATATGGCTGAGTTTGTCATTGCTTCCTTGTCCGATGATCGAGGAAGATGCAAAACTTCTGGTCATAATCCCGTCGGAAGTGGTGAGTTGAACGCCCAATTGTTCAATATCGCGTTTGGTTCCAATTCCAATTTGGAAGCGGTTAAATTTATTGAACATAAACCTTGCTTCGGCACCGTATTTAAACTGATGATCTCTGAAGCCGTAAGCGAGATATCCGGCAATTCGCCACATATCGTTTTGTGAAAAATAAGTTCGTGCGCCGGCACGTAAACGGAAACCTTCAATATCGTTGTATCCAAATGAAGAATATAAATTTCCAATGTCGATGGCATTCCAAACTTGCCAATAACCCGAGCCGAGAATTTCTACCGATTTCACAATTCGCTTGAAACGAGGCACTTGCTGAAGACTGTCGAGCATTTCATAAATCCCATCTTCGTTTCGGGAAAGTCTTTCGTGGCGGGCGTTTGCCCAATACAAATCATTTTTCTCAAAAGCGCCCGAAGTATAAGGATCGTGATTTCTTTCGTTGTAAAATTCGTCCGGATGAGGGTTATCAAAATTGAAATCTTTGTAAGAAACCGTTCGGTGCGCAAACAAACCTTTTGAAGTTTCTTTCTTATTCAAAAGACTCATATCCAATAAAATATATTCGCGTTTCAATAAGAAAACTGAATCGTTTTTCACGTCAAATTGTTGGCTCACAAAGATATCCCGCACAAAGTTCACATCGATGTTTTTGGTGCTTTGCATATCGATTTCCTTCACGGCGTATTCTTTCATACTGATGTAAAAATCGCCTTTGAACGTATGTCCGGCGTCTCTCTTTGGATAGTATTTAATTCGATAGCAATCAATGCCGTCAATGTTGATCGTGTCGGAAAGTTCGTATTCATAAACCGAAAATCCGTCGCGTGCAATCGGACTTACGAAATTGATATTGAAGAAATTAAGTCGATTTTCGTAAATATTGAATTCTTTGTAAAGATTTTTCAGGGTTTGGCCCACAATTTCGTTGTCATCAAATCCCGAACTTTTATTGGCCACCAAATCTTTTCTTTCCTTTTTTGTGGGTAAATTTTTCCCGTAAACTTTATAAATGGATTCGTTGAGAAAGGCCGGGAGAAAGGCTTTTCCGGTGATGTCGGATGTATCTATTTTCTCGAAAATAAATTCCATATCCTTGAAAACCCGGTTTTGGGTGAGTGCGCTGTCCACATTGTTCAGGTCGAACTGCAGTTTTTCATATTCCTCGTATTCATATTGAGGAACGTTTCGCAGTCCATTGTTTCTCTTTCTAGCCCAGACTTCGCGCATGATGGCATACGCCGGGTTTTCTTTTTTGTTTTTGTACTTCTTTTGTCGGCCGGTGATGGTTGCTTCCTGGAGCGAAATGGTGGATTCTTCCGATAGCGAAGCATCGGCAGTCAGCGTAATGACAAGATTGTAATTAACTTTTGAAGTGAGTTCAATTTCTTGGAATTCAAATCCGTCAGCGGTAATTTCCAAAATAGAATCATTGTTTTCGGATTCGAGATAGAAACTGCCATCGGTGTTTGTAGTGGTAAAAACGCCGGCATTGGGTAAAGTTACATCAGCATAAGCCACAGGTTTTTTGGTAGCGGCATCGGTAATTTTACCCGAAACCTTTACTTGAGCAGCCAGTGATCCACAAATCAAAAGCAATAATAAAACGATAAGCCGGTTGAAAGTCATAAAACGTTTAGCAAATATCCATAAAAAAACCTTCCAAATTCAGGAAGGTTTCTATGTTTAACAAATTTAAATGTTTATTTCTTGTAAGCGACAGATTTGGCTGCATCCACCACTTCTTCCACGCTGGGAAACCATTCTTTGAAAAGTTCAGCCGAATAAGGCGCTGAAATATCGGGAGCGGTGATTCTTTTTATCGGTGCATCCAGATAATCAAATGCTCTTTGTTGAACCATATAAGTTACTTCCGTCGAAATGGAACCATAAGGCCATGATTCTTCCAAAATCACCAATCGGTTGGTTTTCTTAACCGAATTGATAATGGTATCGTAATCCAAAGGACGCAAAGTTCTCAGGTCGATGACTTCTGCACTGATGCCTTCTTTTTCCAATTGTTCAGCAGCGGCCAAAGCATTTTTCATGATTTTCCCGTAAGAAACAATCGTCAAATCGGTTCCGTCTTTTTTGATGTCTGCAACCCCGATCGGAATTAAATATTCATCTTCGGGAATGTCCATTTTATCGCCGTACATCTGTTCGGATTCCATAAAAATCACGGGATCGTTGTCACGAATTGCGGATTTCAATAATCCTTTTGCGTCATAAGGATTGGATGGAACCACAACTTTTAGTCCGGGTGTATTGGCGTACCAATTATCAAAAGACTGTGAATGCGTTGCACCCAATTGTCCTGCTGAACCGGTTGGTCCGCGGAAAACGATGGGAACATTCCATTGTCCGCCCGACATTTGGTACATTTTTGCGGCATTGTTGATGATTTGGTCAATGGCCACCAGCGAGAAATTAAACGTCATGTATTCTACAATCGGGCGACAACCTGTCATGGCTGAACCCACAGCAATGCCGGAAAATCCGCCTTCGGCAATTGGTGTGTCGATTACACGTTCCGGCCCGAATTCGTCCAGCATACCTTTGGAAGCTTTGTAAGCTCCGTTGTATTCTGCTACTTCTTCACCCATCAGATAAACCGAAGGGTCTCTTCTCATTTCTTCACTCATTGCTTCGGCAATGACTTCTCTGAATGTTTTTTCTGCCATTTTGAAATTCTAAGGATAGCAAAAGTAAGGAGTTTTGGCTAAATAATGTTCATAAATGCTTTTAAAAAGTCCGGATATTGATATTGGGCGAGGTTTTATGTTAACCATCTGGGTTTTGAATAGCTAGAAAAATGTCTTAATTCTTTTCTTTCGAAATGCGCAAAATATAAACTAGTGAAAAATGGGATAGACCCCAACGCTGCAACGATATGGAAAACCAGTGACCCCTGCGGGTCTACCCCTAAATTTTATTGAGCTAAAGATAAAAAATATGCGGACAAACATCTGAAAAATTTGGGATTAGCTATCGCTGATCCCTAAATGGGAAGATTCAAAGCTCAAAAAGCCTTCAAGATTTCATCTTGAATATTTTTTTGTTTTCTTTCATTTTTGAAATTAAAATTTCAACATTTCAGAAAACAAAAAAACCTCACAGTTTCCTGTAAGGCTTTTTGAGTTTTGTGGGAGCAGAGGGATTCGAACCCCCGACCCTCTGCTTGTAAGGCAGATGCTCTGAACCAACTGAGCTATGCTCCCTCAAATTTGGACTGCAAATATAAGTAGGTTTTTCAGTTCTGCAAATAATTTTTTCAAATTTGGGTAAAATATTTTTAAGGACTAAATTCGCCGACTGATTTACAAAGAATTATGGGAAAGAATAAGCTGAAGAGATTCGCCGAAAACAAAACCTTTGATAACGTATTCCAGCCCACGCGTCAGGAAGTTATGGGAGAATTTGATTTAAAAGGAAATTGGAATGCCGAATTTTTTAAAAATGAAAATCCAATCGTCCTGGAACTCGGTTGTGGTAAAGGTGAATATACCGTGGCGCTCGCTCAGAAGTATCCCGATAAAAACTTCATCGGAATTGACATCAAAGGCGCCCGTTTCTGGCGTGGTGCCAAAACTGCCGTTGAAAATGGAATGAAAAACGTAGCATTTTTGCGTACCCAAATTGAACTCATTGATTATGCCTTTGGCGAAAATGAAGTCAGTGAAATCTGGATTACTTTCCCAGATCCGCAAATCAAATTTCGACGTACCAAACACCGATTAACGCATCCGGAATTTCTCAAAAAATACCACAAGGTTTTAACTGAAAACGGGCTGGTTCATTTGAAAACCGATAGTGAGTTTCTCCATGGCTATACCCATGGAATTATCCAGATGCAAGGTCATGAAGTATTGATTTCCAGTCATAATGTTTACCATCCTGACAATAAGGAATTACCTGAGGAAATCACGTCCGTACAGACTTTCTACGAACAGAAATTCTTGGAAGAGAATAAAAATATTACGTACATTCGTTTCAGCTTAAAATATTAACACACAATGAAAAAACAAATTTATTCCCTTTTAATCTTAATGGTTTCGGGACTTTTATTTGCCCAGGAAAATGACTGGTTTCATGCAACTATGTATGCAGAAAATGCACAGGCGCTGAAAGATGCAAACCCCGACGGAATTCAGATTCTTGCTACAAACGGCGATCAGTCTGCAGTATATGTAAAGGAAGATGTAGCGCACCAACTTCACGGAAATGTGGTGATTCATGGTCCGGGGTTCGTTTTTAAAAAATCGGAACAAGAAGCCATTTCTTTCATTCAGCAAAATTTTCAAAGAGCTTATGACGTAATGGATTTTACCATTACAGAAGATGCATACGTTCAGGAATGTCTGGATATGGTAAATGCGCAGAACATCGAAGAAACCATCCTGATGCTTGAGGATTTCGGAACGCGGTACCACCAAAGAGCCGAAGCTGAACAAGCAATTTATGACCTCCGCGACAAATGGCAGGCGCTTGCAACGGCTGCAAATCGTACCGATGTGTCTTTCGAGGTTGTTGAACATTTCGGTACACCTATGCCTTCGCTGATTATGACTATTGAAGGAGCGGAACAACCGGACGAATATGTAATCATTGGCGGACACGCAGATTCCATCACGCAATTTGCCAGCAACGCGCCGGGTGCCGATGACAATGCTTCGGGAATCGCTACTATTACGGAAGTAATTCGCGTTTTACTGGACAATAATTATAAACCGCAAAAAACCGTTCAGTTCATGGCTTATGCAGCAGAAGAAATTGGATTGGTAGGTTCAGACGAAATTGCCGAAGATTATTTCAATGACAATAAAAATGTGGTGGCCTATGTTCAGTTTGATATGACTAATTACAATGGTTCTGTTCAGGATATTGCCATCATTCAGGACAATTATACCAGCGGCGATTTGAATATTTTTCTTATCGAACTAATGGAGCATTACAACAATACCGGAACACATGCACTGACTTATACAAGTTCAGCTTGTAATTACGCTTGTTCAGATCATGCTTCCTGGAAGGCTCGTGGTTATCTGGCTTCTTTTCCGTTTGAAGCGAGATTTAACGACAGCAATCCACATATTCACACAACGGGTGATGTTTATTCGGTAAGCGGAGATTCCAATCACGCTGCGAAATTCACAAAACTCGGATTGGAATTCATCATTGAGGTGGCGAAAAGATCTACACTTTCCACTTCAGAAGTTTCCAAACCTTCAGTTAGTCTCGTGGTAAACAACAAAGAATTGATTTACGAAATCAGCAGTGCCAGCGGTAAAATCAAATCTTTGGAAATCATCGATACTTCTGCAAGAAGAGTATTGAGCAAATCCAATCTGGATGCTTCCGGAAAAGTCAACATCAGCGTATTACCTGCCGGCGTTTATGTAGCAGCTTTCAAAGATGCACAAGGCAAATCAATCGTGAAGAAATTTTTAGTGAAATAATTGATCAGAACTTTATACAAATGAAAAAGCAACTCTTTCAGAGTTGCTTTTTTTATGCGTTAAGAATTAAATTAAAACCATTGTTTCTGATTGCGAACGTAAGTTTCTTCGAACTCTTCGTCAGATTTCGTCAGGTAAATAATGCCTTCAATCAGTCCGATTATACCGCCGATTCCACAAGTTAGAACGCCTACGATAAGTTGAATAATTCCGGTCTGTGTATAACCCAGATAAAATTTATGAACACCAAGACCTCCTAGTAAAATGCCCAGAAGTCCGGCGATAAGTTTTTTATCTGATGTCTTTTCCGGCTGTGGTTGTGGATTTTGTGAATGTACTTCCATATGATTTGATTTATTGCAAATTTATGAGAATTGATTTAAATAGATTTAAACCACTCCTGAAATTTATCGCCCAACACAGGAACCAGTTTTTTCTCGCCCTGAACAGCGCCTATAAAACCAATAATCCACATGATTATCACAAGCACATACAGCGCCCAACCAACTAATCCGCCGATCTCTCCTAAAATCGCAGCCATGATGTAAACGATGATTCCCACCGCAAAAGATGACAACATAATACCCAAAGACTGTCTTATGTGAAAGTTCGTGTAATCTGTCTTTTCCTTACGTACAACGAAGGCTATCAACAAGCCTATCCAAGTAAGATAACTTACAATTCCAGTAGTTTTTTCGTCCATAATTTTTTGATTTTTATTATGTTAACAAATTTAACTTATTTTCCAAATCTCACAAGTTTTTTGAGTTTAAAGATTTGTCAAACCACTTAAAACTCTATATTTGCAACCGAATCGGTGTCCGCCACAGGCGGATGAAAAGGGAATCCGGTGAAAACCCGGAGCTGTCCCCGCAACTGTAAGTTCAATTTTTTAATCTACAATCCACTGTGCGTCGCGGCGTATGGGAAGGAGAAAGAACAAGCCAGGAGACCTGCCGTTTCATTAACCCATAATTTTTTGCTTTCGGCGGAAAAGCAACGAGCACGATGAAAAATAAAATTTTATTTCTGTGCATGATGTCGATGTTTCGACTGGTTTTTGCACAATCCGACACGGTTCAGCTGAATGAAGCAAGTATTTCAGACAGTTACCTATTGCGTTTTACTGAAACAAGGAAGACGACGACTCTTTCGGGCTCGGTTTTGCAGCGAAGCGGTGGTTCAGCGGTTTCCTTATTGAACTTCAATTCACTCGTTTACCTGAAAGAAAACGGTGCCGGAATGGTCGCTTCGCCTTCTTTCCGGGGAACAACGGCCTCCCAAACGGCCGTCATCTGGAACGGCATCAACGTCAATTCTCAATTTCTGGGGCAATCCGATTTCAATACGTTGAATACCTTGGCTTTTGACAACATCAGCGTTCAAGCCGGTGGCGGAAGCATCGGATACGGAAGTGGCGCTGTGGGCGGAAGCATTCATCTGAACAATGAAATCCGTTTCAATCGTGGATTGGAAAATCAAATTTCGGCGCGCTATGGAAGTTTTAATTCCTACGGAATGAATTTGAAATCAACTTATTCCAACGATCAGCTCAGTCTCAATCTGGCGATGGGAAGAGTGGGTTCTGACAATGATTATGAAATTCACGAGACGGATTTACGAAATGCGAACGGCGAATATTACAATCAGTACTTGAATCTTTCGGCTGCTTATCGCTTTCGTCCGGGACATTCTTTGAAGTTGCACAGCCATATTTCGGATGGAAAACGACATTTTTCATTGATTGGACTCAATTCGATTCAATCAAAATACGAAGATTATAATTCGCGCTTTATGGCCGAATGGGACTATCAATCCGGGAACTGGATTTCCAATCTGAAACTCGTTCATTTGGGCGAAGAATACCGGTATTTCCCGACTTTGCAAACCGTGGATTATGAATTCGGCGATTCAGATACCTGGATGGCGCGCTATGATTTGGGATGGAATAAAAACAATTTCCTTTTGAATGCCATTCTGGATTTCAGTCATACCGAGGGAATTGGTTCTGAAATTCTTTGGGCCAAACGACAAATCGCATCGGCAAGTCTTTTGTGGAAACACCAATTGAATTCAAAACTTTTGTACGAAGCGAGCATTCGCCAGGAATTTGCCGATAGTTATCGGCCGCCCTTTTTGTATTCTTTGGGTTTGAAATGGGAGGTTTCAAAGTTTTATGAGCTTCGTTTGAATGCGTCCAAAAACTTCCGTATGCCGACTTTCAATGATCTTTATTGGCCCGGAAGTGGAAACCTTGATTTGAAACCCGAAACATCCCATCAGGCGGAGCTGGGCAATCAATTCAAATTTGGGAATTTCTCATTGGATATTCTGGGTTATTATAATTCGGTCAAAGATTTATTGCAATGGATCCCGGACGGTGCCATCTGGGCGCCTCAAAACATCGGAAAAGTAGAGGTTTACGGTTTGGAATCCCAATTGAATTATGAAAGAAAATGGGGGAATCATAATTTTGAAATTCAGGGATCTTATGCATATACGGTTTCGGAAAATCAGGTGACCCAAAAGCAATTGATGTATGTTCCTTTTCACAAAGCGACGGCTTCGGCGGGCTATTCTTACCGATGGATTTCGGCGTATTATCAGTTCATGTACAATGGGAAAGTCTTTACCGATACGCAAAATGAGCATGAATTAGCGGCTTATCCGGTTTCTAATTTCGGTTTGGAATTCGCCTTTGGCAGAAACCGAGATTATAAAATAGGCGCTCAGGTTTTGAACCTATGGGATGAAGCCTATCAAAACGTTCTAAACCGGCCGATGCCCGGAAGAAATTTCAATCTGTATATAAATTTAAAATTCTAATAAATGAAAAAATTACAATTCTTAGCAGCAGGTCTTGTGTTTTTTGCCTTGACTTTTAGCTCTTGTAGCAGCGATGATGATCTTGCGTTTGAACCGCATTCCACCGAAGATTTCGAAGATGGAATTTTGATTCTCAATGAAGGGAGTTTTGGTGGCGGAAATGCTTCTCTCAGTTTTTTGGATGAGGGAGGAGTAGTTCAAAACAATGTTTATCAGTCGGTGAATGGAAGTTTATTGGGCGATACCGGTCAAAGTATGCATGCAGAGGACGACCGGATTTTCATCGTGCTCAACGGCTCCGGAACCGTTGAGGTTGCGAATCGATATACTTTGGAGCGTATCGGAACGATTTCAAGCGGTTTATCCAATCCTCGTTATTTTTTGATTGAGAACGGAAAAGGATTTGTGTCCAATTGGGGGGATCCGGCGGATCCTTCAGATGATTTCGTGGCGGTGATTAATTTGAATAATTATTCGGTGGAAACCACAATTCCGGTAGCAGAAGGGCCTGAAAAAATGGTTTCTGAGAACGGAAAAGTTTATGTAGCACATGCGGGTGGATGGAATCAGGGAAATTCGGTTTCGGTCATCAATGCATTTACGAATACGGTTTCTCAGACCATTGAGGTGGGTGATGTTCCCGATTCGATGGTGGAAGAAAATGGGAAACTTTATGTTTTATCCTCGGGTATTCCCGCTTGGACAGGAAATGAGACGGGAGGTTCCCTTCATGTAGTGGATTTGTCCACCGATCTTTTGATTTTTAGTTCTCAATTGGGTAATTCCAGTCACCCTATGCATTTGAGTTATTCAAATAATCGGTTTTATTATACTATGAATTCAGAGATTTATTCTTTCGATCCTGCTTCTCCTGAGCTTTCGGATTCTCCTTTGTTTTCAGTCAGTGAACCGAATGTGATTTATGGATTTTCGGTGAAGGATCAACGAATTTACATCACTGATGCCGTGGATTTTGCCTCGAACGGAAAGTTATGGATTTATGATGTTACGGGGAATTTATTAAGCGATCACTCCATGGGCCTTTTGCCTCGCGACTTTGTATTTAATGATTGATTTATAGCATTCTATCTAATTTGTCCCGGAAATTATTTCGGGACTTTTTTCTTTGTCGTATATTGGCTTTTCAAAAATCATAATTATGAAAAAATTCTTATTGGTACTTGTGGGTGCATCGCTGTTTTTCAATCAAAGTTGCAGCAGAGCACAGGACGCTCCTCCTTCTGAAATGTCAATCGAATCGGTAAGTTCCGCTACAGGCGAAAAAGTTTTGATTCGGCTGAAACCCAAAGTAGGTGATACCCAGAAAACGCTTATGACCATGGATATGAATTCACAGGGTGCTCAAAGCATAAGTATGAACATGACCGCTAATATGGACATGAAAGTTACCGGAAAAGAGGGTGATGTTTATGATTACGAATTGAAATACAATTCGATCAAAATGAATATGAATGCCGGAGGAATGGAAATGAATTATGATTCTCAAGCCACTGAACATACCGGAATGGGCGCAATTCTTCACGAACAGATGAAGGAATTTTTCACAAAACCGATTGTAATGAAAATGAACGAACGCGGTAAAATTTCAGAATTCCAACTGCCGGGAAATATGGGTTCGCAACAAATGGGCGATATGGGTTCCATGTCCATTCCGATGCCGGAAGAACCGGTTGGAGAAGGTGACTCCTGGTCAGCAGAACGACCGCTTGAAGGTGCCGGCATCATGAAAATGAATATGAAACTTGAAAAAGTGACTGTAAGTGATATCATCATCGGGACGACTGGTGACATTCAAGATGATGCAGGAAATAAAATCGGTGGGTTCAGCGGAGATTATAAACTTGACCGAAACAGCGGTTTAACCAAAGACGGGACGATGAATCTCGATATGAACGTTGAAGGACAGCCGATGAAAATGACAGTGAATTTTAAAGCGATTTAATTCGCTGAATTAATTAAATAAAGTCCTGTAAGGTTAAACTTTACAGGATTTTTATTTAAGCCGCTTTTTTATGCAAATGCCGCGTCAGTTTAATGGACAAATCCAGTAAAACGATTTTGGCATTGGCATTTCTTTCAATATGATAAGAAGATTCGTTTAATTCTTCCAAAATTTCGGCGATATTGGCACCGTGAATGAAAGGCGCAAATTTGTCCCAGTTAAATCCTTCGGCGCCTAATTGTAGGTAAACCAATTCTTCTGCGCGGTAGGTTTTCAATAATGCCTGACGGAATATTTCGGAACAATAAGTCAAAAACTGTTTTTGTTTTTCCCTTGGCCAGCTACTGATTTCGTTTGCCCATTTGACCAGATTTTTCAGCACTGCAGGATTTTTTGCCGCCATAAATGCATTTCTTACCCATTGCACAAAGAAAGTTTCAAATTCTTCATTGGCCGAATCTGTATTTTTCAGCGCTTCGCGCAAATTACCGTTGGACGAAACTGAAATCCGTTTGGCATCGTTCGGATTTAAACCTTTTTCCTGAATGAGATATTCTGCGATTTCTTCATCGGTCAATCGGTTTAGTTTTACCAATTGACAACGGGAAATAATCGTGGGTAATAATAAGTCTTCACGTTCTGTCACAAGTAGAAAAACCGTCTTTTTGGGTGGTTCTTCCAGGATTTTCAGGAGTTTGTTGGCAGCGGCTTCATTCATCATTTCGGGAAGCCAGATGATGACGAATTTATAACTTCCTTCATAACTGTTGAGCGAAAGAAATTTGACGATTTCCTGTGCTTCGTGTACATTGATGATGCCCTGTTTTTTTTCAACTTCCACAAATTCCAACCAGTCATACAAACTTCCAAATGGATTTTCCAGCACAAATTCACGGAATTCCTTGATGAAATGATTACTGGTAGGTGTTTTGATTTTTTCCGTGGAAGTAACCGGAAAACTAAAATGAATATCGGGATGTTGCAGTGATTCGACTTTGGCTCTGACGGCGTCGCCTTTTTCGGAAGCCAAGATTTCTGAAGCATAAGCGATTGCGGCG
The DNA here is from genome assembly GCF_049672845.1 of Moheibacter sp. Taxonomy (NCBI): domain Bacteria; kingdom Pseudomonadati; phylum Bacteroidota; class Flavobacteriia; order Flavobacteriales; family Weeksellaceae; genus Moheibacter; species Moheibacter sp. The sequence continues at coordinate 44,950 of NZ_JBATWT010000023.1, forward strand.
GCAAGATTTCCCCAGCCATTCTCGCCTGAAAATAATTGGGCGTGGCTGATTCTTCCTTCCGCTACAGAATTTCTTAATTTTTCACTGATTTTTGATTGTCCGACGATATTCTCCCAATTCATATCCCAAAAGTAAGTTTTTAATTTATAAATTTGAGAGAAGAATCTGAAAGTAAATTCAGGAGAATAAATAATTCGTTTATCAAAGCAAAATAACATGAAAAAAAAGTTTCTCATTTTAGTAAATATGAGTTTAGCGATGAGTCTTATGGCACAGGATTTTAAAGGAGAATATCCGAAGACAAAAAAAGGAAATCAGGTCGATGAATTTTTTGGCGTAAAAGTAGAAGATCCGTATCGTTGGCTGGAAGATGATTTAGCGTCAGAAACAAAAAACTGGGTGGAAGCTCAGAACAAAACGACATTCAGTTATCTGGACGAAATTCCGTTTCGGGATAAATTAAACAAACAATTGACCGATTTATGGAATTACGAAAAGATTTCGGCGCCTTTCCAGGAAGGTGATTTTACCTATTATTACAAAAACGATGGATTGCAGCAGCACTACGTGCTTTATCGGAAAGGAAAGAATGGTAAAGAAGAGGTTTTCATTGATCCCAATAAATTTTCAAAAGACGGAACGACTTCACTGGCAGGTGTAAGTTTTACCAAAGACGGTTCGCTTTGCGCGTATCAGATTTCGGAGGGAGGTTCTGACTGGCGGAAAGTCATCATCATGAAAACGGCCGATAAAAAACAAATCGGTGATACCATCCGCGATGTGAAATTCAGTGGAATTTCTTGGAAAGGAAACGAAGGTTTCTATTATTCAAGTTATGACAAACCAAAAGGAAGTGAATTGTCTGAAATGACTGACAAACACAAACTTTTTTTCCATAAAATGAACACCCAGCAAAGCGATGATGTGTTGGTTTTTGGTGGTGATAAAACGCCAAGAAGATACATTGGTGGCGGTGTAACCGAAGATCAGCGCTTTTTGGTGATTTCTACGGCTGTTTCCACTACCGGAAATGAATTGTACATTCAGGACTTGACGAAACCAAATTCAGCGATTGTTCAGATTTTGGATAATTTTGATACTTCAACCGATTTTGTTGATAATCAGGGAGATGAATTATTTCTTTTGACCAATATGAATGCGCCCAACAATCGTCTGGTAAAGGTCAATATCAAAAATCCGAAACCTGCCAATTGGGTTAATGTAATTCCGGAAACTGAAAATGTTCTGAATATTTCAACGGCAGGCGGATATCTTTTTGCACACTATATGAAAGATGCTTTGGATGTGGTTCAGCAATATAACCATTCGGGTAAAATGATCCGAGAAATTAAACTTCCGGGACAGGGTTCTGCGAGCGGATTCTCAGGGAAAAAAGAAGAAAAGAAAATTTATTATTCATTCAGTAATTATGTGACGCCGGGAACGATTTATGATTATGATGTAGAAAGCGGAAAATCAAATCTTTATATGAAACCGGCGATTAAATTTAATGCGGATGATTATGAATCCAAACAGGTTTTCTATACTTCGCATGACGGTACAAAAGTTCCGATGATGATTTCGTATAAAAAAGGAATCAAATTGGACGGAAAAAATCCAACAATTCTTTATGGTTATGGCGGATTTAACATCAGCCTGACACCGGGATTCAGCGTTACAAATGCGGTTTGGATGGACAACGGCGGAATTTATGCCGTTCCGAATCTGCGTGGCGGCGGCGAATACGGTAAGAAATGGCATGACGGCGGACGTCAATTAAACAAACTGAATGTTTTCAAGGATTTCATTGCGGCGGCTGAATATTTGAAACAGGAAAAATATACCTCAACGGAATATCTGGCACTTTCGGGTGGTTCAAACGGTGGACTTCTGGTAGGAGCGACAATCACGATGAAACCGGATGTGGCCAAAGTTGCATTACCGGCAGTGGGAGTTTTGGATATGCTTCGTTATCATACGTTTACGGCCGGGGCAGGTTGGGCTTATGATTATGGAACTGCCAATGACAACAAAGAAATGTTTGATTATCTGAATGCTTATTCGCCTGTACACAATGTGAAAAAAGGCGTTTGTTATCCTGCGACGATGGTAACTACTGGTGATCACGATGACCGTGTAGTTCCGGCGCACAGTTATAAATTTGCAGCGGAACTTCAGGATAAACAAGGATGTAAAAATCCTGTGATGATCAGGATCGATACAAAAGCCGGACATGGTGCAGGGAAATCGACTGAAGCGATTATCAACGAAGCTGCTGATAAATTTGCCTTTACGCTTTATAATATGGGTGTGAAATTATAATTCCATTCTTAACTAAATAAAAATGCCCTGTCAAAAGCAGGGCATTTTTTAATTGGGTCGTTTAAGCATTCTGAAAAGAAAGCATGAGGACATTTAGTGAATTGGAATTAGTCAGTTGACGATTCATTTAATCGTTTATCGGGAATTTTTTTTGAAACCCATAAAAAAAGAAGCGCCAGAATAATCCGGCGCCTCAAAAAACTCAATTAACTCTCTAAAAAACTCTATATCTGTTATTTTTTTACAACTTTGAAAATTTTAGCTACACCTCCTTCCAGTTCGGCTTTGATTACATATACACCACCGGGCAATGCGCTTAGATTGATCTGATTGGAAGAGGTTTTAAGGCTGCTAACCAGCTGACCTGCCATATTGTAAACGTTTATGGCTCTAACCGCTTTGTCAGAAGAAATATTCAAGATATCTGTTACAGGATTTGGATAATAGCTGAAGGATGAAGTATTAATATCTCCGATTCCCAGTTCTCCAATGTTCAGCGTATAGTCTTCTGTTTGTCCATATTGGTACTCTCCACATGGATTGGTTGGAGATACATCATAATTTTTAACAACTCTCATTCGTGTCTGACCGATAGTAGCATCTGCAGGAACTTCAATTGTACCTGTAGCCTGCTGTCCGTCTGCTCCTGTAGAGTTTGAAATTGAACCAATCGGATAAGTTTCATTGGCATCATTAAAATCACCATCCTGGTTCCAGTCGATGAACACAGTAAAGTAATTGATGTAGTTTCCGCCTGTGTTTCCTTCCAAAGCAATTGGATAAGACCCTCCCTGATTTACAGTGCCTTCGATATCAAGGAAATATTCGTTGAATGGGGTTGTGCCTAGTTCAGCTGAAGAATTATTTTCGATTCCTGCAAATTCAACATAAGTAATCGGCTCGGTATAGAATTCATAAGTAACATTACAATATGCATCATTTACAGTCACTGTAAAGCTACAAGAGTCCATAACATTTCCATCACCATCTCTTAGTTCATGATAAATAGTAGTAGTTCCCAGTGGGAAAGCGGAGCCAGAAGGCAGTCCGTTTACCAAAATGATTTCGGTTCCTTCGGGTGTTTCACCATCACAGCTGAATGTAATTTCATAGTACACTACAACTTCTGCTTCTCCTAATTCTGCATCCACTACGATGTTTAAAGGACATTCCAGCGAGCACTCAGATTCCATTAACAACATATCATCAAAGAATACAGCCCATCCCGGTGCCATGAATGCCGGACCGTCACCCCATCCGCAAATATAATTTCCGTCTGAAGAAATTCTGTAAGCAGTTCCGACCATAGTTGAAGCATCTATCCCGAACTGAGCCAGAACATCAGCCAGCGCAAGGGCTTCATCGCCAAGTGAAGGATGATAGATTAATGGTTGTCTTAAAAATCCGGGAAGTGTACCATATCCGATGATGACTCCTGTTTCTGAAATATCACTGAATGTTGCAGATAAAGTACCTTCAGGAAATCCAACAGATGTCAATTCTTCTGTTGCAATATCAAATACAAAAGGCGCACCGTTAATTCCTCCGACGATGATATTATTATCGCTTATTGAACTTGCTTCACCTCCTGCTTCAGAAATCAGGCTGATGGTCCCATCTTCTGAAAAATAGGCCGGCATTCTCAATGTTCCTGTAGGCAGATCATCCATCCAGCCAACTGCAATTCCGTCATTATTGACACCATATGCTGCGCCATATTCATACAAATCACTCGAAAGAACTGTTAAAGTCTGCGTCTGAATATTGTAAATAAAAGGCCATGACTCAAAAGCATCATTGGAGGTTTGTCCCACCGCATAAATTCCATTTTCAGAAATGTCATAAAGTGTATACTCATAATTACTGTCCATGTTGGCAAATTCTGTCCAGACACCTTCATTGCGATAGGCCGGTGTGCCGTTATAAACCCCAAGAATCTGATCGGCATTATTAATTGATTTTGTTTCGGCCACTCCTGATTCCGACGTATTAGAAGTGTTTGAAATAAAATCATAGTAACCGTTTCCGTGTACTGCCTTACCTTCATTGTTTATGTCATAAATAGCCATTCCAAATCCTTCAAGTAAATTATACTGGACTTGTGAGAAACCGTAAATTCCGATAAACAACATCAAACTGCATAAAAATTTTTTCATCTGTTTTTTTGTGTATTAGTTATAATATTTATGCGAAAGTAAATTCATCATTATAACCATCAAAGAAAAACCCTTTTGAAATTCGGGAAAAAACGAACAAAAGTTTATAAAAGAACAGAGCTGTAAATAGTTAAAATTCAGTATTTTATGTTTTAAAATTTTCATTATAATAAAAATTTCAAAACATCTGAATCCTGGTTTGTGAAATCTTGTATAAAAGCATTAAAAATAAAAAGAGGTGCCTATTCAGACACCTCTCTTACTCTCAATTAACTCTAACTAAAACCTCTAATGATTTTATTTTTTTATGATTTTGAATGTTTCTACCTGTCCGCCCTGAAGTCTTGCTTTGAAAACATAAACTCCTGCCGGCAAAGCGGAAATATTTACCTGTCCGTTTGAAACTTTCGTGTTGCTCAACACCTCTTGTCCTGCAAGATTGAAAACTGAAAGACTCTCAATCGTTTTATCTGAAGTGATGTTTAGAACATCTTTCACAGGGTTTGGATAGTAAGCAAAGTCAAAAGATGTCATATCGCTTAATCCAAGTGTTTCACAAGTACCTTCTACCAACATCATACCCTCAATGTTTGCACCGTTGTCATCTGTAAACACAGCCCATGAAGCGCCTCCGTCAGGAGATTGCCAGCTTGGGTAAGAATCCGGATTTTCTGTATACAGGTAAGATACCCAGTAAACGTTTGCGTTGGTTGAATCAGGTGCACCTGAAACCCCGATCCAGTAATGTGCATCCTCAGAGCCGTTGCTTGTCAGAATAACTGAAGTTGGCAATGTTAATTCAACTGTCCACTGTGGATAAGATGTGCTTCCAAAAGTTCCGTTTGGTGTTACAACAGCAGTAATTGCTTCCTGTGTTGTTCCAATCTGATTTCCAACACTTCCATCCTCGTCTTCATAAACTGCAACATCAAAAGTTGTAGGAGTTCCGCCAAGTGAAACTACCTGAAGCGTTATTTTCTCAAATGTGAACTGAGTTCCTCCTTCCACTACTACATCGTTTGCAACAATATAATGCGCAGTTGAGGAATGAATGAATCCTGCACCGTTGTGAGTTTCACCTGCAAATTCTTGTGAACAACCGTCTCCTGTAGAACCTTCACCTACGATTACAGTATAATCTTCTGTCTCGCCATAACCCTGATCTTCATCACAAGCCATATCCCAGGTAGCGGTTCCTTCACCAACTGCCGCAACTCTTACTCTCATTCGGTAAGAACCTTCTGCAACATCGGCAGGGATTGAAACGGTGCCCGTAACAGGACCTGCTGATCCGGTTCCGATGTAGGTAAATTCGTTTTCATCAAATGTATAGCTGTTGTCATAGTCAATCCATACTGAAACTGACTCATATGCCCATCCGTCTCCTACTGTAACAGAAATCGGATAAGCTTCTCCAGCCACAACATTTGCAGACTGATCTGTATAGTTTCCGTATCCGTTCTGGCTACAGTCTGTATCGTTATTGATTCCTTCAAAAGTTACATTCGTAATCAAATCACCGTCTGTACAATCCAGTACGGGTTCACAGTAATCCTCTCCCGGTTCGTCTGATGCCAGTTCAACTTTAATGTTGTCCACATACAAATAGAACATATTTGCAGCTGAATAGCTATTAAATCCGAAATAGTAAACTCCGTCAGTGTCAGGCGTGAAAATTACTTCGTTGGTAATTGCGTCTTCAGATGTTGCAATACCCGGATGGTCTGCCAGAACAGTTGTCATTGCAGTGTGTTCTGCAGATGTTCCATAAGCTACTTTCAGATTTTCAGGGAAAGTTCCCGCACTTTCTGTTCCGTAGTCATAAGTAATTTTATAATCTGTTCCTGCTGTCAGGTTAATTCCTTGTGTATAGAACCATGCATTTGCGCTGTTAGATGCATTCCATCTGTAACGCAGATAAGTACCAGAGAAATCACCGTCTGTTCCGGTATAAGTTTCCCAGTCGTTTCCTGTTCCCGCATTTTCAATGCTTGTACATTCGGGCATATCAGGGGCAACAGCTGTTTCGAAATCCTGATAATAAGGTACATCAACCGCTTCACAGTCTCCTGTCGCGCCTGGTAGTTTTACCATAAATGCAACAATGGTATTGCTGGCATTGATACCGTTTCCAACGATCATTGTTCCGTCAGGAGAGATTCCTAATGGAAGATTCAGAGAAACGCCCTGACGGTCAATTCCCAATCCGTCCACATAATCATTCAAAGCAACTCTTCCGTTAGCTTCTGTCCAGATGAAACCTTCTCCGAATGCTGCAGGTCCCGGCCATGCTCTGTAATATCCAACTACTACACTACCGTCCTGGTTTACTGCTGTTGAAGCTCCTCTGAAAAACATTCCTGAATTCGGATGTGGAATTGCCAGAAGACCGGAAGTTTCGTTCCAAATCCATGCCTGGTTTTCATATCCACCTCCTACAACCCATTGTCCGTCGTCAGAAACTGCTGAAGCTTCATCAACTTCAAATCCATTATTATCAAAAATTAAAGTTTGGTTTCCGTCTGCATCCCAGATAGCTCCTTGTCTGTATCCGATGTCAGAATCCTGCCATCCTACAATCACACTACCGTCAAAGCTTACATCATTAGCTCTTGAGCTGCTTCCTGCAACTGTGCTTCCCATGTCAACCATGCCACCGGCCACCGTTCTTTTGATAGCATGTGCTGAACCGGCGTTCACCCAGCCCAGTCCCACTATAGTTGAACCATCTCCGGAAAGGCCCCATGCAGAAGCAGAAGATCCATCTGACTGTCCTCCGATTCCACCCAGATAAGTCCAGGTTCCAGTAGCAACATCATAAACTCCGACCTCATTAAGATTGGTAGCGGGATTGGTCACCGTTGCCGATATTTTGGTTCCGTCATTGGAAACCTTTGGATTTCCAGCATTCGAATAACCGTTTGAAATTGTGTTGATAGTTACAAGTCCTCCGGCTTCTGTCCACATGAAATTTTCAGCAGTAGAAGAGATTGTAACAACTCCGTTATCAGAAACATCTTTTGCATTGATGTTTTCCGGAGCAATGACATAAAGCTGTCCATACGAAAGACCGCCAAAAAGAATGGCCAATAAAAAGGCCGATTTGAGTGTTAGTAAATAAATGTTCCTCATTTGTTTTTATTAGTTTATAAAGGCAAAAATACCTTTTGTTATATGAATGGGATAAAGTTATCAATTATTTATCTTTTGAAATTCGTGAAAATCCAAAGAAATAATTAATTTACAAAATACAGATAAACAAGTGTTTATATGGTTTTTTCTGTTTTTTGAAAGAAAACTGATTTTAGAATTTTATCTGGGATTTGAGGCGGCTGAACATCTTTTGAAACTTGATTTCACCCCAAATTATACTGGCCAGAACCAGTAGAAATACCAAGAGACCGATCAGAACTCCTGCACCGTATCTCCATTTCAGATCATCTTCTTTTTTACTTGTTTCGTCCGAATAATTCTGAAGAAGATTATTAATGGTTTTCCTTTCATTATGTTTAATCTGTTGCTCGGTCTTCACATATTCCTCATCATAAATATGATAATTATTCCAGTCCTTCAGGGCAAGATAATTTTCCGATAAACCTTTAAAAATTCCGCGGTTCAAAACCAAATCACCGACCTCTTTTGTCAAATTCCTTGCGTTTTCCAGTTCAGAAATTGCTTCTTCGTAGCGGCCTTCAAGCGTATAAACTTCGGCAAGTCCTTTTTGGGCAAAAGCCATCAGACTTTTGGCTTTGGATTTTTCGGCTAATGCTCTGGCGTCCAGAAAACTGATTTTGGCTGAATCGAGCTGATTAAGTGAAATGAAGCAATTTCCTTTATTATAAGTGGTTACACTGCGATTTGCCCAACTTTTGGTACTTTGAGGGACTTTCAGATAAGAATTATAGGCACGGTTCAGATAATCAATGGCAATGTCGCAACTCAACTGTTCGCGGTAGATAAATCCACGGATTGCAAAGTTATTTCCCATTGTAAACCATATCGAATCCTGTACCGGATAATTTTTGGCAATCAGATCTGCTTCATCCAAAACCTGAAGTGCCTTTTCGTTTACCCCAAGTTCGTGATACTGAGCGGCTATTTTATTGAGAATGTCCAGCTTAAGTTTGGGATTATCGAGCTTTTTGTTGATTTCATTGGTTTTCAAAGCATACTCAAGCGATTTTTCATAATCACGCTTGGAGGCATAGGCATTTGACAAAACCAGAAGTGCCTGAATCTGTCTTTCGGGATTTGCATGATTATTGTCAAAAATTTTCCCGGCGAGTTCAATGGCGCGATCGGGGTTGTCATATACGCTGATAACCGCAACTTCATACAAACTGTCGTCATCTTGCTGACTATAAGCATTTTGTAAAACAAAAAACGCCATCACAACTAATAAACCGGACTTATATTTCGCTGCTGTTTTCATTATACAAGTTCCAGTTTTTCCTTTTTTACCTCATCCCTCACAAACTCCACAAACATGATTGGTGAAACCCCCACAATGGATTTAAATACCGTTGTGAACGTACTGTGTGATGAAAAGCCACATTCTTCTGCCAGATAACTTACTTTGAAATTCAGGTAATTGGGGTCGTTTTTAATTTTTTCAGTTATATAATTAATTCTCAGTTCGTTAATATAGGAATTAAAATTTTTGTGTTTCTGACGATTGATAACATCAGAAAGGTATTTGGTATTTGTATTCAATTGTGCCGCCAGCATTCCCAATGACATATCTTTATTGGTAAATTTCCTGCTCGCCTCAAACTTTTCAAGTCCCAATAAAATTTGATTTTCACTTTCCTTTAGCAATACAGGCGTTTTCTGCACCTCCGGCTTTTCTTCTTTTGTTTCCGTTTTCACAACAACTTCACTCGTTTTCTGACGGTTGAAATAATCAAAGAGATTCTGATACATTCTGAGTTTATTCCGGTTACGGAAATAGAAAATTATTTTAATCAGAATGGCCAGAAAACACAATCCGCACACAACATAAAGTGCAGTCTGATAAGTCTTTGAAAGCTTTTCATAATGTTCGTCCAGATCTTTACTGACGAGCATATGCGCAGAATTTGAAGCTTCGTTTTCCTTTTTAGATATTTCAGGCGTCAGGTTTTGAGCAAGCTGAGTATATTCCTGAAACTTTGAAATACTATCCATCGCAAGGTAACTACTGGCTAGTTTTTGATTGAGTTCCCGTAAAATAATAGGATTCTTTATTTTCTGAGTGATTTTAAGTGCTTTACGGTAATTTGTAACCGAGGAATCCAATTGTTTTTGTTTGAAATAATATTCTCCCTTTAGTTTCAGGTAAAGCGCCGTCGTCCAGCCCGGAGAAGGTGATATAAAGGCATCTTTGGCCTTTTCGATGTAGTAGAAAACTGAATCTTTCTCATTCCGAACCAGACTTTCATTTGCCTTTCGGATTAAATCTTCGGCCAGAAAAGCCGGCTCAATGTCCTCCTGTTTTTTGGGTCGGAGATTTTCCGGGACATTCAGATTAAGAAACTTAAGGGTTCTGCCAATGAGTTCCGTACTTTTATTTTCAATTTCAGAATTACCCGCTTCTCTTGCTTTGTCTTTAGCTGCAAATCCTGATTCCAGTGCCTGACCATGCTTTCCCATCACATAAAATGAAACCGCCTGTACATAAAGCGGGCCTGCAATAGCATTGTCGTCTTTGCTTATTTTGAGAATATGTTCCGAAATTCGATTGGCCTCTACAGGATCATAATGAACGATTGTCTCAGCTTGTTCCAAAAGCTTCTCCGATTCGGTTTGAGCAAAAACAAACCAACCCGGAAAAAGGATAATTATAATGAAACGCAGTTGAAACATCTGATTAGGTTATGCAAAACAAAGATAGTATTTTCAATGTTTTAAACTGAAATGTCAGTATAATTTATACCGCTTTTTTAAACTCAGAAAGCGGATTAAAATTCATATTTTAAAATTTTTTAATGAAATTCATATTGATTTGGTTTAGAATAACTCAATCCGATTTGATATATCTTTGTAAAAAATTACACCTTAACAAACTTTAACATAATTCTACCAATAAATTAGCGCAAAGGAATTCATAAAATGCGCAAATTAGCGTGCTTAAATCAAACAAGATGCAGAACGAACTGACCTCATTTGACATTCAACAAGTCAGTGAAGAAATTGAAAAAGAAAGCCAGATCATCTACCGGCTTTCCAACGAAATCAACAAAAAAGTAATCGGACAGGAAAAAATGATTGAAAGCCTGCTCATAGGGCTTCTTTCAAACGGACATATTTTACTGGAAGGCGTTCCCGGTCTGGCCAAAACACTCGCCATCAAAACCCTTTCAGAAGCCGTGAGCGGTTCTTTTTCCCGAATTCAGTTTACGCCTGACTTGCTTCCGGCAGACGTCGTCGGTACGCTGATTTACAACATCAAGGAAAACGATTTCAAAATAAAAAAAGGACCCATTTTTGCCAATTTCGTTCTGGCAGACGAGATCAACCGTTCGCCCGCAAAAGTGCAGTCGGCACTGCTTGAATCCATGCAGGAAAAACAAGTGACAATCGGCGATGAAACCTATAAACTTGAAAATCCTTTTCTTGTACTTGCCACTCAAAATCCGGTGGAACAGGAAGGAACTTATCCGCTGCCCGAAGCGCAGGTGGATCGTTTTATGCTCAAAACCGTCATTACTTATCCCAACCGCGAAGCTGAAAAACTGGTTTTACGAAACAGCATTGACGAAACATTTCCGGAAGTTGAAAAAGTAATCGATTTGCAGGAGATTTTGAAAGCGCGAAGCATTGTAAAGAAAGTTTATATGGACGAAAAAATCGAGCGATATATTCTCGACATCGTTTCGGCCACAAGGTTTCCCGAGGAATATAACCTCTCCAAACTTTCACCGCTGATTTCCTTCGGGGCTTCACCGCGCGGAAGCATCAATCTTGCGTTGGCAGCACGTGCGTATGCATTTTTGAGAAGAAGAGCTTATGTGATCCCCGAAGATGTACGCGCAATGAGCAAGGAAGTACTTCGACACAGAATTGGATTGAGTTATGAGGCAGAGGCAGAAAATATTTCGACTGATAAAATCATCGACGAAATTTTAAATGCCATTCCGATTCCTTAAACTTCCACAACTTTGAACATTAAACCTTAAACTTTTAAATTTCCAGTTGGACACCAAAGAAATCATCAAAAAGGTCAAAAGAATTGAGCTGAAAAGCCGGCGAAAAGCCAATAATTTCTTTATGGGCGAATACCAGAGTTCGTTCAAAGGCCGTGGAATGATTTTTTCCGAAATCAGGCCTTACCAATATGGCGATGATGTCCGAAATATTGACTGGAACAAAACCGCACATTTCAACGAACCTTATGTAAAAGTTTTTGAAGAAGAACGGGAGCTGACGATGGTTTTGATGGTCGATGTGAGCGCTTCCCAAAACTTCGGAACGCGCAAACAATTCAAGGCCGATACTGTGGCCGAAATCTGTGCTACCCTCGCTTTTTCGGCGATTACATACAATGACAAAGTGGGTTTGATTCTTTTTTCTGACGAAATCGAATTGTTCATTCCTCCGAAAAAAGGAAAAAAACACGTTTTGAGAATCATCCGTGAACTGGTCAATCACGAACCCAAAAATTCAGGAAATAATTTGGCAGGTGCCCTGCGTTTTCTGATGGATACTTTTAAAAGAAAAGCCAATGTTTTTATGCTTTCAGACTTCATTGACGAAACTGATTATCTGAAAAACCTGAAAATAGCAGCCAAAAAACACGATATTACCGGCATCAGAATTTACGACGAAAAAGAAACCGAAATCCCGGATATCGGTTTGGTCAATATGATCGACAATGAAACCGGTGAAAAGAAAAGCATCAACACCTCTTCTCCTTTCGTTAGAAAACAATATAAAAATTATTACGACCGACTGGCTTACGAATACAACCAGCGGTTCAATCTTGCCGGAGCAGGTAATCTGACCATCAGAGCAGATGAAGACTACATCAAACCTTTGTTGAATTATTTTAAAAAACATTCGGTAAAATGATGAGGTTAATCGATGATGCCCTTCGACAAGCTCAGGGTGACAAATGTGGGGTATGGAAAGTTGGAAGATGGATTTTGATGGCTGTTTTCTATTTTCTGTTTTCTATTTTCTTATCGGCACAGATTGAAACCAAAATTGATACAGCACACATCAAAATCGGGGAGCCTATTCAGTATTCGCTGACGGTTCCGGTTCCGCCCAACAAACAAGTGATTTTGCCCGATGTTCAGGATACGCTCAGCTTCCATATTGAAGTTTTGGAACAGAAAATTGATACGCTTCTGGACGGCGAAAAGAAAAAGCTTGTACAACATCTGATCTTGACGAGTTTTGATCCCGGCGAATTTCTGATTCGTTCCCTTCCCGTTGTGGTGGACAATGACACTTTGCTTTCAAGTTCATTTCAAATCAAAGTGGATGAAGTGGTAATCGATTCGGCAAATCTTGCCGGATTTCCCATTAAACCCATTATGGAGGAGGAATATACCTGGAAAGATTATTGGGACAAATACTGGATTTATTTCGCCGTAGGCGCATTGATTTTCCTCATTCTCCTGATTGTAGCGATATTGTTTCTCCGCGATAAAAAACGAAAAGACATATTGGCCAAAACGCCCAAAACACCTTATGATGAAGCCAAAGTTGCGCTGAAGGCAATTGATAAAAAGAATTATCTGGCAAAAGAACAATTTAATCCTTACTATTCTGAATTGTCTTATGTTTTGAGACGCTATTTGGGAAGGGTTTTTCATTTCTCTTCGCTTGAATTATTATCCGACGATTTAATTGATTATTTCAGGAAATCCACTCATCTTGAAAAATCGGAAGTCGATAATCTGAAACAGTTTTTATATGATTCAGATCTGGCAAAATATGCCAAAGCCGTTCCCGAAAAGGAAAAACACGGATTTTATCGTAAATGGGTGGAAGAATTGATTGAAAAAACAAAACCATTGGAGCTGGAAGACGAAACCGTTCAGGAATTACGGCCCAATGAAAAATATAGAAAAATAACCTGATGGGAAGTTTTGAATTTCAAAATCCTTGGATGCTGTTATTGCTTCTTTTGATTCCGTTGTTGATTTTCCTTCGGATTAAAAGAAAAAAGCCGGATTCTGCCCTGAAAATGTCTTCGCTCAAACCCTTTGAAACCACCGACAGTTTTCTGGGTAAGTTAAAGCCTATGCTATATCTGATGCGTCTGGCGGCCATTTTCTTGATTGTCATTGCACTTGCACGACCGCAAATGGTAGAAATGACTTCAACAGTAAAGTCCGACAAAGGCGTGGACATTCTGATGGTGGTGGACACTTCGCTCAGTATGCTGGCGCGGGATTTAAAACCCGACCGTCTGGAAGCCCTCAAAGAAGTTGCTGAGGATTTCTCAATTGCCCGTCCCACCGACAGGATTGGTTTGGTTGCTTATTCGGGCGAAGCCATCGCAAAAGTTCCGCTGACAACCGACCACAGGGTTTTAATCGATGAAATCAGAAAGTTAAAAACCCGCGAATTGGAAGACGGAACTGCAATTGGTGTTGGGTTGGCGACCGCGATTAATCACCTTGCCGACAGCAAGGCAGCAAGTAAAATCATCATTCTGATTACAGATGGTGTAGAATCCATTGATTATCGAAATGATTTGCTTTATGTTTCACCACAAGACGCAACCCAAATCGCTGTAAATAAAGACATTAAAGTTTATACAATTGGCGTAGGAACCAACGGAAGAGCGCCTTTCCCGACGCAGTACGATCCTTTTACACAAGAATTGATTTTTACCATGGAACCTGTGGAAATCGATGAAAACCTACTGCGGTATATTGCTTCCAATACGGGCGGCGAATATTTCCGGGCGACGGACAATGAATCTCTGGAAGAAATTTACAACCAAATCGATCAAATGGAAAAAACGGAAATCAACGAAATAAAATATTATAATTACACCGAACTATTCGGGAAATATTTGGCGTGGGCACTGGCTTTGCTGAGTTTGGAATTAATTTTACGTAAAACCATTTTTAAAGAACTGACCTGATGGATTGGGCGCAACCTGAAAAAAGTATTTGGCTCATTTTTATTCCGGTTTTAATCGGGCTGGCGATTTATGTCTATAACTGGCGAATCAAAACCCGTGAAAAATTTGCAGATTCTCCACTTATTCCTCAATTATTTCCGACTGAATCCAATGCATCTTACTGGTTTAGAGTCATTCTCATCGCAGCAGGATTTCTTTTTGCCTCGCTGGCGCTTATGGATCCGTTGTTCGGAGAAGAAGAAGTCAAAATAAAACGCGAAGGAGTCGATGTGATTTATGCCTTGGATTTATCCAGTAGTATGAATGCCGAAGATGTGGTGCCAAGCCGACTGGAACGCGCCAAAAAAATCATTTCCGAATCGGTGGGAAGATTGGGCGGCGACCGCGTGGGACTGATTGTTTTTGCCGCCGATGCTTATTCGATTTCGCCACTTACGAACGATTACAGTGCCATTCAGTCATACATCAGTAGCGCAAGTCCGGAGTTGATTTCGCAACAGGGAACCAGTTATTCGGCGGTTATTTCCAAAGCAGCCGAAATGTTTGAAAATGCGCCCACCACAGGAAAACTTTTGGTAATTCTTTCAGACGGAGAAGACAATGAAAACAGCGTTTCCAAAGCCTTAGATTTAGCCAAAAATAAAAATATCCATATCGTCACTATGGGAATCGGAACCAAAAACGGAGGTCCCATTCCGGTTAAAGAAGGTCCGTTTGAAACATTTAAACTTGACCGATACGGCGAAACCGTTATTTCAAAACTAGTGGAAAATTCCATGCAATCACTTGCCAAATCGACTTCGGGAATATACATCAGAGTAAATCAGACCAGCCAGTCGTTAGAACAATTGCACGGTTATTTGAATACGCTCGACAAAGAAGTTCAGGATATGGCGATGAGCAAGGACAAAAAACACATTTATCAGGTCTTTTTGGCCATTGCACTTCTTTTTATTTTTATAGATACTTTAACAACTGACCATAAACTTTTTAACAACAAAAAGCAATAGTTTTGTCCCAACAATGCCTATGCTTAAACATATACTGACTATTTTAATTTTGCTGAACCTTTCCCTCTTCGTTTCTGCTCAGAAATCGGAGGCGAAAGACTACATCATCAGCGGAAATCAAAGTTATCTTCAGGGAGATTTTGCCAAGGCCGAAGCCAAATATAAAATTGCACTTTCAGAAGATTCCAATTCTCTAAAAGCTAATTATAATCTGGGCAATGCGCTTTATCAGCAAAAACGTCTGGACGAATCCCGGGTGCATTATGACCGTGTGATTCAGGACAGAAAAGCAACTAAATTGGATAAACACAAGGCCTATCACAACATCGGAAAAACCTATCTGGACGAAAACGACCCGGAAAAGGCAGTTGCCAGTCTGAAAGAAGCACTCAAATTGAATCCTTATGACGATGAAACCCGTTATAATTATGCATTAGCCCGAAAACTTTTGGAAAAACAACAAGAAGAAAAGGAAAATCAGGATCAGCAGAATCAGGATAAAGATGGAAACTCCGGTGAAAATCAAGAGGATTCTCAGGAAAATTCCGACCAAAAAGAAGGAGGAGAAGAACAGAACGACGGAGAGCAAAATCCGCAGAATCAAAGCGGAAACCAGCAGGGCGGTGAAAATGGTGAGGAAAAAGGCGAAGGTGACACACCACAAGGACAGCAAATAACCAAAGGCTCCCAAGGCGAAGGAACCGAATCGCAAAGACCGATGAATACTGAAAGGCAAGAAGGTTTGCTGGAAGCTCTGCGAAAGCAGGAACAGGAAACACTGAAAAAAATAATAAGTCAGAAAGCGCAAAAACAAAGGGTAAATACGGAAAAAGACTGGTAATGTTGAAGAATAATCTCTTGTTGATTTTTGTTATTTGCTCCGCGAATTTTTTGTGGGGACAGGAAGTTACATTCAAAGCCCAAGCCAGCAAAACCGAAGTTTCCGTAAATGAACGTTTTGTGGTTCAATTTGTTCTGACTTATGGACAGGAGAATCTTTCTGTCGATAAACCCTTGAGCTTACCTGATTTCGGAAAACTCCATCAGTTAGGAGAATCCAAAATCAACAGTTTTCAGTTCATCAACGGAAACGTCATCAATCAGTCAGGAATTGAAGTAATGCTGGTAGCCGATCAGGAAGGAGAATTTACCATCGGTGCCGCCACCGTTACCATTGACGGAAAACGATACCGAACCAATCCGATTAAAATTTCGGTAAAAAAAGGACTGAAACCCGTTACGCCTCCTGGACAAAGATTACAGGGTGCATTTCTGACGGCTGAAGTTTCGGAGGAAAATCCTTTCCTGAATCAGGAAGTAGTTCTGACCGTAAAATTATACGCAAGAGATTATTCGATTCTACACCGCCTTAGAAATTACCAGGAACCCGATTTCAATAATATGGTCGCCAAATATGTGAGCGAAAAGCTGGATGACGACGAGAAACAGGTGCTGGTAAATGGCGTAACTTTTATTCAGAAAGTATTGGCACGCTATGTTTTGTTTCCGCAAAAGCAAGGCGAAATCGAAATCGATCCTTTTTCCATAAATGTTTTGATTTCAGGATATTACGGAGCAGAAAATGTTCAGCTCACTTCTGATCCTGTTTCCATGAAAGTACGCGGACTTCCCTCAGGAAAACCCGATAATTTCAGCGGAGCAGTGGGAAATTATAAATTAAATGCTTCGCTTTCCAAAAAAGAGGTCAAAGCAAATGAAGCAGTAAATCTGGAAGTGGAAATTGTGGGTTCGGGAAATCTCAATACCCTGAAAACGCCCGAAATTCCCATACCTGAACATATTGAAAGTTTTGCGCCCAAAAAGAAAGACGCCATTGAAGTGCGTCCTTCGGGGATGAAAGGTGCCGTGGTAGAAAACCACGTTTTGGTTCCGCACTATGGCGGCGAATATAAAATCGGGCCGATTTTGTTTAATTATTTCGATCCGACAAAAGAAAAATATATCACGCTTCAGACCAAAGCATTTGAACTTTCGGTGGACGGACCGGAACCACCTAAAAATGATACGCTTGCCGGAAAAGATGAGCTTTCTGATCATATTCGCAGTGATTCTTCTACTCTGACCAAAATAATTGCACCTCAGCGAATTACGGAAGTAAAAGACAAAGTAGTGGAAACAGTTTCAAAAGAAAATAATTGGATTTGGGTAATTGTGGCAATGGCTGCCATTCTAGGTGGAATGCTGTTTTGGTTCAGAAAAAAGAAAGACAAACCGAAAGAATCGACACCGCCTACAGATAAACAACTGAAATCGCAGTTTAAAACCTCCATCAACAATAAACTCAACAATCTGAAATCTTTGGCTCAAAAGCAGGATAAGTCAGCATTTTTGTCATTACAAGAAGAAATTTTAACCCAGATCGGGATGCACTTCAGCCAGACCAATTTATCTGATTTTACAGAAAATATTGTGGATCAAAAACTTCAGGCTTCTTATGGGAGCCTTGCGCTGGAATGGAAATCTTTGATTTTGGAATGTAAACAATCCAAATATGCTTTTGGAACTGATGAAAAAAACCTGATGACAAAATACAAGGAAACCGAAAATGTTTGGAAAGCTTTTTTAAAGTGAGTTCAATTTAATTTAAGGATATAATTCTTTACCCATTAAGTCAAATCAAACCATAGGTTATACCTTTGCAAAAAAATTTCGGTGTCATGACAGATTTTTTCGCAAAAGTATCTATAAAAGAAATCGGAACCTGTTTTGCCGTTCTATTTGCGGTAATTGATATTCTGGGTAGTTTGCCGATTTTGGTAAGCATCCGTAGCCGCGTGGGATTCATCGAGTCAGAAAAAGCAACACTCGTAGCCGGACTCATCATGATTTCCTTTCTGTTTTTCGGAACCAAAATCCTTACGTTCATAGGAATTGATGTCGAGTCCTTTGCAGTGGCAGGTGCATTTGTTATTTTTGTTATTGCACTCGAATTGATTCTGGGTATCCAAATTCACCGCGATACTTCTCCCGAATCTGCCTCCATCGTACCCATTGCTTTCCCGCTGATTGCCGGAGCAGGTTCGCTTACCACCGTTCTTACACTTCGAGCAGAATTTGGCGACGTAAACATCATCATTGCCATCATTCTGAATATGATTATCGTA
The DNA here is from genome assembly GCF_049672845.1 of Moheibacter sp. Lineage (NCBI taxonomy): Bacteria > Pseudomonadati > Bacteroidota > Flavobacteriia > Flavobacteriales > Weeksellaceae > Moheibacter > Moheibacter sp. The sequence continues at coordinate 63,647 of NZ_JBATWT010000023.1, forward strand.
TATTTGGTACTGCGAAATGCGGGACGACTGGAAAAACTCCTCGGACCGGGCATCATGTCGGTATTGAAAAAGGTGTTTGGAGTAATTTTATTGTCAATTGCCGTCAAACTATTTGTTTCCAACATCGGTGCATTATTCGTTCAAAGCTTTTAAAAAATGAAAACATTTGTCTATATCTCTCTCGTGATCATACTCGGATCATTTATTTATAATCTAATTTCCATGGACTATGGATTGAGCCTGCTTCATGCAGAGAATCGTCCCTTTATCATCGGGCTTGGTGCCGGAATTTGTGGTCTGATTTTATGTTTTATTTTTCTGAATTATTATCGATTGAAATCGAATTTAGAGAACCGATCAAAGCGAGCATAGCACTCTCGATTTTTTGAAAATCATGAATTTCGTTTGTCGAATAAATAAACATGATTTCCAGGTTTCCATTTAATTGAAGTTTATGTTGGTTTTGTCTGAAAGCTTCTCTCATTCTGCGTTTCAGCAAGTTTCGCTGAACTGCTTTTTTGAATAATTTTTTGGGAACGCTTACCGCTACCCGAAATTCAGGAGCAGAATTGCTATCAATATTATAAACGGCTTTCAGTGGAAATTTCTGAATTCTTCTACCCGACAAAAAAAGTCGGTCGATGCTTTTTCGGCTTTTCAGCCGCTTTTCCTTCCCTAGTTTAAGTTTCATCAATTCAGATTATGAGCCTATAATTAATTCAAAGGTAATCCATTCGGGGAAATATAGAAAGAATGCGTAATTTTGTGTAAATTTTAAAAAAGTATAGAAATGTATCCGGAAGATATTGTAATACCCATGAAAGAACAGTTGACGATGAATGGTTTTGAAGACCTGACAACTGTTGAGAAAGTTGACGAAGCCATGAAAAAAGAAGGAACAACACTTGTGATGGTAAACAGCGTTTGCGGTTGTGCCGCCGGTGCTGCCCGCCCCGGAGTGCTTATGTCACTTACCGGCGATAAAGCACCCGATAACCTTACGACTGTATTTGCAGGATTTGACATTGACGCCGTAAAACGCGTTCGCGAATACCTGATGCCGTTCCCGCCAAGTTCTCCTGCCGTTGCCTTGTTCAAAAATGGTGAGTTGGTGCACATGTTGGAGCGTCACCACATCGAAGGTCATTCTGCAGAAGCCATTGCAGCCAACCTCAAAGAGGCTTATGAAGAATTTGTTTAGTCACTGACTTCAAATAAATCTTATAACCCTTTAAATCTCGTTTTAAAGGGTTGTTTTTTTAAATTATCGTACTTTTATCGCCTATTTGATTTCAAATGAAACTAACATACATATTTATTTTCGGACTAATTTTTTCTCTGAAAATAAATGCACAAACACACAATGATTTTCACCAAAGCCTTGTAGATCAGGTTAATTACGAAAATATTGAAGAAAATCTGACCGATTTTGCCAATTTTGGCGAAAAACAATTGGGCTCCAGCGCCGCCACAAATGCGCTGAACTGGATGGTTGGATTATATCAATCCTGGGGTTATACAAATATTGAGCAACATGAAGTAAACCAATGGGGACAAACAGGCTATAATCTGATTGTTACCAAAACAGGAAGCGTTTATCCCGACACCTACATCATCATCGACGGACATTACGATACCATCAACGGTCCGGGCGCAAATGACAACGGAAGCGGAACCGCAATTATCCTCGAAATGGCTAGAATTTTAAAAGATATTAACACCGAATATTCGATAAAATTCATTCATTTCACCGCGGAAGAATGGGGACTGATCGGAAGTTATCAATACGTAGAAGACATTGTCATTCCTCAAAATTTGGACATTAGACTCGTTTTTAACATTGACCAGGTAGGTGGAATCGCGGGTGATATCAATGACACGATTACTTGTGAACGCGATGAATCTTCCCCAAATTACAATAATTCCCAATCTGCCGATTTCACCAATCAGTTGATGACTTGTATGGAACTATATTCCGATTTGGATATCAATCTGAGCTATGCCTATGGCTCGGATTACGTTCCTTTTCAGGAAGAAGGTTTTGTCATAACCGGACTTTATGAATTCAATGAATCGCCTTATCCACATTCCTCTCAGGACACAGTGGCCAACGTTGATTTTGACTTTATTCATCAGGTTGCCAAAGGAACAATGGGCGCACTCTGTCATTTCGCACAAGCATTTAATGTAATGGAAACGGATGATCAGAATTCTGGTTCGGTAATCACTTTTCCAAATCCGGTTGATAAAATTTTAACTGTTAAAACATTGCGTTCAGGAGAAAAACAAATTCAACTGAATGACCTCTCGGGCAAAATCATTTTTCAGGATGTTTTTTCTGATAATGAATTCCATATCGATACTTCCAAAATGCCTGATGGTATCTATATTCTAAATATTTTGGACGGGAAATCGGTTTCGAATCAAAAAATTATTGTTCAACATAAATAAATTCTGCTTTGTTTACGGGTATAGTTGAAAGTATGGCCACTGTGGTAAATCTGGAAAAAGAAGGAACAAATCTTCATCTTTGGCTGGAATGTGATTTTACAGACGAATTAAAAATCGATCAAAGTATCTCTCACAACGGAGTTTGCCTGACCGTTGTTGAAATCAGTGGCAAAGCCTATAAAGTCACCGCTATTGACGAAACCCTAAAAAAAACCAATTTAGGACAAATCTCATTGAACGATAAAATAAACCTAGAAAGATGTATGCGACTGAATGACCGTCTGGACGGACATATCGTGCAGGGACATGTGGACCAAACGGCGGTTCTAAAATCGGTTCTAAATGAAAACGGAAGTTATATTCTGAGTTTTGAATACGATGAAAATTCTACTGGAAATGTTACTGTTCCAAAAGGTTCGATTTGCGTAAATGGCATCAGTCTTACCGTGGTTGATTCTCAAATCGGTGAGTTTTCCGTCGCCATCATTCCTTATACATGGGAAAATACAAATTTGCATACACTGAATCCCGGAGATATTGTAAATTTAGAATTCGATATCATTGGGAAATATATTCAGCGATTGATGAATCGATAAAATATGTTTGACAGGCTCAAATTATCACAAAGGATTTTTGCTGCGATGTTTTTAGTTATACTATTCTCATCGGTTTCCGTATTAATTGTAACTAATTATAGTTTTCGCGAACAAAACAAAATTTTTGCAGAAGACTTACTGAAAAACAAAGAACGACAAGTCATAGATGCAATTGACTATGAACTAGACCGTTATCCCAATCTCGCCACCGACCAAAATATTTATGACGTACTTGAAAATGTAATCCTCGGCATTGCAGATGTACACAAAACCGACATCAATGTTTTTGACGTACGCGGTAATCTGATGCTGACTACCGAAGCGGCCGATATTTCTACACGCGTATTGCCCCAACGCGTTCTGGACAGTCTTTCCCGCAATCTTGAATACTTGGAATTGCCTGTCAATGTTGGCGATGGAAAAACCTTTCTCACCACTTATCGTTACATTACCAACTTCAAAGGCGAACCGGTTGCAATTATCAATTTACCCTATAAATCTGACAATTCTTTTTTTCGGGAAAATATGTATTCGCTTCTGAATCGTTTTGCCGGTGTGATGCTTTTTGTACTGATTGCAGGTGGATTCCTTTCTTGGTTTATGGCCAAACAAATTACCAAAAAAATCGACCTGATTGCGGCAAAAATTAAACAGACCGATGTAGTAATTCACAATAAACCAATTGATTATCAAGGCAAAGACGAACTTCGTCCATTGGTGGATTCTTACAATGAAATGCTGGAAAAACTAAACCATCAATCCAATTTATTGGCTCTGACTGAACGAGAAGAAGCCTGGCGCGAAATGGCCAAACAGGTCGCGCATGAAATCAAAAATCCGCTGACACCTATGCGGATGATGATTCAGAATTATGTTCGCAAATATGATGCAAATGACCCCGAAGCCAAGGAAAAATTAAAAGATCTTTCCGATACTTTGGTTACCCAAATCGATACAATGTCGGCCATTGCAGAAGCTTTTTCCGATTTTGCACGAATGCCCATCAGGAAAGACGAAGAGGTCGATGCCGTTGCTACCATCGAAACAGCCTTGGAAATCTTCCCCGAAAATAGCATTCTTTTTGATTCTTCCGTCAAAGAATTCAAAATCCATTTCGACCGGATTTATATGATCCGCATTATTACAAACCTTGTAAAGAACGCAATTCAAGCCATTCCACACGATAGAACACCCGAAATTCACGTAATTCTTCAAAAAATGAAAGACCAAATGGTCATCCGGATTTCAGATAACGGCGTAGGGATTCCACCCAATCTGGGCGATAAAATATTCGAACCCAAATTTACCACTACCACTGGCGGAATGGGGCTTGGATTGGCGATGGTCAAAAAGATTATCGAAGATTATCATGGCGAAATCCGCTACCAGAGTGAAGAAGATCGTGGAACGGAGTTCATCATCAAAATTCCTTATGTCAAAAGCCATTTTTAAATTCAAGGATTTTTCCATAAAACAGGAAAAATCAGCAATGAAAATCGGAACCGATGGCGTTTTACTCGGCGCATGGGTGGAAACTGAAAACCCGATAAATATTCTGGATATTGGAACCGGTACGGGATTGATTAGTTTGATGCTAGCTCAACGCTTTACCGATGCTCAAATCAAAGCCATCGAAATCGATAAGGATTCGTTTGAAGAAGCTAAATATAATTTCGAAGAAAGTCCGTTTAATGCACGAATTTCAGCTGTGCATAGTTCGCTTCAGCATTTTATTTCGAAGGAAAAATTTGACTTAATCGTCAGCAATCCGCCATTTTTTGAATTGACACATAAGGAAAATTCTTCAAGAAATACCGCAAGACAACAAGCTGAACTTAGCTTTCCCGAACTGATTTCCCATTCTGCGGAACTTTTATCAAACAATGGAAAATTGGCGGTCATCATCCCTTTTGAATCCAAAGATTATTTCGTAGAACTGGCGGTTCAGAAAGGTTTGTTTCCGGAAAAAATCACCAACGTAAAAGGCAATGAAACCTCGTATTTTAAGCGTTCTTTGCTACTATTTTCAAAGAAAGAATCGAAAATTTCGACTCAAGAATTAATAATTGAAATTTCCAGAAATATTTATACACCGGAATATATTTCTTTGACGAAGGATTTTTATCTGAAGATGTAATCAGACTTCTTCAAACCTTTTAATTCTGGGTGGTTACTAAATAAATCTCCAATTATCAAGTAGGAGTCTAACTTTCTCTTTTATCGGTTCAGAATCGGAATAATACTTCAAATGAACTTCTCCGTTTACGGCTTCAATCAGATAATCCCGACCCTGATATCGGATATCAATGACGTGAAAATCAGTTCCTTCCTCCGATTCCGAAACCTCTTCCGGATAAATCATTGCTTTTGTACCCGAAAGAATTTCAATCTGAAATAATTTTCTCATTTCATCGATATTCAGGATTGAATATTCGCCAAGCAGACTGGCAACATATTCATTTACAGGACGATTTCGAAGCGCTACCGGATTATCTTTCTGGATAATTTTTCCTTCTTTTAAAATAATAATCTGATCGGAATAAGCCAGCGCATCCTGAATATCGTGCGTAGTTAATATGACCGTGCAACCCGATTTTTTTGCCCAGTTATGGATGCTTTTTCTGATTTCAAATTTCAACGGCTGATCGAGGTGTGAATAAGGTTCATCCAATAAAAGAAGTTTAGGTCGAGCGGCAATCGCACGTGCAATTGAAACCCTTTGTCTTTGTCCGCCGCTGAGTTTTGTCGGGAATTCGTCTTTAAATTCCGACAATCCTACAACATTCAAAGCCTGTTCAATGGTTTCGTTTTTGGCTGGTAAATTAAAATTGCTAAGGTATTTTCCCACATTTTCAGCTACGGTTACATAATCGAGCAAATCAAATTCCTGTGGCACAAACTTCATATCGGAATGACCGGGAATCAGATTAAATTTAGGTCCGGTAACTTTTCCCTTTTCAAAAATAATTTCGCCCGAATCCAAATCTTCCAGTCCGTAAATCAATTTGAGCAATGTTGATTTTCCACTTCCGCTTTCGCCCAAAACAGAAACAAATTCTCCTTTCTGAACCTCAAAATTCAGATTTTGAACCGTCAATTTATCAGAAGAAAAACCAAAATTTAGTTTGTTTACACTTAACATTAAATAAAATCTATACAATATTACCAAGATTTCTCTGAAAATTATGATTCCTTATCATAAATCAATTCTTTGGGCAAAGTTTTTGCATTATGTTTGCCTAAAATTTTAAAAAAGATGAAAAAAGTATTTTTAGGATTATCTCTTATGGGAATGGTATTCTTTGTTTCTTGTGGAGGAAATAAAGACACTGTAGAAGCTACTGAAGCTCAGGATGCAGCAACTGCTTCTGCCGAATCAGAATCTTACGCAGTTAACACTGCCGTTAGTTCTGTTGCTTGGAAAGCAGGAAAAATCTTCCAGGACACTTCAAAACCTGAAGAAGGACACTATGGTGCAGTTAAATTGAAATCAGGAGAAGTGACTGTAAAAGGTGGCGTTCTTGAAGCTGGTAAATTCATCGTAGATCAGACAAGTTTTGAAAGCGCTGACCTGAACGATGATCCCGATACAAAAGCGAAATTGGATGGTCATTTGAAATCTGAAGACTTCTTGCACGTGGAAAAATTCCCGGAAGCAACTTTTGAAATTACTGCGGTAAATGCTTTAACAGAAGGAGATTATAACACAGAAATTTCTGGAAACCTTGATTTCAGAGGTACTCCAAAAAATATCACTTTCAAAGCAAATGTTAATCAGGAAGGTGACAAAGTAACCATCAAATCTGAAGAATTTAAAATCAACCGTCAGGACTTTGGAATCGTTTACAAAGGTGGTGGTGATTCTATCATCAAAGACGATGTAATGTTGCAGGTTGATGTAACTGCCGACAAAAATCAATAATTTTTGATCATAATTTCTCTAAAGCCCTGAAGTTTCAGGGCTTTTTCTTTTTCCCAAAAGGCTTAACTTTAAACCCAATTAATTTTTTGAATCGATGAAACTTATAGGTCCTTTTTCACAAATCATCACATTGGCAGGAATTGCACTCAAAGGCGCTGTCAAAGACGAACAACTTGAAATCATCAACAACGCCGGAATCCTGACCGAAAACGGAAAGATTCTGCAAACGGGGAACTTTGAAGATTTGAAAAAGGAATTTCCCAATGCGCATTTGGAAGAAATCGAAGGAAAAAATGTACTAATTCCCGGATTTGTGGACAGTCATACGCACATCTGTTTTGGTGGAAAACGTTCGCGTGATTTTGCGATGCGACTAAACGGAAAAACCTATCTGGAAATCGCCGAAAGCGGTGGCGGAATTTGGAGCACCGTGACCAATACCCGTAAAGAAACGCAAGAAAATCTCTATAAATCCACCTTTGAAAACGCTCAGAAATTACTCGAAAACGGAATTACAACCATCGAAATTAAAAGCGGCTACGGACTTTCCATCGAAGATGAATTAAAAATGCTCCGCGCCATTAATCAAGTTAAAAATAATTCCAAGGCGGAAATCGTTCCGACTTTTTTGGGTGCGCACATGAAACCACGTGATTTTGATGGTTCAAATTCTGAATATTTAGAATTATTGGTCAATGAAGTTTTTCCCATTCTGAAAGAAGAAAATCTCACCAATCGGATTGATATTTTTACCGAACAATCTGCATTTTCGGTAGAAGACAGCAGAATTTATCTACAAAAAGCCAAAGAAAACGGATTTGAAATCACCATTCATGCGGATCAGTTTACGCCGGGCGGGAGTCATTTAGCAGCAGAATTTGGTGCTTTAAGTGCCGATCATTTGGAGTTTTCAGGTGAGAATGAAATCAAAGTTCTTTCTCAGAGTGATGTAGTGGCCACAGCTTTGCCCGGCGCGTCCATAGGTTTGGGAATGCAATACACGCCTGCTCGAAAATTACTAGATGCAGGCGCTTCTTTATCGATTGCTTCGGATTGGAATCCCGGTTCGGCACCAATGGGCGATTTATTGACACAGGCATCCATCTTAGCGACTTTTGAAAAGTTATCGATGGCGGAAGTTCTAAGCGGCATTACATTTCGCGCAGCAAAAGCATTAGGATTTACCGACAGAGGAAGTTTGGAAATCGGAAAATTAGCGGATTTTGTTTCTTTCCCAACCGATGATTTCCGGGATATTATTTATTATCAGGGGCAATTGAAACCTAATGGAGTTTGGAAAAAGGGAACAAGAATATCATAAAATTATAATGATTTGATATTTGCATTTTATAGAGATTAAATTCCAAAGAACAATAAATTCATTACTTTTGACCCAAATCAAGTATTTTTTATGATTCAATCCATGACCGGATACGGTAAAGCAGTCGCTGAATGTTCTGATAAGAAAATCACGATTGAAATCCGTTCCCTAAACAGCAAATCTTTAGACCTAAACACTCGCTTGCCTTTTCTTTACAAGGAAAAAGAACTTGACATCCGCAAAATTCTTTCTGAAAAACTTCAACGTGGAAAAGTTGATTTTACTGTGAATACCGAAGCGACTGCTGACAATAAAGCACAGCAAATCAACCCCGAAATCATCAAAGCTTATATTAACGAATTCAAGGTAATCGTCCCTGAAGCTACTGATCCTGAACTTCTTGCCATCGTGATGCGATTGCCAGACGTCATGGCTTTTACCTGCAAAGAGCTCGACGAAGAGGAATGGAATATTTTCGTAAAACTTCTGAATGAAGCCATTCAGAATTTAAATGAATTCCGAAAAGCAGAAGGTAAAGTTCTCGAACAGGATTTCATCCAAAGAATTGAAAAAATAAAAGAATTATTGGTCCAAGTCGAGCCGTTTGAGAAAGAAAGAATTCAAACTTTAAAAGATAGATTTACCAAAAACCTTGAAGAATTAAGCTCTGAATATGACCAGAACCGATTTGAACAGGAATTGATCTATTATCTTGAAAAACTGGACATTACGGAAGAAAAAGTCCGGTTGAAAAACCATTGTGATTATTTTCTGGAAAATCTGAAATCCAATGAATCAGAAGGTAAAAAGTTGGGTTTTATCTGCCAGGAAATCGGTCGCGAAATCAATACTTTGGGTTCAAAATCCAATCATTCCGAAATGCAAAAAATCGTAGTTCAGATGAAAGACGAACTCGAAAAAGTAAAAGAACAGGTTTTGAATATTTTGTAAAAAAGTATTATTTCAACCTCCAAGGTTTATTTTCGTATTGAATAATAACCTTGGAGGTTTTTTAATTTAATTGGATTCAACATAATAATTCACGATTTTTGCCGGATGAATTCAGGCAAACTCATCATCGTTTCGGCTCCTTCAGGCGCAGGAAAAACCACTTTGGTTAAACATTTACTCGAAAATCTTGATTCCATCGAATTTTCTGTTTCCTGTGCGACCAGAAATCCGCGACCCAATGAAATTCACGGCCAAGATTATTATTTTATTTCAACTGAAGAATTCAAACAAAAAATTGATAATCAGGAATTTGCGGAATTTGAAGAAGTCTATGCCGGAAGTTTTTACGGAACTTTGAAATCTGAAATCCAACGAATTTGGGACAAAGGAAAATCGGTGATTTTTGACATTGATGTCATTGGTGGAATCAATCTGAAGAAAATTTATCCTGAAAATTCTCTGTCTATTTTCATTATGCCACCTTCGGTGGAAGAATTGGAAAACCGCCTTCGCAACCGAAATACCGAAAGCGAAGAAAAACTCCAGATGCGGGTTAAAAAAGCCGAAAAAGAACTGCTTTTAGCACCTGAATTTGACAAAATAATCGTGAATAATGATTTGGAGGAAAGTCAAAAAGAAATTGCGGATTTGGTAATTTCTTTTTTAAAAAAGTAAAGCCTTGTTAGGATTTGAAACCCTAACAAGGCTGAAATAAAATCCTAATTCATCACTGCAGCAACCCCGGGCAATTCTTTTCCTTCGAGACTTTCCAGCATGGCACCTCCACCGGTGGAAACATAACTTACTTTTTCGTCGTAACCATACTGTTTCACAAAAGCAACGGAATCACCACCACCAACGAGCGAAAAAGCCCCTTTTTTAGTAGCTTCAGCAATGGCCTCGCCTAATGCGATTGTTCCTTTTGCAAAATTCGGCATTTCAAAAACGCCTAAAGGTCCGTTCCACAAAATGGTTTTTGAACTTTGGATGACTTCTGCAAATTCCTTGTTGGTTTCCGGTCCTGTATCCATACCCATCCAGCCGTCGGGAATTTCATTTACCGGCACAACTTTCCGGTTGGCATCATTACTGAAATTATCGGCAATAACGTTATCCAACGGCAAATAAATATTCACATCGTGGTCGTCACAAGCTTTCAAAATATCGAGTGCCAAATCCAATTTATCATCCTCCACCAAAGATTTCCCGATGTCTCCACCTTGAGCTTTGATAAAAGTATAAGTCATTCCTCCACCGATGATCAGATTGTCAATTGCAGGCAGAATATTGTCAATAATCGTGATTTTTGAAGAAACTTTTGCACCACCCAAAACAGCAGTTACTGGTCCATCACCTGTTTTTAGCACTTTGTCAATGGCTTCCAGCTCCTGTTTCATCAAATAACCGAAACATTTAGCATTTGGAAAAAACTGAGCTATAATTGCCGTGGAAGCGTGTGCTCTGTGTGCAGTTCCAAAAGCATCATTCACATAAATATCTCCCAATTTTGAAAGTTTTTCAGCAAATTCTTTATCACCTTTTTCTTCTTCCGGATGAAAACGAACATTTTCCAATAAAAGTACTTCGCCCGGTTTTAAATTTGTCGCTTTTTTCTTTGCATCATCCCCGATTACATCTTCGGCAGAAATTACATTCACACCTAAAACTTCTGAAACTTTCGCCGCAATGTGTTTCAAAGAAAACTTATCTTCAAATCCGTTTTTTGGACGACCTAAATGCGTCATTAAAATAGCGGACCCACCATCATTCAAAATTTTATCGATTGTCGGTTTAGCAGCCTGAATCCGGGTATCGTCAGTCACTTTGAAATTTTCGTCTTGTGGAACGTTGAAATCTACACGGATTAGTGTCTTTTTGCCTGAGAAATTGAAATCGTCTATCGTCTTCATTTGGAATTAAATTTGTTGAGAGCAAAAATAGCAGAAATCTCAATCCAAAGCATTTTTAGTTGTCCACATTTATATATACATCATTATATTATTTTAAAATTTTAAAAAAAAGAAAAGCCTATGTATATGTATGCACTGTTAATATGTGAATAACTAAAGTTGGAATTATTTTATGGAGAGAAGATTAACAATTATTAATTCGTAATTTTGTTTTGGAATGAATGATTTAGGAGGTTATCAACAAATTTTGTTGATTGTTGAAACCCTAAATTTTAGATAAATTGGTGGTGTGAAACTATCAATAAGTATGTTTAAAATAAGTATGCCAAAATCAAAACTTTTGCTTGACTTGAATCGAAATATTTATAAGCAAAAATTGAAATTTAAAAAGCAAGCCTAAAAGGCAAAAATCAATTAAAAGTAATGGGGAGTTTATTAACATTTATTTTACATTACCTAAACATTGATTTATAATAAGTTAAAGAATTTAAGAAAATTTAATTGTTAATAGGATGAAAATAGCCATCGGAGCAGACCATGCAGGAGTACTTTACAAAGAGAAATTAGTGAAGTATTTAACAGGTAAAGGAATTGATATTCAGGATTTTGGAACGTTTTCAACAGATTCTGTTGATTTCCCAGATTTTGCTCATCCGACTGCTGAAGCTGTGGAAAAGGGAGAAGTTGATTTCGGAATTCTTTTATGCGGAAGTGGTCAAGGTGTGAATATGACGGCTAATAAACACAAAGGCGTTCGTTCGGCACTTTGCTGGAATACCGACATTGCCCGGTTAACCCGAATGCATAACAATGCCAATGTAATTGCGCTTCCGGCTCGTTTTGTGGCGTATGAATATGCGGTGGAAATGATTGAAATCTTTCTGAATACCGAATTTGAAGGTGGCAGACACGAAAAACGCGTAGGAAAAATTCCTTGTTAATTTATTTTACTTTTTCAGTCTTTTTTGCAACGAAACTCTCCCAATATTTGCCCAATCCGTGTTGATTGGTATAATAGAAAATTTTTGGAAAAAATCTGTTTAATTCATATCGGATTTGATGTAAAAATTTAGCCTTGCGTTCTACATTATCAGATTTAACTATCTGAGTCGGAAGATCTTGACTAGCAACTGTAGTAGGTAATAAATTATAAATCAACAAATTATATTCCCATGGATGTTGCAATTCGCAATCAATCGGACGTTGAATGATGGGTTTTTCTGAATTTACTTTCCTTAAGAATTTTTCGGCTCCTTTTCTAGTCCAAATCGCTGCGAGAGTTGTAATGGGTATGCTTTTCCCACAAGCACCAATAAAATATTTTTCATCAACCGATTGTACAAAAATATTTCGTCTTCTGTTGTTTATTAATTTTAAGACGTCCCATTGATGTTTGTCGGGCAAATCTGAATAAGCATTCAAAGTTTTTTCAATGGCAGAAACAAAATCATCCACAAATTTTGCATCATCCTCGATGATAACGGCAAAATCTTTGTCAGAATCCAGAAAGGTTTTTAAAGTTTTGACGTGACTTAAAAAACAGCCAATTTCACCGGGAAGCAGATCCCGGTCATATCGGTTTTTAACTTGAAAACTTTCTTTGTCTAAATTTTTTGCATCAACTGCAGAAATACGTATAAATGGAAGTTGAATTCGATTAAATTCATTTTCCATCATTTCCAAACGTTCAGTGGCTCTATCTAAATTGATTAAATAGGTTTGGTAAGAGGTATTTGACATAATTAGCAGTTAATTAATGCAAATATAATTAAGTTATACTTATTTTTGTTGAGGGTCCCATACGTCCTTTTCGATGAGATTCTTCAAATTATACATTTAAAACATAATCTCACGTAGATGTCAAAAAGAAAATTCAATTCAAAAAATAAAAGGAGTACTTCAGGTAAATTCAACCAGAAAATACTTGAAGTTCTTTTAAAAAATCCAAATAAATTACTGAACTACAAACAAATAGCTTCAGAACTCAAAATAACCAATATCATAGACCGCGAAATTCTCATCAAAGATCTTCAGGCGCTTTTGGCCGATAAAAAAATCAAAGAATCGGATCGTGGAAAATTCAAAGTCAATGCAGATCAGCACTATCTGATGGGAACCATTGACATCACCCAAAGCGGTTCGGCTTATGTTACCGTAGATGGATTGGAACAGGATGTATTTATTCAGAAAAACAAAAAGAAAAATGCACTACAAGGCGATGTAGTGAGGGTTTATTTGTATCCGAACAAAAAGAAAGGAAACCATCGGCCGGAAGGCGAAGTAATTGACGTTGTCAAAAGATTCAAAACGCTTTACACCGGAATTTTTGAAAAAAGTCCCAAAGGAAAATTTGGATTTGTGGTGATGGACAACCGTTCGTTGCACGTGGATTTTTACATTCCGAAAGATAAATTCAACAATGCCGAAACCGGTGATAAAGTGGTTGTGGAACTGAAAGACTGGCCTTTGGATACCGATAATCCTTTTGGAGAAATTGTGGAAGTTCTAGGTCGTCCCGATGAAACAAGCGTTGAAATGCACGCGATTTTGCTGGAATATAATCTTCCAGTTAATTTTCCTGAAGAAGTAGAACGTGAAGCCCAAGAACTGGATGTTGCGATAGATGAAGAAGAAATCCGACAAAACCGGCGCGATATGCGCGATGTGGTGACTTTTACAATCGACCCGAAAGATGCCAAGGATTTTGATGATGCTTTGTCCATCCGGAAGTTGGAAAACGGAAATTGGGAAATCGGGGTTCATATTGCAGATGTAACGCATTATGTACGTCCGGGAACTTTGTTGGAACAGGAGGCTTATAACCGTGCAACTTCGGTTTATCTGGTGGACAGAGTGGTGCCTATGTTGCCGGAAAATCTGAGTAATGTGGCTTGTTCGCTTCGTCCAAATGAAGATAAATACACCTTTTCGGCTGTTTTTGAAATGGATGACAAAGCCCGTGTTTTAAAGGAATGGTATGGCCGAACTGCAACTCACTCCAATCGTAGATTTACTTACGAAGAAGCACAGGAAATCATAGAAGGAGCAGATGGAGATTTCAAAGAGGAAATTCTGACTTTGGATAATCTGGCAAAAATTCTGCGAAAAGACAGAATGAAAGCCGGAGCGATTACTTTTGATAAAGTCGAAGTAAAATTTGAACTGGATGAAAACGATAATCCGGTGGGAACATATTTCAAAATCAGCAAAGATTCCAATCATTTGATTGAAGAATTCATGCTTTTGTGCAATCGCAAAGTATCTGAATTTGTTTCGACCGATAAAAACAAAAAACCCAATAATAATACCTTTGTTTACCGCGTTCACGACGATCCCGATCCCGAGAAATTACAGGATTTGAAACTGTTTATCAAACAATTTGGTTATACATTGGATTTGCGCGACCGATTGTCTGTTACCCGTTCTATGAACCAATTATTGGCAGATGTGAAAGGAAAGCCGGAAGAAAATCTGATTGAAACACTTGCCGTCAGAACCATGTCCAAAGCCAAATATTCAACTGAAAATGACGTCGGACATTATGGACTGGCTTTTCAATATTATTCGCATTTCACATCGCCTATTCGCCGTTATCCCGATATGATGGCGCACCGTTTGTTGCAACATTATTTAGACGGTGGAAAATCGCCTGCCGCCGCACCTGTTGAAGAAAAATGTATCCACAGTTCAGCACGTGAAAAGTTGGCGACGGAAGCAGAAAGAGATTCCATCAAATTCATGCAGGTTAAATACATGGAACAATTTGTAGGCGAAGAATTTTACGGCTTTATAACCGGCGTTCAGGAATACGGAATCTTTGTTGAAATCCCCGAAACCCGCTGTGAAGGAATGGTTCGCTTGCGAAATATGGAATCAGATTCTTTTTATTTCGATGAAAAAAACTATTCAATTGTCGGAAGAAAATCGGGAATTACGTATCAGTTGGGAGACAAAGTGATGATTCGTGTTGCTAAAGCCGATTTGCGAAACAAACAGTTGGATTTTGAGTTGTTGGGATAATTAATCGGTTTCCCAAATCAGTGAAACTTCGTATTTTTTGAAAAGATTGTCTTTGCTGATAATTGTTAAATCTTCCGAAAGAGCCTGAGCGATTAAAATCCTGTCGAAAGGATCTTGATGATGGAAATTTAAAGTGGAATTTTTTAAGATATGTTGTTGTGTAATGGGCAGCGCATCAAAACCGGAATTTTCAATGATTTTGAAAATACTTTCTAAATCAGCATTTAATTCCAATCGACCTATTGAGGTTTTTATCCCGATTTCCCAATAACTCGCAATACTGATAAAGCATTGATTTTCTTTATTTCCAATAATTTCTTTGATTGAATCTGGCAATTTTTCATCATTGGTTATGAACCATAAAACTACGTGTGTATCAATTAGATAATTCATTTTAAATAATCATTGAAACCGTCAATTGGATCATCAAAGTTTTCTTTCATTCTGATGAGTCCTTTTGCTTTGCCTGCAACTCGTTTTTCAGAAATTGAACTTTTTTTCCGGGACTTAAAATTCAGATAATCGATAAATTCTGACACTTCCTGTTTCATCGCCGAAGATAAGTTTGATAATTTTGTATAGATTTGAATATCAGTCACAACTAATTATAGTTAGAATACAAATTTATTAAATAAAGTAGGAATTTATATCAATATCTAACTAAAAATTGAATGAGTATGCCCGAAACAAACAACTAGATTTTGAGTTGTTGGGATAATTCTTATTAACTTGCAAGCTCTATGGAATTGGTCACTTCTGCCATACTGATAGGGATTCTCTTGAGCTTGATTTTAATTGGGCCCGTTTTTTTTATGTTGCTGGAAACAAGCGTTTCACGAGGTTGGAAGGCAGCTATTACTTTGAATTTAGGCGTGATAACAGCCGATATTTTATGTATTCTGGTCGCTTATTACGGCAGTAAAGATTTGGCGATTGCCATTCAAAATAACCCTTCCATCTATATTTTTGGCGGATTTTTTATTTTAATCTATGGCCTGATTATGTTTATTTCAAAGCCCAATTTTAAAATGCGCAACCTGAATCTCGTCAACCGGAATTATTTCAAAACCTTTATGAATGGTTTTTTGCTCAATATTTTAAACATCGGAGTGATCGTTTTTTGGTTTTTCATCGTAAGCACCATCGTAATCCAATATCCGCGTGAAGAGGACACACTGCTGTATATGGGGATAGTTTTAGCTACTTTTTTCATCATTGACCTCGGAAAAATTTTCCTGGCTCAAAAGGTAAAAGACAGCTTTACGGTTCGTCGGATTTTCTGGTTTAAAAAGACCATAGGTTTTATTCTGATGATTTTCGGGTTAATTGTGGTCATGAAAGGATTTGGTGCTTTTGATAAAATTGATCAACGCATCGAAAACCAGATTCAGAAAGGCGTTTCGCACGAATAATCATTCCTTCATTGCCGACTCAATTTTCTCCAAAATAGTTTCAACAGAAATCGTTTTAAAATAATCTTTTTTTTCTGCTTTTTTGGATTCTTTCCCAAAAACAGAAGTTGGTCTTTCTTTCATATTTTCATCCTGAATCACGTCATCCATTGATTGTCCATAACCCAAAAATCCCATAAAAGGATGCGTATTTCCCCAGATTGAAATCACGCGCGTGCCCACAAGAGAAGCCAAATGCATATTGGCCGAATCCATCGAAACCATTAGTTTTAAGTTTTGAATCATTTCCAATTCTTCTTGCAAATCAAATTTTCCAGCAACTGATTTTATATTCCGATTTAATTTTTCCCAGCTTTCAAGTTCAGCGGATTCGTTTTTTCCACCGAACAAATAAACTTGTGTGCCGTTTTCAGCGAGTTTTAGCGCAACGGAGCGTATTTTATCGAGCGGATACATTTTGCCTTCATACATCGCAAAAGGCGCAATTCCGACTGCGTTTTCTTTTTCTGCCGGATTTTCAGTTAATCGATTTGATAAATCAAGTACAAACCCCAAATTCCGGAATACATCGGCATATCGCTCGGGCATTGGTTTGATCGGCTTTCTGATTTTATTTTCTGTTCGGATCAACGCTTTTCTTTCTTTTCGTCCTTTGTTGAGCGAAGCCTTTTTCTTGGAAGAAATAATTTGTCTCAAAATTTTGGTTCTCAATACATTGTGTAAATCTGCAATCGCATCAAAATCATAAGATTTCAATTCTTTTGCAAGTTTAAACAATCCGCCCAAACCTTTGTGTTCATTGTCGAAATCAGCGGTATAAAAACTTAAGTTCGGGATATTTTCAAACAAAGGTTTAAACTTTCTTCTTGATAAATACAGGATTTCTACATCGGGATTTTGTTCCAGAAACTCCCGAATGACCGGAACGGTCATGGCCACATCACCCAAGGCGCTGAATCTCATGACCAAAATTGTTTTTTTACCGCTCATCAGAATTTTTATCTTCTTTATTTACAATCATTTGTAAGTTCATTCCTTCTTTTAACTTTAGCCTTATTTTTTCAATTTCCTCACGCGAAACCGAAATATATTCCTCCATATTATGGGTATGTTTGGAAAGTTTTTTAAGCGAAGCACGGTCTGCCAGTTTAAAGATTTCGCCTTGGCGGATTGCATCTTCGTGATTCCAGCCCAATTCTTCCAACGCATCCACACCGACTTCTATGGCTGTATAAAAGGTTTCTCGATATACTTTGTCATAGCCGGCGTTGAGGTAATCATAGGCATCAAAACGATTTCTGGAACGAATCAGAATCTTTAAATGCGGAAAGTTTTGTCGGACTAATTCCACTAATTTTTTATTCACTTCGGTCGGATCAATTGCCGCAATTAATAAATCCGCTTCGTCTGCTTTTACCGCTTTGAGCGTATTCAGATTGGTGGCATCTCCGAAATGTACATTATAACCAAGTTTTCGCAATAATTCCACTCGTTCACTGTCATTGTCCAGAACCGTTGCATTAAAACCGCTGTATTTGATGATTCTGCCCACCGTATTCCCGAAATCCCCATATCCGGCAATGATAACCTTCTTATCGGTCAGATCCCCGAAATCATATTCGAGATCGTCTTCAAATCCGCCGGCTTTTATTCGTTTCATACCCATCAGCGGCACGATCCATTTTTCGTTTACAATCAGCAAAATCGGTGTTACCGCCATTGTAATTGCGGTTGTAGCGAGCAATAGATCTACCCAATGTTTCGGTATTAACTGTAATTGATTACTGATATTCAGAATTACGAAGGCAAATTCACCGACTTGGGAAAGTAGAAGCGCAAATAATAAATTCTGATTAAATTTTAATTTGAAAATCCATCCGGCAATCATCAATACAATTCCTTTGATGAGCATAATTCCGATCACAAGCGCCACAATTGTCAAAGGCTCATTGGCAATCAAACGAAAGTTTATAGTGGAACCCACCGCGATGAAAAATAAACCCAAAAGCAAAGCTTTGAAAGGTTCAATATCACTTTCCAGCTGGTGTTTAAATTCACTGTTGGCCAATGTCATTCCGGCCATAAAGGCACCAAGCGCCGGGCTTAATCCGACATAGTTCATCAGAACCGAAACGCCTATGACCAGCATCAGCGCAAAAGAAGTAAACAATTCCCGAACCTGCAGTCGCGCAATGTATTTGAAAAATGGATTTACAATATAATTTCCCACAAAAAACACCAGTCCGATGGCAGAAATAATCGCCAGGGTTTTCATCCATCCGGGCGCGCCGTCCAAAAGAGTGTGATGATCGCCATAAGTAACGATTGTAGATTTCACGGCTAGTAAGGGTAAAACAGCAAGAATCGGAATTACCATAATATCCTGAAAAACCAAAACCGAAAAACTCGATTGGCCACAAGGGGTTTTGGTCAGACCTTTTTCTGAAAGTGTTTGTAAAATAATAGCCGTGGAAGACATCGCAACCGCAGCTCCAATGGCTACAGAAGCCCCGAAATTTAGTCCAATGAAATGCAAACAAATGGGCGCTACAATGAGTAGGGTTCCGAAAAGCTGAATGCTTCCGATTCCTACAATTCGCTTTCGCATTTTCCAGAATTCTTTTGGATTTAATTCCAATCCGACTAGAAAGAGCATCATTACTACTCCAAATTCAGCCGCATGCATAATGTCTTCTACTTCATCTCCTGAGGAAGTTCCCAGTACAGGCCCTAAAACAAAAGGGCCAATCAGAACACCGGCAATCAGATAACCCAGCACAGATCCCAATCCCAGACGTTTGGCAATCGGAACACAGAGCACAGCCGCGAGCAGATAGATAAAAGCCTGAAAGAGGGAAATTTCGCTCATCTTTTAGTTTTTGTTTTTTGCCTGAAAAGCGATGGCGTAAAATTTAAACTGTTTGATCATGGCCAGTAAACCATTGGCGCGAGTGGGCGATAAAAATTCCTGTAAACCGATTTCTTCAATGAAATCAGTAGAAGAATTTAAAATATCCACAGGTTTTTGGTTGTTGTAAATCCGAACCAGCAAAGCTGCCAGTCCTTTGGGCAAAATGGCATCGCTATCTGCTTCAAAAACAATTGTATCGGCCTCCATTTTAGCATCGAGCCAAACTGTTGATTGACAGCCTTTTATTATTTTGTCATCCGATTTTTTTTCTTCGGGTAAAGCTTTCAGGGATTTTCCCAGTTCAATTAAATATTCGTATCGTTCTTCCCAGTTTTCAAAGAAGGAAAACTCGTCGATAATTTCGTTTTGGATTTCTTCAATCGTCATTTTACAAAGGTAATTATTTTGAAAATTAAATGGATTGAAGAGTTGAATTTGATAATTTTGTGTGAATTTATCTAACAGAATTTGTCCCCGACATGAAAATTTTAGCGCTTGACACCAACCACGAACTTTTGATTTCCGGACTGCGCGATGCAGGATTTCAGGTGGATGAAAATTACCATTCGCCAAAAGAAGAAATCGAAAAAATAATTTCTAACTATGAGGGAATTATCATCAGAAGCCGCTTCCCGTTGGACAGAGAATTTCTCACCCAAGCTAAGAAATTGAAATTCATAGGAAGAGTTGGTGCGGGACTGGAAAATGTGGACGAAAAATTTGCAACCGAACAAAATATTGTTTTGTTCAATGCGCCTGAAGGAAACCGGGATTCGGTTGCGGAACATGCGGTCGGAATGCTTTTGATGTTGCTACATCGTTTAAAAATTGCCGATAACGAAGTCCGAAACGGAATCTGGAAACGAGAAGAAAATCGGGGTGACGAATTGATGGGCAAAACGGTGGGAATCATTGGGTATGGCAATATGGGAAAGGCTTTTGCACAAAGGTTGAAAGGATTTGGCGTGGAAGTGATTTGTTATGATATTTTGGAAAATATAGGAGATGAAAATGCGCGGCAGGTTTCATTGGATGAATTATTTGAGAAAACCGAAATTTTAAGTCTGCACACTCCCCAAACGCCAGAAACCACCCGAATGGTTGATAAAAACTTCATAGCATCTTTTCGAAATTCTTTTTATTTAATCAATACGGCAAGAGGAAAATCCGTTGTCACAAAAGATTTGGCGGAAGCCTTGATTTCAGGTAAAGTGAAAGGAGCCTGCCTGGATGTTCATGAGTATGAGAAATCTTCTTTTGAAAATCTGCTATTGGAAGAAATACCAGAAGAATTCCGCTATCTGATTGAATCCGAAAAAGTTATTCTCGCTCCACACATTGCCGGATGGACTCATCAAAGCAAGGAAAAGCTCGCACAGGTTATTTTGGATAAAATTTTGGCATGGAAGCAAAAAAATGGTTAAACTTGCAAAATATTACGGGGATGTAGCTCAGTTGGCTAGAGCGTTAGACTGGCAGTCTAAAGGTCGTGGGTTCGAGCCCCATCTTCTCCACAAAAAAAGCCGTCTCAGATCATCCGAGACGGCTTTTGTCGTTAATACATAATTTGTTATTGTCCGGCTTGCTGTTGGGCATCATTAATCATCTTATCATTTGCTGTAATGGCAAACTCCACACGACGATTTTGAGCTCTACCTGCGTCGGTATCATTAGTTGCACGTGGATTGCTTTCTCCTTGTCCAATTGATGAAAGACGTGAACTTGCAATACCCTTTGACTTCAGATAGGATACGACAGATGCAGAGCGTCTTTCGGAAAGACCTTGGTTGTAGGTGTCAGAACCTTTGCTGTCTGTATACCCAACCACCAAAATGTCGGTGTCAGGATATTCCTGGAAAACACCAACCAATTTATCAAGGTTTGATTTTGCCTGAGCTGTAAGGTCTGATTTATCATATTCAAAACGAACGTCAGACTGTTCGTCCAAAATAACCTGAATTCCTTCGGCTGTACGTACAACTTCAGCACCGGGCAATGTATTTTCAATTTTTTCCGCTTGCTTGTCCATATTACTACCAATGAGACCACCGGCTACACCGCCGATTACAGCACCCGCAATGGCTCCTAATACAGCATTGTCACCGCTTCCTACATTGTTTCCAAGCACTCCACCAATTACAGCCCCGGAAGTCGCTCCAACAGCGGCTCCTCTTTGTGTATGGTTGGTGTTTTTTACGGCCTCACAGCTTGACAAAAAAAGCCCGGCAGAAATAGAAAGAATTGCCAAATTATTTTTAAAAGATTTCATATTTTTTGTTTTTAGGTTATTAATTTTTGGTAAATGTATAGAATACACTCAAAGGTTTTCCTTCAAAGCTTAATTCTTGTTGAAGCACTATAGAAGAACCGGTGTTGCTGGCTACGCGCATTTTGTAGCCGTCCACAACATTTTTCGGCCTCTCTCCTTCGTATATTTTCTTAAAGTTAAAATAAAACTGACCATTTGTTTCGGTTAAAAACCATTTGATTTTGGTTGTTTCACTTGGACAATTTGATCCACCGTTTAATGTATAATTTCCTGTTGCATTGTTTTGCACCAAATGCCATGTACTTCCTTGAAAGCATTGTGTTTTTGCCTGATCAAAAACTGTAATGTCGACTTGGTTTTCGTTAATGCCATCAACCGAAACATCTGTGATAGTCCAGTCGCCTCGCATCATTTTTTCATTGTCCGCAACTAATTTTGTGTTGGTACACGAAGCCAAGAAAATAAATGAAGCCAAACATGCGAACATGAAATTTCTTGCTGCATTCATTTTGATGCCGAATCGGAATTCGTTAATTTTAGATTTCATAGTTTATAATTTTTAATTAAAATTCAGTAAAAAACGACCTTTATAAATTCGATTTAAGCGCATTTCTTTAAAATTACGACTTATTCCCTATCGACTATAAAAATAATTAATTATTTGGTTTAATTTTCGTTTTTGCTGATCTGATAGATGACTGACGAATAGTTTCCTGATAAAATTCCAGCCAAGTTTGACAAGGTTCCAATAATTATCGCTCTTAAAAAACCTAAACTGTTTTTCTTGTATTTCTCAGAAAGTAAACTCACATAGTAGCTATCAAACCATAACGGATACTGTTTTTCAATTTTCATACCAAAACTGTTAAAAAGCTTTTGCATACTGTTGGGAGAGAAATGCCAGAGATGTCGGGGCACATCATATGCCGCCCAATAATTTTTATAGAATTTAGCATCAAAAGATAAATGGTTGGGAACCGCGATATAAATTTTACCACCTGGATTTAATTTTGATTTGAGTTCTTCCAAAAATTCGAAGAGATTAGGGATGTGTTCCAAAACGTGCCACATGGTGATGATGTCAAACTTTTGATTTAGTTCATCAATGGGCTTATCCGTTATGAATTCAAAACCTAATTTTTCACGGGAAATATTCAAGGCTTTCGGGTTAGGCTCCACACCGAAAACTTCTAATTTTTTACCTTTTGCGTAAACCAAAAAGTCTCCGGTCCCACATCCGTAATCCAAAATTTTATTACCCGGAACGGTATCCATTAGTTTGGAAAATTTATAGCTAAGATTGTGATTTTTTACAAATTTATACATTCTATCCATCAGCGTTTTTTCAGAATCTGTATGAGAAATATAGTTCTCGCTTTCGTAATAATCATTTAGATTTTCCAAAGGCTGCGGATTTGTTTCCAGAAATCCAAAGTCTTCATTTTCTTTCAGCCGAAATTTTTCGCCTGTTAGAAAATAATCATTTAATTCAAGCGTAAATTTATTTGAAAGCCTTTCTGGATCAGGGTTTTTGTTCATGGTTTCACGTGGAACATATTAATTATCTTCCCATAAATATAAGCAGAATGCTGATGTCTGATGGTGATACTCCGCTTATGCGGGAAGCATGGGCTATCGTTTCGGGACGTAATTTTTCAAATTTTTGACGGGCTTCGGTAGAGATGGACTTTAATTGTGAATAATCGAAATCTTTCGGGATTTTCAGATTTTCCAATCGTTTTAATTTGTCTGCATTGTCCTTTTCTTTTTGAATATATCCTCTGTATTTTAATTGGACTTCGGCTTGCTCAATCTCCTCTTCATCTAATTCGTTGTCGGCAATGAAATTTTTCACACGGTCAATTTTGGTCAGATCCTCCATTAAAATTTCGGGTCTTGTAACTACCGAAACCATCTTTACGCTTTGTGTAATGGGTGAGCCATTTCCGGCTTTGATGGCATCGTTTATTTCATCGGGAAGTATGGATTCTGTTTCAAAATAATGCACTAATCTTTTCGCTTTTTCGAACTTCTCCTCTACCCTTTTCAGACGCTCTTCAGACGCCAAACCGATTTCGTGTGACATAGCTGTGAGACGCTCATCGGCATTGTCCTGTCGAAGTAAAATTCGATATTCTGCTCGGGAAGTAAACATTCTGTATGGCTCTTCTGTACCTTTGGTAATCAAATCATCAATTAATACGCCGATGTAGGCTTCATTTCTTTTCAGAATGAAAGGCTCTTTTTCATTCAATTTTAAGTGTGCATTAATTCCTGCAATCAAACCCTGACTAGCCGCCTCTTCATAGCCTGTCGTACCATTAATCTGTCCGGCGAAATAAAGGTTTTCAACAAGTTTGGTTTCCAAAGTATGTTTCAATTGGGTGGGCGGAAAATAATCATATTCAATGGCATATCCGGGACGAAAAATTTTCGCCTTTTCAAAACCCGGAACAGAGCGCAATGCTTTGACCTGAACTTCATCTGGAAGCGAAGTAGAAAATCCGTTTACATAATATTCTATCGTTTTCCAGCCTTCCGGCTCGGCGAATATCTGATGTCTTTCCCGTTCTGCAAATCGGTTTATTTTATCTTCGATGGAAGGACAATATCTGGGGCCTGTGCTTTGAATGGCGCCATTAAACATGGGCGAACGATCAAAGCCTTCCCGTAATAAATCGTGTACTTCTGGATTTGTATAAGTAATCCAGCAACTGCGCTGATTTGTCAGTTTTGGAGTTTCTGTAAATGAGAATTTTTGAGGATTTTCGTCTCCTTGCTGTTCTTCCATTTTAGAAAAATCCAAAGTTCTGCCGTCCACGCGCGGAGGTGTTCCGGTTTTCATTCGCCCGGATTCGAAGCCTGTATTTACCAATTGTTCCGTAATTCCTGTCGCTGCTTTTTCGCCCATTCTTCCTCCTCCGAATTGTTTTTCACCAATGTGAATCAATCCATTTAAAAAGGTTCCGTTGGTAAGGATTACGGCTTTTGAACGTATGCTCATTCCCATTCCGGTTTGTACGCCTACGACTTTATTTCCTTCGATTAGAAGCCCTTTTACCATATCCTGAAAGAAATCTACATTTGGGTTTGCTTCGAGCGCAAGACGCCATTCTTCTGCAAATCTCATGCGGTCTGATTGAGCGCGCGGACTCCACATAGCCGGCCCTTTTGATAAGTTCAGCATTTTGAACTGAATCATGGTTTTATCGGTAATAATGCCTGACATCCCGCCGAGCGCATCAATTTCACGCACAATCTGTCCTTTTGCGATTCCACCCATTGCGGGGTTGCATGACATTTGGGCGATGGTTTGAAGGTTCATGGTTACCAATAGAGTTTTAGAACCCATATTGGCCGCTGCTGCAGCTGCTTCGGCACCCGCATGACCACCTCCAACCACAATTATATCGTATTCGTTTAAGTACATTTACTTCTAAATTTATTGAATTGTTCCACGTGGAACATTAATTTATTTCATCAAAAAATGAGAGGTATTTATCTTCTATATTTCGCATCTCTACTGCCTGTTCATCTGTTTTATCCTTATAATTCATAAAATGGAGAATTCCATGAATTATTACTCTTGCAAGTTCTTTTTCAAAACTAACATTATTCTCTATCGCATTTTCACGAATCCTGTCAATGCTGATGTAGATATCCCCTGACAAAGAATTACCCTCAGAGTATTGAAATCCGATTACATCTGTATAATAATCATGTTGTAAGTATTCGATGTTGATTTGAAGCAAATATTCATCATCACAGAAAATATAGTTGATTTCATCTGTTTGAAAACCCTCTTTTTCCACTGCAGATAAAATCCATTTTTTCCAAAGTTCTTCGTTAGGAATCAAAAAATCTGTTTCGTAAAAAAATGCAATCATTTTGCAAATTTAAAACCAAAATCCGAGAGAAACATTGAACAAGCCTGATTTTGTGTTGGGTGAGTAAGTCCACATACCTATGATAGGCCCCAAGGGACTGTCATATCCGTAACCTAAACCATATCCGACATATTTGTAATTCAGTAGATTTAATTCGTCAAAATTGTCTTCAACATTTGCGAAGTTCACAAAACCGGAGAGATAGTGATTTTTTAATATGCGAGCTTGTAATTTCGATCCCAAAACCATTAGATTGTCTCCCGAAACATATAGGAATGGAAGTCCGTAAAAGCGCGAATAGGTCATAAATTGCTGTTCAACATATCCGCCTAATCCAAATTTTTGCGAACGAGGCGGATAATTACTTAAATAGGTGCCAAATTCACCGAAACCTTTGATGGAAATCCAAGAATTTAAAGATTTGTTTCCTTCCAGATTTGTAGAAATCATAGAAGTTTCGTTAAACTCATCTGTATTTGAGCTGAACAAATACTTAAAAGTTCCATTAAACTTCAGCCCGTTTCTTGGAAAATTCGGATTGTCCAGATTGTCTGCTTTGAAATATCCGTAAGCACTCAGAAAATAGCTGTTTTCAATTCTTCTGTTGGGATCAGATGCCGGTAAGTTTTTGGTTTTTATGTCCAGATATTTGTGTTCAATTCCACCACCCAGCGCATATTTTTCAAATAATGTGGACTGAATATACGCTTGATTTACAAATTCATTGAATTTATATAAATATGAAACATCCTCTGCAGAATCTGAATAACTTCTGGGTCGCGCATCGGTATCAAATTGTTTAAAGCCGGAATAAATACCAAAACTTGGATAAAGCCCATTGTCAACATAATAATTGAATTCGTATCTGGGAAAATCCCCTAAAACCAAATCTGCAGAAAGCGTAGAATTGTCAAAAAGAAAATGTTTACTTGTAAAATTTACCAAAAGCCCTGTTTTGAATAAATCATCATAATGCAAACCAAATTTTACGGATTGTTTCGAGGCATTTTCTCTCAAAAAAATAGATAGTGTTTTGTGTCCTTTGTCATTTTCTTTGATTCGATAGTAAATTTTGTTGAAATTCCCGGATGAATAGAGCGATTTGATGCCTAAACGAATGTTTTCGTAACTCACCAGATGAGGTGGAGTAATTCCCAGTTTTCCTTTTATATACGAACGGTTATAGTTTTCCAATCCATTGATTTCCAAATCAGTAATCAGCACATATTCATTGCTTTCAATAGGTTTGTGACTAATTTTTTGATTTCCCTGTAAACGAGCAATTTCTTCCAGTTGTTCGTAAACTCCCTCTGCGGCAACAATTCCGGCGGTGATAATCTGGTCTTTCTGGTCAAAACTCGTCACTGAATATCCAACCAAATCAGGTCGAATGCTTAAATCCACTAATTCACTCTGTTGTTTTGATTTTTCTGAAATGTTATAAGAGATAATTTGTTCGATTACTTTGGTAGCGGAATTTAACTGTTCCTGATCCAGTAAACCTTCCTGTAAATCAATTCCGATTATATAATCAGCCCCCAGATCTATTACTTCCTGCACCGGATAATTATTCCTAACTCCACCGTCAATGTACATTTCACCGTTGATGTAAACCGGCTCCAAAAGCGTCGGATAAGCGCCACTTGCCGTCACAACCTGCGGTAAATAGCCCTCATGAAATACGACGGACTCACCATTGCTTAGTTTAGTGGCAACACAAACAAATGGAATCGGAAGTTCATTGAAATCATTGATGTCATGTACATGTCGAAACAAATAAGTCAGTTCGTCGGAAGTCCCCTGTCCGCTTGAAATAGCATTGGGAAAACCCAGTTTGAAATTATCAAAAGGAAGTTCAAGTATGTACTTCTCGCGATAGGATTTATCAAAAAAAGGAAGTTCTTTTCTTGATTTTTCATTCATAATCAAACTGTTCAGATCCAGCGAGTACATGATTTCTTCAAGTTCTTCAGCCGAATACCCCGAAGCATAAAGTCCGCCTATGATGGCGCCAATACTGGTTCCGCCTATATAATCAATTTTCACGCCTGCAGCTTCGATTACTTTTAGCGCGCCAATGTGGGCATAACCTTTCGCGCCACCACCGCTCAAAACCACACCGACTTTTGGGCGTTTGTCTTGGGCAGAAAGTTGGCAGAGAGAAAAGAGAAAAACAAAAATCAAAAATGAAATTTTTCGTTTCATAGACCGCAAATGTACAACAATGTCAATGATTTATATCTGTTAAAAACCTTGAAGGATTTTGCCTAAATGTTATATTTTTGAAAAAAATTAGCAATGAAAGTAGCAGTTGTGGGCGCAACCGGAATGGTTGGAAGTGTAATGTTAGAAGTATTGGAAGAAAGAAATTTTCCTTTGACCGAACTAATTCCTGTCGCATCAGAAAGATCGGTCGGTAAGAAAATTCATTTCAAAGAAAAGGAATACACCATCGTTTCCATGCAGGATGCCATCAATATGCAACCCGAAATCGCGCTTTTTTCTGCCGGTGGTGAAACTTCCAAACAATGGGCTCCGGAATTTGCAAAAGTCGGCACTACTGTGATAGATAATTCTTCTGCCTGGCGGATGGAACCCCATATTCCACTGATCGTTCCCGAAATCAATGCAAATTCTCTGACTTCTGAAAATAAAATTATTGCAAATCCAAATTGTTCCACGATTCAACTTGTGATGGTGTTGAATCCGTTGAACAAGAAATACGATATCAAACGTGTGGTTGTTTCTACTTATCAATCCGTTACAGGAACGGGAATGGAAGCCGTTGAACAATTAAATGGAGAAATTGCAGGAACCAATCCGAAGATGAAATATCCTTATCAGATTTTCAAAAATGCCTTGCCGCATTGTGATAGTTTCGATGAAATGGGTTACACAAAAGAAGAGCTGAAACTTACCCGTGAAACACAGAAAATTCTCAACGATAAAACAATTGCGTTGACCGCCACGGCAGTGCGTGTTCCTGTTCAGGGCGGACATTCGGAATCGGTCAATATTGAATTTCATAATCCTTTTGACGAGTCGGAAATCAGAAGAATCTTACATGAAACGCCCGGTGTGGTTTTGCAGGACAATCCCGAAACCAACACATATCCGATGCCTTTGTATGCTGAAGGAAAAGACGATGTTTTTGTGGGTAGAATCCGGAGGGATTTATCTCAGTCAAACTCATTGAATATGTGGATTGTAGCAGATAATTTAAGAAAAGGTGCTGCGACAAATACGATTCAGATTGCAGAATATCTGGTGGCAAATAATCTGATTAATACAAAAACTTTAGCCTGAGTTCATGCAAATTGAAAGCGCACAAAATCCCAAAATAAAAAACCTTCTGAAACTTCAGGAAAAATCACGCGAACGCAAAAAACAAGGACTTTTTGTGGTGGAAGGCGTTCAGGAAAATCGCATGGCGATGGAATCCGGATTTGTGCCGGAAGAATTTTTCATCTGTGAAAATATTTTCAATGAGGAATTGGAATTGTCCTGTTATAAAAAATATTTCGTTTCCCCTGCCCTTTTTGGGAAAATTGCTTACCGCGAAAGTACAGGCGGAATTTTGGGCATTTATAAAACTCTAAATAATTCTTTAGAAGAAATTAAATTAAAAGAGAACCCCCTGGTTGTGGTTTTGGAGGCAGTTGAAAAACCCGGAAATCTCGGTGCGGTTTTGCGGACTTGCGACGGCGCGGCCGTAGATTTGCTCGTGGTTTGCGATCCGCTTGTCGATTTTTTTAATCCGAATGTAATTCGCAGTAGCGTCGGAACGATTTTTACGAATCAAGTTGTTTCAGCCGAAAAACAAGAAGTACTGAATTGGCTAAAAAAAAATAAAATTCAGATTATTTCTACTTTTCTTAGAGAGGAAACTCAAAGTTTGTATGAAACAGATTTCAAAAAAAGTTCTGCAATCATTTTAGGAACCGAAGCTTTTGGTCTGACTGATTTTTGGGCAGATCATTCAGATTTTTTGATAAAAATTCCGATGAACGGAAAAGTGGATTCTTTAAATGTCAGCAACGCGGCGGCCGTCTGTATTTACGAAGCAGTACGACAAAGAAGCTGAATTTTGAAAAATTTAAAGTTTTCGACCTAAAAACGACCTTTATAAATTCAATTTCCCGAAAGATTTATTCAAAAACCTGATTCAGGACATTCAAAGATTTTGGGTGGCGGAAATCGGAAATATGAAGCTCAAAGTATCGGATTATCGTGGTTAAAAGCGATTTTCTTTGTTGTTGATTGAAATTATTTTCGTTTTCCTGAAAAAATTCCAGAGAGACAAGTTTTTCAAAATTTTGAAGTTCGGATTCTGAAATGTAAAATTCGGCAGGAATTTCTTCGGAAGAAACACCGTTAGTCAGATCGAAATATTTCTCGCCTGATTTCAGATGCGGATAAAACCCTAAGTATTTTGTAAGATTAATCAGAAACCACAAATGAAAATCGGCATAAGCTTTTTCTTTTTGGTCAAATTCGTTTAAAGAATTTTTCATAAAATGAAACAAAGCCGGATTGGATTCTTCTTCTCTTAGAACTGAATTGAGAATTTCTGTTAGAAAAAGTGCGATCGTCGTTTTGGCAGGCGACTGATAAATTGAAATGTAATGATGAATTTGCGAAACTTCTTTAAAATATAAAAGTTGGTGCGTGTTTTTATCGTCAAAAATGATTTCAATCTGGTTCAGCGGAATGAAGAGTGCATTTTTCTTGTTTTTCCCTGAATAAACCGATTTGGCGATGAAAGATTTCAATCCGGAAGATTCGGTATAAACTTTTATGATTTTTCCTGAATCTCCGTATTTGAGTGATGAAAGAACAATTCCCGGCGTTTTGACAATCATTTTATCTTACGATTGCGATTTTGGTTTGTTTATTTTCGGAACCATCTCGGTTGGTCATCAAAACCAGGTAAATTCCCGAAGCGACAGGTTTTCCTTTCATATTTTTGGTATCCCATTTGGCTACGCCACCCGAAGCTTTGGTTTTGAAAATCAGATTTCCCACCACGTCCACAATTCGTACATCGGCGTCATTTGGAAGGCCTTTTATAGTTACAAGGCCATTGAATCCCGGACGAACAGGGTTGGGATAAGAATAAACATCTCCAAAGGAATCACCAGCCGTCACGGCATCACTGCGGAAAGAAACCAAGCCTTTGTCGGTCGCAAAATAAACCACACCTGAAGCAAGTTCAACTTTAATTTTGTTCACACGATTAGAAGGCAAAGGAGAGTTTTCAGCGGTAAAATGATATACTGTTTCAGTTCCGTCTTCTGAAAAACAATACACACCACCAGAGTCAGTAGCTACCCACTTTTGATTGGCTCCGTCAACTTGTATATCATTTACAGCGACATCTGTCAAAACTGCTTCCGGGATGCCGTTTTGTTCGATAATGACAGGTTCTGCCTGAAATCCTTCTGATTGTATCGCCTGGATAGGGTTATACAAAACCCTCAGACCCAAAGTTGTCCCGATCCAAAGGCTTCCGTCCAAGTCAATTGCGGCTGTTAAAACCTCACTGGAAGGAAGATTTCCTGTATTTGGCTGCGAATTGATTGTATAAACTGTTTGCATATCGGTTACCTTTAATCCACTGGCTTGACGGGGTAATGGCATGAAAGCGAATCCCTGATAAACAAGAGGTTTGCGGGCGCCAGCTGTTTCGTTTGCCTGCAGGTCAATGGCATCCCAGCTTCCGGAAGCAGATTTTCTGATGGCGTAGCTTCTTCCGCCAACTTCAACATAAGACTGACTGATCCACAAATTTCCTTCTTCATCCATAAAACTGCCACCGATTCTTTCTCTGAACTTAATTCCGCTGTTTTCAGAATTATAATGCTCTACCATCTGACCATTTTTGAATTTAAACATTCCTATGTGAACATCTGCCTGAGACCAGGAAGGATGTTCAAACCAAGGGGAAACATAGATTTCGGTTGAGTCATTTGGGTTGATTTCTATATCTATAATATCTTTGGCTCCCAGCATTTCTTCAGAAGTGTTGTGAATCCATTGGGTGCCGTTGAAATGATAAAACCCGTCAGCATTTGACTGAGGTGTATTGTAATTGTTAACCCCGCCCGGCGCAATCCAGATTTGGTCCCCCAAGGCATTGACCGAATATGATTTATTGTTATAAGGTCCGTCCGGAACGATTTCACTTAATCCATTAATTAGTCCGAATAATGAAGAACCACCATAGGTTATGTTTCCGGCTTTTAATGCCGTATTTAAATTTTGAGTAAAAGAAACAGTTTCTATGATACCGAAACTTTCGTTATAATTTGTAACGCTGTTGGGCTGTGTAATGCTTAAAACATTTCCATTAACGCTCAGATCCCGTAATCCCGGGAAGTTCCCAAAAGAAGTCCAGTTGCTGCCGTCAAAACGATAAACATTTCCGTTTGTTGCCGCTACTAAATTATTCTGAAATACTACGATTTGTTGAAATGGCGTAGTAGGCATTCCCTCTGGTTGTTGCCAAGAAACAAAATTGGCAATAAATTCATCGAGTGTGTGGGTAAAAATCCCCTTGTCACTTGCTGCATAAATAACACCATCCAAAACCGCAGATTCCTTCACTCCGAAATAAACACCTGTTTGAGAAAAATAAGTGGTTTCCATAAATTCAAACTCTTCCAGACTGAAAGTCGCCAGCCCGAATTCGCCTGAAATAACGGCCGTATTCTGATATGGAAAAATATGATTCACAATTTTGCTTCCGGTATAGGACTGATGAAGTGGAATTTCCAATAAATTGTGATTTTCATCCGGACCGAGCATATCCATCTCCCCTCTTTCATATCCGACAAGCAAAAGCTCAAGTTCCGGGCTGTAGCTGAACGCAGATACGCCTACATCATTCAGATCATTGACCTTTGAAATTTTTTCAATTTCGCCCGAATTTGGATCATAAGAAAACAAACCATTTTCAGCACTGCAAAATATAAATCCGTTTATTTCCCAAATATGCCTGATGTTGTTATAGGAGAAATGATCTTCCCACCGCGTTGTGTTCTGGGCCAGACAAAAAAAGGCAGGGCAAATCAAAAAAATCCACCGAAACAAGATGGGAAAGTAAACCGGTTTTTGTTTGGCCATAACTGAAAAGTATTTTTGAAACGAACGATTTTCAAGCATATTTAGTATAAAAAACTTTAGAAGTTTTGTTTAACCATGTATTTGTCATAAAACGCTTTGATATGACCGACAGCCTCTTCAGGGGTATCTACAAGCCGATACAGTTCAAAGTCTTTCTCGCTTATATTTCCTGCTGTCAAAGCAGTTTCTTTTAACCAATCAATCAGACCAGACCAGTATTTCTTGCCGACCAGAACGATTGGAAAACGACCGGTTTTTTTGGTCTGAACCAGCGTAAGCGCTTCAAAAAGTTCGTCCAGGGTTCCGAGCCCGCCCGGAAGGACGATAAAACCTTGGGCATATTTTACAAACATCACTTTACGAGCAAAGAAATAATCGAAATTGATACTGAAATCGTGATCTACGAATTTGTTGAGTCCGGTTTCAAAAGGAAGCCTTATTCCTATTCCCACTGATTTTCCGCCGCCTCGCTGTGCGCCTCTATTTGCCGCTTCCATTATTCCCGGTCCTCCGCCGGTAATGACACCAAATCCAAGCTGCGTAAGCTGATAGGCAATTTCTTCAGCCATTTTATAATATTCGGAATCAACCTGTGTTCTTGCCGAACCAAAAAGCGATACACTCGGTCCTATTTTGGCCATGATTTCGTAGCCGTGAACAAATTCCGACATGATTTTAAACAGCGCCCAGGAATCGTTTGATTTAACTTCGTTCCAGGTTTTGGGAACCAATTTTTCCCTGATTCTGTCTCTTTCTTCTTTCTCGCTCATCTTTAATTTTTTTTATAATTTTATAGGAATCAAATCCTTGTATTTCTCTGAAAACAAAAATCCTTTCACAATCGAATCTACGCCTTCATCATGCTCAACCGGAATCATTCTTTCCCTGATTATCTGTGGTGTTTTTATCTGGTGATTCAATTCATAATATCCATAACCCAAACAAATTCCCTTTTCAATCCAGACAAATGAATTCTCACCTATTTTTCTTCCGTTTCCGGTCATCAGAAAACTCTTGTTGTCCAAATTAATTTTCTCCAGAAACGCATCCACCCGCTCATTATAAGACTCGATACTTTCCTCTCCCACACAGGCCCCATGACACTCTCCTATTTCATAACTGAAACAATTTTCATCACATTTTGAAATGCCGTTCAAAAGCGGACAAAGTTCAAATTCTTCTGTAACAAGCGATAATAAATTCTGTGCAAAGGGAAGGCTTGTCATCCGTAAAACGCCATTTCCTTTTGCCTCTCTGGATTTTTCAATATAAAGGGTTTTGTAGCCGTTTTTTTTGCCCAGATAAATCATGTAAGGGAAACTGATTTTCTTCGAACGTTCGTTAAAGGTAGGCTTTAAACGTTGGAGTTCATGATTTTCTTTGATCCAGGAGATGAGTTCGTTTCCGGTAATTTCATATTTTACGCTTTCCAGCGCCATTCGCACTCGGTTGCTCAGGGCATTTTTTCCGGTAAGAATTTTTCTGATACTTTGCGAAATATTATGCGAACGAGACAGGTAAACCACGTTTTTATTGGAGTCGAAAATGTAAAACATCCCGATTGCATTTGGTGCATCATTGTAGAATTCCGAAAACCGGCCCGATGAAGTTTTGGTTTCATTCGAAATTTCGTTTTTCGAAATATCTTTTAAGAAATCCTTGTCCAGCAAAAGTTTAAAAATTTCGAGTGTAGCCCGTGCATCACCCGATGCCCGATGCCTGTCTGCAACCGGAATCCCGAGCTCTTTACTTAGTTTTCCGAGCGAATAAGAAGTGGCTTCCGGAAAATATTTTTCGCAAAGCGGAACCGTATCAATGGTTTCACGGTAATACGTATAGCCGAATTTTCTAAATTCCTGTTTGAGCATCCGGTAGTCAAAATCCACGTTGTGTCCAACCAAGATGGCGCCGTCTGTTATTTCAATAATCCTTTTGGCTATTTCGTGAAATTTAGGTGCAGATTTTACCATTTTCGGTGTTATCTGCGTTAATTTCTGAACATACGCATCAATTTGGCGGTCAGGCGAAACCAATGAAATCAACTGATCCTCTATGTTTTTTCCGTCAAAACGGTAAATGGCAACCTCAATGATGTCCTCTTCTCCTTTTTTCCCGCCGGTTGCTTCAATGTCAAGTATTGCGTACATCTATCGCTTCTTAATTTTTCCAAAAAAACCTCTGATGATCTGGTTGCCGATGGTGCGGATGAAACTTTTGGTGGTTGAATCAGTCAGGATGGTTTCCAATGTGGATTTTTCCTTTTTGGGTCGCCCCGGCGATCTCTTGGGTTCAGGTGCATTTGCAACGGCTGCCTCCAGCTTTCTCGAAAGGATTTCAAATGCTGACTCTTTGTCCAGATCCTGTGAATATTTACTCACCAAATAGGATTCATTTACAATCATATCAATTTCCGACTCCGTCAGCACATCCATCCGTGAAAGCGGCGCGCGCATATAGCAGTGTGCCAGCGGTGTGGGAATTCCTTTTTCGTTCAGAGCGGTTATAAAAGCCTCCCCGATGCCCAGTTGGGTAATGACTTCGTCGGCTTTATAATAAGTGGAAATCGGATAATTTTCCACCGCTTTTTGGATCTGTTTCCGGTCTTTGGCCGTAAATCCGCGCAAAGCATGCTGAATTTTCAATCCCAATTGACTCAAAACAGCATCGGGAACATCTCCTGGAACCTGCGTACAAAAATAAAGTCCCACGCTTTTTGACCGAATCAGTTTGACCATGGTTTCAATCTGGTCGAGTAAAGCTTTACTGGCTTCGTTGAAAATCAGATGAGCTTCATCGATGAAAATTACCAGTTTTGGCTTTTCCATATCGCCGACTTCCGGCAATGTTTCATAGATTTCGGCCAATAAACTGAGCATAAAAGTGGAAAACAAACCGGGTTTGTTTTGAATATCCGTCAGTCTGATTACGCTCACAACACCTTTCCCGTCGCGGGTTTTCATCAGGTCGTTTACCTCAAAAGAAGGTTCGCCAAAAAATCGGGTTGCACCTTGTTGTTCCAGGGCTACAATCTTTCGTAGAATCGTTCCCAGTGAAGCCGGTGAAATTGTACCGTATCCGGCTGTAAGTTCTTTTTTTCCTTCACTGTTTTCACTTACATATTGCAAAACTTTCCGCATATCGGCAAGATCCACCAAAGGAAGTCCTTTGTCGTCACAATATTTAAAAATAATCGAAATAATGCTGGTTTGGGTATCGTTCAGTCCGAGTATTTTACTGAATAAAATCGGGCCGAATTCTGTCACGGTAGCCCTTAATCTTACGCCTTTTTCATCGCTCAGACTTAAAAGTTCAACCGGAGCGCCTGCCGGCGAATAATCCAACCCCAATAGTGACTGACGCTCCTGAATTCCTTTGTCATCAGCATTTCCCGGACGTGCGATTCCGCTCAGGTCACCTTTTATGTCCATCAGCAAACTCGGAACGCCTTTCAGGGAAAGTTGTTCGGCCAGAATCTGTAAAGATTTGGTTTTTCCCGTTCCCGTTGCGCCTGCAATCAGGCCGTGACGGTTCATGGTTTTCAGCGCAACGGAAATTTCGGCATCGGCCAAAACCTCGCCGTTTAGTTTGGCTTTTCCCAAAACGATTTTATCGCCTTTGTACTGGTAATTTTTCTGAATTTCCTGAATGAATTCTTCTCTGACAGACATAAAAAATGATGGTTAATGGTTGTGAATTAATTCCAAAAACTAATTTGTGGTAAATATACATAATCACAACGAAAATAATTTTATCGGCTTTTTTACTTCTGAAATCAGGGAAGTTTGAACTCTGTCACAACCGGATAATGGTCAGAAAGTTTGGCATCTCTCAGGACTTCGTAGCGCGTAGGCAGAAATTCATCGGAATGGAAAACATAATCCAGTCGCAAAGGATATTTGAAATCGTGGAAACTGGTACCGGAAGATTTGCCGAGTTTGGGATAAGGATCTTTTAACCAGTATGTAATTTGCTGGTATTCATACGAATTGGGAACTGCATTTAAGTCACCTGCTAGAATTACGGGATGTCTGGAACCCGTGATGTAAGGCATCAGTTGTTTAATCTGATTTTCATGCAAAAGAAATCCTTTGGTGAGTTTGTTTTTCAGGACGATTGAATTGGCTTCGGCGGCTTCCAGATCGTTTACGCTCTCTTTCACCAGTTTTTTATCGATCAGCATCGGTTCCAAATAAACATTGATGATGCGGATCGTGTCGGTTCCGGTATCAAGATCGGCATAAGCTGCTAATCCCACGGTTTTATTTTCACCCGAAAAGATTTTTTTGAATTCGATAATCGGGTATTTGCTAAATATCTGAATCAGCGAATGTTTTTCATGGTAATAATCCGCAAAAGCGGAATCTTTCAGGTTTTCAAAAGTTTCATTTCGCCAATACACTTCCTGTAGCAGCACCACATCGGCTTTTTCTTTATTGAAAAATTCCACAAATCCGGGTTTCCGTAAATATTGTCCGTTCAGCGTAATCAATTTGAAATCAGGTTCGGTTGAAACTTCTTTTCCGAAGAACTGATAAGTTTTGACCAATGGAAAATACAATCCAACCGACAGTAAAAGAAATAGAATCGCATAAGGCGCACGACGCCAGAAAAGAAAGATGATCACCACCAGATTGATCAGCACCAAAACGGGGTAAATAATCGGTAGAAATCCAAAATAAGGAAAAGTTGAGGGCGCAATATGAGGTGCGAGATAGATGCAGTACGACAACCCCAAAAACAAGAGATGTGATGAAAAGAAAACCG
This sequence comes from Moheibacter sp., assembly GCF_049672845.1. Taxonomy (NCBI): domain Bacteria; kingdom Pseudomonadati; phylum Bacteroidota; class Flavobacteriia; order Flavobacteriales; family Weeksellaceae; genus Moheibacter; species Moheibacter sp. The sequence goes on from NZ_JBATWT010000023.1 coordinate 101,186, forward strand.
GATCCAGTCCGCGCAAACGCAATCCCCTACCCATTTTTACCTGCTTTGAAAAGAAAATCTTTTTCTTCTTTGGTTAAACTTTCATATCCCGAACGAGAAATTTTGTCCAGAATTTTATCAATTTTCTTCTGTTTTTCGACTTTTTGCGAATTAAATTCATAATCATCACGCGGCGTAGCAGGTCGTGAAGTTTTGGATTTTTTCTTTTGGGGAAAGAAAACCGGACGAACGATTCCGCCGAGGAAGTCATTTCCTTTTTCAAATTGTTTCATGTACAAGAACCCGAAAGCAGCACCGCCCAAATGTGAAATATGTCCGCCTACATTTTCGCCGGAGAGAATCATCAGTACATCAAAGGCCAGTAATCCATAGCCGATGTAATCCAGCGGAATGTTGAAATTGAAAAACATCAGCTGGACTTTGGTTTTGGGAATATAAGCGACCAGTGCGAAGAATATCGCGTAAACGGCTGCCGACGCACCGACTAAACCTTGTCCGTAATCAAAAACATATGAGAAACCCATAAAAAACAGTGAGCCCGAAACCGATCCGAAAATGAAAAAAGTCAGAAAATCTTCTTTTCTGAAATAGCGCAGAAACAATTGCCCGATGAAATAAATCATCAGACAGTTCAGCGCCAGATGCAGCACACCGCCGTGGAAAAAAGTATAAGTCAGAATGCCCCAAGGCTGTGAAAAAAATTGTTCAAAACTGGGTTTGGCGTCAAAATAATGATGAATTTTCCAAACGCTGTTTCGGAAAAAGAAGAGGTCAATCAATATGGAAAACACAAAAACGCCGACACAGATAAAAATCAGTTTGACGTTGATGTTTCCGTTTTTATAATTTGTTTTTAATTGTTGAATTAAATCCTTCATATTACCATTCTCTGTTCAGTTTTTTCTTCCACGAACGTACAAGAATAAAGCCAATTATCGCTCCTCCGATGTGTGCAAAATGCGCAATGGGATTCCAGGCATAATCCTGAACGGCCATAAAAAACTCAAGCCCAATCAAAGCCGGAATAAAATACTTGGCTTTCACCGGAATCGGCAGGAAAATCAAAGCCAGTTTGGCGTTGGGATATAAAACCCCAAAAGCCACCAAAATCCCGTAAATCGCACCGGAAGCGCCCACCATAGGCGTTACATAATATCTTAATAGTTCTTCGGCTTGTTTAGGCGCGCCTTCCCCGAAGGTGGTGTACATTCCCGGCTGAATTGATTTTTTTGCATTAATTATTTCATTTAGGTTGAAATTCATCCCTTCCACAACCGGTTTTAATTGTTCGATTTGAATGTAATTTGTGAAATTAAACAAGATAAAAGAGCCAAGTCCGGCAGCGAAATATAGAATCAGAAATTTTTTAGAACCCAAAGTATGCTCAACAGTTGATCCAAACATCCACAGCGCAAACATATTGAACAAAATATGGGAAATGTTTGGAAAAGGCGCATGCATAAACATATGTGTAATGATTTGCCATGGTTGGAAATTGACCGATTCCGGATAAAAAGCACCCAAAATACTTCCTAAATCAATTCCTCTCGTAGCAAAAACAATCGTAGCCAAAAAGAACAATCCATTGATAATCAACAGGTTTTTCGTGACAGCCGGTATGGGTTGATTGAACATATTTTAATTTAATTTTTTAGTGATTTCATTTTCCGGAATCTGTACAAAAACCGGTTTTCCGTAAGGAGAAAAATTGGGTTCGTCGAGTTGCAACAATTGCTGTGCCAAATGTCGGGCTTGTTCCGGTAACAAAACTTCTCCTTTTTTGATGGCTGAATTTTTAGCGATAATCTTGGAAATTTCCACTTTGAAATCCACTTTATCGTGCCATTCCAAATCATGTAAAAAATCTGAAAATATCCCCGGGATTTCTTCCGAATCCACATCGGTAGGCAAAGCATTCACCAAAATCCTGTCCTTCACAAATTCTACATCAAATCCAAAATTGACCAAATCCATTTCAATGGTTTTCAGCATCGAAATTTCCGATTCATTCGAAGGAATTTCTATGGGGAATAAAAGCCGTTGGCTCAGCGCATTTTCACGGGCAGAACGACTCAGATTTTGAAACAAAACGGTTTGGTGCGCCCGGTTTTGATCGATGATCAGAAGTTCGCCTTTGTGTTGGGTAATCAAATATTTATTCATCCACTGAAGCACCTGAAATTCTCCGATTTCGAACTCTTCTTGACTTAAAAGCGCTTCGGGATGTTTGTTTTCAATTTCAAATTCCGAAAAGGATTGGTAGAAATCCTGAACCGGTCGGATATCCTTTTGAGTCGGATTGGTTTCAAAAGGATTATAACTTCGATCCACGCGGATTTCCGGCGCTCTGACCGGTTGGTTTTGTGGTTTACTCGGAATAAATGCCCAGTCCGGATTTTGATCGAAATCCAGCGAAGGCATGATGTTGAATTGTCCCAAAGCATGTTTCACGGCCGAACGCAAAACGGCGTAAATGCTGTATTCGTCTTCAAATTTGATTTCAGTTTTGGTCGGATGGATATTGATGTCGATTTTGGTTGGATCGATTTCCAAATTCAAAAAATAAGAAGGCACATATTGATTGGGCAATAGATTTTCAAACGCATCGATAATCGCTTTGTGAAGGTAATTGCTCTTTATAAATCTTTGATTGACAAAGAAATACTGTTCGCCTCTTTGTTTTTTTGCACTTTCGGGTTTGCCGACAAATCCGCTGATTTTGACCACATCGGTTTCTTCGGCAATCGGCACGAGCTGCGCATCCATTTTCCGTCCGAAAATCTGAACAATCCGCTGGCGTAAATTCCCTGATTTCAGAATATAAACTTCGGAATCGTTATGATAAAATCGGAAGTTAATCTGTTCGTGCGCCATAGCCACGCGCAAAAATTCTTCTTGAATATGTCTTAATTCAACTTGATTGGATTTCAGGAAGTTACGTCTTGCGGGTACATTGAAAAACAGATTTTTAACCGAAATCGAAGTTCCTCTTGGCGTTGCTGCGGGAATCTGATCCCGAACGGTTCCGCCTTCAATGACCAAACGGTTTCCTAATTCTTCCTCTTCCTTTCTGGAAACCGCATCTACCTGCGCTACTGCAGCGATGGAAGCCAGGGCTTCGCCTCTGAAACCTTTGGTTTGAATGTGAAAAATATCTTCGGTTGTACGGATTTTGGAAGTGGCATGTCGCTCAAAAGCCAGCCGTAAATCGGTAACGCTCATGCCCAAACCATTGTCCACGACTTGAACGTGCGTTCGTCCGGCATCTTTTACAATTAAATCAATTTCTGTTGCCCCTGCATCTACTGCATTTTCAATCAATTCTTTTACCACCGAAGCCGGTCGCTGCACTACTTCACCGGCAGCAATCTGATTGGCCACATGATCGGGCAAAAGCTGAATTACATCTCCTGTCGAAACCATAGCTTACAAAGGTAGAATAAGAACTAAAAAGTAAAAAACAGAATGCAGAAAGATTTAGAAATCTAAAGTTTTTTGCGGAAATCCGCCATCACAACGGCCGTTACCCCGGCTTCGGTTCCTTTGTTTCCGTGTTTTCCGCCGGAACGTTCAATGGATTGCTGTTCGTTATCATCGGTCAATACACAGAAAATTACAGGTGTATCGTACTGAATGTTGAGGTCTTTGATGCCTTGTGTGACGCCTTGACAAACGTAATCAAAATGAGCTGTTTCGCCACGGATTACGCTTCCTATGACGATAATGGCGTCGTAATTACCTTTTTTGCACAATTGACTTGCGCCGAAAATCAGTTCAAAACTTCCCGGAACTTCAAAGGACTGAATGTTTTCTTCCTTTGCTCCAAGGTCCATTAAAGTTTCAATTGCACCTTTTTGAAGATTATACGTGATATGATCGTTCCATTGTGAAACAACAATGCCGAAACGATATGCTTCGGCATTGGGCAATTTTGTTTTATCGTAAACCGACAGATTTTTATTTTCCGTTGCCACCTGTCGCGTATTTAAGTCGTTCAATGAATTTTTCCACTTCGCCGTTTCCTGCATGCGGATATTTATCGGCAAGAGTTTGGAAATATTTAAGCGCATCGGCATTTTGACCCAGCTGAATAGCCAGTTTGCCTGCTTTTGTATAATACATCGTCTGAATTATTTCGATATCGGTTCCTTCCGCTGCTTTTACGTAGTAAGGAAGTGCTTCTTTTTCTTTTTTGGACTCTACCAAAGCATTCCCGATCATTCCGTTTTTCTGAGCCGTTAAAATTTCGTCGTCTGATTTGAATTTTTCAAGCATCGAAACAGAAGAAGCATAATCGCCTAACTGATAATAAGCGATACCTGCTTTGTAACGGGCGATGTTTCCACCTTTTGTTCCGCCGTAATTTTCCACGATTTGTTCGTAACCCAAGAAACTTCCCGGACTTCCTTTCAGTGCAAGAACTACAGAATCCTGCTGGAAATACTGGTCGGCTTGAACCATTTCGGCAAAAGCTTTTTCAGATTTAGGTTCCAAAACGGTTTTCAGGTAAACGAAATATCCAATGGCTACAAGCGCCAAAACGCCCAGCACACCTACGATGATTTTTGAATGTTTTTCAAAGAAATTTTCCGCTTTGTACGCGGTTTCGTTCAAGCTGTCAAGAACTTTTTCCGTTGTATATTCTTGTTTTTTTCTTGCTTTCGCCATGGTTGTTTGAATTTCAAGTGTGCAAAAATAGGCTTTTTTACAAATTCCCCCAAAAATACCGTGTAAAAATAAAAAACCCTCAATTGTTTTCTAACAAATTGAGGGTTAAATATTTCTGTTTAAATTAAATCAGAAGAAATATCCAACTGAAAGATTCAGCATATTGGATCTGTTTTCTGTCTGGAATTCGCCTGTTCCGGCGATGTTATATTTCGTAATATTTTTTCCCAAACCGAATTCGTAACGCAAATCGATGTTCAGATTTTTGATGTTTACTCCGGTTCCGATCTGCCAGCCAAGACCAATTTCGTCTCTTTCATCCGCATCCGGAAAATTAATTCCGTCCGAATCAATTGTATCTTCAAAATTCAGTGAAAACACAGGTCCGGTCTGAACTTGCACCAATCCCATTGCAAAAGTTGTCCCTACATTTACGGGAATGTCCAGTCTACTTTTTTTCACGTCAACATCATACCCTTCTTCTTTGTATTCGTTCTTAAATGCGGTATAAAGCAATTCGGGCTGAACGTACAATCCGCCAGCTTTGATTCGTACCATTGCTCCCCCCTGAAAACCTACAGAGCCTTTTCCTTTCTCGTCGATCACTCCATTTAGCGCGGTAATGGCTCCTTTGTCGGCATTAAAAACAAGACCGGCTTTCAGTCCGAAGTTGATGTTTTGCGCATAAGCGTTCAGCGCAAACATGAAAAATCCTAATAACAATAATTTTTTAGTCACATTCATTTTAGTTGATTTTATGTTTTTGAATAATTTACTTTTTGTTTGAATTTGCTTTTTCATCCAACAAAACTTCACGTAGTTTGGTAAAGAGCTTTGAAGAATAAACGAAATCGATGACCGCTTCATTGTCTGCTGTCAAAATTTCATTTTTATCACCCGACCATTCCAGATATCCGTCCTTCAGGAAAACGATTGTTTCGCCGATTTCCATTACGGAATTCATATCGTGGGTATTGATGATGGTTGTGGTGTTATATTCGACCGTTAATTCGTGCAAAAGCTGGTCAATTACCATGGAAGTTTTGGGGTCGAGTCCTGAATTGGGTTCGTCGGCAAAAAGGTATTTGGGTTTGTTGACGATAGCGCGTGCGATGGCAACTCTTTTCTGCATTCCACCCGAAATTTCAGAAGGAAATTTAGAAAAAGATTCTTTGGTCAAATTCACTCTTTCCAAAACTTCTTCCGAACGCATATTCATCTCTTTCATAGACAAATCGGAGAACATTTCCAGCGGAAATCGTACGTTTTCCAAAACCGTCATCGAGTCAAACAAAGCACTTCCCTGAAAAACTGTCCCGATTTCGCCTCTTAATTTTTGGCGTTCTTCGTAACTGAATTTGGTGGTATCTCTTCCATCAAATAAAATTTCTCCCGAAGTCGGGGTGATTAATCCGGTCATTGATTTCAGAAAAACCGTTTTACCCGAACCCGATTGACCAATTATAAGATTGGTTTTCCCGGTTTCAAAAACCGTGGAAATTCCTTTGAGCACTTCAATGTCTTCAAACTGCTTTTTTAAATTCTTTACTTCAATCATCAGCTCAAAATCGTTTGGGTTAACACTAAATTCAGGATAATCAAAATCACCGAAGTCCAAACCACCGCAGATGTACTGGATCTTCCCACTTCAAGCGAACCGCCTTTTACGTGGTAGCCGTAATAAGCAGGAACTGTTGCAATCACAAAAGCAAAACAAACGGTTTTAACGAAAGTATAGACAAATAAACGTGTGGCCATAGGGATTTGAAGACCAATGATGTAGTCGGATTTTGACCACATTTGAGTAACTTCTCCGATGAGATATCCGCCCACCAGCCCCATCGCTATACTGATCATAATCAAAATCGGATTGAACAAAACCGAGGCGATGATTTTGGGCATTACCAAAAAGGAAGGTGAGTTGATCCCCATTACGTCCAAAGCATCGATTTGCTCGGTAACACGCATAGTCCCAATGCTCGAAGCGATGTATGAACCCACTTTCCCGGCTAAAATCAAAGAAATAATCGTCGGAGAAAATTCAAGAATCAAAACTACTTTGGTGGCATAGGAAATATAATAATCCGGAACCGGGATATCGGCTCCCTGAAAGTTCTGAGCCATTTGAATCGCCGTTACAGCACCCATAAACAGAGAAATGAAAGCAACAAGACCTACGGAGCTCATTCCTAAATCATAAATCTCTCTCATAATGAGCTTTCGGAACACTTTTGCTCCTTGTGGCTTTTTAAAAACTTTTTTCAGGAACAAAAAATAGGCTCCTATATACCCCAGTAGTTTTAACATACGGTGCAAAATTATGACTTTTTTTGTCATCCAAGTTTTTTTAACTTTCGCAAATGAAACCGGATTTGCTAAAAAAATATCTTCCGCCGGGCGCAATGCCTTTCATTTCAGATTGGCTGGAAGATGTGGGCATTGTTATAAAAATTAAAAATTCGCGCCGAACCAAACTGGGCGATTATAAATTTGACCCGAAGTCAGGAATTCATCAAATCAGTATTGACAAAGAACTTCAAGCAAATGCTTTCTTTTTTGTGCTGACGCACGAAATCGCTCATTTGAAAGTAAATCAAGAATTTGGTCGGAAGGTTAAATCACATGGAATCGAATGGAAATCTACATTCGGAAAAATGCTGGTGGAAACACTGGAAATTTACCCTGAAAACTTAAAACCTTTTATTCTGAATCATGCCCGTAACCCCAAAGCCAGCGTGGGCGCCGATAAATTTCTGTTTCAAAAATTATTTCTTCATGAAGAGCATCGGGAAAAGCTCGTGGAAAACATAAGCGAAAATCAAAAATTCAGGATTGGAAAAAGGGTTTTCGAGCGAGGTTCTAAGCGAAAAATAAGGTATCTTTGCAGAGAACTAAAAACAGGAAGATTGTTTTTGGTAAACGGGCAGGCAATTGTAGATGAAATAATCAAGGAATGAAAAATAATTACTTTGGAGTGATCATGGCAGGAGGAATCGGTTCCCGTTTTTGGCCGCTCAGTACAACTGAATATCCCAAACAATTTCACGATATTTTAGGAACCGGAAGAACTTTTCTTCAAAATACATTTGACAGGCTGAAAAAAATAATTCCGGTTGAACAGATTTATGTGGTGACACTGGAAGAATATGTGGATCTTACGCTTCAGCAACTTCCAGAAATTTCAGAAAGTCAAGTCATTGCAGAGCCAAGCGGAATGAATACAGCGCCTTGTAATCTTTATGCAGCCAAACTGATTCAGGAAACAGATCCCGAAGCCAACATCGTGGTTGCACCTTCGGATCACGTCATCTTGAATGAAGACATCTTCATCAAAAAGCTTGAAATTGCACTGAAGGAATCGGAAGAAAAAGAAAGCCTGATTACGCTGGGGATTCAGCCCACAAGACCTGATACCGGATACGGGTACATTCAGTTCATCGATAATTCAAAATCGGAAATCAAAAAAGTAAAAACTTTTACCGAAAAACCCGGGATTGAACTTGCCGAAGTACTTTATAAATCGGGAGACTTTCTTTGGAATGCCGGTATTTTTGTCTGGAAAGCCAAGACAATTTTAAGTGCTTTTGAACAACATCTTCCGGAAATGTTTGAATCCTTTCAGAGGATTAAAAATCCGCTAAGTTCCGAAAAAGGAAAAAAGGAAATCAAATCGATCTACTCGACCGTTCAGATGATTTCCATTGATAATGGAATTTTGGAAAAGGCTGATAATGTCTTTGTTATTCCGTCTTCCTTTGGTTGGTCAGACTTGGGAACCTGGAAATCGCTTTATGAGAATTCGGAGAAAAACGGTGGGAATAACGTCAAAAAAGGGAAACACATTCTTACTTACAACACAAAAGATTCATTGATTTATACCTCGCAAAACAAAGCCATCATCGTGGACGGCCTTGAAGACTATATCGTGGTCAATACCCGTCGGGCTTTGTTGATTTGCCCAATGGATAAAGATCAGGCGATTAAAGCTTTTGTAAGTGATTTAAAACTGAACAAAGGCGAAAAGTTTACTTAATTAAATTTTAATTCCAAGCTTTCTGTGCGTGCGTCGATACGCCCATTTTTCTTTGTAATCAATCCATTTCTGGCCTCTGAATTTACGGATGTAATAATCCAGATGCCGCATGAAAAATATGTTGTACATCATGCCCAGAAAACGTATCGGATCTTGTGGAAGTGCGCGCAATGACATGGAAAATCCGCCGTTCATATAGGAAATAAAATGCCACCATTCGCCCGGAATATAAAGCGCGTCGCCATGATGCATATGCGCTTCGAAACCTTGGGCTTTTTCAAGCGCCGGATATTTCTCAAAATCGGGATTGTTCATGTCGATGGATTCGATGTTACAGATCGACATCGGAACTTTATACAAATTGGTATTTTGCTCAGGGCCAAACAATAACACGCGTTTATGTCCTTCAAAATGAATATGCAGATTATCCCCCAAATCGATGTCATAATGCATAAAAGTATGCGCTTTGCTACCGCCAAAAAACAGCGCCGGAATTCGTTTGAAATAATTCATCCCTATGTCCGGATATTCAAAATCCTTTTCCAGTTGGGGCAAATTGTCTTTGACCATGTAGAAAAAAATGCGCAAGTCTGTAGGTTCGTTGTTTTGTAATTTGTCGAGGTATTCGCGCATTTTCATGTGCGTCACCGGCTCATACGAACTTTTATTGCCTTTGGTCGGTTCGTTATTGTAGAGTGGAACCATCTGGTCCCCGGCGATTTTCTTGATATAATCAAACCGCCATTTGTCATTCCAGGAATCGGTCAAACCCTCTATCAGAACGGGTCTTTTCTTTTTCAAATAATTTTTTACAAACTCCTCTTTGGAAATCCCCTTAACGCGGTCGACCGGAGCTAAATTGAATTTTCCCATAACTTTCAAAATTAATTATTTCTTCCAAATTCATAAGCCGAATTTATAAATAAAATCTGCCTAAACATAGACAGCCTTTAATCTGAAAAAAATCACAACCACTGAATATTTTTACGGATTCAGTTTTTCACAATTAATTTCTTCATGACAGCTCCTTTTTCGTTTTTGATTTGGACGAAATAGATACCGTTGCTCAAACCGTTTGTGGAGATAGTTGAACCAGAAGAAATGTTTGAGATTTCTTTTACGACTTTGCCTGTCATATCCATGATTTTCACATCCGAATTTTGACTTAGATTAGAAATCGTGAAATGATTTTTTGCCGGATTGGGATAAATGTTCATTTCGTTTGCCTGAATATCTTCAACGCTCATCGCATCACATGCATCTATTACAGCTTGCTCGCTGGCACAGTCGCCGAGATTTCCGGAAATACTTCTCCAACCTTCTCCTTGCAGATAGGTACAGAAATTAGGAAGATTACAGACCGAAAGCAAAGGGTTGTCCAGGATTAGCAAACCTTCCCAATCCGCACCGCTGATAGTTGCGGGATCCACATTTTGCAAGGCAGAAATGTCGGTCAATTGCGTATTGTCTTCAATAAAAATGGCAGTTACCGAAGTTAGATTTTCTAATCCTGAAAGTGAGGTTAGAAAACTTCCATTAATATCAATGCCCCATATAGCAGTTAGATTCTCCAATCCTGTTAAGGAGGTCAATAGCGGATTATCGAAAACAGCTAAAGTTGCATCTTCACCCATATTCAAGTTTTCTAAATCGGAAAGCGAATCCAGCTGAGGGTTGTATCCCAGACTTAGCCCGTAAGTTAGATGTGTAAGGTTGTTTAGTCCGGATAGAGAAGTAATCTGTGTGGAGTAAATCCCTAAACCACCAATAGAAGTCAAGTTACTTAAAGGCGCAAGACTTGTAATGTCAGTTGGAACATCAAAATCACCAATAGTCAGAAATCCTTCAATTTCTGTACAAGCAGCATAGGTAACAGCCATGTCATCTACCTCTGCCTGAGATGCTAAAATCACGTCCCCCCATTCGTCGGGCGTAGGACACTGTGCCTGAAGTTTTCCGGTTAAGAACAACAGAAAAAAAACGACAGATAATTGTAAAATTCTTTTCATAATCATTTGGTTTAATTGTTATTTGAATCACAAATTTTAGGAGAAATAAAGCCTGTTACAACGAACAATAGACGAATAAGCGATTTAATAGACGAATTATTTCATTTTTTTGTGTTTTTACTAAAACTGATTCAGTGAAACCCTTTCGATCTTTAATAATTGACGATAATGAGATAAACTTACTCATGACGGTTTCTTTTGTGAGAGCCCATCCCCAACTTGAATTTCTGGGAAGTTTTGAAACGGCAGATGAGGCGCTCACTAAACAAAATTTTTCCGATGTGGATGTATTGTTTTTGGATATTGATATACCGGGAACAAATGGTGTCGAATTTCGGAAAATCGTGGATAGAGTTCCGGCTTGTATTTTTATTCCGGCTTATCCCGAACATGCATTGGACAGTTTTTCGGTGGAAACGCTTGATTTTGTAGTAAAACCTTTAAAAAGAGCAAGGTTTGATCAGTCAGTTGAAAAATTGACACAGTTCATGACCCTTCGTGAAAAAGCCAAACTCTATGAAAATCACATAGGAGGCGATTTCATTTATATCAAAGAAGGACATCAGGAAACCAAATTAAATTTACACGAAATCATTTATCTGGAAGCACTGAAAGATTATACTTTAATCATAACCGAAAACAAAAGGCATTGTGTTTTGACAAGCATTGGAAACCTTTTGAAAGAAAAGAGTTTCAGTCAGTTTGTACGTATTCACAGAAGTTTTGCCGTAAAAAGAGATATGATAAAATCCAGAGGAAGCAATGAACTAAAACTCCAAAACAACATCGTACTCCCGATAGGAGGAAGTTATAAGGAAAATCTGACCCTTTTTTGACAAATTTTTCAAACCAAAAACTACTCAACTAAAACCAATTTTATGCAAAATTCTCTACTATCATTTATTTTTCTATTGTTTTTTTCATTAATGATTTCTGCTCAGAAACAAGGACAGGAAAAGATAGACTCATTAAAAACGGTACTGACCCATACAAAAATAGATTCCGTCAAATTGACTACAATGAGTATTCTTGTCAGATATCTTTATGAATTAGGGGATTATAAAGAATCTATGGCTCAATCTGAAGAGTTGTTAATGCTGGCTAAAAAAGCAAAAAACAGAAAAGCTGAAAGTAAGGCTTATAATAATATTGGCAATATTTTTTTAGATCAATCCAATTATGTTCAGGCTTTAAAATATCATAATTTAAGTCTGGAGATTTCACAAGAACTGAAAGATGAATTGGCCATTGCAAGTGCATATAACAACATTGGTCTGCTTCATTATTACAAAGGCGATTATAAAGAAGCCCTAAAAGCCCAATTAAAAGCATTAAAAATTCGAGAAAAAGATGGAGATGAAAAAATGATTGGTGTTTCTTATCTGAATATCTCTTTGGTATATGGCAGCATTGGAGAGCGTGATACGGAACATGCTTATTTAGAAAAGGCTTTATAACTGGCTCGTAAAAATAAAGATAGAGGGTTGGAGGCAAGTGTGATGGAAAATATGGGGATACCATACTACGATCAAGGAGAGCATATTAAAGCCATAGAATACTTTGATAAAGCGTTGGAAATCTATCAAAATTTAGGCGAAAAGACTTCAATTTTAAGAATATCCGTGCACAAAGCACAAGTGTATTTGATTGTAAGATCGAAGTAAAATCGGAAAAGGAACAGAGATAAAAATGTGGTTTTAGAGAAATTGATTATCTTAATTCCTTATAAGCCGAATTAATTTTATCCACCAAATATTTCCTTCCGATTAACTCCGAACAAGTCAAAACAGCTCCTATCGTCACACCCAGAATTCCATGCATACTGATGCTTTGTCCGGTCAGGAAGAGGTTTTTGATTTTGGTACGCGGCGAAAGGTAATTCCGCATCGGGAAATCGGCATCTTTGGCAAATCCGTACATACAACCCGTGGAACTTCCGATGTAATCCCGATAGGTCAGGGGAGTGGCCACATAAGTCGATTGGATGCAGTCGCGGATGTTTGGGAATTTTTTCTCCAATTCGTTCAGCAGAATTTCGGTTTTTTTAGCTTTGAATTTTTCATATTCCGCACCACGATCATCTTTTTCCGCAACCGTATTAAAAGAATCTTTCCATTTCTCAACCTCATCGTATTGCATATAAGTCAAAACGCTGATTCCATCTGCAAAACCATTGTTGTCCGATTTTGCACTAAATGAAACCATATAACCTTCCGGCCAATTTTTCTCTTCGTAATCAGCACTTGTCCAAACATTTGCCTCATTTTTAAAGTGATAATAATTATGTTTCAAATAGGGAAAAGAATTGGGTTTGAGCGTGATGTACAAACTAAAGGAGGAAACCGTATCTTCCGCTTCAGAAATTCGTTTCAAATAAGATTTTCTCAAATGAAAGTTTTCAATCAACTTCAAAGTGATTTTGGGGTCGATGTTTGAAATGAATTCTTTCCCTCTGTAAATAGCTCCATCAGAGGTTTTGACAAATTCAACTTCACCCAAATCATTCGCCGAAATTGAAACCACTTTTTTGTGTTTGAGAACGGTTACGCCCAGTTTTCGGATTTCTTTGATCAGCAATTTCGAAATCTGACTTCCGCCATTCACGCAGCGCCAGGCACTTTCGATGTAGGAATTAATCGAAAGCGAATGCACATAAAAAGGTGTTTTATTTTCAATTCCGGCATAGAGAAAATTCGTTCCGGCTAAGACTGCACGAAGTTTCGGGTTTTCGGTCAGTTCATTGATGACTTCACTCGCTTTCAACGACATCAGATTTTCATTTGAAACCGGATTTTCATTGGCTTCAACCTTATAAAGCGGAAAACTTTCGCAGATTTCCTTCATTTTTTCAACATACTGCCAGATGGCATTTTCTTCCTCCGGAAAAAATTTTGTCAATTGTTTCACGAAATTTTCGGTGCCTTGCGCATAAGGATATTCGTTTTCATCGTCGTCAAAAGTCACAAAATCGTATCCGTCAGGGTTCATTCGCTGTAATTTCAGCTTGTCTGCAATGCCGAGGTAATGAAAATATTTGTGAAGATTTTGTCCGGGCAAAAGTCCGCCGATGTAATGAACGCCCGTATCAAAAATGACTTTGTCGCGCGAAAACGTCTGAAGATTTCCGCCAAACTGCTGGTTTTTTTCCAACACCAAGACTTTTTTGCCTTCACGCGCCAAAATATTGGCACAGACAAGTCCGCCCAAGCCGCTCCCAATGATGATGATGTCAAATTCTTCCTGCATTTTTGTTTTTCAAAACCCTCAGATTATTTTCTTCAAAATAAATTTCCCAATCTTCTAAATTAACCAAATTTTCAAACCGAACTTTCTCCTTTTCATTTTGAAGAATTAGAAAATCACTCACCGAAAACACATCCGGATATTCCTTGTGAAACCGAACCGGAAACCGATTGACCGTAAAAGTATTTTGTGCAATCTGAACTTTCTCTGCATCCTCGTCCCAAGCATCCACCGAACGAAACGCCGAGTCATATACCAATAAAAAATCCAACACGCCATATCCGCAACCCAAATGCAGAACTCGCGCTCTTTCTGGCAAAACCGAAAGAAGTTTATGGTATAGTTTTTTATTCGTTTCAAAATCGTTTTTAAATTCTTTCTGAATGTATTTGGGTTTGTATATGTAATTGAAATTTAATTTGTTACGAAAATAATTCTCATCTTCATCTTTTCGTTTTAATTCGATGAATTTTTCCTTGAAATAGCGACTGATTTTTCTAGTCCTTTCGGAATAATTCTTTCCCCAACTTTCATCATCGTGGCGGATCGCCGGAAGAAATTCCAAAGTCAGTTTTCCCGACTTGAGTAAATTGTCGTTTTTCGGCAAGCGATCGGCATTTCCACGGATCAAAACCGGCTGAATGTCCAGTTTTAATTTCTCCGAAAGATAAAAAGCACCCTTGTGAAAACGCTGAATGGCAGAAGTCATCGAACGGGTTCCTTCCGGAAAAATGATGATGGAATAACCTTGTCTGATTTTTTCTTCCAATTCTTGGGTTTCTTCTTCCAAATTTTCAGAAGCCGAATAAAACCCAGCCATTTGAATGGCTTTCCCGAAAAATTTCGATTGTAAAATCCGGTTGTTGACCATAAAAATCAGTCGTTTGTGGAGCATTCCCATCGTTGGAGTATCGAGTTGCGAAGTATGATTGGCAATAATGATTTTGGGCGAACTCAAATCCAGATTTTCCTTTCCGATTTTTTTCACCGGAATGAACGGTGTTCCATACATCAAAATTCGAAAATATTTCTGCATCACGGTATGAAATACACCGAATTTTTTCTTCGTTGGAATGATGGGTAAGAAGACTTGCGCTAATAAATTCAGAACAAATCCGACCACAAAAAAATACCCAAAGGTGAAAAACGTATAAATCACATTCAGAAAGGTTCTTGGCGTATTGCCCTTTTCCTGCGGTTTCTGAATGAAAAACCGGAAAAGCCAAGGTTGAACCGTAAAAGACATCAGAACGACGACGCTCAGCCCGATAATCGGTATCCAGGAAATCGAATAAATCGCGGGATGTTTGGCAAAAACCAAAACACCGAAACAAAGAATAGTCGCCAGTGCCGACATAATAATTCCCGAACGGAAAGCTGGCATTTCATCGGTTCCGTAGGTATATTTTTCAATTAATCCGCGGGTGATGAAAATCGAATAATCCACGCCCAGACCAAAAATTAAAGTCGTAATAATGATATTGAAAGCATTGAAATTCAGTCCGAAAAGTCCCATCATCCCGAGTGTTACCAGCCAACCGGCAAAAATCGGAATATTGGTGATGAGCGTGAGTTCCATCGAACGGAAAAACAAAAACAAAATCACAAAAATGACAATCGAGGAAATGAAAAATAATTTGTCGAAATCCGCTTCCAGATTGGAAAGAAATGTTTCGGATAAATTTTTCCGGTCGATGACCAATGTGTTTTCGTCCGCCGAAAATTTCCCGATGATTTTTTCAGTCGCCTCATTTTCCGTTTTCAATGAAGAGGTAATCGTCACCAAATCACCGTCTTTTTTGATGAATTCATTCAGAAATAAATCATTCAACAATTCATTTTCAGCAAGATTTTCGGTGGAATATTCTTCATCCAATCGCATAAAAAACGGTGCGAATGTATTTTCTTTAAATCCGTATTTTTTCCCTTCGGAAATCAATTGATTTTTTAGGTTTTCCTTTTTCTCCTCGCTCCAAAATTGGTTCCAGCGATCCATTTTTTTCTCTTGTTCATTCGCTGAAGGCAAAATTCCTCCAATGGACGAAAAAGAAAGAATTTCATTCTGATTTTCGGCCGATAAAAGTTTCTGATAAAGTTTAGAATTGGCCGCTAAAGCTTCTTCCAAATCATTTCCATAAGAAGCAATATAAATGGATTTTGAGGTATAATCATTGAGTTTATCCAATTCATTTTCAGCTTTTTGCAAATGATTTGGCATATAATTCAATTTGTTCAGATCGTTTTCAAATCCAACATTTTGATAAGTGAAAAGACTCAGAATGACGAGAGCAACCGAGAAAATCAGCAAATATTTATTTCGACTAAAATCATAAGTGGCGATTTTGTCAATCAGTGTATTTTGTTTGATTTCGAGTGATTTATCGGGCGAATAAACCTGCGGAATGAAAAGCAGCGCAAAAACCGCCGCGCCCAAAACGCTACAAGCCGCAAACACACCCAAATCCTTCAAAACATCGGATTTCAAAAACAAAAGCACCAGAAAATCTGCACCCGTGAAAATCGCACAAATCAACAAAGGTTTGACGGTACTTCGGAATAATTTCCGGACGTCGCCCGTACTGCGGTAATGACTCAAAATATGAAGCGAATAATCCAGCGTCAGACCCAATAAAACCGAACCAATTCCAATGGAAATCGCCGAAATACTTCCTTTGAGAAAATACAAAACGCTCATTCCGAGCAAACTTCCAAAAAGCGCCGGAACGATGATAATCAGTGGAATATGAGGTTTTCGGTAAAAATAAATGAAGAGCAGAAAAAGCAAAACGAGGGAAATGCTCAACGTCAGAATGATGTCGTTTTTGATGCGCTTGGCATTGGCAACCGAAACCGGCGTCGCACCGAAATATTCGGCACTGACTTTCTCATTTTTGAATTGGGAATTCAGATTTTCAAGGCTTCGGTCGAGGTCCTCAATCAGTTTTGTGTTTTGCGAAGTTTCATTGGCAGCGGCTTTTGGCGTAATCAGCACAAAAAGATTTTTTCCGTTTTGATGCATCAGATAGCCGTTTTCCACCGTGAAACCGTCGCCGGACTGTAATCGCTGGAATTTTTTAAGCGCCATGAAATCCATGCCGAAAGGATCGGAACGAATCATTTGTGTGGTAACAAATCCCGATGGCGAAACGATCGAGGAATAAGCATCATCTACTTTTGACGAAACATTTTTAGGAGCTAACAAAGAGTCTAACTGCGCATAATCCGAATCATCGAGATAGAGTGGAAGATGTGCCGAAACGAAATCGAGCAATTCCATCATTTTTTCATCTTCAAATCGGGATTGAAGATTTCCTATTAATTGATTTTTAGAAAGTTGAATTTCTAAACTATCGGCATAAGCTTGTAGGAAAGCCGAATTATTTTCCTTTTCGGAAGAAATATTGAGAATGATTTTATCGGCGAAATTGACGTTTTTTAAAACCTGACTGATGGTTTCGGAGTCGTCGGAAGAAGGAATTAATTTGGAAATATCTTCTTCGAAACTTATTCGCGAAGCCCAATATCCCATCAAAACCAACAGAAAAAACACCACCGAGAAAAACAGGGCTTTTCTGTTTTTGAGGTAATTATAAGCCGATATAAATAAATTGACCAAAGTTTCCTTATCCGTTTAATCAACAAAGATATAAATTTGAACGTAGCCCCAAAGCGGTCTGATTTAATCAAAATCAATGAATCAAATATTTTGAATACTCCTATATTTGCCACAAAATTTTGGGGATTTTGAATCAATTCCTACGAATAAAAACTCGCAAAAAATGCTAAAATTTTCTCTTTTGGGCTTTGGTCACATTGGCAAAGTTCATAAACAAGCGATTGAAGAAACAGAAGGAGTTGAACTCGTTTCCATTATTGATATCAATTATGAAGACCAAGAGTCCGCCATTCCGATTTATAAAACACTGGAAAACTTTTTGGAAGAAGACCAGGAAACCGATTTGGTCATCATTGCAACGCCGAACGGACTTCATCGTTACCACGCCATTCGTTGTCTGAAAGCGGGAAAACACGTTCTCATCGAAAAACCGATTGCGCTTAATTCAAAAGACGCAAAAGAAATTCTGGAAGTAGCCGAAAAAACCGGAAAGCGCGTTTTTTCATCGATGCAGTTAAGGTTTTCACCACCAGTGAGTTATGTGAAAACACTTTTGGAAAACAATTCCTTGGGCGAAATTTATATGGTCAATATCAATTGTTATTGGAACCGCAACCGGAATTATTATCAGACCCGCGAATGGCACGGAACCAACGAAATGGACGGTGGGGTTCTCTTCACGCAATTCTCTCATTTCATTGATATTATGAATTTTTGGTTCGATGAAACCCATTGTACGCATTCCCAATTTTACAATTTCAATCACCGAGGAATTACAGAATTTGCCGATAGCGGAAAACTTGATTTCAGGGCCGACGGAGCGGTGGGGAATATGATTTTTACGACTTCGACTTTCGAGAAAAATTACAAAAGCGGAATTGTCATCATTGCTGAGAAAGGCACCATCGAAATCGGTGACCAATATTTGAATGAATTGAAATACAGCAATTTAAAAAATGTAGTTTGCCCTCAAAATATGTCCACCGAAGTCAAAAATTTTCATCCGATAGCCATTGCTGAAATCCGTGATGCATTGTCGGAAAATCGCAATTCTGCTTTGGATGGAACGCACGCCATTCGTTTGGTGGAATTCATCGAACAGGCGTATAATCTTTCTAATCAGTAGTTTTTGGGCGCCTTATCGGGCTGGCGGCACTCGCTTTTTTCTAGCCTTCGCGAAACTCAGGCTACAAAAAGAGCTCAAACAAACTGCCTTCATCCCGGGCGCGAGAAGTATTAAGATTTAAGTATCAAGTATCAAGACTTTTGACTATTACGTATTGTAAAGTCCCATAACCAATTAAAATGCTTCAAAAAAAACCTGCCAACTTGAATTGACAGGTTTTTGAAATATTATTTATCGGAAACTTAAGCAAAAGCTTGTTCCAGATCTTCGAGCAAATCATCAATGTCTTCAATTCCCACGCTCAATCGTACCAAATCCTCCGTAATTCCGATTTCCGCACGTTTTTCAGCCGGAATGGAAGCATGTGTCATCGTGGTTGGATGATTGGCAAGCGACTCTACACCACCGAGGCTTTCGGCCAGCGTAAAGACTTTCAGCTTTTTGAAGAAAGCATCAGCATCATTTCTTTCGCCCGATTTGAAATTAAAAGAAACCATTCCGCCAAAATCTCTCATTTGTTTTTTGGCCACTTCGTGGTTCGGATGATCCTCAAGTCCCGGATAAAAAACCTTTCCGACTTTTGGATGTTTGGATAAAAATTCGGCAACTTTTCTTCCGTTTTCACAATGTCTTTGCATACGCACGTGCAAAGTTTTAATGCCACGTAAAACTAGATAGGAATCTTGCGGACCCAAAATTCCTCCGCCTGCAAATAATTGAAAATGAACTTTTTCGGCTAATTCTTCATCTTTTACAACCAAAGCCCCTGCCACCACGTCAGAGTGACCGCCGAGGTATTTCGTTGCGGAATGCATCACGATATCGGCACCCAAATCCAAAGGATTTTGCAAATAAGGCGAAGCAAACGTATTGTCCACTGCCACCAAAATGTCTTTTCCTTTGGCCAAATCGGCAACAGCCTGAATATCCACGACTTTCATCAGCGGATTGGTCGGAGTTTCGATCCAGATTAATTTGGTTTTAGAAGTGATTTTTTCCGCCACATTTTGCGGATTTGTCATATCGACAAATTGAAAATTCAGTCCGTAGCGTGCGTAAATTCGGGTAAACATCCGATAAGAACCACCGTACAAATCATCCATCGCAATGATTTCATCACCCGGATTTAAAAGCTTCATCACGCTGTCGGTCGCTGCCAGACCGGAACCGAAAGCAAATCCGTGAGTACCGTTTTCGATGCTTGCCAAAGCATTTTCAAGCGCCGTACGGGTCGGGTTTGCACCGCGCGAATATTCGTAACCCTGATGAACACCCGGACTGCTTTGCGCATAGGTCGAAGTCTGATAAATCGGGGTCATTACCGCTCCGGTTGAAGGATCGTGCTGTTGATTGCCGTGTATGGTTTTTGTATTGAATTTCATATTATGCATTTTTCTTCTGCAAACATACAAGATTTTTATATTTTTGACCCCTGATTGGCTATGTGGAACCGTATTAACTTATTGATTTTCCCGCTGTTTTTATCTTTCTGTTTTGCGCAGGAAAATGAAGCCCAATATACTGTGGACGTGAATTATTATTATGGAAGCATCCTGCCGCACAGCGAAAAAATCCGACATCTGATTACCGAGCATCCCGAAGGGATTTTCATTTCCGGGAACCGAAAAACCTTTGGCGATGAAGAATGGGAATCCCGGTTTAATTATCCGGATTACGGACTTACTTTCCATTATCAGAACAATAAAAACGAAGTTCTGGGGGATATGTACGGGCTTTTTGCGCATTATAATTTTTATTTCCTGAAGCGGAATTTACAGCTGCGAATAGGGCAGGGGATTGCTTACAATACAAATCCTTATGACAAAGAAGAAAATTACCGGAATTCGGCTTATGGCTCGCATTTTATGCCGGCGAGTTTTTTTATGGCCAATTTTCAGAAAGAAAATATCTGGGAAGGATTTGGAATTCGTACAGGATTGTTTCTGATTCATCATTCCAACGGAACGATTAAAACGCCGAATACAAGTGCCAATACAGTCGGAGCGAACATCGGAATTCATTATACATTTGACCATAAAAACGAAAGAACTTATCATCAGCGAACCGATCGGGATTCAACCTTTACCGAACCGATTCGTTACAATCTGGCATTTAGAACCGGCGTTCACGAAAGCCACATCATCGGGAGCGGACAATATCCGTTCTATGTGATTTCGGCTTATGCCGACAAAAGAATATCGCGTTCGAGTGCTTTTCAAGTGGGATTTGATGTGTTTTTATCGATGATGATGAAAAATGAAATCGAAATGATGGCGGTTTCTTTTCCCGAAAAAGGAATCGATGCCGACACGGATTATAAACGACTGGGATTGTTTGTGGGATATGAATTATTTTTAAATCGATTATCCTTCGAAGCTCAATTGGGCGCTTATGTTTACGACGATTACAAATCGCATACGGCACTTTACCAGCATTTAGGATTGAAATATTATTTTTATAAGAATTTCTTTGTGGGAACGGGTTTGAAGACGCATTTCTCCAAAGCCGAAGCAATGGATTTCTCGGTAGGTGTGAGGCTTTAGTCAATTTGAGAATTTGAAAATGAGTTAATTTGAAAATTAAATTTTATTTATATCTGATTTTTTCAATTCTGATTTCGGGTTGTAATTCAGAAGACGGATCGGATTGTTTCAAGGCCGAAGGCGAATTGGAAACCCGCGAAATTCCGGTGGGAGAATTTTCCAAAATCAATATTTCAACCGGGATTGAATTAATGGTGAAAGAGTCGGAAGAACAATTGGTAAGGGTAACGATGGGCAAAAATTTAATCAATGATATCCAATTCGAAGTGATTGATGGCGAATTGAAAATAACCAACGAAAATGGTTGCGAAATGCTGCGAAATTACCATTCGGCTAAGGTTTTTGTGTCCACTCCGGTTTTGGAAAAGATTTATTCGAGTTCACAATATTCCATCCAATCCGATGGGATTTTGACTTTTCCTGAGCTGACTTTGGAGTCAGGAATCATTGAAGATACACCGGCAAGCGTTTTTGAAATGCAGATTGAGAATGAAATTTTAAAAGTAAACGACAATATTTCTTCGGTTTTCAAAATTTCGGGTCACAGCGAAAAGTTGGAAATCAACTTCTGGGGTTCCAACGGGCGGTTTGAGGGCGAAAATTTCCTTGTGGACGATGTCTATGTGAACCATCGAAGTACGAACGATATCATCACTTATCCGATCCATTCGGTGAAAGGAATGATCAGAAGTACGGGCAATCTGGTTTTGAAAAATCTACCGCCGATTGTGGATGTGGAGCAGATTTACACCGGACATATTATTTATCCTTAATTCATTTCAAATGGAACCGATTCTGAATGTTCCTGGAATGAGTGAATTTCAACTTAATGAAACGACGAAACTCGGACTAATGCCGAATTTGGGTATTCAAAAAATTTTACATGACAAAGTTCCTAATCCTGCTTCGGGAAATGGAATTCCGCGATGTGAACTTTATCTTTTTGTCGAAAATCTGGAAGAAGCTTTTGAAAACGCAATGAATTGCGGTGCGAAATTAATCAGCCCGATGGAAGAAAGAAGCTGGGGCGATCGGGTTTGTTATTTTGCCGATTTGGACGGACATATCATTGCATTTGCAAAATCCTTAAATTCGTGAAATGAAAAAGATTTATTATTTGCAGACTTGCGATACCTGCAAAAGAATTATGAAGGAAATGGATTTTTCAGGATTTGAAAAGCAAAACATCAAGGCCGAAGCCATCACTGCTGAACAACTGGATGAAATGAAGGAATTGGCCGGCAGTTATGAAGCGCTTTTTTCCCGAAAAGCAAGAAAATACAAAGAGCTGGGATTGAAAAATCAAACTTTGACCGAAAAGGATTATCGGGAATATATTCTGAACGATTATACCTTTTTGAAACGCCCTGTGGTAATCGACCAAAATGAAATATTCATCGGTAACGAAAAGAAAAATTTAGAGCGTTTAGCGTTACATTTGAATAATTAAAAAAAGAAAAGAGAACAAAGAGAATAGAAAATAGATTCTCTAAGTGAATAAAATCAAATTTGGAAAAAATGAACAAAGTTTTAATAGTATCGGTTTCACTTCTGGGCGTGATGGCCTTTTCACAAACCAAACAACTGACCATGCAGGAAGCCGTTTTGGGCATTCGTGCGGAAAGCAAAACCTATCAGTGGCTACCGGATTCGGATAAATTTTATGAAAAAGTCAAAACATCCTATGGAAATGCGTTGCTGGCTTATGATGCGGCAACGATGAAAACCGATACACTTTTGCGTTCCACCGATTTTGCGGCCGGAAACAACGTTCCTCATTTGGTTTGGGTAAATTCGGAAAAAGCTTATTATCAGGACAATAAAGAGCTCTTCTGGTTCAGTCCAAAAGATAAAAAGTCGGTCAAATGGTTGAGGCTTCCCGAAAATCCGGAAGCGATCGAACACGACCCAAAGTCCGGACAATTGGCTTATGTAGTGGATAATAATTTGTATTTAATTGATTCTAAAGGGAAAACAAAACAACTTACCACCGACGGCAAATATGGAATTCTAAATGGGAAAGCCGTTCACCGAGAGGAATTCGGAATTTACAAGGGAATTTTCTTTTCGCCAAAAGGAAGTCTCATTGCTTTTTATCGGATGGACGAAACCATGGTCGAGGATTACCCGGTGGTGGACTGGTCAACAACGCCGGCGGTGAACAAAAACATTAAATATCCCTTTGCCGGAAGGACTTCACACGAAGTAACTCTGGGTGTTTATAATCCGAAAACCGATAAAACCATTTTCTTGGAAACCGGAAATCCGCAAAATCAATATTTGACTTCTGTAACTTGGAATCCCGATGAGAAATCGATTTATGTGGGAATTCTGAACCGGGATCAAAATCATTTGAAATTGAACCAATACGATGCCCAGAGCGGAAAGTTCATCAAAACTTTATTCGAAGAAAAACACGATAAATATGTGGAGCCCCAAAACGAATTGTATTTCCTTCCCAACGGAAAAGAATTTGTTTGGTGGAGTCAGCGCGACGGATTTATGCATTTGTATCGTTACGATTTAAACGGAAAATTAATCAATCAGATCACCAAAGGAAATTGGTTGGTCAACGAAATTCTGGGTGAGAAGAAAGGCAAAAAGCAACTTTTGATTACCTCGACCAAAGACGGTGCGATGGAAAAGCATTTGTATTTGGTGAATTGGGAAAACGGTAAAATGGAAAGAATTGACAGCGATCCGGGTTATCATTTTTTCACGCCGAATTCAGCCGGAACTTATGTTTTGGACAATTGGTCAAACGAAACGACGCCTCGCAAAATCGATGTTTTATCGACCGATAAAAAAACGAAAAAGAACCTTTTCACAGCTGCAAATCCTTTGGCTGAATACCAGATGCCAAAAGTTGAAAATGTAACGCTCAAAGCTGATGATGGAACGGATTTGTACGGAAAATTGATTTATCCGACTGATTTTGCCGCTTCCAAAAAATATCCGGTGATTGTGTATTTGTACAACGGACCACATGCGCAGATGAACCTCAATCGTTTTCCGGCGAGCGGAAACCTCTGGTACGATTATATGGCGCAGAACGGCTATGTGGTTTGGGTGATGGACGGTCGCGGTAGTTCCAATCGAGGATTGGAATTTGAGCAGGCGATTTTCCGGAATTTAGGCGAAGTAGAAATGGCCGATCAGATGAAAGGCGTGGAATTCCTGAAATCAAAATCCTTTGTAGATGGCGAGCGAATGGGTATTCACGGTTGGAGTTACGGCGGGTTTATGACGACTTCCTTTATGCTTCGTCAGCCCGATGTGTTCAAAGCAGGCGTTGCCGGCGGACCGGTTCTGGACTGGAGTATGTATGAAGTGATGTATGGCGAACGCTATATGGATACGCCCGAAACCAATCCCGAAGGCTATGCCAATAGTTTGCTGATGGATAAAACCCAAAATCTGAAAGGAAAACTCTTGTTGATTCACGGAACGGATGATCCTGTGGTGGTTTGGCAACATTCGGTTAATTTCTTGCGAAATGCGGTTTCCAACGGCGTTCAGGTGGATTATTTTGTGTATCCGGGTTATGAGCACAATGTGCGCGGAAAAGACCGTGTGCACCTGATGCAGAAAATTACCGATTATTTTGATTTGTGGTTGAAGGAGTAAGAGGTTTTTGGGATATTCCACGATTCCACATAGGTTTTTCGAAGCGTTTTCGGTTAATTGAATGACGGATTTGGAGTTTGCAAAAGAGCGGGATTCACAGCACAAAGTTAAATATAGATATATTTTTCAGTCTTAATAACTCCACATTTAAAATATAAATCTTCTTTTAAATCACCTAAAAGAGCTTGGATTTTGTTTGTGTTTTCTGAAAAAGAGAGTTCTGCAACGTGTCCACCGTGGTAGAACAGCTACTGATATTTATGTATAGCTAGTATTATTCACCTAATCTGTTTTCAATGTCCATTTGCTGATGTAAAATTCTGATGATTTCTAATACGTTTTCTTTTAAGTTTATGCGGTAAAATATAAAATGTGATTTTACTTTTGAGCGATAATAACCCTCCCTAATATGACTATAATCTTTGCCTGAATTTGGATTTTGAGTTAAATATTCGATTTCCTCAAAGATTAGGTTGAAATATCTATCAGCTTGTTCTTTTGACCAAGTCTCAAAAGTGTAAAGCCAAATATTTTCAAGATCAATCTCTGCTTCCTTACTGATTTTAAAATTCATTATTCAGAAGCATATTTTTGGTGAAAGGTTTCCAGAAGTTTTTCTCTATTAAAGTTTTTCACAAAACCAGATTTTTCGCCTTTTTTGAGTTCCTTAATAAGTTCTGATTTTTTTGTTTCTTCGTGTTCAAACATTCTTAGAGCAGCTCGCACGACTTCACTTGCAGAAGAAAATTTTCCAGAACTAACTTGTTCGCTTATAAACTTATCAAAATAATCACCGAGCAATATGGAAGTGTTTTTTGCCATAATTTCAATCTTTCATTCAAAAATACCAAAACTTGGTATTTTATTCAATACGTAAGATGTTAAATTTTCAGTGAGAGTCTGGTAATTGGTTACTACATAACTCCTAATCATAAAATATTATCCAACAAAAAACCTCTGCCAATCGACAGAGGTTTTTTGTAAGAAATTAAATTTTTTATTTATTTGAAATCGGCATCTGAAACGCCTTCATTGAATTTGATGTCTTTCACTTTGAAAACCATATCTACTCCAACGTTCATGGTGAATTCAGAGGGATATTTAATTCCGTCATAATCTTTGTATTCGCCATAAGTTACGGTTTGAACCATTTTCTGTCCCTGTGCTTCCAGTTCGGATGAAGTTCCCAGAATCAGACCCGAATTGACATCGTAGAAAGTCTTTTTCTTTCCGTCAACAATGACATAAGCCTCTTTTCCGTTAAAGGTTTCAATCCCTGCTAGGGCCACGCCCGGTTTTTCTGCCAGAACCAATTCCGGAAAAGGAAGTGCGTCATATTTGTAAGCCTCGATTTCTTCTGCATCCATTTCTTTTCGCTGTCCTTGTTGCACATGGAATCCGGTTTTTCCGTCATAAACGGTTTTGGAAAGTTCCATACCCATTCCGCTGACAAGGTTCATCGCCTTACCGTCACTCGTATTGATGGCTTTCATGTTCAGTTTCATACCCTGAACTTCTGCTTCATAATTAGCGAGAAGCGTTTTTACAGATTTCACTTTTTCACCACCTATAGCCGCAATGTATTGATCCATAACAGATTTCACGGTAACGCTTGCGTCTACTTGTTTCTGTTGTGGCTTTTCAGTTGCATTTCCAAATCGGTCAAAATAATTGATTGTGTAGGGTAATTTTTCCAATGCAGGCAAAACATCTGCCGCTCTACCCACAACCAAAATTCTTGCATTTCCGTGTGAAAAGTATTTCTGAGCCGCTTTCTGAACATCTTCAGGCGTAACAGCATTGATGCTTTGGATGTAATTCTGATAGAAATTTGAAGGAAGTCCTTGTGTTTGGGTCAACAAAGCTTGTCGGGCAATTACTTCCGGTTTTTCGGCATCCATCACAAAATTCCCGATGAAAGTAGCTTTCACGGTTGAAAGTGTCTCAGGCGTTACCTTTTCGGTTCTGATTCGGTTCAATTCTTTCATCGCTTCCACCACGGCGCTATCGGTCACTTCGTTACGAACTTGTGAACCTGCTTTGAATTTCCCGACATATTTATTTCCGCGGATGCTGGAACGGGCACCATAAGTCCATCCGTTTGCTTCGCGAAGGTTCATGTTCAGGTAACTGTTAAAATCGCCACCATAAATCTGATTGGCAATCAAAGCTGCGAAATAATCTTTGTCGGTCATTTTCAGATTAACTGAACTCAGAATGGCAATTTCTGACTGAACGGCATTGGGCATGTCCACGAAATTGATTTCGGTTTTGGCCACGTTTGTCGGATTCGGATAATCAGAAGCCGGAATATTTCCTTTTTTCCAATTTTTAAAGTTCTTGTTAACCAATTTTTTCACATCCTTGAACTTCACATCGCCCATCACGATCAAATAAGCATTATTGGGCGCGAAATAAGTTTGGTAATGATTTTTCACATCATTCAAAGTCAAATTTTTCAATTTTTCTTCTGTCGTGAATTCTCCTGCCGGATGATTCGCTCCGAAAACCAAAACATTTTCTACGCGGGCAGCGTTTGAAGCCACACTTTTTTCTTCAGATTTTAGTCCGTCGATATACCGGGCAACTTCTGTATCAAAATCGTCTTGCGTAAATTTAGGGTCGATTGCACCTTGCGCCATCAATTCCATAACTCTTGGAAAATAACGCGAAAGCGTGTTGGCACTTGCGCCAGATCCATGGAAATTGATTCTTGCCCCCATGAAGTCGATTTCTTCCTGGAAAGCGTCTTTTGAAATCTTGCTGGTTCCGTTACCAATCAAAGCACCGGTCAAATCGTCGATTCCTTTTTTGTCACCTTCCACAAAAGGCGAATTGTCTATGCTCAGCGTCATGGTTACACGCGGAAGTTTGTGGTTTTCCACCACCATTACCTTCAGTCCGTTTTTTAACTCAAATGTTTGGGGAGTTCCCAAATTTACTTTTGGTGCCGGACCCGGTTTGGGTTGCGATCTGTCCACTTGCGCTTGCGCTCCGACTGTTAACAACGCCATAACGAATATATATACTAATTTTCTCATTTTTTTAATTCTTGATTTAGCCGATTATTTTTTCTCCGGACCGTATTCCAATACCAGTCTTTGGTTGTCATTCAAATACTTTTTCGCCACATCTCTGATTTCTTCTCTTGTGATGGAACGATACAAATCCAGTTCGTTGTTGATGAGGTTTACATCTTTGTAGAGCAGATAATAAGTCGCCAAACTGTGGGCAACGCCTTCCACATTTGAATTGGCATTCACAAACTGGTTTTCAAATTTGTTCAACAACATTTCGTATTCTCTTTCAGAAATCAGCTCGTTTTGTAATTTTTTAATTTCTGACGAAAAAGCAGCAGACAAATCGGTAAGTGGTGTTTCACCAACCGGAAGTGCATAAATGAAATAAGTTCCGTAGTCTTCTTGACTGAAGTTAAACGCACCGATATCCAATGCTTTCTTTTCCGTATCGACTAATTTTTTGTACAATCTTGAACTCTTACCGTCGCTCAAAAGCGTAGAAATCATATCCAAAACTCTTGCTTCACGCGATTTCATAGAAGGCGTTCTATAAGCCGTAATCATCATCGGAAGCTGAACGTTGGGGTCTTCCCAAGTGGCTTTAATTTCCTGCGTAATCGGCGCTTCTTCGTACTGACCTTTTACCGGCGCAGCTTGTTTTGGAATCGAACCGAAATAATCTGCAATCCATTTTTTTGCCTGGTCTTTTTGGAAGTCACCTGCCACAACCAAAACGGCGTTGGTGGTTACATAAAATTTCTTGAAAAATGCCTGAAATTCGTCCAAAGTGGCAGCGTCCAAGTGTTCCATTTCACCGATGGTTGTCCAACGATAAGGATGGTTTTTGAACATGTGCATTTTTACCGCTTTCAACAGATTTCCATAAGGCTGATTGTCTACACGAAGTCTTTTTTCTTCTTTAACGACTTCATTTTGCGTATCCACACCAATTTGATTGATGACAGGATGCATCAGACGTTCCGACTCCATCCACAATCCAAGCTGAAGGTTGTTGGAAGGAAAAACTTCGTAATAATAAGTTCTGTCATCGCTGGTGTTGGCGTTATTTTTTCCGCCGTTGGACGAAACGATTTTGAACCATTCACCTCTTTCGATGTTTTCGGTTCCTTCAAATAACAGGTGTTCAAAAAAGTGCGCAAACCCTGTTCTGTCGGGCTGTTCGTCTTTTGCTCCCACATGGTACATCACCGATGTTACCACAACCGGAGCCGAATGATCCTGATGCAAAATGACATGAAGACCATTTGGCAGATCATATTCTTCAAATTCGATTTCCTGAGCCATAGAAGTAGTTCCTAATATACCCAAAAATGCGAACGCAAGTCCAAATTTTTTCATAGAAAATTTAATTTTTGTTTATTGGTTGAACAATTTATTAATTTGTTACGATTTTAGGGGGAGAAATTCGCTAAAACTGATATTTCTTATATTTTCAAAATTACTTAAACCTACCAAATCAGTTGCGCTTCCAAACTGAATTTTCCACCCCAGGCGTCTCCCTGCATCTGACTTTCTGAAACGATTACGGTCTGCATTCCTTTTTCCACAACCGGAAATTCCAGCTCACGACCGAATGGACCGTCTGAATTTCCTTTTGAATCTATGATCTGAGAAATTCTGAGATTGGCCAAACTGTCCTGAGTGCTGAGTTTCAGCCAGATTTTATTGGCCGTATCGGAATTAAGCAAAAAGACCATTTTCTGTCGGGGCAGTTTTGCCGTGTCGATTTTTGCTTTTCCATAAATGAATTTGACCAAGATTGTATCGGTGGTTTCGGTAAATTCAAGATTTGTTTTTTTAGCAGTCGCCGAGTCTGTTTCAGGTTTTGCGGCAACTTCAACTTTTTCGGAGTTAAGGCTGTCTCTTTCTTTTTTGAGATTTTCTGCATAGGCAGCTTTGTCAAATTCCACAGGTTGGGCAATCGGAGTTTTGGAATCCGATTTACACGAAAAAACAAAAAAAACACTCATTAACATACAAAAGGCAAAACGCATACCCGAAAACTTTCTGTAAATTTACAAGGAATCTCTTAATACGCTAAGAAATGTTGAATTACGAAGTAAAAGGTTATGGAAATCCGGTTGTGTTGCTGCACGGATATCTGGAAAATAGGAAGATGTGGAAATACATGATGGATGAACTATCTGCTTCGCATAAAATAATTCTTCTCGATCTTCCGGGACATGGTGAATCACCGAACTTTGATGAGGAGCATACAATGGAACAAATGGCAAGAGAAGTAAAAGAAACGCTGAACTTGCTGGGTGTTTCTACGGCAGTTTTTGTGGGACACTCGATGGGCGGATATGTTACTTTAGCTTACACCGAATTATTTCCTGATGCGATAAGTGGTTTTATTCTGATGAATTCCACGACTTTTCCCGATTCACCTGATAAAAAGGAACAACGTCTCAAAGCCGTTGAAACGGCTGAAAAAAATCTGGATACACTCATCAAAATGAGCATTCCATCACTTTTTGCCGAAAAGAATTTAGAAAAATTAAAACCTGAAATTGAATTGGCCAAAACGCTTGCCCGCGAAACTTCTCTTCAGGGCGTTACCGCGGCCCTCAAAGGAATGAGGCTGCGTATAGACCGGAGTTTTTTACTGGAAGAATTCACGGGAAAAATTGGAATTATTATAGGAAAGTACGACAAAGCCGTAAATCCTGATGATTTGAAGAAAATTATTCCGAATAAAGAAAATATTTCCATTCTGGAGCTTGAAACCGGTCACATGGCCCATTTAGAAGCGCCTCAGGAAACCCTGAATTTCATCAGAAATTTCCTCGGTTAAAATTTTATTTCTTTTCCTTATTGTTGCGGTCTTCAATTCTTTTTTTCCGGTCAGCTTCCGGAAGTTTTGATTCGAGATTGTCGCGTACATCGATTAGAATTTCATTGTAAAGTTCGGGGTGGAGGTAGTAATAACGGTAACTTTCCTGAAAATCGGTTGAATTGGTTTGGTGATTATAAAGAATCTGAGCATCAATTTTTGCGAATCCCAATCCATCCTGATTGATTTCTGACAAGTAAGAAGCCTGCTGATGCAGGTATATATCGGTAAGAATACTCACCATTTTTTCTTGTTCAATAAGATTTTCGGGCTTCTCTACAATACTCGTGCAAGCGAATAAAAAAGTCAGTATAAATCCAAAAAACCCATGTTTTTTCATAACTTACCAAATATACTTCGAATTCTCAACATTAAAATTCCGAAAACCGCTTCTCCCAAAATATTGGGGCTGATTTTTGATTCGCCGGCTATTCGGTTGACAAAGATGATGGATACCTCGCGCAAATTGAATTTTTTACGCCAGGCTTTGTATTTCATCTCAATCTGAAAACCGTAGCCTTTGAATTTAATCTGATTCAAATCCAGCGTTTCCAACACAATTCTTTTATATCCGACAAACCCAGCGGTTGCATCATGGACCGGAATTCCTGTAATGAACCGGGCATATTTCGAAGCGATAAAAGATAATAAAACCCTGCTCATGGGCCAGTTGACGACATTTACGCCATGGGAATATCGCGAGCCGATTGATACGTCGGCATCTTGTTTCAGTGCTTCCAGCAGCCTTGGCAAATCCTGGGGATTGTGTGAGAGGTCTGCATCCATTTCAAAAATGTACTGGTAATCTCTCGCCAGAGCCCATTTGAAGCCATGTGTATAAGC
This sequence comes from Moheibacter sp., assembly GCF_049672845.1. Classification (NCBI taxonomy): domain Bacteria; kingdom Pseudomonadati; phylum Bacteroidota; class Flavobacteriia; order Flavobacteriales; family Weeksellaceae; genus Moheibacter; species Moheibacter sp. The sequence goes on from NZ_JBATWT010000023.1 coordinate 132,771, forward strand.
TTTCCCTAATCCGTCTTTTTCCTTTCTTACTTCCAGAAAAAGTCGTGGAAATTCATTTTGAAGTTGCCGGACAATTCCTGCTGTCCCGTCGGGAGAACTGTCGTCGACGACCAAAACATCAAATTCCACGTCAAGGGAAAACACGCGGCGCAAAACAGCGTCCATGTTTTCTTTTTCGTTATAGGTAGGAATGATGACAAGATTTTCCGACATAGATTCGAAATATGGCGCTAATATAATTCATATCTACGGACTGCTTTTGTATTTTTGCAAAGTTTATGAAAAGCATGTTGTCCGTTTTTTTTCTGGAACGTCCGGTTGAAGATCTCGATTGGGTGATTTATATTTTGTTGTTGACCATGACGATTATCGTAGTCGGTAGAATTTTATTTTCAAATAACTATGAGTCGCTTCGGAATATGGAAAATTTTCAGGAAGTCAATGATAATCAAGCACTTTTTGGTGTGATTTTCCAATTTTGTTTTGCGGTTTTGGCCGGTGCCATCATGATGGGGTATCTGGTGTCTGATTATGATTATATTTTTTATACCCCTGTTTTAAAGACGCTCGCCATTGCTGTATTGATTTTGGTATTTTATGGTGCGAGATCTGTTTTGGGAACCGTGGCTGCTTATGCATTTGGTATTAGCCACGACCGTAATTTTAACTTGAAAACCCTGAATTTTTTTCGTGCTTATTCTGTATTTGTGCTTTGGGGAGCGGTTTTGCTTTTTTATTTTACGGAAGTTCACAAACCATTAATACTGGGTGTGTTAGTCGCTGTACTTGTTATGATCAGAGTGCTAACCTATCGTTACATATTTAAAAATCAGCCCGAGAAACAAAGTAAAATTTGGTATTATAATATTTTGTATCTTTGCGCACTGGAAATATTGCCCCTTTTGGTCTTGTTCAAGTTTCTAAATATGTGGTAATTAAAACATGCAAATGAAAGTAAGATCTATCCTCGTTTCTCAACCTCAACCGACTACTGAATCCTCTCCTTATTTTGATTTAAGCAAGCGGAATAAAGTCAAAATAGATTTTCGCTCGTTTATCCAAGTTGAGGGAGTAGATGCTCGTGATGTAAGACAACAAAAAATTGATTTTTCAAAATATACTGCGGTTATTTTCACCAGCCGTAATGTGATTGACCATTATTTCAGGTTGGCAGAAGAGATGCGTTTTCAAGTTCCTGATGACATGAAATATTTTTGTCAGTCAGAAGCTATTGCTTTTTATTTGCAGAAATACATTGTTTATAGAAAAAGAAAAACCTATATAGGAGAGAAGGAAATAGAGGATTTGGCACCTTTCTTCAAAAAGCACAAAGACGAAAAATTCCTTTTACCATCTTCAGACGTTTTGAAACCGGATGTTCCTAAATTTTTGGACGAAATGGGTCTAAATTGGGAGAGAGGCATACTTTGTCGTACGGTTTCCAGCGACTTATCCGATTTGGGAGATGTGAAGTATGATATATTGGTTTTCTTTACCCCATCAGGAATTAAATCATTATTTGAAAATTTTCCGGGATTTGTTCAAGATCAAACCCGAATTGCCGTTTTCGGGAAAACCACGGTTCAAGCAGCCAAAGAAATGGGCCTGCGTATCGATATAGAGGTTCCTACACCCGAAACTCCATCCATGACCATGGCTTTGGAAAAGTACATGAAAGCGGTCAATAAGAAATAAAAGTATTAAATTAGGGGATTAATTACCATTTGGAAATGAAAAACCAATGGGTGATAAAGCCCGCCCCTAGCCCGGAAATAGTCCGACTTTTGATGGAGGAGGTAAAGCTCCCGCTTCCTCTTGCCATTATTTTGGCGCAAAGAGGTATAGATTCTTTTGAATCTGCACGGATTTTTTTTCGCCCTGAACTTTCTCATCTTCATGATCCATATCAAATTAAGGATATGGACAGGGCAGTGGACAGGGTCCTGCAAGCGGTTGAAAATCAAGAAAATATATTGGTATATGGTGATTATGATGTGGATGGAACCACCGCAGTTGCGCTGATGTATGGATTTCTCAAATCTTTTTATCCAAATGTTTCCTATTATATTCCTGACCGATATTCAGAAGGATATGGTATTTCCTTTCAGGGAATTGATTTTGCCGAAGACAATGGCTTTTCGCTCATCATTGCGCTGGATTGCGGTATAAAGGCCGTGGATAAAATTGAATATGCCAATGAAAAAAACATCGATTTTATCATTTGTGACCATCATTTACCCGGAGAAAAATTACCGGATGCTGTTGCAGTTCTGGATCCTAAACGTAACGACTGTAAGTATCCATTTAAAGAATTAAGCGGCTGTGGCGTCGGTTTTAAATTAATGCAGGCTTTGACAGAAAAACTTGAACACGACAATACCAATCTTGAAAAATACCTGGATTTATTAGTTGTCAGCATTGCTGCAGATATTGTTCCTATCATCGGAGAAAACAGGACGATGGCTTATTACGGAATGAAAAAAATCCAGGAATCACCGCGCCCCGGATTGAGGAGTTTGCTGGGAGAGAAGCATAAAGAAAAGCTTAATATTTCGAATATTGTATTTTCAATTGCTCCCAAAATCAATGCTACAGGACGACTGAAACACGCCTCTCAATCTGTAGAACTATTGATCGCAGAAGATGATGTGAAAATTTCTGACTTTGCTCTGGAAATCAATAATTTAAATGACGAAAGAAAAGAAACAGATAGTCAGGTGACTAGCGAAGCCATTGAAATGATTCACCGAAATGGAGAAGAAAATCGCTATACCACTGTTGTTTACGACCCGAATTGGCACAAGGGCGTCTTGGGAATTGTTGCATCTCGATTGATTGAAACTTTTTATCGGCCAACGCTTGTGCTCACTCAAGGAAACGATGGCGAAATTACTGGATCTGCCCGTTCTGTAAAGGATTTTGACATATATGAAGTTATCGATAGTTGTTCCGATTTGTTGACCAAATATGGCGGACATCGCTTTGCGGCCGGACTGACCATGCCGATTGAAAACTTCGAAACTTTCAAAGAGAGATTTGAAAACTTAGTCAAAGAGAAAATCCGCCCGATTCAGCGAAAACCTTCACTTGAAATCGATACGGAAATTAAATTCGCTCATATCACTCCCTTTTTCTTAAAAGTTTTAAATCAAATGGAACCTTTCGGACCGGAAAATATGACGCCTTTGTTTTTGACAAAAAATCTCATCGGCGGAGACATCAAAGAAATGGGTAAAAACGGAGAACACCTTCGCCTGACACTTGTCGATGGGAACATTCAGATGCAAGCCGTTGCTTTTAATATGGGCGAATTTTCAAAAGATTTTCAATACAGAAGATTTGATGTGGTATATTCGATTGAGGAAAACCATTGGAAAGGAAATTCCTATTTGCAACTGAATATACGAGATGTGAGGTTCAGGGATTAAAGGTCTGCTGCGCAATCAACAGGAGGAACAATTCTGGTTTCATGCGAAATTACCATTGAATCGATCTTATAATCATCCTTCGCAGAAATTATGATGTATTGTTTTGAAGTTGAAAAATTCCATAAATAACTTGACAATTCGTCTGATAAACAATCCCTTTTAGGGAACGAAAAAACCACTTGAAGGGAATCATTATAGGCATTCACAAAATTCATAGTGTTATTTTCGTAAATATTAAGTTTTCTTAATTTTTCTAAAGTTTTCCCATCTATTTCATTTTTTATATCCAAAATATCCGACCCACGAGTTAAAATTGTATGATTTAAAGCTAGAGAACTGTAATCAACTTCTGCCTTTGAAAAGTAAATGTTTCTGAAATCGTTTCTTTGGTCAGAAATCACAACTTTTTTAGTGGAACAACTTTCTATTAAGATGATTGATATAATAAATGCAATTCGATAAGTCATAACTTATTTTCAAATATTAAAACCCTCCACCACCAAAACCATTTCGCCTTTGAGGTTTCTTTCTTCCGAAATTTTATGCAATTCTTCCAGCGTTCCGCGAAGTGTTTCTTCAAACTTTTTGGTGATTTCCCTTGACAAACTTGCTTTTCTTTCTGCACCAAAAAATTCTGCCAAATCCTTTAAAGTTCGAGTAATTTTATGTGGAGATTCATAAAAAATCAAGGTTCTTTTTTCTTCTTTTAATTCGTTGAGTTTGGTTTGGCGGCCTTTTTTTACCGGGAGAAATCCGACAAAAACAAATTCATTTGAAATCAAACCCGAAACCGTCAAAGCCGGAACGAAAGCTGTTGCGCCGGGAAGCGCCATCACTTCAATTTCGTTTTCCACACAGGCTTTTGCCAATAAATAACCAGGATCGGAAATGCCGGGTGAACCGGCATCGGTAATCAGCGAAAAAGTTTTTCCTTCTTGTAGCTGCCGGATAATTTCTTCTGTCACTTTGTGTTCGTTGTGCGCATGATAGCTGCGCATGGGTGTGGAAATTTCGTAATGTTTCAATAAGATTCCGCTGTTCCGGGTGTCTTCCGCCAAAATCAAATCCGATTCCTTCAAGGTTTCAATCGCCCGAAAGGTCATATCCTTCAAATTTCCAATAGGTGTGGGTACCAAAAATAGTTTTCCTGCCATTGAGCGAATTTAGGGATTTTCAGTTAGCCAAATATTTTGTAGGTAAGAATTACATTTGAACTTAGTAATATTTAAATTATAATTATTTCTACCTTAGAACTTTAATTTCAACACATGAAACAATTTTATCTCGGAATTCTGTTTTCCTTTTTCGCTTTCGGCACTCAAATATCGGCACAGGAAATTCTTCCCAAAGGACTAACGCCACAAGAGCAAAGTCTGATTTCAAGTTATCAGTTTAGCGGAACAAATCTTACGCCACCTCCTTCTCAGCCTGTCCGGACTGCAGCACAATGGGAAGAAGTAGAATATCTTGTATTGGGCTGGTCGTCCGGATATCAGGATATTCAAAGACAAATCGTTGCAGCGGCGGTTGACGAATGCAAAGTGCTGATTGCCACTACAAATCAGGTAGCAGTGGAAAATTATTTAAGTTCAAATGGAATTGATCTGACCAATGTGGAATTTATAAACGCGCCAAAGAACAGTATCTGGATACGCGATTATGCCGGAAATACGGTTTATACCAATGATGTGGGCGAACTTGCTTTGGTAGATTGGATTTACAACCGTCCGCGACCTTTGGATAATGTAATTCCAACTTATCATGCGGATTATTTGGATATTCCACTTTATGTGACCGATACTGCTCCGGCCGATTTGGTCAATACAGGCGGTAATTTCATGTCGGACGGAATGGGAAATGCTTTTGCTTCAAAACTGATTCTGACGGAAAATCAGGCAGGAAATCCTTATGGCGTAAGTGCTAAAACCGAAGCACAGATAGATCAGATTATGCAGGATTATATGGGAATTCAGTCGTATCGGAAAATGGAAGTGCTGCCTTATGACGGAATTCATCACATTGATATGCACATGAAATTATTGGACGAAGAAACAATTCTGGTAAGCGAATATCCCGATGGCGTGGCAGACGGGCCTCAGATCATAGAAAACATCAATTATATCACCAGTACTTTTCAAACGCCATTTGGGAATGATTATGAAATCAAATGGATTCCGGCTCCGCCCAGTACATCGGGTCAGTATCCGCACAATGGCGGTGCTTATCGAACTTATACCAATGCGCTAATCGTCAATAAAACAATACTTGTACCTACTTATCGTCCCGAAGTGGATGGCGAGGCTTTGCAAATTTGGCAGGAAGCCATGCCCGGATACCGAATTGTGGGAATTGACGTGGACAATCCTTCGGAGCCTTTGATTAACGGTGGTGGTGCGATTCACTGCATTACGCATACGATTGGCGTGACCGATCCGCTTTGGATTTTGCATGAAAAATTGAGAAATGTTTCCACGACTACCGGAATTCCGGTGGAAGCGCAAATCAAACATATTTCGGGAGTAGCGCAGGCCAAAGTTTTCTGGAGACAATCTGACGAAACAACCTTTCAGGAAGTTTCCATGACGAATGTTTCGGAGGATAATTGGTTGGCTGAACTGACGGTTCCGGCTGATTCGGAAGAAATTGATTATTACATCTGGGCAGAAGCGAATTCCGGAAAATCCATTGCACGTCCCATGCCTGCACCCGAAGGTTTCTGGACTTTCAATGTATTACAAATGTCCACTGACGAATGGGCAACACACAGCATCAGAGGGCCTTATCCAAATCCTGCAAAAGACAAAGTATATTTTGATTTGAATGATATTTCAGGGAAATTAAACCTGAGAATTCATTCGGTTTTGGGTGAGAAATTATTTGAAAATCAACTGGAAAATCCGGATGGAAAAATTACATTGGACTTAAATCCTTCCTGGAAAGGCGTTTATCTGGTTAGTTTTGAAGGGGCATTTGGGAAAATAACGAGGAAACTGGTGGTGAAGTAGGTTTATTCTTGTAAAACATGAAATACTTATTATTAATTCTTTTCTGTTTTTCTTTTTCAATAGCATTTTCTCAGATTATTGAAGACTTAAAAACTAATAAACAAACTGCTCAATTTTTATCAAAATATATTGATAAAAAATATACATTCAAATATGTTTTCAATAAGGAGAAAGAGGTCGACAATGAAGATTTTAATGAATATGTGAAAAAAAATGATTTAGACAATAATGGATTTATTGATCTTGTTGTTGATGGTTATTCCTCTTTAATTTTAGTATTGAATAATGGAAATAATAATTTTAAAGAATTGAAATTAAACAAAATTCTGCAATATGATTTTGAACCCATATTAGACAAAATTTATAAATACCAAGATGATGTTGTATTAGTTGTGAAATCGGAAGACTATTTAAATGATACATTTAAACTTGATAGCTTGACTTTTAAATATGGACAACTTGTTTCGTATAAAAGGAATAAGCCAAAGAATTTAAATCAAATAAATCAAATTAAATTTTCAACGAATGGTTGTTTTGGAAATTGTCCAATATTTGAAATTACTATAAAATCCGATTATTCATTTGAGTATATTGGTATTAAATATACCCAAGTTAAAGGAAAGAAAATAGGAAAAATAAGTTCAACTTATTACAATGAATTGGTTGGTCTATTATATTATTCAGATATAATGAATTTAAAAGATTTCTATTCTGTGAATTGGACTGACGACCAAACAGGAACATTAGCTATTCAATTTGAAAATGAAGAAATTAAACAAATTTCAGATTATGGACTAAGAGGAAATATTGACTTAAAAGCAATTTACAATAAACTGAATGATATATTAAATCACATTCAATAAAAACTTATTTAACCTTCACCGACAATTCCAACATCTTATTAATTGATTTCAAGGCTTTTACCCTTAATTCCTCTTCGATATGGATTTCAGGTAATTCATATTTCATACAGAGATACAACTTCTCCATCGTGTTTCTTTTCATGTAAAAACATTCGCTGCAATTACAAGATTCATCCTGTGTCAATGCCGGAATCAGTTTTTTATGGGGTGCTAATTTCCGCATTTCGTGGATGATTCCTTCTTCCGTAGCTATGATGAATTCCTGTGATTCATCGTTTTGAACATAATCCAATAATCTCGAAGTTGAACCGATAAAATCTGCAACTTGCAAAACCGGTTCTTCTGATTCGGGATGGGCAATCAGTTTGGCATTTGGATTTTCTGCCATTTGCTGTGCAATTCTTTCCAAGGAAAAAGCTTCGTGCACCATACAGGCACCGTCCCAGAGAATCATTTTTCTTCCCGTAACCTGGTTCAGATATCGGCCTAAATTTTTATCGGGTGCAAAGATGATTTTCTGTTCAGGAGGCAAAGAATTGATGATGGTTTCCGCATTGGAAGAAGTCACAATGATGTCGCTTTCAGCCTTCACACCTGCATCACAATTGATATAACTTACCACGATGGATCCGGGATGTTGCTCACGCAAAGCACGTAAACCTTCGCCTGTACAAGAGTCGGCAAGCGAGCAACCCGCTAGCATATCGGGCAGAACCACTTTTTTGGTCGGATTCAGAATTTTGGCTGCTTCCGCCATGAAGTGAACGCCACAGAAAACAATCATATCGGCATCCGTATCGGCAGCAGCACGCGCCAATTGTAAACTATCGCCCAAAAAATCCGCAATGTCCTGAATGTCGCCGGTTTGATAATAATGCGCCAGAATGATGGCATTTTTCTCTTTGCGCATTTTATTGATCTCAGCTACCAAGTCAATTCCAGCTGGGATTTCCATGTTGAGGTAACCTTTGATAGGTAATGTTTGTGTTGCTTGTTCGATTGTTTGCATTTTTAATATAGTCAGTTTAGTTATAAAAATTGGGCAATCTCATTGTGATTGTTTGTGATATAAGTAATTAAGAATTCATTGTTTTGGTTCTCAAAAAAAAACATACCATGTTGTGTTATGATTTGCTTTATAAAATATATATTTTGAACCAAAATTTCTTAATGCAAAAGGAGTAAAGCGATACGGAAAAGTAGAAATATGTTTTTCAACAAAGTCAATTAAGCCGTCTTTGTACTTTATTGCATCTTCAAGAAAGCCAAAATATTCTTTTATATACAAATCAAAAACCAAATTATTAATGAAGGTTTCGACTTCTGGTTTGTAATATATTATTGTTTTTTCCAATCTAAACTTTCAAGAAACTCTGTTGTACGTTTTTTTAATTCTACTCCAGAGATTGCATTTTGAATTTCTTGATCAAATTCGATGGGCGTTTCTTCGCTGAACCTTTCCAATTGATCCAATATTTCTTCATCTTTTATGGAGTCAATCCAATGGATGATTTTTTTCTTCTTGGTTAATAAATCCATAATTTTATATTTACTCTAATCAAAGTTAAGGATTTTGATTGACTTAAAAGATCCCCAATTTCTTTTTAAGATCCTTGCTCAACGCATCTTTATGAACCCAAAACGCGATGGATTTCATCCGCATAAAAGCAGCCGACATATAAACATCTCCGCCATTTGCAAGTTCGCTTCCCCAGGAGTTTTTCACATCGTAATACTGATTTCCGAGCTGATCTTTCAGCATTCCGGTTATGTGCATCAGATGATCATCAACCGTTGTGAAATTTTCAAAATTCTTTTGTCTCTCTTCAGGCGTCGCCCATTTTTCGGGCAAGATAGATTTGAAATAATCTTCTTTTTTTCCTTCCGATGGCAAAATCGCCATTCCCTGTTTGGCACTGAAAGTTGATTCGCTCACATCTGAACTGAACGATAGCGTGAATCCCTTTGTCAATGCATCATTCATCAACTGCATATATTCGTCCAAAGGCAAATTATAAAAAGATCCGTTTGAAAAATTATCGGGAATACTCAAAACGAAACTTTTGTAATAAGGAACATTTGTAAAAGATGAAATCGCTACATAATCATCAGGATTGATTTTCAGGTAATTGGCAAATTCTATTGGGGTGAATTGTTTTCCTTCAAATTGAAAAGTTTTGGGTTCTTTACCCATGTATTCTTCCAAAATTCCATCAAATTCTGCCTGCCAGTTATCGTTTAAATAGGCTTTTTTATGTTTGACTAAATTTTCCACAAAACCGGTTAGCTTTGCCACCATTACCGAGTGGTCATGTTTTTCCGCATCGTCCACGATTCCGGTATAAAATTCATGCGGAACAATTCCGTCGGTTCTGACAGCATTGAGTACATCGTGTCCCAATCCGCCTTCACTGAACTGGGCTTTTCCCTGGCGGTAAACGTAATTATAAGCCTTGGCCGGATACGTGTTTTTGACAATGTACATTTCGGACAAATCCACGTGTTTTCCGGTAATTCTTTTCACTTCAGATTCCAAAAAGGAAACTGTCGAAAAACTCCAACAAGTACCTGTTTGGCCTTGACTTAGGACTTCAGTATGATCATTGTTTACGATATGGGTAAACTGGTATTCTCCGATTTTCTGTCCGAATGAAAGTACGGAGCCCAGAAAAACAGACATTATTAAAAATTTCTTCATCGATTAAATGTGTTTGTGAATAAGTATAACGAAAGTCATGAGTGATTTCGGATGGTAAACTTACGAAATCTTTTAACTTTGCTCAAACCTTTTAGAAATGCAGCAACGCGAAGATTTTTTACTCAAAGCTTACGAATTAGGAATCATTAAATTTGGGAATTTCACCCTGAAAAGCGGGATAGAATCGCCTTTTTATGTGGATTTACGTCCGCTTTCATCCAGTCCTCAATTGTTAAAAACTCTGTCCAACAACCTCTTGGAATTAGTCGAGAATTCTCCTTTTGAACTAATCTGTGGGGTTCCTTATGCCGCATTGCCGATGGGAACGACCATGAGCTTGGCAAGTGGAATTCCGCTTATCATCAAACGGAAAGAAAACAAAGGTTATGGAACCAAACGAATGGTAGAAGGTGTTTACCATGACGGACAAAACTGTTTGTTGGTAGAAGACGTGATCACAAGCGGACAAAGTCTTTTGGAGACCATCGACGAAATCGAGCGCGAAGGTCTGAAAGTAACTGATATCGTTGTCGTTCTCGACCGTGAACAAGGCGGAATTCAGAAATTGAAAGCCAAAGGTTATACGGTTCATACGCTTTTTACGATTAACGAAGCCATCGATATTTTGCATCGTTACCATCGTTTGGACGATGCCGATTTGGCAAGAATTAAAAACTTTCTGAACAATCCGCCTGCACCACCTGAAATCAAAAGAGTTCCACTCGAACAAAAAAACATCAACCATCCGGTGGGGAAAAGACTGATTGAAATTGCCTTGAAGAAAAAATCCAATCTGATTGCATCTGCCGATGTGATTAGTTCAGCCGAATTGATTCGTCTGGCAGAAGAAGTGGGCGACTATATCGTGGCATTGAAACTTCATACCGATATCATCAAGGATTTCAGTTTTGATTTGATTGATAAACTGAAACAAATCGCAAGGGAAAAGGAATTTTTATTGTTCGAAGACCGGAAATTTGCCGACATCGGAAATACGCAGGAATTGCAGTTCAAAGAAGGAATTTACAAAATCGGAAGTTGGGCCGATATGATAACTTCGCATGTGATTGCAGGTGAGGAAAGCCTGAAAGTATTTGAAAATCTGGGCGTTGTGGCCATTGTGGAAATGTCGTCCAAAGGCACGCTGACCGATGATTATTACATTACCAAAGCGCTCAACGTAGCCGAAAATGCTCCGAATGTAATGGGCGCAGTGGCACAAAGAAAGATTTCGGATGATTTATTGCTTTTCACGCCGGGCGTAAACATCAGTTCGTCGGCCGATGGAAAAGGGCAACAGTACAATACGCCGGAAAGGGTTTGTAAAAATTATCACACCGATTTTATGATTGTGGGTCGTGGAATTTATCAGTCCGCCAATGCCGCCGAATCAGCAAAAGAATACCAAACCAAAGGCTGGCAGGCCTATCTGGAAAGTTTGAATTAAATTTAACAATAAACGTATCGATCCTGTCGGGCTTTTCAAAGCCTGACAGGATTTTTATTTATAATTTAGCGAAATGGAGCGAATCATCTTGGGGATTGACCCCGGAACAACGGTAATGGGTTTTGGATTGATCAAAGTCGAAAAGAAAAAAATGCAGTTTCTTTTGCTGGACGAACTTTTGCTCCACAAATATGACTCACACGAATTAAAACTCAAGAAAATCTTTGAGAAAACACTTTCGATTATCGATACGTATCATCCGGACGAACTGGCCATTGAAGCGCCTTTTTTCGGGAAAAATGTGCAGTCCATGCTCAAACTGGGTCGGGCGCAAGGTGTTGCCATGGCCGCCGGACTTTATCGGGAAGTACCGATAACGGAATATTCTCCAAAAAAAATAAAACAATCCATCACCGGAAACGGAAATGCTTCCAAAGAACAAGTGGCGGGAATGTTGCAGAATCTTTTAGGACTAAAAGAATTACCCAAACGACTCGACTCCACCGACGGACTTGCCGCGGCGGTTTGTCATTTTTTCAACAGCGGAAATGAAGTTCAGACCAAATCCTTTAGCGGTTGGGACGCATTTCTCAAAGCCAATCCGGGACGGAAAGTTTAATCCGATTTATTTTCACTTTTCTTTTCCTTGGAATTATTGGTCATTTTATCACCCTGCCTGATTTGTTCTTCCCTTTTTCGACTGTCGAGGTTGTCTTTATTTTCGGGGCGTTTCAGAATTCTTTTTTCTCGTTGTGTGGGCGCATTTTGATTTTGTCTTTCCGGTTTCATAACAATTGATTTTAAATTAAACCTAATTCCTAAGGCACTAAATTGATACCAAAGGATTGTTTTTTATGTTAAATCAGAATTTTTTGGTTTTATTTTAACAGATTGATTTTGAAATGATTATCTGAATTTAAATTTAGCTCTACAATAAAATTCCGAGAGATTTTTCAAAATTTTGTATGTTTACGCCAAACGAAATTATAATGAAGAAAACCCTTTTGTTTTTAGCTTTTCAATTGTTCTTTCTGACGGCATTTGGACAAAATCTGGAGTATTGGCAACAAAGAGCCGATTATGAAATGGAGATTGATGTGGATGACTCAAAATTTCAGTACGATGGGAAAATGAAATTGACGTATGCCAATCATTCGCCCGACGAATTGAAGAAAGTTTATTTTCATTTGTATTACAATGCCTTTCAACCGGGAAGCGCCATGGATCATCGTTTGCGAAACATCAAAGATCCTGATTCCCGAATGGTCCTTAAAGATGAAAGCGGTAAAATTCAAAGCCGTATTGAAATTTTATCAGAAGAAAACATCGGATTTCAGAAAATTAATTCCATCAAACAAAACGGAAAAAGCCTGAATTATAATATCAGCGGAACGATCATGGAAGTAAGTCTGGCCGAAGGATTGAAACCCGGACAAAAGGCGGTTTTTGAGTTGGACTGGAAAGCACAAGTGCCGGAAATCATTCGCCGCGGCGGTAAAAACACTAAAGAAGGCGTGGATTTTTCTATGACGCAATGGTACCCCAAAATGGCACATTACGACCGATTTGGTTGGCATTTGGATGAATACATCGGAAGAGAATTTGTAGCGCCCTTTGGGAATTTCGATGTGAAAATTAATATTCAGAAAGATTATATCATCGGGGCTTCAGGGAAACTTCAAAATCCGAACGAAGTGAAAGGATATGTTGCGGGCGCAAAGGTGAAAGCAACCAAAGGAAAGGCTACCTGGCATTTCATTGCGGAAAATATTCATGATTTTGCTTGGGCGGCCGATAAAGAATTTGTGGTGAACAAACAGCGAATTGCAAATGGACCTGAAGTTTATTTCGTACGAAAGAATGATGAGTCCATTGCGGAGAATTGGAAAAATGCAGAAATCCCGACTTTGAAATTCATTGAATACATGAGCAAACATTTTGGAAAATATCCGTGGAGCACTTATACGATTGTTCAAGGTGGTGACGGCGGAATGGAATACGGTACGGTTACACTGATTACCGGAAAAAGAAGTTTTGAAAGTTTAGTCGGAGTGATTTACCACGAAATAGCGCATTCTTGGTTCCAACATATGTTTGCGATTAATGAAACTGTGGACGAATGGATGGATGAAGGTTTTACTTCTTATGCGGAAAACTTGGCATATTTGGAGATTTTCAACAAGAAAAGAGAGCCTAATCCCAATATGGCAGCTTATGAGTCTTATTTCAATCTCGCCAAATCGGGCGTGGAAGAACCGATGAGTTTGCTGGCGGATTATTACGATTACAATTATGCTTATGGCGTTCAGGCCTACAACAAAGGACAGGTTTATGTCATTCAATTGGGCTACATCATCGGGGAAGAAAACCTGAAAAAAACCTTTTTGAAATTTTATGAAGACTGGAAATTTAAACATCCGACTCCACAAGATTTCAGAAGAACGGCTGAAAAGGTTTCGGGCTTGAATTTGAAATGGTATGAAAACCTTTTTGTGAATACGACACGAGTGATTGATTATTCGGTTCAGGGCGTTGTTGATAATGAAATTCAGTTGAAAAATCTGAGTAATTTCCCAATGCCGATTGATCTTTTGGTGGAATATGCCGATGGATCCAAAGAATTATTTTACATCCCAAATCTGGAGCTGAGAGGAGAGAAGCCTGCCGAAGATTTTGAGTGGTATAATGATGCGAAACGAACCATTTTGGAGCCTTGGAAATGGTCGGCACCGGATTATTCGGTAAAAGTTACCAAAGAAGTTAAAAAAGTAATCATCGATCCGACTTTGCGTCTGGCTGACATTGATTATTCCAATAATATTTACAACAAATAAATGCTTTTAGCAGTCAACATCGGGAATTCCAACACACGTTTTGGGGTTTTCAAATCGGAAGAAGAAATCATTTCCTGGACGATCAACACCAAACCTTATCGGACGGAAGACGAGTGCTATGCGAAATTCAAAGGAATGTACGGTCCGTTTGGATTCAGCAAGGAAGACATCACGCAGATTGTGGTAGGTTCGGTGGTTCCGCCGATGACCCATTCGGTGGTGAATTCCCTCAAAAGAATTCACAGCATTGAACCCAAAGTAGTGGATCGGAATACGCCCTCGGGTGTAAAACACAAATCCAAACAAATGGGGACCGATCTTTATGCCAATGCGGTGGCGGCGCATGAATTGTATCCGGGAAAGAAAATCGTGATTGATTTCGGTACGGCGTTGACGTTTACGGGGATTGATGAAAATGGCCAAACATTGGGTGTAGTCATTGCGCCGGGTATTAAAACCGCTTTGAAGTCTTTGATTGATGAAACCGCACAATTGCCAGAAATTGAATTGAAAGCACCGGAAAAAGTCTTGGGCTTTGACACGGAAAGCTGTATGCAGAGTGGAATGGTGTATGGATTTACGAGTTTTGTGGAAGGAATGATTGACCGAATTAACCGGGAAGTAAACGATCAATGTTTCGTGGTGGCTACAGGCGGAATGAGCGCTGTCTATGCCCCGCTGACCGATAAAATCGACCAACAGGATGTATTGCACACTTTAAAAGGACTTGGATTTCTGGCGAAAGAAAAAAAACCGACTGAGTAGAAACTGCAGCCGGTCATTTACAAATTCAAATTTAAATTAGAGTTTCTCAAAAGTAAGCAGATCAATACTGCCATCTCCACCACTCACATGTCTGAGTTCGATTTTTGAAGGATTTTTGGCAATAATATTCCAGTCTTCGGAGATTTCCTCAAAAGGTCCGTCTTCGTCCGGAAATTGAATGTTTAATTTATTATTGCTGTCGTCACCGCCATTGTTCCAATTTCCCGTTTTGGTGGTAGAACCATTGGTTGCGACTACTACGCCGTCTGTTCCGAAATCAAAAGAATATCCGTTAAAATGGGAAGTCTGATTGGAATTGTCTTCCTGAAAAAGTGTCACTTTCCAGTTTCCGTTCACCACAACTTCTGTCGTTCCGTTTCCGTTGTCATCATCGTCATGATGGCTGTCGTCATCATCACTACCGAAGCAAGAGCTCACTGAAAAGCTCAAAATTAAGCTCATCAGTAAAATTGAAAATGTTTTCATCTGTGATTGATTTCTTATATAACGGAAAAATTATATACCTTATTTTTGTATAAAATAAAAACTATGAAAAAAATTTTAACTTTTACAATTCTAACTGCCTTTTTGGCAATGGGTTGTGAGTCCAAAAAAGAAGAAGCCGTTGTGGAGCAACCCATAGAACTGATTGATGAGCATAATGCCCGAAATTCGTTGGATTATTTAGGAACTTACAAGGGTACGCTTCCTTGTGCGGATTGTGAAGGGATTGAAACTGAAATTGTTTTGAACGAGGATGAAACCTATGAAATCAAAACAAAATATTTAGGAAAGGATAGTCAGGTTTTTTCGGACTTAGGAAGTTATACCTGGAAAGAGGATGGAAATACTTTGGAATTTGAAAATACTGATTCAGAAATCACTTATTATTTCGTTTCGGAGAATCGACTCATTGCATTGGATCAAGAAGGAAACCGAATTACAGGTGATTTAGCTCAGTTTTATGAATTAAATAAACAGTGATAAATTAGTTTGGCACAGAGTTTGTAATTATACAAATCGGAATTTAGTAAAATAAATTGTCCTCATGTGTTAATTAAGGTAAAAGGCCCGTCCCTCAAACGGGCTTTTTTCTTTGTATAAACTTTGAAAATCCAATCGGATTTTAATTTTTAAGAATTGGCCATGAATTCCTCTGCTTTTTCCACCATATTTTTTGATCCGCAAAAGAAAGGAACGCGTTGATGAAGTTCAGTCGGCTGAATGTCCATCACCCTGTTAAATCCGTCAGAGGCTTTCCCACCTGCCTGTTCTGCCAGAAACGCCATTGGATTGCATTCATAAAGCAGACGAAGCTTCCCATTCGGGCTTTTGGTTCCGGATGGATAAATATAAATCCCTCCTTTGATTAAATTCCGGTGGAAATCCGCACAAAGTGAACCGATGTATCTTGAAGTATAAGGTCTGTCTTCTTCCACTTTCTGACAATATTTAATGTATTCTTTTACGCCTTGCGGAAACATGGCATAATTTCCTTCATTGACGCTGTAAATCTTTCCGTCTTTGGGAATTCTCATTTGAGGATGCGAAAGATAAAAAGTTCCGATGGAAGGGTTAAGCGTAAAGCCATTCACTCCATTTCCGGTGGTATAAATCAACATTGTCGAGCTCCCATACACCACATATCCGGCAGCTACTTGTTTGTTTCCGGGCTGAAGGAAATCTTCAAGCTGAACAGGTGTTCCCTCGGGAGTTACCCTTCTGTAAATCGAAAAGATAGTTCCAACTGAAACGTTTACATCAATATTGGAAGAGCCGTCGAGTGGATCGATCAGCACCACGTATTTACTTTTTTCAGAATTCTGATTGTTTTCGATTCGGATGAAATCATCATTTTCTTCTGAAGCGATACCGCACACAACTTCTCTCTGAGAAAGGGTTTTGATAAAGGCATCATTAGCAAAAACGTCTAGCTTTTGCTGTTCTTCGCCCTGAACATTTTCAGTTCCGAATTTTCCAAGAATGTCGACCAATCCAGCCTGATTTACTTTATGGTTTACGATTTTGGTTGCCAGTTTGATGGAACTCAGCAGTCGGGTTAATTCTCCCGATGAATATTGGAAATCTTTCTGGTTTTCAATGATAAACTCGCCTAAAGTCTGGCCTGCTTCTAAATTCATGCTTAAATGATTTTTTGGGTTTTACAAATATACATCAATAGATGGATTATCTTTGTTTATTAAATTTTCAGCCAATGAAAAGATTTTTATTTCTGCTGATTTCTATTGCTGGTTATGGTTTAAACGCACAAGACTATAAACCCATGCTGGAATCTGTCAACGAATGGCACCTGACCAACTGTTACGGCGGTTGTATGACTGATGTTTATTATACCGACGGCGATACTATTTTCAACAACCAACCCCATAAAATTCTGGAAGGATATCATTACATTTCAAGAAGTTTTCTGCTTAGAGAAGAAGTGGAGCAAAAAAAGGTTTTTCTTACAAAGTTTGACGAATTCAACCATGTTGATGAATATTTACTTTACGACTTTTCGGTAAGTGTTGGGGACACAATTCAAATGTTTAATCCTATCACGCCTTTTCCTGCAGATGCCGGTTTCTTTAAACTGGATTCCATCCGAAGTATCAATTTGGTAAACGATATTCCGCACAGGCATTTTTATTTTACCCCAACCCAATCCAATGAAATTACAGATTATAATGTAGTCTGGATAGAAGGCGTAGGTTCGCTTTCCATGATTACGGCGCCGGGTGGAAAGGCCGATATCAATGGTGCGGGAAAACTCAGTTGTCTCTTTAAAAACAACGATTTGGTTTATGAAAATTTGGATTCCATATCAGGCTGTCAGTCAGTTATGAAAATCAAAGAAACAGACAGATTTAACAAAAAACCTGAATTATTTTTCAAACGAAAAACGAAATCCTATCAACTAAAAGGTGCTGAAAACATCAAGTTAATTCAATTTTACGACTTGAACGGAAAACTCATTCAGCAACAAAAAGTCGATACGCCACAAACAGAACTTAGATTAAACAAAATTTTAGGCCCGACCGGAATATATATCCTTCGGGTAATTTTAAGAGACGAAAAGGTTTATACGTACAAATTACAGCAATGGTAGTTTCTTGAAAGTCTTCATTGCTATATATTTGCATACAATTAGAGAAATTTAATGAAAGTATTCAAATTCGGGGGGGCATCGGTCAAAGATGCAGAAAGCGTGCGAAACATCGCATCGGTATTAAAGTCAGCAGGTTACAACGGAACCTTTATGGTAGTTTCAGCCATGGGCAAAACCACTAATGCACTTGAAGAAGTAGTCAAACTTTATTTTGAAAAGGCTGATTTTACCAAAAAGATCGAGAAAATCCGGCAAATGCATTTGGAAATTGCCGATGAATTATTCACCGATTCCGCTTCACTCAAATCCGAAATCCATCAGTTTTTTGAAGATTTATGTGGGTTTTTACGAAGAAATAAATCACCGAATTATGATTTTGTGTACGATCAAGTAGTTTGTTGTGGCGAATTGATTTCGACTAAAATCGTCAGCAGTTTTTTGAATTCAGTCGGAATTGAAAATACCTGGCTGGATGTGCGCGATTTCATCAAAACCGATGAAACTTATCGGGAAGGAAATCTAAACTGGGAGGAAACTGAAAAGAATTTCAGTTCATTGGACAATTCCAAATTCTATGTTACCCAAGGGTTTCTGGGTTCCGACCCGAATTATTTCACCACGACTTTGGGTCGTGAAGGTTCGGATTATTCGGCGGCGATTATTGCTTATTGCATGAATGCCGAAAGCATGACGATTTGGAAAGACGTTCCGGGTGTGCTGAATGCCGATCCGCGCTATTTTGAGGATGCACAATTGCTGAATAAAATTTCCTACGAAGAGGCCATCGAACTGGCGTATTATGGCGCTTCGGTGATTCACCCGAAAACCATGCGACCGCTTCGACAAAAAGGAATTCCTTTTTATGTAAAATCATTCATCGACCCGAAGGGTTCAGGAACAGAAATACAGAATAAACTTACGTTGGAGCCTTTCGTGCCTTGTTATATTGTCAAAAAGAACCAAAATCTCCTGCGGCTGACCACTTCTGATTTTTCATTTATTACAGAAGAAAAAATCAGCCGGATTTTCAATTTACTTCATGATTTGAAGATTAAAGTCAATATGATGCAGAATTCGGCCATCAGTTTATCGCTTTGCCTGGAAGATAAATTCAATCAGATGGAGGTGCTAATGGATAAGCTAAAATCTGAATATCAGATGGAATTGGAAAAAGAAGTATCTTTATACACCCTTAGACACTTTGACGAGAAGTCTTCCTATTCGTTTTACAAAGGAACGGAGTTGCTGCGTCAAATCATTAAAAATACTTTGCAAATAATTGTGAAAGAAGAATGAGTTTAATCAGCACCAAAGATATTTATCAGGCTTCCGGACTTAAAAAGTTTTGGCCGGTCGGATACCCGATTTCCTGGTTGTTTAAAAACATCAGCGGGATCAATAAATTAAACGATTTGTACAAAAACGGTTTGGGAAAGGATTCTGCCGACTTCCTTCAATATCTTTTGGACGACCTGGAGGTGAAATATGAACTTCATGATGTGGATTTGGATAGAATCCCCAAAGAAGGTCCGTTTATTGTTGTTTCTAATCATCCGCTTGGTGGTTTGGACGGAATTCTGATGATGCACATCATCGGGAAAATCCGTCCGGATTTTAAAGTGATGGGCAATTTTTTATTGCACCGCATCAAGCCGCTCGAGCCCATGGTCATCGCCGTCAATCCTTTTGAGACCCGAAAAGAAGTTTACAACAGCAGTTCGGGAATGCGTGAGGCGATTCGTCATCTACGCGATGGAGGTTGTCTTGGGATTTTTCCAGCAGGGGAAGTTTCTACTAAAGACGAAGAGGGAAATGTGGCGGACAGAGAATGGCAGGAATCAGCCATTAAACTGATTAAAAAAATGAATGTTCCGGTGATTCCGATGTACTTCCGTGCGAGAAACAGTCCGCTTTTTTATCGGATGGCTGCACTGAGTCCGAATTTACAAACGGCGATGCTTCCCTCGGAAATGGTTCGTCCGCGAGTAAAACCGATACAAATCCGAATTGGGAAACCCATTTTGTCTAAACAGCAATTAGAATTTGAAGAGGTGAAAGCTTTTTCGGAATTCCTTCGAAAAAAAACTTATGCACTTTCCACTTATTATACCCAAAAAAGATCGCTTCTCATCGAAACTTTGAAAATCCCGACTACGATTGCGATCAATGCAAGAAGCAAGAAGCCCAAACCGATTGTGGAAGAGACTTCTGCGGATTTGATCAATGCCGAAATTGAAGTATTGAAAAAGACCGAAGATGCTTTGCTTTTTAAAAACAATAATTACGAATGTTATTTCAGCAAAGCCCATGAAATCCCAAATGTTTTACGGGAAATCGGGCGATTGCGTGAAATTACCTTCCGGGAAATCGGTGAGGGAACCAATCAAGAAATTGATTTGGATCGCTATGATGTCCATTATCACCATTTGTTTTTATGGGACAATGAGGCCCATAAAATCGTGGGGGCTTATCGAATGGCGTTGGGGAAAGAGGTTTATGAGCAGTTTGGGGTGGATGGATTTTATTTGAACGAATTATTTCACATCGAACCGGAATTGCATCCGTTTTTCAAGAAATGCATCGAAATGGGGCGTGCCTTTGTGGTGCCGGCTTATCAGCAAAAGCCGATGCCGCTTTTCTTGTTGTGGAGAGGAATTGTCCATGTTACACTACGAAATCCGGAAGAAAAATATATCATAGGAAGTGTTTCCATTTCCAATCAATTCTCCGATTTTTCGAAATCTCTGATGATTGAATTTATGAAATCGCATTATTACGACCCTTATGTGGCACAATATGTTCGTCCGAAAAAGGAATTCAAAGTGAAACTCAAAGACGAAGACAAAGAATTTTTCTTTGATGAAGCCGAAGCCGATTTGAATAAGTTTGACAAACTGATTGATGAAATCGAGCCAAATGTTTTACGTCTTCCGGTTTTGATTAAAAAATACATCAAGCAAAATGCAAAACTGATTGGATTCAATGTCGATCCGAAGTTCAATGATGCTATTGACGGACTGATGTACATTCGCATTTCAGACCTACCCGAAAGCACCGTAAAACCGGTGATGGAAGAATTTCAAGCTGAACTGAACCGGAAATTGAACGGTGGAGGTACCGATCTTGACCGTTAAATTCAAATAAATTTCTTAACCACATAATTTTTAGTTTGAATCCAAATTTAGAGATCACAAAAAGTCTTAATTCTTAATACTTTGTACTTAATACTTTTATAAACACAGCTTTTGGACTTTTTTTTGCAGCGTTTGGTAAAAATCAAATTTATGAAACGTACAGCAACAGCCGTTTGGAGCGGCACAATCAAAGAAGGCAGCGGTCATTTAACTACAGACAGCACAGTTTTAAGCCAAACGCCTTATTCTTTTCACAGTCGTTTTGAAGACGGAGCCGGAACCAATCCCGAAGAACTTTTAGCTGCGGCACACGCCGGATGTTTTACCATGAAACTCATCGCCAATTTATCGGAAGCCGGCTATACGCCCGACGAAATCATGACCGATTGTCATATTTCCATGTCCAACGGCAGAATGTCAAAATCGGAATTGGAAGTGAAAGCCCGGGTGCCGGGAATTCCCGAACATGAATTTCATCAATTGGCGCAGGATGCCGAGAAAAATTGTCCTGTCAGTAAGGCATTTTCCTTTGAAATCACGATGACGGCGCAGTTGTATTGATTTTAAGTAAGTTTATTGGAAATCATTAAGAGTCTTAAATCAACTTGTTGAACTTAATAAATTCAAATTGATGTTTTGAGTGAATCTTAATGGTTATGATTATGTTGTAATAAATCATCTAAAATCCCAAAAACTTTTTCTTTTTTGGGCGGGAATCATCGTCATAGAATTCCAGCATCCAGACCACGGCGCATCCGGCCAGATACGCCCAAATATCGTTGAGGTCAAAGGTGGTGCCCAAAAGAGTAGAGAAAAACTTATTGTCCTGTAAATTCAGTTTTTCCACAAGTTGGAAAGCTTGTGATATTTCGACGAGCAATGCAAATATCCCGACGCCGATGATGGTTTTCTTTTTATTAATTTTAAAAAATGCCTGAATGAAACAATAAATCAAAATCACCACCAGCACATCGCCAATGGCGCCGCGAATCGTAGGGTTTTGCACAAACAAAGCAATCAGGATTTCTACGATGAGTAATCCCAAGAAGTACAGAAAATATTTTTTATCGAAACGGAATTTCATTTCCCTAAATTAAAAAAATCCTCTCACATAAGTGCAAGAGGATTTCAAAGAGTACAAATTATAAGTTCAAGTCCGCAAATGCGGCGTTCGATAATGTTATTCTTTAATTGGCTGTTATGGAATAGGTCATATTGTCAAGATCCATAACTACGTCATAATTTCCGTCGGCAGGTATTGCGATATTGGTACCTCCATTGTCAAGGGTTCCGTCCGCACCATCATCTCCATAATTCAATCCCCAATCATTGTCAGCACGGAATTTAATTTCTCCGGCAACAAGGGAAACATTATTGATGTACCAAACGCCTCCGGTCGTATATTCAGATGTGTAATCTATGTTCAATTGAACATCGGGTCCGTCCCATCCGTTGGGAGTTGCATCCCCAACCAATCCCCAGATATTTGCGATGGGTTCGATTTCGTAAGTCATTTCATTCACGTTCACGGTAACGACATATTTACCTGCAGTTACAGGAATATTTGCACCTCCGGCTTCCAATGTTCCATCTGCACCGTCATCGCCCCAATTTACGCCCCAGTCGTTGTTTAATCTGAATTTCATTTCACCGTCTGTGAATTGAACCACTGCACGGAACTTGTCAGAAGTTGGATCGTAAATCAAAGGAACATCCGGTCCGTCCCATCCGTTTGGAGCAGCATCACCTACTATTCCAATGGAAAAGGCTTCAATTACATACGTCATATTGTTGAAATCGATTGTGACTTTGTATTTTCCTTCTGTAACCACAATATTGTCGCCACTAGCTACTAAATTTCCTCCTGAGCCACCGTAGTTGTTGTCCCATTCGTTGTTTTCACGGAATTTAATTTCTCCATCAATCAAATTGGCATAAGCCACAAATACATTTTCAGTTCCGGTTTGCCAAAAAGGAATATCCGGCCCGTCCCATCCATTTGGTGTAGCGGAACCGACGATTCCCCAATCTGTCGATAGGTCAAGAACATCTGTATAAGGTGTAACTGTCAATGTAATAGGTGCCGAAATCATATCATGGGAATCGGTATTTCCGATTCTAGCTATTACACGGATATCAATGGTGCCCTGTGTTTCAGGCAGAATTCCCATATTGATTGCTCTTGAATTCAACTGCGCAACAGTCATTGAAAATGAAGTGTCCATCGAGTTTTGCAATGTAGCCGGTGCGGCGAAATCCGTTCCGCCCAATGCAGCTTGTAAAATGTAAGTTACTGGCGTATTCACGTTTAGATTGACTTCGTTCCAGGAGAATGAAGCCGCTTCCATATCGGAATTTTCACTTAGTAAAACCAGATTTGTATCACCTGCAACCGTAAGCGTCGGTGCTTGTTCGGTTCCGTCAAGCATTGTATAATCATCGTCTGTACAGGAAGAAATCGTTCCTGCAATGAAGATCAAGCTTAGTATGTATTTAAAAATTTTCATTGTTCTGAATATTAGAATTAATAACCCGGATTTTGAGTTAAATTAGGATTGGCAGCCAAATCTGAAACAGGGATTGGATATAAGTCATATTTTGGATCGGTAGCAGTTCCTTCCGGAGACTGACCTTTCCAAGGCCAAACATAGCTTCCGCCGGTGAATTGACCGAAACGAATCAGGTCGGTTCTTCGGGTAGCTTCCCAATAAAGTTCTCTTCCTCTTTCATCTAGAATGAACTGGTCGTTGATTTGTCCGGCGGTAACGTTTGGTGCATTGGCACGCTGACGCAATAAATTGACATAAGTTGCATCGGCTCCTCCGGATTTCATTTTGGCTTCGGTCCACATCAAGTACACATCACCCAATCGGAACAAAGGAAAGTCCACGCTTACCTGGCTTGCATCGTTGGATCCGGTGGTTCCCGGTGTTCCGTCAGCATTCAGGTTTTTGAATTTGAAAACACCGTATCCATTTTTGTAAACGGTCACATCGGTCATTTCCAAAGTTTGTCCTTCTGTGAAGAAAGTTCCGTTTCCGCTGCCGTAAGCTTTACCGCGTGTATCAGTTACAGTTTCAAGGTTTCCGTCCGGTGCAAATAAATGAACCAGATTTTTTGTGGTACGAGTTCCGCCCCATCCACCTCCGGGAACACCCAGTTCAGAAGGGCTTGCATCTCCACCGATGGAAGCGTTGATAATGAAAGTCATTCCTCCAAAAGTCTGCATATAAGAAGCATCGTAAGGAATGGCAAAAATGATTTCGTTGGCTGCATCACCGATGTGGTTATCGGCACGGAAAAGATTTTCATAATTGGAAGCCAAAGCATATCCGGCGTTCATAATTTTCTCACAATAGGTAATGGTTTCATTGTATTTGGCTTGTCCTGTATAAACTTCTGCATTCAAATACATTTTGGCCAATAATGCCCAAGCTGCGGCGCGGTCTGCACGTCCGTAGTCGTTTTCTTTAGGTGCCACCATTTCATTTTCGATGGCCAATAGTTCAGATTCGATATAATTAAACAATTCTGCACTTGAATATTGCGGTGGGAAATAACCTCCTACCGGATCGTTTTCGGTTTTAAACGGAACACTTCCAAACAAATCCAAAGCGTGGTAATAACCCAAAGCTCTCAACCATCTAGCTTCTAATCGATATTGACGAACGACTGCTTTTTCAGCATCGGTCAATCCTGCAGCATCCAAACGGTCGTCGCTGGAGTCTCTCAGAAACTGATTGGCCAATTCCACTTCGTAAAGGAAACGGCTGTATCCGGCATTGATAAATTCACTGTTACTGGACCAATTCTGAAAGTTAAAGGTCTGCAAAGTACCGTCGTTCCAAGCGATTTTGGTTTCGTCGGTAGGTAATTGTTGCAATTGCCAATAAGCTCGTAAGTATTGGCCGAAACCTTCGTCGATACCTCCGATGTCACCTTGTCCCGCTGGACCTTGTTGACCTGAAAGCGCCAAACCTGCATACACTTTTGCTATACCAGAAGTATAGTCGGCTAAACTCTGGTAAGCATTTCCGCCGATGATTTCATCGGGGTCTTCCACATCCACGTCCAGGTCGTCAAGACAGGAATAGTTGAAAAGCATTCCGGACATTAAGAATAATAATATGATTTTAATATTTTTCATTTCAAATTGATTTAGCGATTAAAAGTTCACATTTACACCAAACGTATAAATTCTTGGACGCGGATAGATATTATTGTCAAGTCCGCTTCCGATTTCAGGATCCAATCCTTCATAATCCGTAATGGTAAATACGTTCTGAACTGTTCCGTAGAAACGCATATTTGTTTTTCCAAATACTTGTCGGAAGGTATAACCCAATGTCATATAATCCATTTTCAGGAAAGATGCATTCTGAATGTAGTAATCTGAGAAGTATTCGTTGTTTTCAAATCCTGAATTCAAAGCATCGGACTGAATGTTTACCAAATACCCATTGGTTCCTCTGATGGCTGCATAAGTACCGGCGTCAGACGCGATGTTATTGTACAAATAGTTTCCAAGATTTGCACGCATCGAGAACCCGAAATCCCAGTTTTTATAGTTCAGATTTGAACTAAATCCAAGGTACCAGTCCGGACGTCCTGAATGGAAAGGTCGCAAATCCAAATCGTTGATGATTCCGTCACCGTTTTGATCCACATAAGCTCCTTGGATCGGGTTTCCATTTGCATCGTAAACTTGTTCGTACACATAGAACGAATAAGCTGGAACCCCTACCATGTTTACAAGTAGCTGATTTCCTACTCCTCCTGAAATCGCATCTCCGGCCAAATAGAACTCACGCTCACCAGCGCCAGAAATTTTTGTAATTTCATTTTCGTTGTAAGTAGCATTTGCGTTTACCGTCCAAGTCAGATCTGTGGTTTTGATGATGTCACCCCCAACATTGATTTCAACTCCTCTGTTTTGCATAGTGCCGATGTTGGTTGTAATCAAATTATTAAGGTTTGGAAGCGGTGCTGCAATGGTCTGCAACATATCTTCTGTTTCTTTGTGGTAAAATTCAACTGATCCCCAAAGTCGATTGTTGAAGAATCCAAAATCCAACCCGAGGTTCCAAGTTGTCTGTTCTTCCCATTTCAACAAGGGGTCGTAAATATTCGGACGTAAAGTTGGAATGAAACTTCCGCCAATTGGATAGTATCCGTATTG
Organism: Moheibacter sp.; assembly: GCF_049672845.1. Lineage (NCBI taxonomy): Bacteria > Pseudomonadati > Bacteroidota > Flavobacteriia > Flavobacteriales > Weeksellaceae > Moheibacter > Moheibacter sp. The sequence goes on from NZ_JBATWT010000023.1 coordinate 159,233, forward strand.
ATTCGTCGAAGACAAATAAATCGGTAAATAAGGATAAGGACTTCCTCCTAAATTTTCTTGTCCGGTTATACCCCAACCCAAACGTAGTTTCATATTGGAAACGGTTTGGGAATCCTTTAAGAAATTTTCTTCTGCAATATTCCAAGCCAAAGCAACTGACGGGAACCATCCCCAACGTGTGTCTGGAGAAAAACGAGAAGATCCGTCTCTTCTCACCGTTGCAGTCAATAAATATTTATCGTTAAATGTATAGTTTAACCTTCCAAAGAATCCAATCAAAACACGAGTGTTGATGTCTTGGTACAATCCGATGGTATCGGATTTAATGAAGTTCTGGTTGATTTCATAATTATCATAATCAAAACTTTGGTATGAATAACCTGCCGTTACATCTACTTTACTTCTGATGGAAGCAATGTCTTTGTTATAGTTCAAATAGAAGTCAAACAATTGGTTTCTTCTAATTTGCTTGTATTGACGACTAAATCCTCCTTCTTCTGGATTATTTACGTCATAATTCATTCTTGCGAAAGTTGGAACCGTTTCCGAACCTTTTCCTTCCGCATAATCATAACCTAAATTCAATACCGCTTTCAAATCTTCAAATCCGTGAATTTTATAGTCAAATTTGATGTTTCCAACGCTTCGGTTTACATAGGAATGATTGTCTTTTAACATTAACAATGCCAATGGATTTCTTGTAGCATTTGGATTGGGATCGCCTTGATTGTTCAGCCATTCCCAATACCCGCCAAAGTCGTCATTTCCTGAATAAATCGGTTGCGTAGGATCCATACGAATGGCAGCTCCAATGGCGCCACCGTCCGCAAATTGATTTTCTTCGTAAGAACCTCTGGCGTTGATGTCAATGGACAAATGATCGTCCAGCAAACTCGGAGTCAAACTTACCGAAGCGGTGGTTCTTTCGAAATTACTTGTTTTCAAAATTCCGTCTTGGTTGGTATAACCCAATGAAACTCGGAACGGTAAAGAATTACCAATCATTCCATTGATACCAATATTACTATCATAACCCAAAGCTTTTTTGAAAATCTGATCTTGCCAGTTAGTATTAGCATCTCCCATCATTGCTGCAACATCTGGATTGGCGCGCTCAGTCATCACCTGGCGGAATTGATCGGCTGATAAAACATCCACTTGATTGATTCGGTCCGAAAGTGAAACCGAGCTATTGAAACTAATTCCAAGTGATCTTCCTTTTTTTCCTTTTTTAGTTGTGATGATAATTACACCATTGGAAGCACGAGCACCGTAAATAGCCGTAGCCGAAGCATCTTTCAAAACACTAATGGACTCAATGTCACTTGGGTTGATGTAATTCAAGGGGTTGGAAGTTCCTGCAACGGATGCACCGTTATCCATAGGAATCCCATCCACTACAAAAAGGGGATCACTAACCGCATTTAAGGAAGAACCGCCCCGAATTCGGATCAAAGAACCCGTTCCAGGTTGTCCACCACCAGTGGTAATTTGCAATCCCGATACTTTTCCGGTTAGTAATTGTTCAGGTGCTGTATTAAGTCCATCGTTGAAATCCTTTTCAGTAACGGCAACCACAGAACCCGTAGCGTCTTTATGAGTGGTTGTACCATATCCAATTACCACAACTTCATTTAACTGAAATGAAGAAGATGCGCCCATGGTTACATTCACTGCAGACTGATTGTTATAAGTGATGCGCATGTCATTGAAGTTATCAAGAGCAAACACAAGTACATCACCTTCACTTGCTTGAATGCTGTAATTTCCATCCAGATCGGTGAAAGTTTCTTCAAGCGTATTTTGGTTTGTTACCGTCACATCGGGCAGTGAAAACCCGGTGCCGTCCTCTGTAACTACACCCGTTACCGTTGTTTGTGCAGCTACCCAAATCGGGATGACCAATAAACAAACAACATAAATTTTGTTCAATAATTTCATCTGTCTAATTTTTTGTTTCTAATTTTCAAGATGAAATCGCCATTAATAATTAAAGAATCAGTAAATTATCAGGGCGCATTTCATACCTCAGATATTAATTAATTTTTGAAAAAATGTTATATTTTTACTTCTCGTGTTAAAATTATGTAAATAGAACAGAAGTAAGCTCAACACAAAAACTGCGAAAACGTTTTCGTGTTGATAAGTTTTCCTAATTTAGAGCGAATTAAGTCTAATTCAGTCAAAAATTCAGATTTGAAGAAAAATGTAACACTTAAGCAAATTGCAAAAGAACTTGAAGTTTCTGTTTCAACAGTTTCCAAAGCACTTCGGGATAATGAAGAAATCGGACTTGAAACCCGTCAGAAAATTCAGGCTTTTGCCAAACTATACAATTATAAACCCAACAGCATTGCTTTAAATCTCCGCAATAAATCCACAAAATCCATCGCCATCATTATTCCGCAGATAGTCAATCACTTCTTTACCAAAGTAATTCAGGGAATTGAGGAAGAGGCAAATCGACGGAATTACAATGTCATCATCGCCGTTTCAAATGATTCTTTTGACAAAGAAGTTCTGAATATGGAAACTTTGGTCAACGGCAGCATCGACGGATTTATACTTTCTGTAGCAAAAGAAACGATGAAAAAAGCGGATTATCACCACTTTTACGAAACCATTTCACAAGGAGTTCCGGTTGTGATGTTCGATCGTGAAGTTTCGGAAGTGAATTGTGACAAAGTAATCATAGACGATGTAGAAGGAGCCAAAAAAGCTACTGAAAAACTCATTAAAACAGGTTCCAAGAAAATTGTTTTCATTTCCACCGAAGATTTCGTTTCCGTGGGAAAACTTCGCCTGAAAGGTTATATAGAAGCCTTGAAAGAGAACAACTTGCCTTTAGATGAATCTTTGATTATCAAGGTGCAAGACGAACTGGATTCCGATGAAATCGAAGATTTCATTTTCCAAGAATTAGAAAAACTTATTCAAAACCAACCCGATGTCGATGCACTTATTGGCGTAAACGAATTTTACACCATCACCGCCGCGAATTTCTTCAAGAAAAAATCCATTCAAATTCCCGATCAAATTTCGATTATTGCCTTTTCAGATGGCGATTTGCCAAAATATTCTTATCCAAGTCTTACGGCAGTGAGCCAGCACGGGCGACAGATGGGAGAAGCTTCAGCCAAACTCCTGATCGATAAATTAGAAGGAATCACATCCGAAGAAAATTACCAAACTTTGGTCATTGAAACCGAAATAATTGAACGCAATTCTACAAAGTAAAAAGAAAAGTTAAAAAATTGCACGAAATGATTCAGATTCAAATATTCATTTATATTTGTCAAATCGAAACTTATATTTTTACTTCTCACCCGTATAAGTTTTGATAAGCTTTGCGCTTATCGTATTGTTAAACAGTAAATTACGATAATGGAAAAGCGTAGGTTGGGATTTTGGGAAATCTGGAATTTGAGTTTTGGATTTCTGGGAATCCAAATGGGTTTTGCCCTCCAAAATGCAAACGCAAGCCGAATTTTACAGATTTTTGGTGCCGATGTCCACAGTTTATCCTGGTTTTGGATCATTCCTCCTTTGATGGGTTTGATTGTTCAACCGATTGTGGGGCATTACAGCGACCGAACATGGACGAGGTTCGGACGGAGGAAACCTTATTTTTTAGTAGGTGCTCTTTTGGCAGCGGTAGGTTTGATTATGATGCCTCAAGCTGGAGTTTTCACTTCACTTCTTCCCGCTTTGTGGATTGGAGCAGGCTTCCTGATGATTATGGACGCTTCCTTTAATATTGCAATGGAACCTTTCCGTGCTTTGGTTGCCGATCTTTTACCATCTGATCAGCGAACGCTTGGCTACAGTGTACAAACGGTTTTGATTGGAATTGGAGCGGTCATCGGATCTTGGCTTCCTTATGCTTTGAGCAATTGGTTTGGAGTTTCGAGTGAAGCTCTTCCGGGCGAAGTTCCCTTGCATTTGATTTTCTCATTTATCATCGGAGCAGCCTTTTTGGTCGGAGCGGTTATGGTCACGATTCTCACCACGAAAGAGTACACAAACGAAGAATTACTATCTTTTGAATTACCCGAAAATCGGGTAGTCGAAGAAGAGAAAGCTCGAATTTGGGACATCTTTACGGATTTTGCCAAAATGCCCAAAACCATGCGGCAACTTGCATGGGTTCAGTTTTTTTCCTGGTTTGGATTGTTTGGGATGTGGGTTTTTACCACACCTGCGATTGCCCATCATATTTATGGGCTTCCGCTTTCTGATACGAGCAGTGCGACTTATCAGAAAGCCGGTGACTGGGTAGGAATTATCTTTGGGGTTTACAACGGAGTGTCGGCAATCATTGCCTTTTTTCTTCCGTTCATTGCTAAAAAAATCGGACGTAAAACCACGCATGCAATCGCTTTGGTCATTGGAGGACTTGGATTGATTTCTATTTATTTTGTTTCATCGCCCAATATGTTGATTGTCTCGATGATTGCGGTGGGAGTTGCCTGGGCGAGTATCCTAGCGATGCCTTATGCGATTTTGGCAGGATCTATTCCCGCACGAAAAATGGGTGTTTACATGGGGATTTTCAACTTTTTCATCGTCCTTCCACAGATTATCAACGCCCTCATTGGTGGTCCGATTGTGAAATATCTCTATGGTGGAAATCCAATTTTCGCTTTGGTTACCAGCGGTGTAGCCTTCCTTGTGGCAGCTGTTTGTGTGTTGAAAGTTTATGATGTGGATGATAAAACAGAATTGGCAAATGCGAAAAATTAGAACTTACATATTTGACCTAGACGGAGTGATTGTCGATACGGCGAAATACCATTATTTGGCATGGAAAAATTCAGCAAATCAATTGGGAATTGAATTTACGAAAGAAAGCAATGAGCTTTTAAAAGGTGTCAGCCGGATTCGTTCCTTAGAAATCATTCTAGAATTGGGAAATAAAAAGATATCCGATGCGGAATTTGATCGAATTCTGAATGAGAAAAACAAGAATTACCTGAGTTACATTGAGAAAATGGACGCTTCAGAAATTCTTCCCGGTGTTTTGGATGCTTTGAAATGGATCAAAGAAAACGATGGAAAAATCGCTTTGGGTTCGGCCAGTAAAAATGCCAAACCGATTTTGGAGAAAGTTGGATTGATGGAATATTTCGATGCGATTGTCGATGGAAATGATGTTTCCAAAGCCAAGCCCGATCCCGAAGTTTTTCTTTTGGGTGCGGAACAGACGCATTCGAAACCGGAAGAATGCGTGGTTTTTGAAGATGCGATAGCGGGAATTCAGGCTGCGAATAATGCCGGGATGCTGAGCATCGGGATCGGAGAAAAGGAAGTCTTGAAGGAAGCCGATTATGTTTTCCAAAACTTTACAGAAATCGAAATTGAATTTTTTGAAAAATTAGAAAATAATTGAAGCTTAAAGACCTCCAAGGTTTTCAAAACCTTGGAGGTCTGATTAAAATTAAATAACGAAAAAGTACAATTTTACATTATACATAATACTTTTTACATCAGAAAAAATGAATCAAAATTATATCATACCAAACGAATGGTCGATCATCGAAGATGGATTTGAAAAGGAACGCGTGATCTCGTCTGAAAGTCTTTTCAGCATTGGGAACGGAGCCATGGGGCAACGTGCCAATTTTGAAGAAACTTATTCGGGCAAAACCTTTCCCGGCAGTTACATCGCCGGCGTTTATTATCCCGACAAAACCAAAGTCGGCTGGTGGAAAAATGGTTATCCTGAATATTTCGCTAAAGTATTAAACGCGCCGAATTGGATCGGGATCGATGTGGAAATCAACGGTGAGAATTTAGATTTAAATAAAATCGAAGTAAGGAATTTCCGTCGCGAACTCAATATGAAAGAAGGTTGGCTGAGTCGTTCGTTTGAAGCAAAGCTTGCTAATGGAACTCAAATTGAAGTTCGTATAAAACGATTTCTTTCATTGGATTTGGACGAATTGGGTGCGATTCATTATGAAATTCGTCCCTTAAATAAATCAGCCAAAATCAGTTTCAATCCTTATGTGGATTCCGGCGTGAAAAACCAAGATGCGAACTGGGAAGAAATTTTCTGGGAAGCTTTGGATTCCGGACAGGAAACCGATTTTGGTTTTGTTCAGGCGAGAACCTTTAAAACAGGGTTCAATGTGGTTACCTATATGAAAAACTCGGTTTTTCTGGACGGTAAATTGCAGGAAGTTTTACCGAAGTTGGAGGAAGAAAGCAGTACAAAAATCAAATTGAATTATACTTTAAATGCTTCTGAAAACCAATGGGTTTCGATGGTGAAATTCGGCGGATATACCGTATCGACCAATCATCCCGAAGAAGAATTGATTTCGGCTGCAAAAAATCTCGTTTCCCAAGCGACTGAAAAGGGATTTGAAAAATTATTGGAAGAACAAAAAAGGGCTTGGGCGAAAATCTGGGAAATGGCCGACATCACGATTGAAGGAGATGTGAAGGCACAACAAGGAATTCGTTTCAATATTTTCCAATTGAACCAAACTTATTTGGGCAAAGATGCCCGATTGAACATCGGTCCGAAAGGGTTTACGGGAGAGAAATACGGCGGCTCAACTTATTGGGACACCGAAGCTTATTGCTTGCCTTTTTATATGTCCACCAAAAACCAGAAAGTGGCGAGAAATCTTTTGGCGTATCGATACAATCATTTAGAAAAAGCGATTGAAAATGCTGAAAAATTAGGTTTTAAAAATGGTGCAGCGCTTTATCCGATGGTGACGATGAACGGTGAAGAATGCCATAACGAATGGGAAATTACCTTTGAAGAAATCCACCGAAACGGAGCGATTGCCTTTGCGATTTTCAATTATGTGCGTTATACCGGCGATTTCAGTTATGTGCCGGAAAAAGGTTTGGAAGTTTTGATTGGAATTGCACGGTTTTGGCACCAAAGAGTCAATTGGTCGGAAGCCAAAGGAAAATACGTAATGCTGGGTGTGACGGGACCGAACGAATATGAAAACAACATCAATAATAATTTCTATACCAATTACATAGCGAAATGGTGCATCGAATTTACAATTGAAAATATCGATAAAATCGAAAAAGAATTCCATTCGGATTATGTAAGAATTCTGAACAAACTTCGTTTGTCGAAAGCGGAGATTTCGGAATGGAAAAAGGTAGCCGAAAATATGTATTTTCCTTATTCGGAAGAACATAAGGTTTATTTGCAACAAGACGGATTTTTGGACAAAGATTTGACGCCGGTTTCGGAATTGGATAAATCCCAGCGGCCATTAAATCAGAAATGGTCCTGGGATCGGATTTTGCGTTCGCCATACATCAAACAGGCCGATACGCTTCAGACGTTTTATTTTTTCGAAGATCATTTCACGACCGAAGAATTGGAAAAACATTTTGATTTTTATGAGCCACTGACGGTTCATGAATCATCGCTTTCGCCTTGTGTTCACAGTATTCAGGCAGCGAAATTAGGTCGAATGGAACAAGCCTATGAATTTTATCTTCGAACTTCCCGACTGGATTTGGATGATTACAACAAAGAGGTGGAGGAAGGTCTGCACATCACTTCGATGGCCGGAACTTGGATGAGTATTGTGGAAGGATTTGGTGGAATGCGTGTCAAAAATGACCAATTGCATTTCAATCCACAGATTCCGGAGCAATGGAAATCTTATTCGTTCAAAATCATTTTCCGTAATAAAATATTGACAATCCATGTTTCACATGAAGGAAATTCTTTTTCGGTCGATGGCGAAGAAGAACTTGAAATTTTGGTAAATGGAAATCCGGTGAAAGTAGAACCGGGAAATTTGGTAAAAGTTTAGAATTAAATAAAGTCCAATTCAAGCCCTGTTAGGGTTTGAAACCCTAATAGGGATCACAATTAAAATCATAAAAATGAATAAATTAAATCTCATTCTTTGTTTCATTTTGACTGTCGGCATCGTCCGTGCGCAGGAATTAAAATCTCCGAACGGGAATTTCACGATGGAATTTTCTCTGACGGTTGATGGAAAACCGACGTATCAGTTGAGTTACGAAGGAAAAGAAATTGTCAAAAAAAGTACACTTGGATTTGATTTCAAATCGAATTTAAAAGAAATGGAATTCGAAGCCCAGAAAGAAGTTGAAAAAGAAAAAGCCATGAAAATGGCCAATTTCAAATCGGGATTTGAAGTGGTGGATGTGAAACATTCGAGTTTCGATGAAACTTGGACGCCGGTTTGGGGCGAAGTCTCTCAAATCCGAAACCATTACAACGAAATGGCGGTCCAATTGAACCAGAAAAACACGGACCGACAGATGCTCATTCGTTTCCGATTGTTTGACGATGGTTTGGGTTTCCGATATGAATTTCCCGAACAGAAAAACCTGACGTATTTCGTCATCAAAGAAGAAAGAACCCAGTTTGCGTTGACAGGCGATCACACAACTTGGTGGATTGCAGGCGATTATGACACACAGGAATACGATTATACCGAGTCCAAACTTTCGGAAATTCCTGAATTGTATTTCAGTTCGATGCAAAGCAATGCCTCCCAAACGCCGATGCCTGTGCCGGGCGTTCAGACGGCTTTGATGATGAAATCCAAAGAGGGAATTTACATCAATCTGCACGAAGCGGCTTTGATTGATTTTCCGGCGATGAGTTTGGCTCTGGATGCGAAAAATTATGTTTTAGAATCTCATTTGACACCCGATGCTTTGGGTGACAAAGGTTATGTGCAAGCGCCTTTCAATACACCTTGGAGAACGATTATTGCGAGCAATGATGCACGGGATATTCTTTCTTCCAAAATGACTTATAATTTAAATGAACCTTCAAAAATCGAAGATACTTCTTGGATCAAACCCGTGAAATACGTAGGTGTTTGGTGGGAAATGATTACCGGAAAAAGTTCTTGGGCTTATACCGATGATTTTCCTTCTATTCAATTGGGCATCACGGATTATTCGAAAGCCAAACCCAACGGAAAACATGGCGCGAACAATGAACACGTAAAAGATTATATCGACTTTGCAGCCAAGCATGGATTTGATGCGGTTTTGGTGGAAGGTTGGAACCAAGGCTGGGAAGATTGGTTTGGAAATCACAAAGATTATGTATTTGATTTCCTGACGCCTTATCCGGATTTTGATGTGAAAATGTTGAATGAATATGCCCATTCGAAAGGTGTAAGACTGATGATGCACCACGAGACTTCGAGTTCGATTCGGAATTATGAACGCCACATGGACAAGGCTTATCAGTTCATGGTGGATCACGGATACAATGCTGTGAAAAGCGGCTATGTGGGGAATATTGTTCCGCGTGGGGATCACCATTACAGCCAAAATATTGTCAATCATTATCAGTATGCGATTGAAAAAGCGGCCGAATATAAAATCATGGTGAATGCCCACGAAGCGGTTCGTCCGACGGGCGTGGCGCGAACTTGGCCGAATTTAATTGGAAATGAGTCTGCAAGAGGAACGGAATTTCAAGCGTTTGGGGGTTCCAAACCTAATCATACAACGATTTTGCCTTTTACAAGATTGATTGGCGGACCGATGGATTATACGCCCGGAATTTTTGAAATGCATATTGAAAAAGTCAATCCTGACAATCATTCCCACGGGAATTTCACGATTGCCAATCAGTTGGGATTGTATTTGACGATGTACAGTCCGCTTCAGATGGCCGCAGATTTGATTGAAAATTACGAACGTTTTCCCGATGCTTTTCAGTTTATAAAGGATGTTCCGGTGGATTGGCAGGACAGTAAATATTTGGAAGCCGAACCGGGAAAATATGTAACGGTAGCGAGAAAAGATAAAAATTCGGAGAATTGGTACATTGGGAATTCCAATGGACTGGAAAAACGTTCGACTAAAATCAAACTGGATTTCTTGGACAAAGGAAAAAAATACGAAGCAATAATTTATCAGGACGCAAAAGATGCGCATTATAAAACCAATCCGCAGGCTTATGTGATTTCGAAAAAGAAGGTGACCAATAAATCCGAATTGGAATTATTTTCGGCGCCGGGTGGTGGTTTTGCGGTGAGTATCGTAGAAATTAAATAATTAAAATCTGCGTTTATCTGCGACATCTGCGGGAAATTTTCAGCCCGCTGATTACACAGATTTTCGCTGATTATTTTAATAAAAAATAAACAATGAAAAAATTACAAATCTTAATTTTACTATTAATTTTCAACTTTTCTTACGCCCAAGTCGATAAAATCGAACCGGAATTTTGGTGGAGCGGCATGAAAAACACCGAACTTCAATTATTGGTTTACGGAAAAAACATTTCGGATTTGGTTCCTGAATTTTCCTCAAATATTCCCATCAAGGAAGTTAAAAAAGTGGAAAATCCGAATTATTTATTCGTAACGATTGACACCAAAAGCGTTCCGCCGGGCAAGGTTCAGTTGAACTTTAAAAAAGGAAAGAAAATCGTTCAGAAATTTGATTATGAATTCAAGCAAAGAAATCCGAATTCCGCTCAGCGAAAGGGATTTGACAGTTCCGATGTTTTTTATTTGATTATGCCGGATCGTTTTGCCAATGGAAATCCGAACAATGATAATACGCCCGATACTGCTGAAAAAGCCGATCGTTCCAATCCCAACGGAAGACATGGCGGCGATATTGAAGGAATTATTCAGAATTTGGATTATCTGAACGATTTGGGAATTACTACGATTTGGACGACACCGATGCTGGAGGACAATGAACCTGTTTTTTCCTATCATGGTTATGCCCAAAGTGATTATTATAAAATCGATCCGCGTTTCGGAACCAATGAAGATTACAAACGATTGGCAGACGAAATGCATAAACGCGACATGAAATTGGTGATGGATTATGTGACCAATCATTGGGGTTCCAAACATTGGATCATTCAGGATTTACCGACCCGCGATTGGATCCACATTTGGGATACGGAAGAAGCCCGTCAGCAAAACGGATTTCAGCGAAGCAATTATCGGATGACTACGCAGTTTGATGTGAATGCTTCTCAAACCGATGCCGAAGGCTGCATGGACGGCTGGTTTGATACAACGATGCCCGATATGAACCAGAAAAATCCTTTGGTTTTGAATTATATGGTGCAGAATGCGATTTGGTGGATTGAATACGCCGGATTGGACGGATTAAGAGTGGATACCTATTCTTATAACGACAAAGAGGGAATTGCCGAATGGACCCAACGCGTGATGGATGAATATCCGAATTTCAACATCGTAGGCGAAGTCTGGATGCACGATCAGGCGCAAATGGCTTATTGGCAAAAGGACAGTAAGATTGCAGCGATTCAGAATTATAATTCCCATTTGCCATCGGTAATGGATTTCACTTTGCACGATGCCATCGGTATGGTTTTTCACGAAAAAGAACAAAGCTGGGACAGTGGAATGATCCGTGTGTATGAGAATTTCACGAATGATTTTCTGTATCCGGACATCAATAATCTGATGGTTTTTATGGAAAATCACGACACCAATCGTTTCAATCAGATTTATGATAAATTGGAAGATTATAAATTGGGATTGAGTTTGATTTTGACCGTTCGTGGGATTCCGCAATTGTATTACGGTTCTGAAATCGGGATGAAAGGTGAAAAGAGCAAGGGCGATGGCGACATTCGACGTGATTTTCCGGGTGGATGGAAGTCAGATGCTCAAAATGCTTTTACCGAAACCGGAAGGACCGCTGAGCAGAAAGAATATTTTGATTTCACAAAGAAACTATTGAACTGGCGCAAAGGAAATTCGGCTATTCACCATGGAAAAACCTTGCATTTTGTGCCACAGGACAATGTTTATGTGTATTTTCGGTACGATGAAAATTCGGGAGAAACCGTGATGGTGGTTTTGAATAATTCAGAAAAAGATCAAAGTTTGGAAATGAAACGTTTCAAAGAAGGAATTAAGAATTTTAAGAAAGGAAAAGATATCATTTCTGATAAGGAAATTGATTTGAATAATAGATTAGAAATCAAAGCAAAGGCTTCAATGATTTTGGAGTTGAAATAAAAATCAGCGTTTATCTGCGGGAAAATTATCTGCCCGCAGATTGCGCAGATTTTCGCAGAAGTATCAGGAGTAAAAAATAAAAAAAATGAAATTAAATAAAAAATTAATCATAGTAAGTCTGAGTTTATTCTTATTTGCGGTGGCTTGTAAACAAGAAAAAACCATAGAAGTGGATCAATTGGCGATGAAGGAATATTCGCCCGAAGAAATGGAAAACGCGGTCATTTACGAAGCGAACATCCGTCAATATTCGCCCGAAGGAACTTTCAACGCTTTTACCCAAGACATTCCTGAGTTGAAAAAACTAGGTGTAAAAGTGCTTTGGGTGATGCCGGTTCAGCCGATTTCGATGGCCAAACGAAAAGCGACCGGCGATCAATCCATTGAAGATATTAGTGATCCGGAAGAGCGTAAAAAATATTTGGGAAGTTATTATGCGATTTCCGATTATACAGCGGTTCACGAGGGCTATGGAAGTCTTGAAGATTTCAAAAAACTGGTCGATACGGCACATGAAAACGGGATCTATGTGATTTTGGATTGGGTGGCCAATCATACCGGATGGGATCATAAATGGATTGAGGAGCGTCCTGAATTTTACCATAAAAATGCAGCGGGAGAAATTACCGATCCGCTCAATCCTGAAACCGGCGAAACCTGGGGTTGGACAGATGTTGCGCATTTGAATTATGAATCCGAAGGATTGTTTGAAGCAATGGCAAATGAAATGATTTATTGGGTAAAAGAAACCCATATCGACGGATTTCGTTGCGATGTGGCGGACAATGTGAAACTGGAATTCTGGGAATACGTGTATCCGAAATTGAACGAAATAAAACCGGTGTTTATGTTGATGGAGTCCAATAAACCAGAATTGCTGAAAAGCGTTTTTGATATGGGTTATAATTGGCCGGTGCATCATTTGATGAATGAAATTGCACAGGGAAAAAAGAATGTTTCGGATTTTGATCAATTGATGAAAGAGCAGGATTCAATTTATCAGAAAAAAGACATCATGATGAATTTTACTTCCAATCACGATGAGAATTCCTGGAACGGTACTGAATACGAACGATTGGGGGATGGGGTAGAAGCCTTTGCTGCATTGACCTATATGCTTCCCGGAATGCCTTTGATTTATAATGGGCAAGAATATGATTTCAACCGAAGATTAAAGTTTTTTGAAAAGGATTCTCTTACGCATACCAAAGGTAAAATGTGGCCGATTTATGCGAAATTAGGTCAATTGAAAAATGAACATCCGGCTTTAAACGGCGGTGTGAATAAGGCTTCTTACGAAAGAATTCAAACTTCCGATGACGTCAATATTTTGGCATTTAAACGAGGAAAAGACGGTGAAAAACTCTATTTCATAGCCAATCTTTCCAATTCTCCCAAAGAATTTACAATTCCGATTAAAGGAGAATTCGAGAATTATATGAAGGGAGAGAATTTGAGTTTGGCCGAAGGAGAAAGTTTAGAATTCGGTGCTTGGGAATATTGGATTTTGGTGGATTAAAAACCCCATAACTTTGCCAAAGTTTCGTCATTCAGCACAGACTTTGGCAAAGTTTACCCAAAGCTTCATTCCCTTAATTTCTCAATGGTTTTAAATTAAAATCTCTGCGAAAATCTGCACCATCTGCGGGAAAATTTAAGAGTCAACCTTCACGAACCAAATCGTTCCCGAATAATCTGCAAAACCGTTTCCAGCGTTTGTTGCGGTGTCATATGACCATTATCGACTTCGACGGCATCTGCCGCTTTTTTCAGCGGAGAAACTTCCCTTGTAGAATCCATCAGATCCCTTTCCGAAATATTTTGAAAAACCTCTTCGTAGGTCGCCGGATGCTCAGTTTTGAGTAATTCCTCATAGCGACGAATGGCTCTTGCTTCAGCCGAAGCGCTCAAATAAATCTTCAAATCGGCGTGCGGGAAAACCGTAGTTCCGATGTCGCGCCCGTCCATCACAATTCCGCGCTTTTCTCCCAGTTTTCTTTGCATTTGCACTGCAAAATCCCGGATTTCGGGAATTTTGGCAATGATACTCACTTTGGACGAAACTTCCATTTCCCTGATTTTTTCCTCTACATTTTCGCCGTTGAGATAGATTTCATTTTTTCCGTTTTGCGCATTGAATTCAAAATGAATATCAATAAATTCCAATTGCGGAACCAATTCATATTCGCTCACCAAATCACCTTCTATCATATTGTTTTCCAGCGCATAAAGCGTAAGCGCCCGGTACATAGCACCGCTGTCAATGTGCACATAACCCAGTTCTTTTGCCAAAAGTTTGGCGAGTGTACTCTTTCCGGTGGACGAAAATCCGTCGATAGCAATTATCAAATCACGCATTGAACAAATGTATAAAGTAAAATGTATAAAGTAAAATGTATTTTTTAAATCAAACTTAGAAGTCCGAACCTCGGGTTCACAAATTTAGTGAAAAGAAGAAAAAAGATTTTATCCCGATGAATTTCAATATTACAAGATGTGAATTTCTCTCCTTTGAAGGGGCTAGGGGAGGCTTTAATAATACGGATTACTACGCCAGTAATTACTGCCCTGAATAAGTCGGTCCAGATTGATAATCAGTCCAAAGTGATTGGAATTGGAACCTTTGTAATAATTGGCATGCGCAAATTCAAAACGGAAAGAATTCACCCGAATTCCAAACCCGTAAGTAAGTCCGGCAAAAGTTCTTTGGTCTTCCAGTTTTAATTCATTTCCCCGTTTGAAATTATAGCCCAGTCTGACATTGAATCCGCGTCCGGGAAAAAGTTCACCCCCGATGGAAACGTGGTCAATTACCTTTCGTCCAAAACCTGTTTCCTGTCCGTTTTCATTATACGGCATGGAAATGTCAAATTTCTGAAGGTCATGCAAAGTCAAACTTAATTCCAGCGGAACATATTCCAGTCGATGTGAAATGCCGAGGTTTATCTGCAAAGGAAGTTTCTCCTGAGTGCCGGCATAAGTCTGGAGTTGGGTTCCTATATTTCTCACAGAAAGCGCCACATTTGTATTGTAATCAATATCGTGAAAAACCAATCCTAAATCGGCTGCAATGGCGTGAGAAGTATAACTTTCAATTCGTGAATTGATGTACTTGGCATTTACCCCTACGGTAAAAAAATCGCTTAGATTTCGGGCATATCCTACTACGATTGCCGCATCTTTGGCACTGAAATCACCGGTAGGATTGTCGTTTTCATCATAACCTCTGAAATCTCCATAATCCACATATTGTCCGTGAATAGAGAAAAATTCATCGTCATCGTACTGATAAACCGCAGAAACCGTCCCGAAATTCACATCGGCAAGGTAATTTATGTAATTAATCCCGAGTTGTCCGTGTGATTGTTCATTCATCAGCGCCGGATTCCAATAAGACATATTGGGGTCGCTGTCCCATGCCGATTGTGCATTTCCTCCCAAGGCAGCCTGACGCGGCGAAGTGGTGATATTGACAAATTCGTATACACGCGTTCCGTCTTGGGCAGAAGCCATAGTCGTTAGGATTAAAAACAGAAACACGAGGTTTTTTATCATTCGGCAAAAGTAATAATAATGTAGATAACGGAATTTGTCAAAAATTCGTGTGTAACAATCTTTTTAAGTTAGGAAAAACAAATCTATTTTCAAATGTCGGGGGTCATTCTTTTAAGGTAAAAACTTCAGGAACTTAGTATTGAAAAATAAGAAGAACGAATTATTAATTATAAAACAAATAAAATGAAACAGAGAGTTCCCGTAACACAGATTATGTCAAAAGATTTAGTAACCTTAAATCCTACCCAATCTTTATATGACGCCGAAAAATTGTTTAACAAACACAGCATCCGTCATATTCCGGTTGTAGAAGGCGAGAGAATCGTAGGCGTAATCAGCCGTTCCGATTTATTGAGAATCAGTTTTGCTGATTTGAACGAAAACGAAGAAACTGTGGATTCGGTTGTTTATGATATGTATACAATTCCGCAGGTGATGACCAGAGTTCCGGTTTCCGTTGAGTCAGATGCTACCGTTAAAGAAGTTGCGGAAATGCTTGCTAAACAAAGTTTCCATTCAATTCCGGTTGTAGACAACGGTAAATTGGTAGGAATTGTAACCACAACCGATTTGATTAATTATTTGTTGGAGCAATATTAAAGCACCTTAATTGATCAGGTAAAGAATCTCGTCGAAGCGAATTAGTTCGGCGAGGTTCGATTAATTAGAATGATCGTAGTCAAAAAATAATTAGGCTTCCAGATCCCTCACAATCAATTCTGCCGTCCGCTGCGATGCACCCGAGCCTCCGAGATTTTCTCTCAGTTCTTTGTAATCATTCAGAATTTCAGAACGTTTGGGTTCGTTCAGAATTTTGGAAAGTTCGGATTTCAGGTTTTTTGTATTTAATTTATTTTGAATCAATTCTTTGACCACTTCCCGGTTCATAATTAAATTCACAAGTGAAATATAATCGATGTATTTTACTACACGTTTTCCGATTTCATAAGAAATACGGCTTCCTTTGTAGCAAACCACTTCGGGTGTATCGAGCAAAGCCGTTTCCAAAGTCGCCGTTCCTGATGTTACCAAAGCGGCTTCGGCGCTGCGCAATAAATCATAGGTCTTTCCAAAAACGATTTTCAAATCATTGCCTGCGATTTCGCGGTAAAAACTTTCTTCTTGCGAAGGAGCGCCCGCCACTACAAACTGATATTCGGGAAAATCTTTCGCAACTGAAAGCATAATCGGCAATTTCACCCGGATTTCCTGCTTACGGCTTCCCGGAAGAATGGCGATGATTTCTCGGTCGTCCAGGTTGTTTTCAGATTTGAATTTTTCAGTCGTAAGTTCGGGCAAATCTTTCAAAGCATCGAGTAAAGGATGTCCCACAAAATCGACTTCGTAATCGTATTTCGCATAAAAATCCTTTTCAAAAGGAAGGATTACAAACATACGATCCACAAATTTTTTGATGGTATGAACCCGCCCGGTTTTCCAAGCCCAGATTTGGGGCGAAATATAATAATAGACCTTGATGCCAAGGCTTTTGACGAATTCGGCCACTCTTAAATTAAATCCCGGATAATCAATCAAAATCACAGCATCGGGTTTAAACTCCTGAATGTCTTTTTTACAGAATTTGATGTTTCCCAAAATGGTACGAAGGTTCATAATCACTTCGGCAAAGCCCATAAAAGCCAAATCCCGATAGTGTTTGACAAGCGTTCCTCCCTGTTCCTGCATGAGATCACCGCCCCAGAAACGGAACTCTGCCTGCGCATCTTTTTTTTTCAGCTCTTTCATCAGGTTAGAGCCATGGAGATCGCCCGATGCTTCGCCTGCTATGATGTAGTATTTCATTTAATTTTCTCAAGAAATCAGCGCAAAGCTGAACGAAACAAAGATAATGCGTTTGACCGAAAAATAAAATCAGGCAAACTACAAGAGATTGCCTGACAACAAAATTAACTGAATTAACAAAACTATTGTTTCACTATTTTTTTGGTTTCGGTCTTGCCGTTCATGAGTTTTATGTGAACTAGATAAACTCCTTTTGGAAGGTAAGACAGATTAATTCTTGACGATTTAGTCTCCGTGATTTTCTTTCCGTTCAGGTCGAAAATCACAATATTTTCAACTTCTTTTTCGGAATGAATATTTAAAATTCCTGAAGTCGGGTTCGGATAAATCACAATGTCTGAAAGATTTGTTTCAGGATTGGAGATTCCCATTGTACTCAGATCCAGCGTGTATTGAACCAATCCCAAATCAGGAACCAAGAAATAAGTATCGGCCGAATTTTCATCGTTGAAAATAATTTCCGTCGAAATGGTTCTCATATATCCTAATTCTTCGGTAGAAATTTCCGTCCAGCTTTGACCAGCAGCATTGGAAAAAACGGTTTTGGAATGAGAAGCCGGATAAAAACTTCCGTCTTCAAATCTGGCTGAAGCCACGATTTTCCCTTCTACAAAAGGAGAGAATTCCACGCGGTTCATCGGTCCGTTATCATAAATCTGAGTCCAGTTGTCAGAATTATCATTTGAAATAAAAATTCCTTTTGAAGTCGCTATAGCCAATTGATCAGAATTTAAAGGATTTCTTTTTAAATCATAAATAAAATCATCATTGGTAAGGTTTTCAAGTCCAGAAGAGACATCTGTCCAGTTTTGTCCGCCATCTTCGGTTTTATATACTTTGTTTTCTTGAACGATGAAAAAGGTGTTTTCATCTCCATCATACAGCATAACTTCCACATAACCGAAGGATGGAAGCATTAATTCCTCACTCAAAGGATTTGCGGAATCTGTCAAATCCATTTTTACCAGCATTTCACCGAAGGAAATCAGGGTTTTATCGGGATTTGAAGGCAAACTTGCTTGTGCAATCAGGAAAAGGTAACTTCCGGAATAAACACTGGAAAAGTTTTCGCCATTGTCATCGCTCATAAATAAAGAAGAATTCCCCATCATGGCCGTATTGGAAAAAAACAAGCGTCCGGCTTTGTGCGCATCGGCATAAGCGCCACTTCGGTTCATATTGGACATTTGCCCAAGCGGAAGCAGACCGATCGCATTTTCTTCACCGGTTTCTAAATTCAGATGAACAATTCCATTTCGCAATCCGTAATAAAGATGCTTTTCATCGTTTTGATGAATGTCCATTCGTAGCGAAGCGTTCAGGAAAGGTGATTTAAACTTCTCCAATGTTAATCCGCCATCATTGGAAATGAACGGATAATAATTAGCACTGATGATCACCTGATTTTCATCAAAAGGATTGAAAGAAGCCGAAATTCCATAGTAATAGTCGGTTTCATAATCGGTTCCGGTATAAACATGATTTTCCCAGGTTTGTCCACCGTCGTTTGAAATCGCGACTTCATTTTCTTCCAGAATTAAAATATTTTCATAGTCCGATGGATTGTAAACGATGGAATGAATACTGTTGGTGGAACCGTCTGTCCAACTGATGGGAAGGGCGGTCCAGGTTTCGCCTGCATCTGTGGATTTGTAAAGATTTTGTTCTTGTTCATATCCGAGATAATAAGTTCCCAGGTAAATTTCATTTTCATTTTCGGGATGAAAAGCAATCGCAGAAAAGTTGGTATTCGGGATTTTTTCCGTCCAGCTTTGTCCGCCGTTCTCCGAAATCAAAAGGCCGCCTTCCACCGAATTCGGTGATGCGCCACGCATAATGAATAATTTTTCTGAATCATAAGGCGAAATCGCAACATTGTTTACATTGATATCGCCGTTATCCGGGCCATAATAAACTGAATGCCAGATGGTGCCTCCGTCGGTGGTATAGAAAATTTCAGTAACCAGTCCCCAGTCGATGATTTTGGTGGTGTGAAACAATGCGATGTCTGTATTGTCTTTGGCAAGCGAATAAGATTGCAATAAACTTCCCGGTGCCGGACCAATGGGTGAAACAATCTCTTTCTCGACCTCTTCTGTGGCAAGGTTTAAAATTTCAACCCGGTTGTAAATGGTACCCTCCGCTAAGCAAATGTAGGAAAGCGAAGTCCCATCGCTCGTCAATCGCAAATCTTTTATTGTGATGTACCAATTTTCTTGCGGAACCGAATGAATGACTTCCCAGGATTCACCCAAATCGGTTGATTTGACAATATGGTTGGTAACTGTTCTTCCATAAACGGTATTTTCCAGAGTCGGATGATAAGTTACATCCAAAATTTGTCCGTATTCATAAGAACCGGCGAGTTGAAACTGGGCCTGAAGGTTTATCAGAAACCCAAGTAAAAAGCAAATAAATATTTTCCTCATTTTGATATTTTTAATCCAACGTAAATTTCCTAATTCGGAATTTGAATTGAGGAAAAATAGTTGCGACATTTTGTGACAAAGCAGGTCTTCCTTTGTGACTTTAACATTAAATGCCTGATAAATAGCCAAATAAATTTTCACCGTCAGGCAGGTTTAGTTTTTTACTCAACCTTTCTTTCCGTTTGCGTGTGGACTGCGGTGTGATGTTGAGCAGGGAAGCAATTTCTTTATTGTTGAGGTTCATATACACATAGGTAATAAATCTAATTTCACCCGGAATGAGGTCGGGGTGTTTGGCTTTGAGGCGATTGAGAAATCCGGGATTGGCTTCTTCGAAATGCGTGAAAAAAGATTCGAGCTGGTGATCTGATTTCAACTGTATTTTGAGTTCCTGAAGGTATTTTTTGACAAAATCACTATTGGCAGTTTGCGGATTGGAACTTAATTGTCTGATTACTTCTTCAATTACTTCATTTTTGCTGGAAAGATGAAGGGCGCGTGTGGCGAGTTTTCGGTTTTTCTTTTCGAGTTCGTTTTTAAGCTTTTCATTTTCAAGTTCAGCCAATGCTTCCTGTTCTTTTAATTGTTTTTCGAGTAAGAGGTTTTCATTTCTTTCTTTTTCCAGTTCCAATTCGGCAATCTTTTCTTTTTGCTTGTGTTTGATATGGTTGTTTCGAAAGGCAAGTCCTATTAAAATAATTATACAAAAACCTGATATTAAAATAGTTAAAAGTAAGCTTCGGCTTGATTCGAGTTTTCGCTGACTTTCTTTGAGTTCGTACTGATAATTCTGAATTTCGAATTTTATTTTTCCGTTTTCGTATAAAGCTGAATTCCTTATGTTGTTCAGCGAGTCTTTGGTAAGAATCACCGAATCCTTGTACAAGAGTGAAATTCCGTATTCGTGTTGGGAAGCATAAATACGTGACAGGAAGTTATAAATTTCCAGTTTATCCTGCACATTGGCCGATTCTTTTCTGGCCAGACTCAAATAGGAAATTGCTTTTTTATAATCTTTCATTTCTTCGTAAACCTGCGAGAGGACGAGGTAGATGAAAATTCGGTTTTCAATTTGTCGGTTGCCGGTCAGTTGGGGCAAAACTTCCAAAGCTTGTTGTTCCGCCAAAGAAATATTTTTTTTGAAAAGATTATTTTCTGCGGTTGCCATTTGGGTCATCAGGAAGAATTCTGAATCGGATGGAATTAGTTTTTTGGCTTCCGAAATGAATTTTTCAGCATCCTCTAATTTCCCTAATTTATTGAGGACCAACCCCAAATTGAGCGCATAAAATCCTTTTTTTTCAGGCTGACTTTTCTCGTCGGCAAGTTGATAGGCTTTCAGGAAATATTCGTGTGCCTTTTCATTGTTTCTTTCCTGAAAATAGAGAATGGCAATATTGTTCAGGACGGTCATGATGTTTTTGGTGTCTTCAGATTTTTCGGCGATTTCGTAAGCTTCGAGGTAATATTTCAGTGCTTCGCCAAAATCAATCATCATATAATAATTCGCTCCTATGTTGTTGGTCGCTCTGAAATTCTGTTGAGTCCAATTGTTATTTTCCGCCGCAGATTTGGCTTGTACCAAAAGTTCCAGCGAAGCCGCATGTTCTTTATGGTACATTTTTTCAATTCCCTGATTGATAAGCAAATCACACTCCTTCGGATTTTTGGGTTGTGCCCAAACCGTTTGGATTAAGAGGAAAAACAGAAGTGATGATAATATTTTCAAAGCTTAGTGTGTAGAATTAATTAGTCGGGATTCTTTTGTAACTTTACAATCCCAACAAATATAGAGATTTTTGAAAATGGAAGAGATAGTAAACCGCGTCGCCAAAAGCCCTTTGGTGACCATTGATTTGGAAGAATATTATCCGGAAGGTAGCAGAATGGTTTTTGACCTGAAAAATTTTTTGTACGAAGAATTAATTCTGAAGGAAAAAGACTTCCGCGAGTCTTTGAAAAATCACGATTGGACGCAATATCAGGACGCTTATGTAGCGATGCATTGTTCCACAGATGCGATTATTCCGTCCTGGGCATTTTTGTTGGTTGCGACTTATTTACAGCCTTATGCGAAGAAGATTGTGAAGGGAAATTTATTGGATTTGGAAACTTCTGTTTACCAGGAAATCATTCAGAATATGGACATTTCGCAGTATGAAGGAAAGAAAATTATCGTGAAAGGTTGTAGTAGAAAACCTGTTCCGGATGCAGCTTACATTCAATTAATCGAAAAAATCCAACCGCATATTCAATCGCTGATGTACGGTGAAGCCTGTAGTACGGTTCCACTGTTGAAGAAGAAAAACTAATCTTAGCTCAAAAAATCCGTTCATTTCAAGTGAACGGATTTTTTTTAATTTGTTAGTTTGCCTGTCTCAGCAAAACGGTATAAACCGGGAAGTGGTCTGAATAACCTTTCGCGCGGAAGGTATCTCCGGAGAACATTCTGTAAGGATAGCCTTTGTATTGTCCGTCGGGTTGAACCAAGTGGGCCGGCGAATAAATATCGGTTTTGTACACTTTATAGGAATCAAATTTCTTTTGGGGTTCAATCATGGTTCCGGTAACCAGTATCTGGTCAAAAAGATTCCAGGAATCGCGGTAAGCAAGTGTTCCCATTCCGTTTTTGAACATATTGTACATCAGGTTTACGATGTCGACATCCTTGATTTTTCCTTTGTTGGGAACGGCTTTCATTACTTTGTCCAGGCTCGGGCTTACGGGGTCATCGTTAAAGTCACCCAAAGCCATGATTTTGGCTTTCGGATTTTCTGCACGGATTTCCTCATAAATACCCTTCATCACTTCAGCAGCTTTTTGTCTTCTGGGACGGCTGGCTTGTTCGCCACCACTTCTGGAAGGCCAGTGGTTTACCAGAAAAGTGATTTCTTCACCATCCAGTAAGCCGGTTACACGAAGGATGTCACGGGTATAATCTCTTTTTCCATCACTTCCGTAAATTTCAATAACATAAGGTTTTGCTTTGGTTACTTGAAAGCGGTCTTTTTGATAAATAAGTGCTACATCTACGCCACGTGCATCAAAAGAATTGAAATGTGCGATTCCATAATTGTACTTTTTCAGAGCCGGCTGATTGATGAGATCCTCCACATTCTTTCTGTTTTCGATTTCACAAAGTCCAACAATAACGGGAGCGCTTTGGGTTTCTGCTTTGCCCAGTTCGGCGATAACTTCGGCAAGATTTTTCAGTTTCTGGTTGTATTTTTCCTCTGTCCAAACTTTTTTTCCGCCCGGAGAGAATTCTTCTTTTTGTAGAATCAGCGGACGGATTACTTTTTTCCCGCTAAGGTTGGCGTAGGTATATTCACCTTCAAAAGGTTCTGATTCATAATTTGGAATTTGGTCTGCCGGAATAGAAATATGGTACATAGGATCTTCCGGACTGCGCGTCCCATCTATGTATCCGACCGAAATTTCGGTGTCAAAAAGGTTTTCAACGTTGTAAAAAGCAACAGTTGCAGCCTGAAATTTTTGCTGTGCAGACACATTAATTGTTAAAAATGAAACAAATAATGTTAAGTAGGTTAATGATTTATTAATTTTATACTTCATAATATTTAGTACATTTGTGCCCTCATTTTAAATGCGTAGGCAATTAGAATTTGAAAACGCAAAAGTAAAGATTAAAATTCTTTGAATGGATAAATTATTATTAAGTATGGCATTTAGTGTGATTATGAGTGTTGCACTATGGGGTCAAACAAGAATTTCAGGGATTGTGAAAGATTCCTCGACAGAAAAAGAGCTCTACAATATGTCGGTAACTATTACGGAAACCGGTGAAGAGGTAACTACCGACCGAATTGGTTATTTTCAGTTTGTAGATGTTCCGACCGGAACCTATACCATCAGAGTTTCGGGAGTGGGTTATGTGACTTTGATGCAACAGGTTGTTGTAAGTAATGAACAGCGTATTGATCTGGGTGATCTGAAAATTGATTTCAACCCCAGAAACGAAGAAACAGGAATTATCACACTGACAGAAGACGAATTATCGGCCGATGAATCTTCTTCACAGTCAGCTGCAGGTTTGTTACAATCCTCTCAGGACGTTTTTGCCAGTACAGCTTCTTACGAACTGGGTGCTTATTGGTTCAAAGTGCGTGGATATGACAACAAGTACAATGATGTTTTCTTTAACGGAGTTCGAATGAATAAAATCAACAATGACCGTGTGAATTTCGGTAACTGGGGTGGACTCAATGATGTAACGCGTAGACCTGCAGAACAGACCATTGGGGTTGAACCATCTGATTATGTCTTTGGAGACGTTGGAGGGGTTACTTATTATGATACCCGTCCGTCAACACTTCGTAAAGGAACGAGTTTGGCTTATTCATTTACAAACCGCTCGTACAACCAACGAGTTTTGGCTACCTATAATACTGGTTTGATGGACAATGGATGGGCATTTATGGGATCTGCAGCCAGAAGATGGGCAGAAGAAGGAACCATTGAAGGAACTTTCTATGATTCCTGGGCTTACTTTTTGGCAGCTGAGAAAAAAATTAACGAAAAACACAGTATTGTTTTAAGCGGATTTGGCGCGCCAACTCGCCGTTCGACCAATAGTCCGAACACACAGGAAGTTTATGACCTGATGGGCAAAGATTACAATGCTTACTGGGGATGGCAGGATGGAGAAAAGAGAAGCGAACGCATCAGAAATTTCCACGAGCCTTTGATTACTTTGACTCACCACTGGAATATATCACAGAGTTCTAAATTGATTTCAACAATAGGCTATCAGTTTGGAAAAGATAGCAGAAGTCGTTTGGATTGGTTTAAAGCCAATAACCCTTCTCCGACTTATTACAGAAATCTTCCCAGCTTTTACGCATCTCAAGACGGGGTAACGCAGGAAGAAATAGATCAGAGAATTTGGGAATGGCAAAATGACCAGACAGTTTCACAACTGGACTGGACTGATATTTATAATCAGAACTACAACCGAGGTGAAGGAGGTGCAGCATATGTTTTGGCAGCAGACGTAAATGAAGATCAGATCATGACTTTCTCGACTCGCTTGCAATCTCAGGTATTGAGTAATTTTAAATTGACTGCCGGGTTCAATTATCAAAACACAAGATCTCAGCTTTACAGAGAAGTTCTTGATTTGTTGGGCGGAAATTATTTTGTGAATTATAATGCTTTCCAAAAAAGCTCTTATAACGTAGATGAAGATGAAAACAGAAGAGTTTATGAAGGAGACAGATACCAGTACGATTATGAAATCAACCACCAACGCGGAGAACTATTTGTTCAAGGGGAATTGGCTTTGAATAAATTTGATATCACCTTGGGCATGAAAGCAGCATATACTTCTGTTTTCAGAGAGGGTAATTATCGTCATGAACAGTATTTAGATAATTCAAAAGGAAAAAGTAAAACTTACGAATTCCTTGATTTCGGTACAAAAGCGCAGATTCTATATAAGTTAAACGGTAGAAATTTCTTCCAGTTAAACGCTATGTATGCAACAAATGCTCCTACATCTGACGAAATCTTTCCAAATGCAAGATCCAATGACTATACCATCGACAACCATACTTATTTGAACGCTGCCAGACAAGAAGTAAGAGTTGAGGATGCACATAACCTGAAAAGTTCTCAGATTTTGGCTACTGATTTGAGCTATATCTTACGAGCACCGAGAGTAAAAGGACGTGTAACCGGTTTTTATACCAAATTCATGAACGAATATGAAAAGAACTTTGGATACATTGATGTAAATGATGGTTCAGGTGGTTCAGGAAACTTGTTTGGAGCTGAGTATTTGTACAATGTTGACAAACAGTTCATCGGAGGAGAGTTCGCTTTAGAAGCACAAATTACTACGACACTAACTGTGTCTGCTGTAGCTTCTGTAGGACAATACACTTATGATAACAATCCTACGTACCAAAGATTCTCTGATAGTAATTTTATGGATGGAGATGCTGTTGAAACCAATACTTATACAACATTTGGAGCGACTCAACCGGAAATTGCCTATTTGGAAAATTACAAAATCGCAACAGGACCTCAGCAAGGTTTCTCACTTGGATTGGAATACCGTGACCCAAATTACTGGTGGATTGGAGCCACAGGAAACTACCTTGCAAGTAATTACCTGGATGTAGCTCCGTTTAGAAGAACAACTTCTTTCTTGACTTATAACACAGATGCCGGAACTCAGATTCCTTATCCGCAAGCAAATGATGAAGCTTTGGTAAGAAGCCTTTTGAAACAGGAAAAACTTTCAAACGAGTTTATGTTGAATCTGAATGCAGGAAAAACTTTCCGATTTGGTAAATATTATATGGGAGTGAGCGCAAATGTAAACAACGTTCTTAACAACCGCGATTATGTAACCGGAGGATTTGAACAAATCCGTATCGGAAATTTACCCGAAGCACTTAATCCCAATAATCAGGCAATGTTTGCACCAAAATACTGGTATGACAGAGGTACTTCTTACTTCATAAATGTTTTCTTTAGATTTTAATTAACAACGAACGATATAATTTTTATAAAATGAATACAATTAAGCAAATCAAATTTATAGTCCTTGCCATGATTGGTCTCATGACCCTTAATTCATGTGTGCAGGATGATGATTTCGGACTGCCGCCGGTAGTTTGTAACGAAACTTGGACGGCCACCATGAGCATTACAGAATTGATGACCATGGCAGAGAACTCAGATGAAATTTTGTATTTTAATACTGACCAGATCATTGAAGGTTATGTGATTTCCAGTGATTCAACCGGGAACTTCTTTAAAACAATTTCTGTTCAGGATTCCCCTTCAAACCCAGGGCGTGCTTTGCAAGTAGAAATGGACAGAACCAATTTGTTCAATAATTTCCCATTGGGTTCAAAAGTAAAAGTAAACCTAAACGGACTGCAAGTTGGATTTGACCGTGGCGCGCTGAAAATCGGAGAAGTTTATCAGGATGCAAACGGAAATACACGTGTAGGAAGAATGTCAGATAACAAAGTTGACGGACATGTTGCTATTTCTTGTGATCCAATTTCTACTCTTCAGCCGGTAGTTTATAGTTCAATTTCAGATGCTATTGCTGCGGTAGGAGCTTCAGACAGAATCAATACTTTGGTAACGATTCAGAATGTTCAGTTTGAAGAAACGGGTGTAACTTATGCAGATGCTGCCAACCAAACAACTGTAAACCTTTATTTGGAAGGAGCTACAGAAGAAACAAACAACCAACGTGTAGTATTGAGAAATAGTGGATTTGCAGATTTCGCAAGTGAAGTTGTTCCTTCAGGAAGCGGAAGCATCACTGCGGTATTGAGTGCTTATGACGCAAACAACAACGGTTCAATTACGGTAAGCGAATATCAATTATTCATCCGTGATACAAACGATGTTCAGTTTGACAATCCAAGATTTGGAGATAGTGGAGGTGGAGACCAAGAAGCTTTTGCTTGTTTGAATGAAGATTTCTCAACTTACAATATTGATGTTGAATCTTTCCCTAATTATGAGAACTTGCCAATTCAAGGTACTCGTAAATGGAGAGTAAAAGAATTCAGCGCAAACAAATACATCGAAATCAGTGCTTACCAAGCGACAGGAGCAATCGTTTCTTATTTCGTAGTTCCGGTAAACTTTGACGAAGCAGATAAATTCTCTTTCAAATCAAAAGACGGACACAACAATGGTGACCCATTGAAAGTTTATTATTCTACAAACTATACCATCGGAGGAAATATTTCTACTGCGAATTTGGTTAACATCACTTCTTCTTTCAACATCGCAACAGGCACCACAGACGGATATGCTGCGAACTTTACAGAATCAGGAGAATATAACTTTGGTTCATTGAGTGGAGAAGGCGTTATTGTTTTTGCTTATGAAGGAGGAAACGGGGTAACTACAACCATCCAGATAGACGATATTAAAATTATAGACAATGAAGATCCAAACTGTTCTTCAACCGGCGGTGGCGGTGACGATCCAAACCCACCGGCAGGTGATGCTACGCCTTTGTTTGCAGGACATGATTTTGAAAACTGGGCAAACTTCACGGGAGGTTTAAATACTTTTGGACTTAAACCGTACGCAACCCAAAGTGCAGGTACAGGAATGAACGGAAGCAACTCTTTGAGCATCCAGACAACTCCTACCACTACAGATGGAAATGATTATGTATTTACGACTCTGGCTCAAGCGGGATTACCAACAACATATAGCAGAATTACTTTCTATATGAAAGGTTCTTCAGACAAATCCGTTTCTTTGAATGTTTACAAAGGAAATGGAGAATACTATGTGTTTAACCTTGGAGATTTGACTTCAAGTTCAATCATCGAACCAGCCGGAAACAATCAATATGGTGGTGTGATCAACACAAGTGGCGAATGGGTATTGGTAGAACTTGATTTGAGTACTATTAATGATCTTAACACAGCTGCCGGCGCAAATACATTTGCATTGAAAATCGGTAAAAATGCAAACTACAACCTGCATTTTGACAATTTCACAATCGAATAATTTATTTAAATTCACATAAAAAAACCTCGCTTTGAGCGGGGTTTTTTTCTTTCTTTTTTCTACATTTAATCCTTTAATAATTTCATGAGAATTCTCTTTTTAAGTTTTTTTCTGCTTTATTTCTCTCCTGGCCATGCCCAACAGGAATGGAAAGAACTGGTTTTGATGACCATGACGGGCGGAGAAAATATTTATGAAATAACCATCACCAATCATACCTATGAAATAAAGGTTTATGATATTACCGATGGAATGTCAAAGCGTGAATTTGTGGAATCTTTTACGGACACGACAGAGCTTATAGCTTCTGACCCTTATAAATCACTTCTTCCACTCCAGCAGGGAAGAATGCTGATAACTCAGGGAATGGTAGATGGTAAAAACTATAAACTCTATGATGAACAGGACTATATTGAGGTTTATCTTATGGAAGATAGAGAGGAAATATGGATAAAGACACTTCCCAAATCTGATATGGAAAACCACCAGAATTTTCTAAAACTCGTTCTGAGAAATTAGCCTGCACTAATTCCATTAAAAAAGCGGACATTTCTGCCCGCTTCTCTATTTAAATTTCCCGGCTTCGAGAACCTTAGCCTTCAAAATTTCTTACATCATTCCCGGCATTCCGCCACCCATTGGAGGCATCGCAGGTTCATCTTTCTTGATTTCGGTAATAACCGCTTCGGTTGTAATCAACATTCCGGAAACAGAAGCTGCGTTCTCCAAAGCTACACGTGTAACTTTGGTTGGGTCAATGATTCCCGCTTCAAACATATTTTCGTAGGTATCGTTTTTAGCGTTGTATCCAAAATCAGCATTTCCTTCTTTTACTTTTGCAACTACTACAGAACCTTCACCTCCTGCGTTGATCACAATCTGACGTAAAGGTTCTTCAATCGCTCTTCTTACGATGTTGATACCGGTTGATTCGTCTGGATTTTCGGCTGCCAAATTATCCAAAGAAGAAAGAGCTCGTACGTATGCAACTCCACCGCCTGGGATAATACCTTCTTCAACAGCAGCTCTTGTAGCGTGCAGGGCATCGTCGATACGGTCTTTTTTCTCTTTCATTTCTACTTCAGAAGCTGCTCCAACGTAAAGAACTGCAACACCTCCTGCCAATTTAGCCAAACGCTCTTGTAGTTTTTCACGGTCGTAATCAGAAGTTGTGGATTCGATCTGAGCTTTGATTTCGTTTACGCGTGCTTTGATTTGTGCTTCGTCTCCTGCACCGTTTACGATGGTTGTATTGTCTTTGTCAATCTGAACTTTTTCAGCAGTTCCAAGCATATCCAATGTTGCTCCTTCCAGCGAATATCCTCTTTCTTCTGAAATTACAGTTCCTCCGGTCAGAATAGCGATGTCTTCCAACATTGCTTTTCTTCTGTCACCAAATCCTGGCGCTTTTACCGCAGCGATTTTCAAGGAACCTCTCAATCGGTTTACCACCAATGTTGCCAAAGCTTGTCCTTCAACTTCTTCTGAAATAATCAAAAGCGGACGACCTGATTGTGCAACGGGCTCCAAAACAGGAAGGATATCCTGTAGGTTTGAAATCTTTTTGTCGTACAATAAAATGTATGGATTTTCAAGTTCCGCTACCATTTTATCGGGATTGGTAACGAAATAAGGAGACTGATATCCTCTGTCGAACTGCATTCCTTCCACAACGTCAACTGTCGTATCGGTTCCTTTTGCTTCCTCAACAGTGATCACACCTTCTTTTCCAACTTTAGCAAAAGCTTCTGCAATTAACGACCCGATGGTATCATCATTGTTGGCCGAAATAGAAGCAACTTGTTTGATTTTATCAGAACTGTCACCTACTTCCTGAGATTGTTCTTTCAAGTTACCAACGATTGCCGTAACTGCTTTGTCGATACCGCGTTTCAAATCCATCGGATTTGCACCTGCCGCAACGTTTTTCAATCCTTCGCGTACAATTGCCTGAGCAAGTACAGTTGCTGTAGTTGTACCATCACCGGCTACATCATTGGTTTTAGAAGCCACTTCTTTTACCATTTGTGCGCCTAAGTTTTCGATCGGGTCTTCCAATTCGATTTCTTTTGCTACCGAAACACCGTCTTTGGTAACGTGCGGAGAACCGAATGATTTTTCCAACACTACGTTTCTTCCTTTTGGCCCCAATGTGACTTTAACAGCATTGGCCAATGCATCGACACCTCTTTTTAAAGCGTCTCTTGATTCTACATCAAATTTGATATCTTTTGCCATTTTTATTTTGTATTTAAAGTTTGATGTTCAAAGTTTTACGTTAAATTCAGGAGCAGGAAACCTTGAACTTGAAACCTGAAACCTGAAACGAAATTTTTTAAACGATTGCCAAAATATCGGACTCTCTCATGATCAGGTAATCTTTACCTTCCCATTTCAATTCGGTACCGGAATACTTTCCGTAAAGAACTTTGTCTCCAACTTTAACCGTCATCGGCTCTTCGGGTTTGCCATTTCCGGCAGCAACAACAGTTCCTTGCTGAGGTTTTTCTTTTGCCGTATCGGGGATGATGATTCCCGACGCAGTCTGTGTTTCGGCAGGTGCAGGCATTACGACCACACGGTCTGCCAACGGTTTAATTGTAATTTCTGACATATCTGTAAATTTTTATTTGAAAATTATTTGCTTCTGATATGTCGAAAAATGTGCCAAGCCAGGAAATATGACATTTTTAAAGAGTTAAGAAATCAAACACTGACAACTTGGCATTCAGGTGAAATTTATCCCTACTCAGATTGCATTTTCGTCTCCGAAAATCATCAGTTTTGCTGTTTTATAAATAATAAATAAATCCAAAAGGAAGGACCAGTTACGCACATAATAAATATCGGTACGGATACGCATTTCCATGTCTTTATCACTGTCAATTGCGCCACGGTAACCTTTTACCTGAGCGAGTCCTGTAATTCCGGGTTTAACGTAATGGCGCAAAGAATATCTTTTGATGATCTCAGAGTAAGATTCATTTTCAGATACCATGTGTGGACGTGGTCCCACGATGGACATTTCACCTTTTAATACATTGATGAATTGCGGAAGTTCATCCAGACTTGTTTTCCGAAGTATTTTCCCGAGTTTCGTCACGCGGGGATCGTCACGTTCGGTTGGTTTAATATCATTGAACTTATGAGGTCGCATGGTTCTGAATTTAAGGCAATCAAATTCTTTTCCGTTGAGTCCGTTTCGTTTTTGTTTGAAAAGAATGGGGCGGCCCTGGGAAAAATAAACCATGATGGAAATGAGGGGTAGGAGCCACCAGAGTATGGTGCTGAAAATCAACATAGTAAAGATGAGGTCAAAGGTTCTTTTAATAACTCTATTTGATAGAAAGTCAAGCGGCAGTTTCTTGTATGTAAAAATAGGGAAAGTATCTACAAATGAAATATCTAAATTGGATTGACTTTCAAGTAGGGAGTCAAAAATAAATTTCACTTTTATAAAATTCTCTTCAGCAATTTTTATTATATTATTTACTTCATCATTGTTCATCTTCTTGCCTAATGCCAAATAAATAGCGTCAATATTTTTATGAGTTTTATTGTTGAGAATTTTATATAAAGATTGGGGATTATCTTTTGAAGATGAACTAGTTAAGTGGTTTTCCACTGAAATTCCTAGCTGTGGTTGGTTTTTTATAGTTTTAAGAAAATAATCCGAATTATTATTAGCACCAATAATAATTATTCTTTCTTTGACAATTCTACCAGTTCTTTGATAGAATTTTATTGTATAAAACAAAATCAATTTAATGAGAAAGCTTGAACTTGTTAAAATCAGTATGAAATAAAAAGATTCTTTATTTGTATAAAGATTTTCAGTTTTCAAGCCTGAAATAGCAAATAGTATAATGGAAAAACCAACGATGTGAGAGGAAAATCTTCTAATAAAATCTATGAAGCGTTCTTCAGAAAATTTACTGTAAATTTTTGAATTGCTAGAAATAAATAACCAAGACACTACTATTAAAATAAGAGCTTTGATATGATCTTGGGTGAAGATAATGACAGAATCAAAATTTTTTTCTATATGTGGAAAATGAATGAATAAGAAAATATAAAATAAACAGGTAAGTATAGTAAAGTCTATAACTAACTGTAATATGTTAAGGATTAAATTATGCTTACTTATAGATTTCATCCTATTTTTTGATTTTTGAATTTAATATGAGGTAAATAAAGGAGAGATTACCTATAAGATACCTTTTCCACATTTTTTTGGGTTCCTGAATCAACCTGTAAAACCATTCCATTCCCATTTTTTGTAGCCACACCGGAGCACGACTTACTTTACCAGCAAGGACATCAAAACTTCCGCCCACCCCCATTATAAAGTTTATATCACTAAAGTCTTTACGGTATTTATATAAGAAGTTTTCTTTTTTAGGAGAGGGCATGGCTACAAATAATATCTGCGGATTTGATTGAGCAATAATATTTACAATCTCTGGTTCGTTCTGATTATTAAAATAGCCATTTTGATAACCTGAAATTATGTTTTCACCATATTTTTCAGAATAAAGATCTACCAATGTTTTTACAATCTCCTCCTTCGCTCCCAAAAAATAAACTTTAAAATTTTCTTTTTGAGCCATTTTTAAAACTGCTTCCATTAAATCAATTCCTGTTACTCTTTCTTTCACAGGTTTTCCTAAGATTTTAGCTCCCCAGAGTACACCTGCTCCATCAATGTTTATAATGTCTGCAGAGTTTACGCTATTGCGTAATTCTAAGTCTTTCTGTAATAATACAACCTTGTTGGCATTTATTACGGTATGATGAATTTGTTGCTTTGTGTATATAGCATTTTTTATGATCTCAAGTGTTTGTTGAGCCGTTAAATTATCATAGAAAGTGTTTAAAAATGGAACTCTCTGAATCATAGGTTTATTTTATTTGATTTAAACCAATAAAGAAGGGAAAATAATAGAAAAAGTTGTTTTTCTTTATTAAATCCTGCCTTGTGAACTTTGATTAAGCTTCGGATTTTTTCGAGATTGAAATACTGAGCAAATTCTGGATTTTGATTTAATTCAGAGATCATTAAATCTCCGAGCTGATCCTTAAACCATTGATTAGTTGGGGATTGAAAGCCTTTCTTTTTTCTATTTATTACTTTTGGTGGGAGTATACTTTTTGCAAATTCTTTGTGAATATATTTACCCTGCCCTTTTTTAATTTTAAATGGATAGGGTAGTGTTTCAAGAAAGTTCATGAGTTCATGATCCAAGAACGGGACTCTGGTTTCTATTCCAAAGTGCATGGAAATTTTATCGGTATAAAGCAACAAATCATCTGCTAAATTCATACGACTATCAATGGACATCATTGATTCGACAAGATGTTTCTTTTCACAGTTGAGATCATCATAAAAATATTTTATTTTGGTGTAACTGTTGTGATCTTGGGTATTAATTAGTTCAAAAATTTCTTTTTCGTTGAACAGCATATAAGAATTTTCCAGTTTTTTGATTTTATCCTTTTCTCCGAAAGCGTTTATTGCTCTTGAAATTTTCTCATTTTTTATAAAGGGGCTTATAGGCTGGAGTGACCGGAAGAAGAGCTCAGGGATTTTCTCACTCATAAATAAACCCTTATATCGGGTATAGCCGCCTAAGGGCTCGTCGGCTCCCTGACCCGTTAGAACAACTTTTAAATGCTTTGCCACTTCCATATTTAAAAAGTACATGGGTATGGTAGAGGTTGTTCCTAAAGGTTCTTCCACTATATCAATTATTTTCTCGAAAATTTCTTTAAAATTGTCTTGGTGGAGAATTACTTCTTTGTGTTGGGTGCCTAAAATTTGGGCTGTCTCCTTCGCATCATCGAGTTCGCTTTCACCGCTATGCTCATCAAATCCTACCGTAAAGGATTTAATCTTTTCCGGAGATCTTTTTACCATAAAATATGTAATTAGCGCTGAATCGATTCCTCCGCTGAGAAGTGAGCCAATCTCCACATCTGACATTAATTGTCTGTCTACAGCCTTTTCCAATAATT
Organism: Moheibacter sp.; assembly: GCF_049672845.1. Lineage (NCBI taxonomy): Bacteria > Pseudomonadati > Bacteroidota > Flavobacteriia > Flavobacteriales > Weeksellaceae > Moheibacter > Moheibacter sp. Next base: position 193,560 of record NZ_JBATWT010000023.1, read on the forward strand.
CACCATATTTATCAACACAACGATTAAATTGAGCATTAACATTAATATTTATAGCTTTTTGGAAAGGTTTTATGGAAGTCGTATGAGAAGCAAGATCATATTCCAAAATATGGCCGGGTCTTAGTTTGAAAATGTTTGAGTAAATTGTATCAGGTGATGGGGAATATCTTAATTTAAGTAATTGGGCTAAATTTTCCCTATTGGTTTCTGTTTGAATCAAACTTTTAATCGGTCTGATTTCTGAAGAAAATACAAGAGAATTGTTCGATACAGAATAATATAACGGCTTTACACCATAGGGATCTCTGGCGAGAAATATCTTTCCCTTGGCCTTATCAAAAAAAGCAAAGGCAAATATCCCATTGAAATTTTCTATAGAATCAATTCCAAATTTACTCAGATAATACAAAATTGTTTCTGTATCGGAATGTCCTTTGAAATTATAATCGGATAAAGAGTTTTTTAAAAATTCATGATTGTAAATCTCTCCATTAAATATAATTAAGTTCTCATTAAGCGGGTTTTTCATTGGTTGGTTTCCAGAAGGAGACAGATCCACGATAGATAGTCTTCTATGCCCAAACGTGATATCAGAATCATTCCATTTCAAAGAAAGTATTTCCCCATGGTCTGGACCTCTATGTTTAATCAGGTCAAGAGTTTCATTTCCAAATGCTTTATTTACAGAACCTAAAATTCCACACATATCTATTCAATTATATTTTTTAAAGCGTCTAATTCTTTTTGTCCCATTTTTTCAATAGATAATTCCTCCATTGAAGACCTTGCGTTTTGGGTTATGGTTTTAAATAAATTTTCATTTGTTGTTGCATTGATAATTTTCTTGGCAATTTCTTGCATTGAATTATCAGAAATACCATTGATTCCATCTTTAACAAATTCAGGAATTGCCGTCACCGGATTACTTATAGTCAGTAGTCCGGAAGCCATTGCTTCGCACATGATGACACCATGTGAGTCAAATCTGGTGGTGGCTATGAATAAACCATAATTGGAAAACAACTCTGGTAGATTTTGTCTTTCTACAAAAGTGCTTTTTATGCTTACACGATCGTTCAATTTATACTTCGAAATTAAATCATGGCATTTTTTCTCAAACTTACCTTTGCCATAAATGGTCAGACTGAATTCAGAGGGAAGGTATCTCATCATTTCAATTGCTAAGTCAAATCCATATTTTATATCCGACAAAGGTCTAATCATGAGTAACTTATATCTTTTTTCAAAAGAGTTTGAAAATTTAAAATGATCGGTGTCTATTCCATTTGGGATGACTTCAAAATGACTTAATTTTTCTTTAAGGACTTTTTCCGTGTGACTTTTCATCCAATTAGATGGAAAGAGGAAAAGAGTATTATCTTTCATAGAAGCATCAGAAACAAATTGCTTCATTTTTAAATGATTCCAAAAGTTGAGATACAAGTATTTTAGAATTCCGCGAAAAGAGAAGCTGAAATCATATAGATATTCCGGGTACTTTAAAATCTCTGACCCGTGAATATATACGGCAAAAGGTTGGTTGTTTTTTTTTAGGTATTGGTAAATAATGTTTCCTCCGTTTTTAATAAAGAAATAGGTGTTTAACAAATGTAAATATGTTAAATCATACTGTCTAGTTCTTTTTATTATTTCTTTACTTGAAAGTTGATGTACCTTAATACCCTCATATTCATAATTGGAGTGAGATTTCGAAGGAACAAATACATCTACTTCAATATTCATTTCTTTGAAATATTTAGCTCTTACATGTACAAACATGTGGTTATAGGGTTGGTTTTTTTGCGGATACCGCGTTGTGATTATTGCTAATTTCATCTCAAAGGTTGGTTTTTAAAGTTGGAAAATAATAAAGCATAAAAAAATGAGAAGAAAATCAACCCAACGCTTCGTCCAAATATGGTTTCGCTTACAGAAAAGAATATTACAATCAGAATAAAGCTAATTGCAATAATGTTTTTGTGGGTATTATATAAAAAGAATAGTAAGGCAAACAAATATACAATCACACCGATAATTCCATTTGATACAAAAAAATCCAAATACTGATTGTGGGCATTGTAATTTTCTCTTAAAGCTAAATCAAAGCCGTTTTTCATGTAAGATTGGTTGTATATGAACTGAGCTTTTTCCTTTCCCACACCAATCCAGTGATTTCCAAATCTGTTATTTTCTTCCCAAATACCCAGCCACCTAGGGAATCTGTCAAAAGTAATTTCACCATCTTTATTTAGGATAGAAGTGATTTTATGGAATAAGTAGTCAAACTTCAGAGATAAGAGAAATAGAACCACAAACAAAACCAGTAGTTGTAATATGGATCTTTTATTAAAGTTGCGCAGAAAGTAATAACATAAAAATAAGACCAGACAAGCAAAAGATATTCTACTGTTAGTCTGAAGTATAAAAAATATAAGGGCTATCAAAGTAAGTCTATATAAAACTTTTTCTGCGCGAAACTTTTGGAATCCTTCGTAGCACATGAGAACTATAATAACTAACACCACCATTACTCCCACATAACTTGGGTGTGCACCAAAAGGTTTTAGTAAGTTAAAATCAGTATAAATCCATTCAAAAAAATAAGTAGCTTGATCCAAAGGATCTCTTTTACTAAGTATATCCAAAAGAATCCGACCCCAACAAATCAAAATTGTGATGATGGTTCCGAAAGTCAACCCAGTGAAAATACTTCCCAGTCTATAATATTTAGTTGGTGTGCTTAAAAACACCAAAGGGAAAATAAAAAGAGGGAGTGCTTTTAGCGCTAATTTTGAGCTTTGGGAAACGTCGTCTGAGAATAGAAAATTTGAGAGAAAAAGTAAGTAAATCAATGTTAGCAATACTAACGGTATAAAATTCTTTTTGATTAAATTCAATTTTTCACTCCAATTGTTAAGTAATAACCAGGCAACCAAGATGGGGTAGATAAAAATTGTATTTATGCTGTTCCACATCGGAAGTGTAAACGCAAAAAGAAATAAACTGACTTCTAAAAACTTATTTGTTTCTTTGTATGATTTCAATGTACCGATTTTCATAAGTATTTTTATCTGCTATTTCATTTAGTAATTTTAGATGCCTTTCTCTCGAAATGGTTGCGTGCTCAGTCTTTTGGATTACATCATCCAAATTATCCCAATCCACATAAAGTTCATAATCTTTACTCATCAGTTCTTTAAGAGGAGCATGTTTTTCTGTTAAAAAAGGAATTTGAAAACTTAAAAAGTCCAAAACTTTAATTGGAAACGTAATATCATCATAAAAATTCCTTGGTCTTGTGTGATAAGCTGCACATATATTGTTTTTCAGTATAAAATCCACTATTACTTCTCGATTGATATGTTGTATTTTAACACTGTCTGGAATATCAAACCTTTCATTTAAATCTTTATCAGGAGTGAGTACAAAAAAATTATAATTACTCCCCAGTTTTATGCTTAATTCTATAAATTTATCAATACCTGAATTTACATACTTTGTTCCTCCTAAAAATAAAACGCCTAATTTCTTATTATAGTCTAAATCTGTCGATGCAAAATCATCCGAGAAGCTCGTAGCAGGCGGAAGGGAAAAGTATTTTCTTTTTGGAAATACTGAATTTTTTTTAAAGAAAACCTCTCCCATTTTACTCGTGGGGAAAGCCATTTCGTCTGCCATAAGGCTGAGAAAGAAATTACTTGCTTTATTAAAGTATTTTGTAATAGACTTTCGGAATCCTTTATATTCACTCGGAAATAATTCAATATAAATATCTCGTATAAAAACGATGACTTTTCTACACTTTAATTTAAGAATCAATAAACTTAAAACATCAGCAAAACCAATTCTGTTACTTGCAGACTCTACATAAATAATGTTTAATTGAGGAGAGCGAAATGCATTTAAGATTTTTTTCTTTTCGATTATCAATTCACCATGGGCTTTGAAAACTCTTTTGAAGTCAGAAATTCGGGAAACCGGCCCGCCATTTATTTTTTTAAGATTTGGGACAATATAAAGCATATTTTTTCTGGTTTTACTTTTCATCTTGAGTAAGGATTAAAAAAGGAATTAATAAATAGAAAAAATAATTAAAATAATGTATAGACAGTAAGTTGGTCAGGAAGAAGAATAAAATAAAGCCTAATTTGGCTTTCATATTTGGAATTTTAAACAATAAATAGAGGTGGGAAAGCAAGAATATCAAAAGCAACGAAATCCCACCACGATGAAAAATGTAATAAAATCCATTGTCTATTTCTTGAAAACGATAAATACCTCTAAAACTTCTGGCAATTTTATTTTCTCGAAAAATTTCGGTGCTAGCACCAAAACCTTTGCCAACAATTGTTTCCAAGGTAGTGTAGTTTTCACTCGCAAATGCTTTTTGTAAATCAGTAATCCTTATTTTAAGACTGCTATATTCCCATGGCCTGAATACATATTTAAGTTTGGTTTGAACCAACTCGGGAACTAAGGAAGATTGAAGATATATTATTCCTCCAATTATTAAAATGCCGATGATTGATAAATATATGGGATTGAAAAATCTTTTTAAATTAACTATTACCAAAAAGATCATTCCTACCGCTATACCCAAATTCATGAAATTAGTTGTAATGGCTATATAAGCCAATGCCAAAACTGCAGAAATTGCAAATTTTAAATCGAATTTTAAACCTCTGTATAAATAGTAAAACCCAATCAAAATAAAGGCAGTAATGGCAGGTCCGTAAACCCTTCCTTTAAAACCGACAGCGTTCTCTCTCCATAAACTTGGTAATAAATTGACATAGAGAAGCATATATATAATAAATACCAGTATGTTGATTATGAAAAGTAACCTCAGGAAATCAATTTTATATCGTTGGTTTATCAACCAGAAATAAAACATAAAAGAAAATATCTGAAATTTTATGTCAATGGTTGGATTGATGTGTTCGTGATACAAACCAATTGTTAGGTAAAATAAATAAACCACTACCGCTACTGCAAAATAAATGGGTAAATTAAATTTAACCGATTTGAAAGACAGATTGGTGAAAATTAATAATACAAATCCAAGCGCAAGAAATACATTATAAGTGTTTGTTCCTTGTAATAGAAAAAGTATGACCAGTAATATTTGTACAAATAATCTCAAGTCTAAAAGTTCTAGCGCTCAATTTCAAATTTCACAAAAGTAAGGTTTTTCACAGAGATAAATTCTTCTATTATTTAATAAATCTATTTTAAGACTTGGTTTCTGTATATTTTTTTAACTTTATAAAAATTTCCCCAAATTAAGATCATGAAAGAAAGTTATTTATTATTTTTTTTATTTCTTTTGATTGCCTCATGTACTTCTCCGCAGGAAAAGAAAGAAAAAGGATTAGAAGAAACTATGGTAAACATTTCCTTAAATGATTCTGTAAAGTACGCCATCAGTTTGTCTGAGTTGAATAAACACATCAAGTTTGAAGAAATTCCCAGAACAGTGCCACCCTTCCTTCCGATACAAATTAAGGGTTATGCTGATAAAATTTTAAAAGATTCTATTATAGCCCTGCATACTTTTAAGCCTTTTTACAAACCTTTGGATGAAATAACATGGAAAGAAAATCCTGAAAATAATACAACCTGGCAGCTTTACTATGAAAATTTATTGTTTGTGTCTTTTTTAAACCACACTTATCAGGATACAAAGGATATTGCCTATCATGAGCAGGCAAAAAAATATGTGAATAACTATATTTCTCACCATCCTTCTTTGGATCAAAAAACATCAGAATATACCTGGTACGATCATGCAACAGCATTCAGGACCCTCCATGTTCTGCAAACAATTGCTGATGAGCTGGAGCTTGATGTTCCTGATGTTGATTTTATTAAAAGGGCATTTGACCATATTTCTCTCAATGTCATTTTTATGACAGATCCGGCTCACTATTCGGTACATAATCATGCTATTATGATGGATCGTACTTTACTTTATCTTGCGAAAATCACAAAATCCAATGCAGATTTGTCAAATTCTTTGCGGAATTTAGCAGCTACAAGGTCACTGGATAATTTTAACAAGATTATTGGCCCAACGGGATTAGCCAGAGAGCACTCAACCACGTATCATATTTTTAATTATAATCTTTACAAATCCATTTTTGACCTTATTGGAAAAGAAAACATAGACCCTTCTATGATGGTAAAATATTTGAGGATGAATGATATTCTTTTGCAATTGGTAAAACCGGATCTGAAATTTCCATTGTGGGGAGACAGCCAGATAGAAATGGTCAACCAGGGAATGATAGAAAAATTCGGGAACGACAAGCGGCTTCGGGACCTTACAAAAAATTATTCTCTTCCTTCTATGGTAAGTTTTGAGAACAACATAGCCACTTTGAGAACCAATACACCCGACAAGGGTTATTTATGTCTTTTTGCGAACTATTATTCCAAAGTTCATAAACATAACGATGATTTATCTTTCATCTTTCAAACGCTCGGCACCGATATTTTTACAGATCAGGGGTATTATGCCTATGACCAAACCTATCGCCCTCAGTTAATATCCGCTTTGGCACATAATACGGTGGTGGTCAATAATTCTGATTATTCACTTGATGGCAAGGATAAATTTTCTAAACTTATCAGTTATACGAGAGAAGAAGATTATGAGATAGTGGAAGCTGAACACAATTTTTATGACGGTATTCTTTTAAGGAGAAAAATAATCTATATCCATCCGAACGTAATTATAGTACAAGATAACAGCGATAATGTCAATTTAACAAAATCCTTAACTCAAATATTTAATTTGGGAGAAAATGCAACGGATATTTCGGTAAATGGTAATTTAGCTAAAGCATCTTTTCCCAATCAAATTTCATTAACGATTCAATCATTAAATGGAGGGGACAAGGTAGCCGTAAAAGACTTTTTCAGGAGTTTGTCTCCCAATAAGAAAACAGATACCAAGCAAATAAATTTAGAAACAAAACAGTCTAACATTACCTCAATTATTACCATTGAGTCGCCTAAATATATAAACCCGGTTGGAAATGTAAGCGTTCAGGGAAATTCGATAACATATTCTAAAAAGGGTGTAAATAAGAAGATAATAGGTTTGTAAGTAATTTTCTGATATGTAAATATTTATGTTCTTTTTAATGTGCCTATCTCTTAATAATTTTCTTTGTTATGACCTTGGAAGGTTTTAAGTGTATTTTAAGTAAATAAGTTCCAGAGTTTAGATTTGCAATATCTAATTTTTCAAAATTAGAGATAAATGTTTTAATATTCTTCCCCGAAAAATCAGTTAGATAAATCCTGTCTATATCTAAATTTTGATAATTTTTCAAAAACACCACACCACTGTTCGGGTTTGGAAATAGATCAATTTCATTCTTGAGTTCAACATCGTTAATACCTAAAAGGCAAGATGTATCTCCTTCATTTTCAATAAATATTGCTTCAGGGTCTACATCAGTCCAGTTGTTTGTGCTGTAATTGCAATCATCTACAAGAATAAAAGGTAAATTAGGATTATTTAGAAAATTCACACTGATAATATTCTGATTATTTCCATTTCGTAAATCTACTATTTCAAAATTACCACCATATAAAACGATCTCTCTTAAATTAGGATTATTTGACAAATCAAGTTCCAATATGGGTGTATTACCACAGTAAAAATATCTAAGATTGGGATTGTTGCTTAAATCTAATGTTGTAATATTTGTATTAGATAGGCTCATTTCACTTAATTGACTGTGAGAAGATAAGTCTATTTCTGATATAGGATTATTATTCAGTATTAAGAATCCTATATTTACATTAGGGTGAAAAAAGATTTCAGTAATTTGGTTGTATGAAAGATTTAAAGAAATAAGGCTTGCGAAATCTTGAAGCCCTTTTAAATCTGAGATATTTACACCAGACATAAATAAACTATTTATACTTGCGATGTTGTCTGTCAGCACATAATCGTCAAGTACGCATCATATCCCAAATCAATAAGTTTTTGTTCAAAATTATCGTCTGGGACATAGGTCGTTTGAGAAATAACAAATTGACAAAATAAAACAGAAGTAAGGATAATAAATAGCTTTTGCATTGCGATAATTTATGATATTGCACAAATGTAATGGAAAAAGGCTTTCATTTAGTGTAAGCATTGTTAAAAACACGCCCTTTTTTATCAACTAATGTAATTTGATAAAGATCGTTTTTAAATAGAGATAAGTCTAATATTATTTCTTTTTTATCAACTTCAGATTTTAAAAGAACTTCTCCGGTATTACTTATCAGGTAAATGTTTTTCAGCTTGGTTTTTGATTGAATGTGAAAAGAATCGGCTGAAGAATTCAACTCAATCTTTACTTTTTTGTCTAAATTTTTTTCCGGCTTTTTAACCTTAATAAAATCAGACCTGCCTGTATTTAAGTGTGAATAGATATCCTTTCCGTTTTCCATACGGGCTGCTTTTACACTTATTTGATACGTTGCATTTTCTTTTGTTCCTGAAATTCTGCTCAGGTTCAGTGAATTTATGTCCTTTCCGTTTCCCGGTATCCATATTTCGTTTCCTGGATTCTGTGTATTGGTTATCTTGAACAAATAATCGGTTGCGCCGGGTAGCGGATAGGCATATATGGTTTCGTTTCGGCGCATTATATAAGGATTGGAAATTGATTTGGAACTATAATAATCTTCCAAATTTGTATTTTCCGGTATCTGAACCTTGCATGATCTGCCGTAATCAAACCCACTGCCATTGTTTAACCGGTTTACAGCTCTCACACTGACTTCATACTTATCATTGGCTCTTACCCAGTCCTGATTTGTTAAATCAATATAATTACTGAAGCTCTTGATTTCGTTGATCTGTTTCTTTGCTTCATCTTTAAAATTGAAGGTATAATAGTTCGAAGGAGCAATTTCATAGGCCTCGAGTTTATATTCCTGACCGGGCGGTAATTCTTTGTTACAGAATTTATCTATCAAAGAAGTTGTAAAAGGTTTGGGTGGATATTCGGTTGTGATTCGGTAGTTATCAATGAGGATAGTATTGTCTGAATCATAGTTTTTTCTATAGTGACCTAATTTTTGATAGTTCTGTTCAATAATTTCAATTCCGTTTTCCACGCGTGTATATAGCAAGGGAACTCCACCAAGTTTTGATGCCTGAGAATTTTCACTGCCTAGCCGCAAATCAGCGTTTACACCTTTTCTTTTATATTGTTCAATGCTTCTGTCATTTATGATTGGCAAATCGTTTATCCACATTCGAATAAATGCAGAATCGCCAACAGTACTCCATTTGATCTGCGTTACAATATGGTTCCATTCTCCAATTTTGATTGCTTTGCTAATGATATATTCCCGATATCCTCTTGAATACGGGTCCTGTGGACATATATCTCCATCGTTACTAGAATTACCCGGTCCATAGGTTGTGCCATATTTTAAATGAAGATCCATTCTTGAGTCTTGACTGAGAGATCCGGGAACTAATCTTAAAGACACAGGAAAAGCTCTTACTTTTCTTATATCATCGCCCTTCAAACAATAAGTAGGAATCCCTTCTCCTGTCTCATGCCACTGCATTATCACATAATAGTTATCTTCGGAAGAAAATAAATTCTTTGTAAATACCTGATCTGCCGGTAAGAAAATGTCCCAACTGTAATAATATTCATCATTATTTTTAATTTGATGATTCAGAAGTGCAATTTCCGATCTGGTTCTGCCATCTGTAGTTACTTTCATTGAAGGGTGATCATTTCCCTCTACAGTAATTACAAGTGAATTTGAATAAAAGTCATAAAAATTTTCAATTTCAATTCTGCTCGATTCCTGTTCTTGTATTTGCCAATTATTAGTAAATGAATAATTTTCAAAAGGTTCATAATATGGAATTTTCAAATTCTGTGCAAAAGAAAAATTTAAAAAAAGTATAAATAAGACCAATGAAAAATTTTTAATTTGAAATTTCATATATGATTCAATTATTTTTGACAACTCTTAAATTCCCAATTTCTGAGTCTCTTTTCAATGTTATACTGATGGTACCTTTGTTTATTTGTTCTGATTTGACCTTTTGATCATTCCAATAGGCGTCATAATTAAATTCGGGATTCAGACATAACAGTACAGTAAAAGGCTTATTGTTTAATTCCAGAAGCCTGAGTCGGGCTTCAAACGCATTAAAATCTTTATTAAAGTCCTTTTCCATAATCCATACATCAAATCCTGTTGTGAACGTCCCTATTTCGTAATAAGAGCTGAACCAGGATAATACCGGTGCAGATAATCCGCCAAACTGATACCATCCTTTGCCCTTCCCTGTTTCAATTGAAAAGTACTCATTGCTGTTGTATGTGTCCTCTGTTTCTTTTTTCCACAGATTCAGCGCTGTATCAGCAATTTCAAAAGCAAAGTCATCCTCACCCAAATCAAGCATTGATTTCCAGATGAACCATTGGTGGGGCATCCACACATGGCCATTCCAGTATCCATCCTTATTATAATAAGGAGCCGATTGGTCTATTGTTGAAAGACCCACATCAGACCAAATCTTTCCTTTTGTCTTCAGGTTTGCCATCATTTTAAGGATCTGCTGATTATTTGAGATTCCTGATATAATCGGACTGATTCCATCCAATCCCATATTATAGTTTGCGTGATTCTCAAACATAAGTTTTGCTTCTGCATTCCCGCTTTCATTATGAATTACATAACTGTAATACCCTGAATCATCATCCCAGGAATATTGATTCAGTGCCACTGCCCATTTATCAATATCATTTTGATAAGTTTCAAAATCCTGTTTGATCTGAAGTTGACGAGAGGCAAGTCTCATGATCTTGGCGATTCGAATAAGATGCGCGGTACTGATAACAGGTGTTACTTTTTTAGTCAGTTTGTTTTCGTGCACAAATTGTTGGGCGGGATAATCATCCCAACCCCCCGAATTATAAAAATAATCCCAAGTTCTGATTAAACCCGATTTTAGATTATTGGTGGTCGATGTTTCGATTTTTCCGGAAAGAAAATCATAATAGTATTTCAACTTTGGATATTCTTCAGCAAGAAAATCCTTGGATTGGGTTTTATTCCAAATTTCCAAAAACTGATAAAATTGGACGGGAAGAGGTGTTCCGTGGTCAATAAAAGCAGACTGCTCCAGAGGGTCGCTTAAATATACATTTAAATTTTCAATGCTCCGTTGGGTATCGAGTTGATTGAGTCCGATACCGATAAAGCCTGAATCCCATGTATAAAGACAATCCCACTTTCTCCCGGGCGCAGAATGTCTGATGTACTGATTTTGAGTATAAATGGGGTAAACAATATTACTCAGCAGCACAGCTGACATTCTTTCCTGACTGAAAAGATATTTTTCTCCATCCGGAACCACATTAAATTTATGAAGATTGCTTTTTGCCTCTTCTTTAATTTCATTAAAGTTCAGGTTTTTAATGTTTGCAAGATTCTCTCTTACCTGATCCAAAGTTCCTGAACTTATATAAGCATGAATTGTCTGAATTGAATTTGATGGAACGTTAATCGGTGAAAGCACAACATCTTTCAGAAATCCATTTTCTGATTTTTTTTCCTGATCCTGAATTCCAACTGATGAATTTGTGTTGAAATCTGAAGGCAAATCTTTTAATTTGAAATCAATTATTTGAGAATTCGGCTGGTCCCAATACAGACCGTAATAAATATCTGAATTTTTATATTTTAAAATGATTGAGTTACTCATTTCCTGATTATCAATAACCTCAGGCACAGGATTCCACTCCACATTTGAAACTTTAACCAAGTCGTCATCTGTCTTGTTAATTATTGCAAATCCGTCAATAACCACTCTATTGCCCGACTGAGCTTCAAATTCCATGATGACATGTTTATCTGTGATTTTCCCCAATTCTTTTTTGATAAAGGTATATTGATTTGAAGATGTCAATTTAAAGGAAGTTCTGACTGTTCCTGAAACCCCAACTTCGGTATCATTTTCGGAATCTGATTTATATCGAATATAAAGTACTGGTTCTGCCAGGTTTTTAGGAATATCAAATTCATATATAACTTTGTCACCTCTACTTTTTGCAAATTCAATTCCATTTCCATTTATTTGACCGTTCTCCCGAACTTCTCCTCTCAGCATTCCGTCATAGGCCAGCTGATTTCTGTGTCCCGGATTTTTATATGTATAAGTTTTATAATCCAGACCATCAATCCAGATCCCATTTTCCGGCAATTCTATTTTTTTAATTAAGATCTCATCTTCTGGTTTGTGAGGAGCCAACGGAGGGAAGTGCATTGAAGAAACCATATGAATCGACATTGTCTTTTCAATATCAGTATTGTTAATCAGATTCATTGTAATCAATCTCGAATCTTCATTCGCAAATGAATAGGAGATGTCCGCATAAACCCGATCTTTCCATTCCAACTCGTGTCTGTATGAATAATATTTTAAATTTGGAGCGGCCTCCCAGATAAAGAAATTTCCTTTCTTCAGCACGTCGGGTGGAGTAGCCTCCTGATTATAAATGGTTGGGAAAACACTCAGGTCATATCTTAATCCCTGATCAATATTGGGGATGTGTGAAATCCCGACATACTTTTTTGTATAGGGGCCCCAATTCGGAAGATTTAGATCATGTGAAATTTGAGAGTCAATATTTATTGCAGAATTATACGCCACATCTTCTTTTTTCTGACAGTTTAAACTGCATAATCCTATAACCAATAAAAGGAAAAAATTAATAACCCATTTCATAATGTTACTTTTTTTGAATATATCTGCGAATTTCGGCATAATTGCTTTTTGGGACCAAAGAAAATATAAATTCACTTAAAGAAGCGGGAATCATCTTTTGTATTAAAAAATACCAACTGGGAACAACCAGTATAATCATTCCCAATGTAATCAGGATTGCAATCCAAGTTGTTGAATACTGTGCTCCAATGAAAATTAGAACAGGCATAATAATTAATGTAAACAAATTCCAATAAAATTCCAGATGTGTCTTTCCTGTCGCAACAACAAGACTGCCCACAGGATTTCCGAGGGCTCTGACATACATATAAATACTCAAAATCCTGACCAGCGGCACAATTTCCGAATAGTTATTACCATAGAATAATTGAACCAAAATCGGTGCAAAAATAAAAATCAATAAATATGCAACAAAGTTGACCGATGAAACCAAATTAATCAGCTTTAAATAGTTCTCTTTCAAAACATGCAAATTACTCTGAATTTTTGCCAATGCGGGTGAGGCTACTTGAGTCAGAATCGGATTAATTATCTGAGCCGGTCGGTATACCAGTTGTTTTGCAAGGCTGTAGCCCCCCAAAACTTCGGCTCCAAAAAATTTACCAATCAATAAAATATCCAAATCTCTGTTAAAGTAATTTAAAATCTGGGAGCCTACCTGAAAAATTCCGATCTTTAAAAAGCTTTTGGTTTCTTTAAATTTAAAATGAAATTGGATCGGATGTGTTTTGAAACCGGTAATGAGATAGGCAAAACTAACGATGATATAATTCAACAGCAATGAATAAATTAAAGACAGAATACCAAATTCTTTTATGGCCAAAACCACAGCTGCAACCAGTGAAATAACTGCGGAAATAATCTCAATAACAGCAATCCTTTTAAAGTTTAAATCTTTCTGTAAAATGGTTTTAAATTGTCGGCCAATCGCAACAATTATAATGCTTGCACCTGTGAGAGGAATAAGTTTTCTCAATATTTCCTCATCATAAAAATCAGCTATAAATGGGGTAATTACTAATATAATCAAATAAACCGCAATCGAAAAAATAAAATTTATCCAATATAAACTTGAATATTCATTTTTTGAAATTTTTTGTTTATGCAAAATGGCAATACTGATTCCCATGTCCATAAACAAGTCGACAAAGCCCATTACAAAGGTAATAATGGCCATCAGTCCAAAATCTGATTTGTCTATTAGCCTCGCGAGAATTGAAATCTTCAACAATGTGCAAATTGTTAGAATAAGCGTGTTGAGAGTGGTCCATTTGACTCCTTTTATCGCTTTTTGCTTAATAGACATTTAAAAGTGAATTATTTTTTCAAATTTAAGCAAGAAATCATTCGCCAAACTACCAAAATCGTTTCCAGAAAGATTTTGTTTCAGTTCTTTCAATTTTGAATTATTATTTAACAATTCCAGAAGGGTTTCAAACAGTGACTCTGTACTGTTTTCAGCTATAATCCCGTTTTTTTCATTTTGAACAAACTCAAGCGAAGCCGGAAAATTCGTTGTAACAACCGGTGTACCTAAAAGTAAGGATTCGCTGAGTACCATTCCCTGTGCTTCATAAGAAGATGTCAGGACAAAAATATCAGCATTTTTGATATATGGAAAAGGATTGGGTTGATAACCTTCAAAAACCACGTATTTATTAACCCCAAGAATCTCTTTTTCTTTTAATAAAGTGTTTAGATCCGGTCCATTGCCGATTATATGCCATTTGAACTCAATTCCTTTTTCAATCAGTCTTTTTGAAATTTTCAGGATTCTGTCAATTCGTTTTTGTTGGTTATCTATCCTTGCAACTGTAACGATTTTTACCATTTGAACTTCATCTTTATAAGGATTAAATTCATCAGCTTTAATTCGCAAAGAGTTACCATCAATGTAATTTCCCAACAAACATGATTTGGAAATAAATTCTGGAGCCAATTCTTCAAACCGGTTCTTGCAGCTGTTCGAAACATTTACAACCTTGTCAAAACGAGCATATTCTTGCAAGATATAATCTCTGGTCATACCTAACCGATCTATGTCATTATGAATCCAAGCAATCTTCTTTTTTGCAGTTACAACCTTCTGAACAAAATAGTTTGAACCTAAAAAAACATGGTTTAGGGGAATATCATTTGAAAATGAAATGGCAACATCATAATGATCTTTAAAATAAATATTACGAATCACTAATTTTCTCAAATAATTAGTTCCGATAATTTTTTCCAGTACTTTCAAAAGAATATAAATCACCAGCTTAGGAAACTTATAAAAAAACTTAGCTTCTTTAAAGTTTATAAATAAGCAGCTTAATAAAAAGGAATAATGGATTTTCGTCTTAGTACCTAAGTCTCTATATTTATCAATTAAAATGGGGTTAAACAAAAATAATTCTATTTCGTGTGTCGAGTTTTCTTTGTGTAAGACATCGATCAAATTATACAAAGAAGCCGATATCCCTCCGATTTTCATATGAGGATTTACAATTAGTACTTTCACACAAAGAAATTTATTTTTTTACCCCACAAAAATCCAAAACAATTTTCTCATCTGAGATTTCCAATTCAGAAAATTCTCTATGTGCTACCAAAAATGCAATGATGTCTGCTTTTTCTGCTGCTTCCTTGTAACTGGTTATTTTGAAAACATTGTGTTCTTCAATATTGGGTTCGACTATGAAATATTCTTCATCATTGGCGTCCTGTAAAACCCTTTGGACAATGTATTTTGCAGGCGATTCCCTGAGATCGTCAATATTGGGCTTGAATGCAAGTCCCATCAGGGCAACTTTGGGTTCACGATTATGGGCAAGTTTAAACTCTTTTTGAGCTTGTTTAATCTTTTCGGCACACCAAAAAGCTTTGTGGTTATTTACTTCTCTTGCTTTTCCTATGATTCTGGATTCCAGCGGATAATCCGAAACAATGAAATACGGATCCACTGCAATACAGTGTCCGCCTACGCCACAACCGGGTAGAAGAATATTTACCCTCGGATGTTTATTGGCCAACTCAATCAGTTCCCATACATTGATTCCCGCTTTATCGCAGATCAGCGAAAGTTCATTGGCAAATGCAATCTGAACATCCCGTGATGAATTCTCTACTAACTTACACATTTCTGCTGTCCGGGCATTGGTTTTATGTAGGTCGCCTTTCACAAACTGTCGATAAAATGCAATGGCTTTTTCGGCTGATTCTTCATCAATTCCACCAATTACACGATCATTATGAACCAACTCATACATTACATTTCCGGGTAGAACTCTCTCGGGGCAATAAGCCAGATAAATTTTATTTTTTAATTCTGGTCTTCTTGTATAAATCAATTCCTGCATTTTTTCAGTTGTGCCGACCGGAGAAGTAGATTCTATGATGTACAAATCACCTTCTTTCAATAAGGGAATGATTCCTTCCGTTGCGGCCTGAACATAAGAAATATCAGGTTCATGGTCGCCCTTGAAAGGTGTCGGAACCACAATCAGGTAAACATCTGCAGAAACCGGGTTTAGATTTGCCTTCAGAAAACCATTCTTTACCGCATCTGCTACCGCAAGATCCAAATCGGGCTCAACTATATGGATTTTCCCTTCGTTAATGGTGTCCACAACAGTTGGATTAATATCAACCCCTAAAACTCTTGTTTTATTTTGTGCAATGAGAGCAGAAGTGGGAAGTCCGATGTATCCCAGTCCGATGGTTACTACTTCCGGATTATAATCAGTTTGCATGGTCAAGTATAAATTTTACAATTCTTTCGCTGGCTTTTCCGTCGCCATATGGGTTATGTGTTTTGCTCATTTCGTGGTAAGCATTATTGTCTTTTAATAAACGTTGTGTTTCAGAAATTATTTTTTCTTTGTCTGTTCCTACTAAAATAACCGTACCTGCAGTTACTGCTTCCGGCCGTTCGGTGGTGTCCCTCATTACCAGCACAGGCTTTCCTAAACTAGGAGCTTCTTCCTGAACGCCTCCACTGTCGGTAATGATTAAGTGAGATTTTTCCATCAGCCAGATAAAGGCCGGATAGGCAAGAGGAGAAATAAGCAAAATATTTTCTATTCCTGATAAAATCTTATACACGGGCTCCTTTACATTTGGGTTCAAATGTACAGGATAAATGATTTGAACATCCGGATTTTCCAAAGCTATTTGTTTGAGTGCTTCGCAAATTCGTATAAATCCATCACCGTGATTTTCTCTTCGGTGACCTGTAACCAGAATAATTCGTTTATCGGGTTGAATTAAATTTTTCAAATCTTCGATTTCCTTATCTTTAAAATCAGGAGTATTTACCCTTTCAATTCCAAACATCAAAGCATCAATTACCGTATTTCCTGTCACACAGATTGCGTTTTCAGACTTCGATTCTTTTACCAAATTATTCTTTGATTGTTCAGTAGGAGAGAAATGATAATTTGTCACTACCCCGGTTACTTGTCGGTTCATTTCTTCGGGAAATGGAGATTGTAAATTGTGAGTCCGTAACCCGGCTTCCACATGACAAACTTTTGCCGAGCTATAAAAAGACGCAATGCTGGCGGCCATCGTAGTCGTGGTGTCGCCATGAACATATACATAATCCGGATTAAATTCTTCAAGTATGGGTTTTAATCCGAGGATGATGTCCGAAGTCAGATTAAATAAATTTTGATTGGGACGCATAAGGTTCAAATCAAAATCAGGCTTTATTTCAAAAAAGTCCAAAACCTGATCCAGCATTTCTCTATGTTGCGCAGTTATACAAACTTTGGTTTGAAATTTATCAGAATGCTTAGCGAATTCATGAACCAAAGGTGCCATCTTAATGGCTTCCGGCCTGGTGCCAAATATAATTAAGTTTTTAATTTTCATTTTTAAAGAACAATGGATTGCAAATGTAAGACTTTGCAACTTAATCCCACAATAAGCTAGTTGGTTGTGTGTTTATAACATGAATTTGATTTTTCTTAATGAGAAATACAATACAATTTTTAAGATCCTACAATAAAAGTTATATTTACGCAAAATTTCTCTTTTATGAACAAGGATGTGCCTAACAACAATAATTCAAACGATGAAGTAGACTTGATTAGATTACTGGATTACTTCAAAGGTGGTATTAAATCCATATTCAGAAAGCTTTGGCAACTCATTGAAGTTTTTTTGAAATTCATTGTGTTGATCAAAAAAAACTGGCTGATTGTTTTGGGGATAACCGCTGTAGGTGCAATCTATGGTTGGTACCTGGATAATTTTTCAACAAGTGAGAATTTAACCTATGAAATGATTGTACGATCAAATCCTATAAGTAATATTGAGTTGTATGCTTTCTCTTCCGAGGTAGATAATCAAAAAGCGATTAATTACAAAAGTGAGGGTATTGACATGATCAAAAGACTGAATGTGAAAACCATGTCAGTTACCCCTTTAGAAAGAGAAGAAGATGTAATAAACAGTTACTTTGACAAAATCGAGAGTGCTGTCATGCGAAATGATATGACAGATACTCTCTATTATCACTCATTCGAAATAGACGGTCACAAGGGGAAAATGGAAAATACCGACTATTCTCTTCAAGCTATAAAACTGAAAGCGCCAGAAAACACTTCGCCAGATTTTTTGCAAAAGGAATTATTGAATTATCTAAATAATTTACCAGGAGTAGAGGCAGAAGTCCAAAACAAATTATCAATCTTAAAAACTTACGAGAAAGTTTTAAAACAAAATCTTGATAATATAGATTCGGTGATGGCTTCCAGAGCCAGTCTTAATAAAAATTCCGGCCTTGCAGGTGCAGAACAACTACTTGTAAATACCGCATCCAGAGGAAATGTTGAGGCGGATTTATTAAAATATTCAGAGGCTCTGAGTAAAAAATTATATGGTACACAGAAAAAGATAACTGAATATGAATCGGGAATCAGTGTGGTTTCGAATCTCAGACATGTGAAAGAGAAGGGTGTTATGGACAATAAGTTTATCAGATACGCAATTCTTGCTTTCGGATTGTCTTTATTGATTATACTGCTTATAGAGTTCAATAAGTATTTGAACAAGTATCAAAAAGCATAAAGCATTGAATTTAACTACCCCAAAACACTCCACATCGGTCGTTTGGCCGGAGTCGGATACTGAGAAGTAGGGATGGGATTTATCTGGGTTTTAAACCCGTTTTCTTTTGCGATTTTTTGTGCAAACTCAAACCAGGACATCTGTTCCGGTCCTGCAAAATGCCGGATTCCGTATTGGGTGTCATTTGAAAGGATGAGGTGGTGAATGTAGGCCGCCAAATCATTTGCGTTGGTGGGTTTACCAATCTGATCTGAAACCACATTCAACTCATCGCGTTCCGACATCAGCCGCATCATGGTTGTATAGAAATTTTTACCGTACTGCGAATAAACCCAGGAAGTTCGGATGATAATAGATTTTGGATTTATATCCATCGCCCAGCGTTCACCTTCCAGTTTTGATTTTCCATAAACATTGATCGGGTTGGTTTGATCGTCAGGGAGATAAGGCTCCTCACTTTCCCCGTCAAAAACATAATCAGTGGAAATATGGATAAGCGTAGCATTCTGTTCGGCACATTCTTCAGCAAGAAATTTCACCGCATCGGCATTGGCTTTAAAAGCATTTTCAGCATCGGTTTCAGCCAGATCCACCGCGGTATAAGCCGCACAATTCACGCAGAAATCGATTTTATTTGAAAAGAAAAATGTTTCTACGATTTCTTTTTGAGAAACATCGAGCTGGGAACGATCCAAAAAGAGAAACTGATGACGGGAAGAAGGGTTTTTCGCCACATAATCCTGCAAACATTTTCCCAATTGGCCGTTAGCGCCCGTCACCAAAATTCTTTTCATATCGTGAAGGGATTTAAATCATCGAAATTCTTTGCATTTTGGTCTTTTTCAGAAAGAATCATCTTTTCTGCAGGTACTTTCCAGTCGATGTTCAATTCCGCGTCCAACGGATTTACACCATCTTCTGAGTCTTTATCATAAAAAGCATTGCATTTGTAATAAACGACTGCTTCTTCACTTAATACCGAAAAGCCATGAAGAAAGCCGGCCGGAATGAACAACTGTTTTTTGTTGTCCTCATTTAATTCGACCGAAAAAGATTGTCCATAGGTAGGTGAATCCTTTCTCACATCCACTGCCACATCCAGTATGCGTCCACGCAGTACACGCACCAGTTTAGACTGAGCAGATTCTCCGCGTTGCATATGTAAACCTCTGACTACGCCGTATTTCGATTTGGACTCATTGTCCTGAACAAATACCATATCAATACCGGTGGATTGCTGAAATTTTTCCTGATGATAGGATTCAAAAAAATAACCTCTTGCATCTTCAAAAACAAGTGGTTCAATCAGAAAACATCCCTTTAGTTCCGTTTCGGTAAATTTCATTTTTCTTAATTAAAGTCCGAATTTAAAAAGAAAAAGCCGTTTTGTAAAAACAATAACGGCTTTTTAAGTTTTTCGGGAAAGATTATTTAATTCCCAGATCTTTTTTCACATCTTCAGTGATATCCACTCCGTTTGAATAGAGTAAAAGAGATTTCTCCATTACATATTTCAAACCTTTTGCAGCCGCAACTTTATTGATGGAGTTTTTAACTTTGTCTTCAATTGGTTTTAACAAAGATGTTTCTTTTTCTCCCAACTCTTTTGCAGCAGCTTGCTGGTAAGCACCCAAAGCTTGTTGTTTGGTCATGTAATCTTGTTGCTGTGCTTCAAGCTGTGACATCATAGCCTGGATTTCTGCCTGAGATTTTCCTTCTGTTTTAGCTTGAACGTCTTTTTCAATTGCCATAAGAGCATCCTGCTGTTTTTTGATTTCAGTCTGGTGTTTCTGAACCAAAGCATCTAACTGAGAATCTGCGCTGATTTTTTCAGGAAAAGTAGTAAGAATATCTTCTACATTAACAACCCCGAAATCTTGAGCAGAAAGGCTGATGCTTCCGATCAATAAAAAGCTGAATGCAACAAATAATTTCAAATTTTTCATTCTGTTTATAATTAATTTAGTGTTTATTATTTAACTGACTGTCTTGAATCGGCTTTGGAATTTCCTTTGGCCGAATTTGGACGAGTGTTTGAGCTTCCCGATTTTGATGAACTTGATCCTTTGGATCCCGAACTGGTGTTGGAAGACGAACTTCCTTTGGACGGTTTTTCAACCGCATTGGGGTTTAATTGCAAAAGGACTTCGCGGCTGATGTCAAATTTAGGATCTGTGTAAACCATAATCAGATCACTTCCTTTATCAAAAATGAAACCGTAATTTCTTTTTTCTGCCACTTCTTTTACCGCAATCCAGATTTGATCCTGAATTGGCTTTACCAAAGATCTTCTTAGTTTGATCAAATCTCCGTCTTGTCCGTATCTTTTTTCCTGAAGTTGCTTGATTTCGCGCAGCTCTTTGTCGATTTCTTCCTGCTCTTTTCTTATTTGCTCTTCGGTCAGAAGCACTTTTTCATTCAGAAAGTCTGCCTGTCTTTTGTTGACACGTTCCTGGCGGTTCTGAATGTCACGGTTCCACTGTTCGGTCTGGGTTTTCAGCATTTGCTGGGCATCATTATAGGATGGAAGATTTTCCAGAATATAGTCAGTGTCCACATACCCAAATCTTTGTGCCGACAAAGGGAGTGCCGCCCCGAAGATCAAAAGTGTTAATATGAAATTTTTCATAGTGATGTCGTTTTATCGAAAATTATGCCATATAACATTCAGCAAAAATACATTTTTTAAAATTGCTGACCAATAATAAAATGCGTTTGCCAACCCGAGGGTTCATTGCTGTAAATCGGTTTGTCAAATCCATATCCAAAGTCAAATCCAAGCATCCCAAAGGCAGACATGAAAATTCTCACGCCAAGTCCTGCCGAACGTTTCAATTCAAAGGGTTTGAAGTCTTTGGTGTCAAGCCAGGTATTACCTGCTTCTACAAATCCTAGGGCAAATATTTTTGCCTGTTGTCCCATGGTAATCGGATAACGTAATTCTAAAGTGAATTTGTCGTAAACGCTACCTCCTCCGGAAGGCGTAATGTCTGCTGCCGTTCCTCCCGATTGGGTGGCGTCATCATATCCGCGTAAAGGAACGATTTCACGTCCGTCAAAACGGTTACCCATCAGACCGGTTCCACCCAGATAAAATCTTTCAAAAGGAATGGTTCCTACTTTGGAGTTGTATGTGCCCAGATAACCAAATTCTCCACCTACTTTCAATACTAGCTTCCCTGCAAGTTCTTTGTACCAGTAAGCACGTCCTTTTATTTTATAGTATTCCAGCCATTCAAATTTCTCCAGATCGTCCATTGTCGAATAATCTTTTCCGTTTAGTATGGAATATGGGGGTGTAACAGTTAGCGCAAGACTCATTTCTGAACCGTTTTGCGGGAATATAGGATCCGGTCCGGCCGAATTACGCGTCAGACCAATGGTATAGTTGAAGTTGTTGGCAGAACCGTTTTCGTACTGCAATTCTCCTACAGTCAGTGCGTAATTATCAAAGTTATAACGCTGATAGGAAAGGGAGTGCGATAATCTGAACCAGTCATCGGGCCATGTCAAAAGCTTGCTCAGCCCTACATTGGCCCCCAGGATGTTCAGAGCGGCTTCCTGTCCATACATATCACGGTAATTGTATCTTGAATAATAAATCGAAGTGGACAGTGCTGTCGGACGTTTTCCGCCAATCCAGGGTTCGGTAAATGAGAAACTGTAATTCTGATAACCTCGTCCGGCTTGTGCACGTAATGATAGTGACTGACCATCACCCATTGGAACCGGCTTCCAGGCTTCTTTGTTGAATAAATTTCTGACAGAGAAATTACCAAATGTCAAACCTAATGTTCCCAGAAATGTACCTGCTCCATAACCTCCCTGTAATTCCACTTGGCTGGAACTCTTGTGTACAAGTTCCCAGTTCAGGTTGACAGAATTGGTATCAGGATCGGGCTGAATATCAGGATTGATTTGAGTCGGTTCGAAATAACCCAAAGCTGCCAGTTCGTACAAGGTTCTTTTGATTTCTGTTTTGGAGAATAAATCACCCGGTTTGGTTCTCAACTCACGCGCAATTACATGGTCATAAGTAACATCATTTCCGCTGAAAGTCACACGGTTGTAAGAGGCAGGCTCGCCTTCCATGATTTTAATTTCCAGGTCAATGGTGTCATTTTTTACATTTTTTTCAATCGGGAACATCTGAGAGAACAGATAACCACGATCCATGTACAATGTCTGGATGTCGTCGTCCTTTTCAGAACCACTGATTTTTTTCTGAATGCCAACTGCATCATATCGGTCTCCTTTCTGATAAGAGAAAACTCTTTCCAGGGCTTCGGTACTGAATACAGAATTTCCTGTAAAAGTTACATCACCCAGATAATAAGGTCTTCCTTCTTCCACCTGAATTTTGATGGCAATGTTTTTGGGGTCAACACGCATCACAGTATCGGAAACGATTTTGGCATCGCGGAAACCGATGGATTTGTATTCATCCACCACTTTTTTCAAATCTTCCTGATATTTGGAAGGATTGAATTTTGAACCTTTAAAAAAGTTGATTGACTTTTTCTTGGTGTTTTTCATCGCTTTCCTTCTCAATTGACCATCACGAAGCTCCTCATTTCCTTCAAAATCTATGCTTTTGATTTTTACGCGTTCACCTTTATCAACGTTGATTGTCAGGTTGACTTTGGAAGGATCATCTTCAGTTTTTTTCTCAATAAACTCAACTTTTGCATCAGGAAATCCTTTTTCCAGGAAGTAATTTTTAATGGAATTTCTGATTTGATTTTTTAAGTTATTTGTAATCTTAATCCCGGGGTCTAATTTATGTTCCTTAGTGAAATCTTCTCTTTTACTCTTCTTTAAACCCACAAAATTAGGTTCTACCAATTCGGGTAAACCAACTAAATGTAATCTCAGGTAGATTTTATCACCTTCGGTTTTAACCACGTATAAATCAACGTCTGAAAAAAGATTTTGTCTCCAGAGTTTCTTCAACGCATTGTTGATTTTAGTTCCGGGGATTTCGATTTTTTCTCCCAAACGCAATCCTACAAACCGCATCACCTGATTTTTGGTAAATTTGGTTTCACCGCTTACTTCAAGGTCAGCAAGCATATAAGTTTGGGGGTTGGTATAACCCGCTTGTGTAATATCTTGTGTAGGTTCAGGAAGGGACTGTACAGTATCAATAACGACAGAATCTTTTACAATTTGTAAGGAATCTTCCTGCGCAAAAATAATTCCGCCTGAAATCAAAAATAAAATGGCATATAAATTCCTCATAATCACTCTTTTTCGCATATCTCTTCTACTATTCTGTTTTGATTTGTTCTCCCGTTTTGCCGTATCTTCTTTCTCTTTTTGAATAATCTTCCAGCGCTTCCATGAAATGTTCTTTTCTGAAGTCAGGCCAGAGGACATCTGTAAAATACAGTTCGGCATAGGCTATCTGCCACAGCAAAAAGTTGCTGATTCTGTATTCGCCGCTCGTACGGATGAGCAAATCCACATTGGGGATGTTTTGGGTGTATAAATTCTCTTCAAAAATCTGCTGATCTATTTCCTCCGGATTAAGTTCGCCTGACTTAACTTTTTTGGCAATTTCACGGCTTGCATGAAGGATTTCGTTTTGTGAACCATAATTAAGTGCAATGACCAGCGTCGCTTTGGTATTGTCTTTTGTAAGGTCTATGGCGTGCTGAAGCGGCTTTGTGGCATATTCGGGCAGCGCATCGGTTTCACCGATGACCAGCAGGCGGATTCCTTTGTCGTGAAGTTCCTGAATTTCAGCCTCGATGGTTTTTGCCAGTAATTTCATCAAAAAGGAAACTTCCAGTTTTGGACGTTTCCAGTTTTCACTCGAAAAAGCA
The DNA here is from genome assembly GCF_049672845.1 of Moheibacter sp. Classification (NCBI taxonomy): domain Bacteria; kingdom Pseudomonadati; phylum Bacteroidota; class Flavobacteriia; order Flavobacteriales; family Weeksellaceae; genus Moheibacter; species Moheibacter sp. Next base: position 218,214 of record NZ_JBATWT010000023.1, read on the forward strand.
AACAGACTCAGATAGGGAATTCCCATATCGCCGCAAGTTTCAATTGCAGCCCGCACCGATTTGATGGCATTCTGATGCCCAAAACTCCGGTCAAAACCCTGTTTTTTAGCCCAACGTCCATTGCCGTCCATAATGATGGCAACGTGTTGCGGTAAGTTGTAAGGATGTGCTGTATCTCTCGGTTGATTCATGTAAATGATTAGTCACAATAACATGGAGGTCGTCCAAATGTATAGGTTAGTGTAATGCCCGTAAAGACATACCAGTCGCTGTTGGACATATTTCCAACCTGACGGGATTTGATGATGTTTGAGTGTATGTTGTTGACATCCTGCTCGTTAATTCCGGGCTCTGCAGTGAAAGTAAAATCGCTTTCATCAGCATAACTGAAGTCAAGATTGTCTGTTGATGTATAGCGGAAACCAACTTCTGCGGAAATCACAAAACTCCTGCGGTATTTGTATTTGTATCCAACTCCGAATGGTAATGTGAAATTAGTTTCTTTTTGTGTTTTGGAGATAAGTTCACTCTGGGTTGTTTCCGGTTGGACGATAACACCCAGATCATCTCTTACAAAAGTCGTGTTTACACTATAGGTCGGTTTATCATACATAAATGCACCAACACCTCCGAATATATAAGGCGAATGTTTACGGCCGTGCTCATCATTGATGTCAAAAAGGTTGTATTCAAAAACCAATGAACCTTCAATTATATTGTTTTTATAAGCGTAATTTCTTTCTTTTTTGTATTGCTCAGGCGCACTGGCATCAGAACCCACTACACGGCTGAAAATACCATTGAAACGCACGCCCATATAAGGATTGAAATTGAAACGGTAAATGGCTCCTATTGCAAATGGCACTCTGTCCATCAGCTTTTCTGAACCATAAGAAACCGGAAATGGATTGATATAATTAGATTTTCCGATGTCCCCGATTACGTTTGCCCCTCCGGCAAATATCCCGATTTCGTGTCTTTGTGCCATTGACAAAGAGAAAAACAACCCCAGTGTTAAAATAAGTAGATTCTTCATATTATTTTATAAGAACAGTGTGCAAAAAATTGAACGGAAAAATATGAAAATTGTTGCCCACTTTTTCTAATAAGCGACAAATATAATCAAATCTGCTTGGTGGGTATATGCTTTAACAAAAATTATGAAAAAATTCTAATTTTTAATTCCTTCTGTCAGAGCCCCAAAACATTTTATCACGCAGTGTCATCAGATATGTTTTGTCATGGGGTTCTACAATCCTGATATTAAAATTTGCTTTTTTTAACCTTAATTTCACATCTGTTGACAAAGGTTTGTTGCGCGCATCCAGCGAAAGGAAGTATTCGCCCACCCGGCTGTTGATCTTCAGATCCAATACGGAATCATCGGCAATCATATAGGGACGCACATTCAGATTGTGCGGAGCAATCGCAGTCACAATAAAAGTATCGGTCCCCGGATGAACAATAGGTCCGCCACAGCTCAGCGAATAACCGGTGGAACCCGTGGGAGTGGAAATAATCAGCCCATCAGCCCAATAGGAATTCAGGAATTCCCCGTTTACAAAGGCATCCACCGTAATCATACTGGTGGTTTCACGGCGGGTAACCGTAATCTCATTCAGGGCAAATGGAAATTCTATTTCAGCATCTTCGGTCTGAACTTCAATCAGCGAACGGCTACTGATGGTATATTCCCCGTTAAGTATATTGTCAAGGCTTTCAAAAAGATATTCCATATTGAGGGTCGCCAGAAATCCCAGCCGCCCCGTGTTTACCCCCACAACGGGAATGTTTTTATCCTGAATGATCGTTGCGGCACTCAGAATGGTTCCGTCACCGCCAAATGTGAAAAACATATCAATCGACTCCTGTAAATCTTCATAACAACTGAAAACTTCAGAAGGCAGGGACATAGAAAGCTCGCTTTCAAGAATGTCTCTGAAAGCTGCTTCCACGGTATATTGAATGTTTTTTCTTTCCAGTTCTGCAAAAAGCTCAACAAAGAATTCTTTTTGATCTTCAGAGGCCTTCAAACCGTAAATTGCTACTTTCATCCAAAAAAATTAAATATCTAAATATTTCATCAGCAAATCGAAACGATCTTTCATCAGATCTTCTTTTTCATCATTGAAGAATTTATGCAGTACCGTATAGTTAAACCGCTCAAATGTTTCACCGACTGAAGTAAGATTATCAGAAATCAGTTTGAGTGTAATCCTGATTTTATCGTCCTGATAGCCGGTTAGAAACAAACCGATGATGCGTGCATTATTGCTTTCCGCAATTTTGGCTATTTCGCTGATGGAGAATTGCTTCTGCGAAACTTCCACTACCATGATAGCGCCCGGTTCAGAAATGAAAGGCATGGTTGAAAGCCCCGAAATCACATCGTCCATCATCAGCATTCCCAAATACTGACGTTCGGCATTCAGAACCGTCAGCACATTGGTGTCGTAATTATGAAAATTCTGCACTGCATCCAGCAGTGAGCCGTTTTCGGTCATATAAAAGAATTCACTGAAATCCCGGAGATCTGAAAGTAAAATACCGGGTTCATGTTCGCTCAGAGTCTCCCGTGAGAGGCTTCCCGCAAAACTCAATCCTTCAAAAACCGGGATATGGCTGAGTCCATAGGCGTTAACCAATGCCAGACCATGTCCCACGGTCTGATTCAGTTTGGGCGGAATGAAATCCTTGCTTATATAGTCGGTTACCAACATCTCGTACAAAGATAGATATTAAGTAGAAAGTACAAAGCATTATGTAAAATCTAAATTCGGGAGCTGAAATGAAAAACGCCCTGATTTATCAGAGCGTTTCATCTTTATTCTTCTTCTGAAGTTTCCTCAGCTTGTTCGGTCAAATCCTGCAGAATTTCTTCTGCTTGTTCCACTTCCTGAGTGGCTTCCTGTACTTTTTGCTGAGCTTCTTCCAGCTTCATATTGGCCGCATCAGCCGCTTTTTGCGCTTCAATTACCGCATTGTTCAGATCTTCCAATGTTGGAGGTGGCGGAAGATTTATTTCTTTCATTTTCAGTCTTTCTGAATTGTTGAATTTATAGGAAAGTCCAACGCCTAGTGTTTGTTTCAACTGGGTTTTTTGAATTTGATCTTCATCATAAAATAAGTTGACAGTAGCCTGAGCAGAAATAAAACTATTCACTTTTAAATCAAGGACGCCTTGGTAAGCGATGTCCATATTTTGCGGAGTTCTTAGATAATTGCTGTAAATCCCCAATCGATTGTCATAAGAAATATTGTCCCAAATATTGATTTTATAACGTGCACCCAAAAAAGCACCAAATTCGTAAAAATAAGAATCACCATCTGCTTTCAAACCAAAACTTCCGGCATATTGCAAATCGCGGTCTTGCACAAAAGTAAATCTGGATGTAAATGGATGAAAGTTTACCTGAAAATTCTCATTGGGTTTATAATCCACCCCCAGACCGAATGACAAATAGCCGGGTGCCATAAAAGTTGAAATCTTTTTGTAATCGCCAGAAATGCTATCTTGGATATTGTAGTCAAAACCATCAGTGAACTGGGTTTTGAAATTGGCAGATGCCGCAAAATAAAAATGTCTGATGAACTCATAACCATAAGAAGAAGTCAGATCAATCACGTCATTGGACTTGCGGTAATCTTCTCCTTCGTTTCTCAAAACACCATAGTTCATCAAAACGCGGTTGTCCCAGATATGACGTCCGCTCGTAAGGTTAAATTCATAATCGATATTGGCCGTAAGCGAATAAGAATTCACACCACCCGCAATCCAGTTTGAAAAAGCCGCCTGATTGAACTGAAGCGAATTGGTTCCGCTGATGTACCAACCTTGAAGACGGTCTGCATTCGGTTTTTCTTTTAAATATTTCCGACTGGTAATTTGAAGATTACCACTGTCGTCAATGGTTTGTGCAGATGCAAATGAAAATCCGAGAAGGATTAAAAAGAAACCAACTTTTTTCATTGTTTTATTTTTAATTTAATTTTTTCAAGTTAGAATTTGGGCCGCAAAAGTACATAATCTTACCGAAAAGATGAATCTATGACGCTATAAACTGTACTTTGTTTTCAATCGGCTGGCGAGAACTCTCATGCAAATCTCCTTTTCTTTTGCCCATGTAAAAAATACCATAGCAATTCTCATCTTCTTCCAATTCTGTGAATTCATTCATTTTGGAAATGGCCCCGGGCGAAGACCAATAAGAACCAATTTCCATAGAAGTACACATCAACCACATATTCTGAACCGCCATTGACGTTGCGGCGAGTTCTTCCCATTCCGGTAGTTGATGGGAAGTTTTCATGCAAATCAAAATAATCTTATCTGAAAGCAAACATTTTTCAATGATTCCTGCTTTTTTTCTTTCATTTTGGGCTTCTGGTAAAGTCGTTTCCTGGTATTTTTCCAGCATAAATTCGGCAAAACGCTTTTTGACTTCGCCTTGAATCACTTTGAAACGCCAGGGTTCGGTACGTTTGTGGTTGGGCGCCCAATTGGCAGATTCAAGAATCAGATTCAGTTCTTCTGAAGTGATTTCTTCTTGACTGTATTGAGTTGGCATCACCGAACGGCGTGATTTTATTAGGTGTAATAATTCTTCGTGATTCATCATAAAACTATATTTTTACAAATGTAAACCAGATTAAGCAAGTATAAAAATGGCAACAATAGAACAGGCAACCGTAAACGAAAGAATCCAGAACGGATACAAATTTGATTTTGGAAAATACATCAGCGACGGATTTGAAATATTCAAAAAAGAATGGCTTATGTTTAGTCTTTACGGACTTGCCAGTGTGATTTTGATGGTGGCTTCTTTCGCTACCCTTGTTGGTGCACTCTTCTTTATTTTTCCATTGTACCTGGGATTTTCGGTGGCTGCGGTGAAAGTGGAAAACGGAGAAAAGCTCGAATTCAAAGATTTCTTCGGTGCCTTTAAAAATTACGACAAATACGTTTTGCTTGCAATCTGTTATTTTGCCGTTTTCATGGTGCTTTACCTTCCTTTTATATTTCTTTTTGTATTTATGGATGTTGGAGTGGAATATTTCGATTCAAATATTTCCGGCGGATTCATGGGAATTTTCATGATGCTTTATTATGTGTTTTTTTATGCCGCTATTTATTTTATTCAAGGCTCAATGATTTTCACGCCCTATCTGATTCATTACGGAAATTATTCCGCAGTAGAAGCGATGAAAACTTCGTTTAAACTGTTTCGTAAGCAAATCTTAATGATATTGTTGTTTGTTTTTGTCATCGGAATGCTTTCCAGTATTGGTTATTTGGCTTGTTTAATTGGTATATTTGCTACAATGGCTGCCGGAATGCTTATGCAGCATGCGATGGTGAAAGACATTTTGATGCAGTCTTCTTATTCGGAAATTGACCAGATCGGAAATCCCGGAATTTGACCCATGCTTTGCGGACGAGAAATTTTTGAGAAAATGAATGAATTGGGTTCTAAAAGAATTCCTTTTCTTTTTCTGATTGACTTTCTGAAAACAAAAGGAAAAATCATCCCTTTAAATGATTTTCAGAATGAAATTCAATTCGAAATTCAATCTGAAAACGAAAAATTAAAATCTGAAATTCAATTCAAAAAATACCCGATTTCATTCGAAGAATACCAGAAGCAATTCCAAATCGTTCAGGAAAATATTTTACTCGGAAATTCGTATTTGACCAATTTAACCTGTGCTACGCCGATTGAAATCAATTTAAGTCTGGAAGAAATTTATATATATTCACAAGCCCGGTACAAACTTCTCTGGAAAGAGAATTTCGTATGCTTTTCGCCCGAAACCTTTGTGAAAATCCAAGACGGAATGATTTATTCCTATCCGATGAAAGGCACTATCGATGCTTCGGTCGAGAATGCGGAAGAAAAAATTCTGAACGACCCAAAGGAAAAAGCCGAACATTACACCATCGTGGATCTCATCCGAAACGATTTGAGCAAAGTTGCCAAAAAAGTGTCCGTTCCTAAATTCCGTTATCTGGAAGAAATCAAAACAAATCAGAAAACACTTTTACAAGTAAGTTCAGAAGTTAGGGGAGAATTGCCGGATAATTTTCATGAAAAACTCGGCGATATTTTTGATGAATTATTGCCGGCTGGTTCCATCAGCGGTGCCCCAAAAGACAAAACCGTGGAAATCATCCTCGAAGCCGAAATCTACGACCGGAATTTTTATACCGGCGTTTTTGGGGTTTTTGACGGAAAAAACCTGGACAGTGCAGTAATGATTCGGTTTATTGAACAAAGCCAAAGCGGATTGATTTTTAAAAGCGGTGGCGGAATTACGCACCAGAGCAGTGCCGAAGACGAATACCAAGAAATGATTGATAAAATATATGTCCCGATTAATTGAAACTTTGTGTATCCAAAACGGAGAAATCCGCAACTTGGAATTTCATCAGAAAAGGTTGGATCGCTCCCGATGGAAACTCTTCGGCTTGGACGACGAAATTGATTTGGAAGTTCTCATCAAAACCAATCTGAAAGATATTTCTCCGACAGAAAAACGGAAATGCAGAATTATTTACGGAGAAGAAATTGAGTCGGTTGAGTTGATTCCTTATCAAATCAAACCCATTCATTCGGTTCGTTTGGTGGAAAACAATGAACTCGAATATCCTTTCAAATTCGCTGACCGTTCTGCTTTTGAACTGATGAAAGATTCGGTAACCGAGGACGAAATTATCATTGTAAAAAACGGGCAAATCACCGATACTTCTTATTCAAATCTGTTGTTTTTTGATGGAGAAAAATGGATTACGCCGATTTCTTATCTGCTCAACGGTACTATGCGCCAAGCTCTTTTAAAATCCGGAAAAATCATAGAAGATGAGGTAAATCCCAAAGATTTAAATCGTTTTTTTAAATTCAAACTCATCAATGCGATGATGGATTTGGATGAAAGTCCCGAATTGGATGTTTCCATCATTTCTTAGCTGTGAAACTTAATAATCAGGTAAAATATCATCCTCTGTAAACGGTTTTCCATCAGGCCCTAAAGTTCTTAAAATAAAAGTGCTATCTCTGTTTTCGTAATAGATTTCTCGAATTTCTAAGTCGGAAAAAGGATTTAAACTTGTTTCGATTTCAACCAAAATGATAAAATTGGTTTGAATTTTCAGGGAATCTAAAGTATCAGGAAATTTTCCATTTTTAAGTTTATAGTAAGCCAATTCTTTTACGATTTGGTTTAAATTGTTTTTATTACGGTAAGTGTCTGAACCTGTATTTTTCCCGGTGTTGTCCATAAAAAAGAGAAAACACCAAAAGGTTATCCCTGAAAAAATAAAACTTAAAATACCGATCAGGAAATTTTTGAGATGTCTATCAAAAATTCCTCTGGCGAAAAACACAATCCCGAAAATAAACCCAATCAATGGAATGAAACTATACCAAATTAAAGTTCTTCCCATTTCACTTCTAAAAGGTTTGATTTTTTCCTTAATGATGGGTATGAATTCTTTATTCTCGTTGGTTATTGAATTATTTTTTATAAATAAATAAGTTCCATCGGTGAAAATCAAATAAGTAAATTCTTTACGATGAATTAGATTTTTAATCTCTGTCCAGGTTTTTTGGATTTTCTTATCAGAATTTATCTTTTGTAATAGAATGCCTTTTTCCAGAACTTCAACATTCAAAACGGTGTCGGCACTTTCTGTTTCGGTCCTTTTTAATCTTCGAATGGACTTTAAATATTTTATTCCCCAGAAAAAAAAGATTAACAAACCAAAAGAAATCACCAAAGCGATAATAAATACAGATAGATTGAAATCTGCGTCTGGTTTTGGTGAAGCAAAACTATAGGCAATTATCAGTGAAAAGAAAAAACTAATCAGTAAAACAGGAGGTAATAAATAAAGAAAATAACCGCGAAGCGATTTTTGATAGTCCTCTTTTTTTATTTGGAATTTGAAATTCAAGATGGCAGTTTTAGAAGTGCAATTTAATATTATTTTAGACGAACTTCTAATATCACCCCAATCTCTCCCTTAATTTTTCAATGTCTTCCTTCAGCTTCTTATGTTCCTCTGTTGGGAATTCAAAGACATCTGAATGTTCATTTTGAATTCTTTCGATGATGGACAAACAGTTTTTGGCCTGCTTTAAATCATCGGTTTTTAAATAGGCAAAACCTGCTTGTACGAACATTCTCAATTGGAAATTCTTTAATTTTTCATCCAGGAGTATGGCATCGCGCTTCTCATCGGGCAATAAGAGATTGTCCATCTCATCGGAATGCAAATCATAATAAGTTTTCAGAATTTCGTCAAATACGCCCAAAAACTTTTCGGTTTCTTTTTCATTGTCGATTTTCATTAAACGAGCAATGGCATTGAGCATTTGCTCGATTATTTTGGAGATGAAATCCCTGCGTAGCATTATTTCCTTAGATTTTTATTGAGAATGGAGGCCGCCAGAAAAATCCCGATCAATTCTACAAACATCCCAATGATAATCAGGTTGTTTCCGGTGATCCATCCGTCGGAATATTCGTTTAGTTTTAGGATAAATCCGGCAACGACAAGCACAAGTCCGAGGATAATTATGGTAAGTCCGGCTACTATTTGAGGTGTAAATTTCATGAATTCTGATTAACTGAGTTTATTGGCCAATCTTGCAAAAACTTTGGCCGGTTGTTTTCCGTCGTAAAGGATTTTATGGACAGCTGCCAGAATAGGTGCTTTTACTTCCAGAACTTTTTTGAGCTGGTAAACACTTTTGGTGGCATAATATCCTTCGGCGACCATATTCATTTCTACGATGGCCGATTTCACGGTATAACCTTTCCCGATCATACTTCCGAACATTCGGTTTCGGGAGAAATTGGAATAGCCCGTTACAAGTAAATCTCCCAAATAAGCCGATTCTTTTACATCTCTTTTGATAGGCGAAATATGTTGGGTGATCCGGTTCATTTCACGTGTGGCATTGCTCATCAAAACCGCTTGGAAATTATCGCCATAGCCCAAAGCATGTGCGATTCCCGCAGCGATGGCGTAAATATTTTTAAGCACAGCGGCATATTCGGTTCCGAAAATATCCTTGGAAATATTGGTTTTGATAAAGTTGCAGGCGAGTCCTTCGGCCGCCATTTTGGCTTTTTCGGGATCTTGTGCCGCAATGGTCAGATAGGAGAGACGTTCCAGCGCAACTTCCTCGGCATGACAGGGACCACTGATGACACCAAAATTCTCATAAGGAAGATTGTATTCTTCATGTAGAAATTCCCCAACAATTTTAAAATGTCCGGGGACGATACCCTTGATGGCCGAAACCACAAATTTATCGTTCAAAGAAATTTTCAAATCTTTCAGGCAGGCTTCCAGATGAATGGAAGGAACGGCAAGAATCAGCCAGTCCGAATTTTCAACAAGTTCGTTGATATCCGTTGTCAGTTGAAGTTGTTCCGGGTTGAATTCCACAGAACTCAGGTAATTCTGGTTATGTTTATGTTTGATGAGGTAGTCTTTGGTTTCTTGATTCCGGACCCACCAATTGATGGTATCATGGTTTTTGCAGAGCATTTTGGCAATAGCCGTAGCCCAGCTTCCGCCTCCTACTAATCCTACTTTTGGTTTGGACATGATTAATCTTTGTTTTGCAATGGGTCAAAATTAGTAAAAATTAAGGTAAGAATCTCTGAGTCCAAATCTGAACTTGCAGAAAGATTACACCCCTAAGAAAAGTATCAAGATTTGAGTATTAAGTATTAAGACGGCCTGCTTCGTAGAGTTTCAAGTTATTTTACACATCCAATTGAACATCCCTGATTAGTGCTAACCGTTTTTAACCTCCCTCTCAATCTTCCCAACCCACCATCCCGGTTTACGATCACCACCTTTGAGCTCATCACCTTGGAAACACAAAAATTTTTAAATAAATCGTTTATTTAAAAAGAGGTAATAGGCATTTCACATGGATAGGGAAATTTGATATTAAGAGGAGATTCTCCGGTGGAGAATCGGATAAAGCGAAGCACACCTTGATTTTTTGTCACTTTTGCATCAAGACATTTGATTCCGATAGTCCCAATAGTCCCGATAGCTATCGGGATCCTAATCGGTATAAGAAAAAAACCTTCCACTGGAAGATTTATCTAACGAACATTCCAACTCGGATTTTGATAGTTTTACCCTAGCCCTAAAGGGAACCTATCAAAATCCTTCAGAAACCACCCTTTAGGGCCGGGGTAAAGTTTCTGAAGGACTTTCTTCTGATCATCCTCCTAAAAACCACCCTTCCAGCCACAACATCTATTCTCTATGTTCTATTCTCTATACTCTAACCCCGCACCCAACATCCCACACCCCACCAACAAAGATTTTTCCAATTCAAAAAGAAAACGGAATTTTGTCAAAACCAAAAAGCCGGAAATTGTACAAGAAACTTCTAAGCGAAACGGTCATATACGGAATCGGTTCTATCCTGCCAAGGTTGATCAACTTTGCGCTGATGCCTTTGTATGCCGATAAAATCGATGCGGCCGAATTCTCCAAATTCGCCCAGCTTTATTCGCTCGTTGCCTTTGTAAACATCGTACTCACCTTTGGATTTGAAACAGCTTATTTCAGGTTTTCGGCCGATAAAAATCTGTCGGGAAAAGTATTTCATACTTCCTTTTGGTTTGTTTTTGCCAATGCGCTGACCTTCCTGCTGGGAATGTATATTTTCAATGTTCCCATTGCTGATCTTTTTGATTATCAGGACTATCCGCAATACCTCAAATATTTCGCATGGATTGCATTCTTTGATGCCATCTGTATGGTGCCTTTTGCTTTTCTGCGGTTTACCAATAAACCGATTAAATATTCGGCCATCAAAGTTTTTCAGGGGGTATTTCAGACTTTGATCATTCTGGCATTTTTCTATCTGATTCCGGAAAGTTTTTTACAAAGCATCGGGATGAAGGAAAGAGTTTCTTATCCTTTTATTGCCAATGTCATTGCTGCTTTTTCCGGCATAATTTTGCTTTCGCCCATACTGAAACATCTGAGGTTTTATTTCAATTGGGAATTATTCAAAAAGATGTTTCGCTATGCCTATCCTATTATGCTGGCGGGACTTGCGTTTACGACCAATGAAAATCTGGACAATCTCCTGCTCCGTGACATGGTCGATGAAGCCGAAGCGGGTGCCTATGCCGGATGTTATAAAATTGCTACCCTTATGATTTTGATGGTAACAGCTTACCGAATGGGAGTGGAGCCTTTCTTTTTCAAAAAAGCTCAGGAAGAAGACGCTCGTAAAACCTATGCTGATATCATGCTTTACTTCGTTATTTTCTGTGGATTTGCGGTTGTGGCTTTGCTTGGAAATTTATCCTGGATTAAGAAAATCATTCTTCCGAATTCCGAATATTGGGTTGCTTTACAGATTGTACCGATTATTGTCATCGCCAATTATTTCTTTGGGATTTATTATAACCTTTCTACATGGTACAAGGTGACCGACAAAACCTATGTGGGAACCGTCGTTTCTTGGGTGGGCGCGGGACTGACCATTGTGCTGAATCTGGTTTTTATTCCCATCATCGGATTTATGGCATCGGCCTGGGCAACTTTGGCGGCCTATGGCACTATGATGGTTATTTCCTATTTTTGGGGTCAGAAATCTTATAGGATTCCGTATAAATCCAGAAAGATTTTGTTGTATATGACGCTGAGCGTAGGTTTGGGGCTTTTGGGATATCATCTTCTGGACAATAATTTTTGGATAGGTAATTTATGCGTAATAATTTATCTTGCGATTGCAATTTTTATCGAAAAAAAGAGTTTGAATTATATCCGAAATCAGAAATCCTGAGCCGGATTCTAAAAAGAATTAGAAATAAACAAAAATAGTGATTCCTTTGGATCAGAATATAAATATGAAAATCAAAATAATCAATACTTCCAATCATCCACTTCCGGAATACAAAACACAGCTTTCGGCCGGAATGGATTTATATGCGAATTTATCGGAACCTCTTACTTTAAAATCTTTGGAGCGCAAACTGATTCCCACGGGATTATTCATCGAACTCCCTGCCGGATTTGAAGCCCAGGTGCGTCCCCGAAGCGGAATGGCTTTCAAACACGGGCTCACTGTTTTGAATTCACCCGGCACCATCGATGCGGATTATCGCGGTGAAATCGGAGTGATTCTCGTGAATTTATCAGCGGAAGAATTCACTGTTCAGGATGGGGAAAGAATCGCACAGCTGGTAATTGCCAAACATGAAACCGCCGAATGGCAGGAAGCTGAAATCCTGGAGGAAACCACCCGGGGCGAAGGCGGATTTGGAAGTACAGGAAAGAATTAATCAATATTAAAACATAAAACAGAAATGAAAATAATCATACCTATGGCCGGAAGAGGTTCTCGTTTAAGACCTCATACATTAACAGTTCCAAAACCTTTAATTCCAATTGGTGGAAAACCGATTGTACAAAGACTGGCAGAAGATATTACCAAACTTTCTGATCAAAAAGTAGAAGAAATCGCTTTCATCATTGGTGATTTCGGTGCGGAAGTAGAGCAACAACTTTTGGGCATAGCCGAAACTTTGGGTGCGAAAGGAAGTATTTACCATCAGGATGAACCGCTGGGAACGGCGCATGCCATCTGGATGGCCAAAGATTCACTTTCGGGACCGGTTGTGGTGGCATTTGCCGATACGCTGTTCCGTGCCAATTTCCATTTGGATACCAATTCAGACGGAGTCGTTTGGGTAAAGAAAGTGGAAGATCCGAGCGCTTTTGGGGTGGTGAAACTGGATGCTTATGGCGTGATTGAAGATTTCGTGGAGAAACCAAAAGAATTCGTTTCAGATCTGGCGATCATCGGGATTTATTTCTTCAAAGACGGAGAAGGTTTGCGCGAGGAAATCCGTCACATCATGGAAAATGACATCCGCGGAAACGGTGGTGAATACCAATTGACAGATGCCTTGGAGAATATGCGTGCCAAAGGAAAGAAATTTACTTTGGGTCCGGTGGACGAATGGATGGATTGCGGGAACAAAGCAGTTACGGTGCAGACCAATGGCAAGATTCTGGGATATGAAAAAGAAGAATTTGCCAATATCCCTTCTTCAGCAAAAATTACCAATTCACTTATTATTCCGCCTTGTTTCATCGGCGAGAATGTAGTGATTGAAAACTCCAAAATAGGTCCCTTTGTATCATTGGGCAACGGTACAAAAATTGTAAACAGTAATATTGACAATAGCTTAATTCAAGAAAACAGCGTCATTGACCATGGAAATCTTACAGGTTCAATGATTGGGAATCACGCCGAATATTATGGTGTTTCAAGAAACATCAGCCTGGGTGATTATTCTGTTTTGGATTTTAAAAACAAAGATGAGTAAACCAATGAATTTTAAATATCTGTTCCTGACAGCCTTTCTTTTTGTAATAGCTTCTTGTAGTACACAAAAAGGAGCAACAGGCACGAGTGCCGAAGAAATGAAAACTTCAGCAATCGTGAAGAATGCGCTGGCACAAAAACCCAGATTTGTTCACCTGAGTATCAATTCGAGAATCAATGCCGATATTGACAATACTTCGGTGGGACTGAATGGGAAAATCTACATCAGAGACGGACAGAAAATATGGGTAAATGTTTCAAAATTCGGAATCAGCGCTGCTCGTGCCCTAATAACACCCGATGGTTTCAAAGCCTATGAAAAATTGGAACGAACTTATATCGACGGAGATTTCTCTTATTTCAATAATCTCCTGAAAGTAGATTTCATTGATTACGAAAAACTTCAGAACCTTTTGCTCGGACAAATATTTGTGGATATGAAAGCTTCGGAATTTAATTCGGAAATACAGGGAAATAATTATGTCCTGACTTATAAAGAAAATGACCGGATTGAACGAAGCCCACAGGAAGGGAAATATGTCCAGATTTATACGCTGGATTCAAATTTCAGATTGATGAATGCTTATCTGAAAGATCCTGCATCACAGATGGAATTAGAGATTTCCTATGGCGGATGGCAGAAAGTCGGGACACAGTTTTTTCCTAAAAATGTTAAAGTTTTGGTAAAAGACAAAAAAACGCAACAAGTAGAACTCGAATACAATAATTTTACTTTTGAAGAAAGCCAGACACCTTTTGAAATTCCTTCCGGTTACAAACCTAACAAATTGCTAAAATGAGAAAACGACTGTTTTTCACTTTTTTGTTTACCCTGATTTTTGCCGGAATGGCAAGTGCTCAGATTACGGAGCAGGAATTAAAAGAACAAAAAGAAAAATTACAGAAACAAAACAATGCACTCAAGAAAGATATTTCTGAGTTGAATAAGGATTTGCAGCGCAACCAGAGCGAGTCCAAAACCTCATTGCTCTATATCAAAAACCTGGACAGTAAGATCAATGCCCAGACCAAACTCGTCAGCGGTTTGAACAAGGAAAAAAGATATATTGAAGATGAAATCTATCTTACGCAATTGGAAATCAACAAATTGAGCCGTGAGTTGGTGGAGTTGAGAAAAGAATACAAAGACATCTTGGTCAAGGCTTATAAAAATAAATCCGTAGAAAATAAACTTCTTTTTGTGCTTTCGTCAGAAAGTTTGGGGCAAGCATTCCGACGGATTAAATATTTGCAGAGATATTCGGATTATCAGTTAGGCAAGGCCGATGAAATCATGGCCAAAACCAAGGACATAGAACGTGAAAAGGCAGCCCGTGAGAAATCCAAGAAAGAAAAAGAATCAGTCATTGCACAACAATCTGTGATTGCAGATGAATTGAGCAATGAAAAAATTGCCAAACAAAAGGTAATTGAAGAATACAAGAAAAATGCTGGAGAGATTACAAAGATGATTGCGGCCAAACAGCGCGAACAAAAAGAGATTGACTCGGAGATTAAAAACATCATTGAAGAAGAAATCCGTCTGGCCAAAATCAGGGCAGAGAAAGATAAAAAGGCATGGGATGCAGCCGCCAGAACCAATACGATTGCAGCTTTCCAGGCTTATCTGAACGAATGGCCGACAGGGGATTATTCGAATTCAGCCAGAAAAAACATAGCCCAGCTGGAAGCGGACAACAAAGGTTGGCAGACGGCGCGTGGGAATCACACAAAGCAGGCTTATCAAACTTATTTAAAGAATTTCCCACAAGGGCAATTTGCCTCCACTGCACGCATTGAAATCACCAAATTTGAAGCAGCCGAAGAAGCAGCCAGATTGGAGAAAGAAAGAGCAGAAAGGGAAGCTGCAGCGGCCAATAAGCCGATTGAAGAAGTGGTGGTCAAAGAAGTGGAAAAACCAAAGCCGGTGGAAAATCCGGTGCCGGAAGCACCGAAAACGGTTTATGCCGAAAAAAGTAATTCTGCTGAATTGTCGGGCGAATTTGCCAGCAACCGCGGAAGGCTTCCATGGCCGGTAAGCCGCGGTCAGATTGTAGGAAAGTTTGGGCCGGGGAAACATCCGCTACTGGGACTTGATGTAAATAACGACGGTGTGGACATCGCTACTAACAAAGGAACCTTTGCGAGAGCGGTATTTGACGGTGAAGTTTCACAGGTAATTTCCATTCCGGGTGGAAACCGTACGGTTCTTTTGCGTCATGGAAATTATTATACGGTTTATAATAATCTATCATTCGTTTCGGTGAAGAAAGGTGACAAAATAAAACGCGGTCAGGATCTGGGAAGAATCTATACCGATGAGATGGGCAATACCATACTCAACTTCCAGGTAAGAAACGGATCCAATACACAAAATCCGGAATCTTGGTTGGGTGGTAATTAATTTTCAGTAAATTTGTAGTCATAAATTTAAAGTCATGGGAAAATTAGGTGGATGGGAAATATTGATAGTCGTTCTGGTCATCCTGCTTTTATTTGGAGGAAGAAAAATTCCTGAGTTGATGAAAGGACTTGGTTCCGGAATCAAAGAATTTAAAGATGCGACCAAAGACGACGACTCGAAAAAGGCGGACAGCAAGACTGAAAACCCTCAATAAATCAATTATTGAATTATAGTAATGAATAAAAGGTAGATTAGTTCTGCCTTTCTTTTTATTCGGTTAACCAATATTGGGAATTTCTTTATGGGAATTTCCTTCATTCAATCAGAATCATATGAAGTTTACAGAAAAATCCTGGGAAATATTCAACCAAAGCATCCGCGATTACCATATCACTAACGATGTAAACGCGCAAATCAATAATCCTTACAGCGAGTCCGACCTCATCGAACATTTACTGTACAAAAAGAACTGGATCGATACGGTTCAGTGGCATTTAGAAGACATCATCCGCGATCCGGAAATCGATCCGATTGAAGCAGTTCGCATCAAAAGATGGATTGATAAATCCAACCAAGAGCGTACCGATATGGTAGAATATATTGACAGTTGGTTTCTGCAGAAATATGCAGACGTTGAAATTCAGCCAGACGCCAAAATCAATACGGAAAGCCCCGCCTGGGCAATTGACCGTTTCTCTATTTTATCCCTGAAAGTTTATCATATGAACGAAGAAGCCAACCGTACAGATGCTTCTCCGGAACATATTGCCCAATGTCAGGCCAAATTAAACGTACTTCTGGAACAACATAATGATCTATCCACAGCGATTGAAGAACTGATTGAAGATATAGCAGCCGGACGTAAGTACATGAAAGTCTATAAGCAGATGAAGATGTACAATGACGACGAATTGAATCCGGTCCTCAGAGGAAGGAAATAGAACTTAGAGGTTGAATCCGAAGATTTTGATAGATTTCCTTTAAGAAAATCAATTTCCCTTTCTAAATCATTCCCCCAAAACTTTTCCCCTGCCCTAAAGGGTGGTTTTGGGCGAATAATCAATTTCCCAGAAGATTTTGATAGATTCCCTTTAGGGCTAGGGTAGAACTATCAAAATCTTTGACAGCCCTTCTCCTCCAAGAATCTTCACAAAGTAAATGTTAAGAAATCATCAATTATTCAAATTATTTCGTAATTTAGTTAATCTAAAGCCTGATCCTTACTTTTTGCCTTCCTATGGCAAATTGAGTCTTTCGTTTACTGCTCTTTTATTGTAAACAAATAATCCCCTTTTTTTTAGTCAGTCTTACGGACAGCTTTTGCTACCCTGCCATGGACGTTCTCTTTACTAAAACTCGTATTATGAATTCAGAACTAAGTTTTCATCAAAAACTCTACCTTATCAAAAAAGTCTGTTTTGGACTCCTCTTTTTATTATTCATAAACCCCAGAACAGAAGCACAGCTTTTAATACAAGAAGGATTTGATGATAAAAATAACATGATACTAAATGGTTGGAGCTTTTACAATCTCAGCAATCCTCTTGGTGCAACAGATTGGTTTCAGGGAAACCCAACTGTTTTTCCTGCTCATCTTGGAGATTTTACAGATTCATATATAGCAGCTAATTATAATAATACAACAGATGGCACTGGAACCATCAGCAATTGGATGATTACGCCTGTATTAAATTTGAAAGACGGTGACCGAATTTCATTTTATACCCGCAAAACAGCCTCAGCATACAATGACCGTCTTCAGGTAAGAGCCAGCACAGGATCTGTCACTGTACCGGTCGGACCAACCGGAGTGGGCTCTTTTACAAACCTGTTACTGGATATCAATCCTGACTATGACTTAAGTTATCCCACGGTATGGACTCGCTATGAAATTATAGTTTCCGGAGTGGGCAACACTCCGGTAGCCATGAACATCGGATTTCGTTATTACGTAACATCGGCAGGTCCTTTGGGATCAAATTCAGATTATATTGGTATTGATACTTTCAAAGTTGACAGGGCTTTGGAAGATTGTGAAGAGATAGAGATCTTGTCTAATGACCTTGAAAACGGTTTGGTTTTCCAGGGAGAAACAACTCAAAGGCTCGCAACCGATATTCGCGTAGGTGATACCGGCTTAACTGTTTATGGAATTGCACCAACGGTACTAGATTATGCCACTTATTTTAACTTTCAAATTTATACTGAAAATGCAGGACTTCCCGGCACTCTGATTGCAACTCGGACGGGCATTATTTTTGGAGAACAGCTTACCGGTAATAATTTTGGTTATGATTTTGTGAAATATACGGTTGGTTTTGATACACCATTAAACCTTAACCCCAATACCACTTACTGGATTGAAATAGAATCAGACGCATTTGCATGGGAATTTACAGGAAGCCCAGCATGGGGTGCCGATGCATTTGCCAACACAAATACTTCCGGAGTCTGGAGATCGACAGATGCCGATGAACTCGTATTTCATCTGGTATGTGAACCTCTGGCCTTCATTTGGGACGGTTCGGAAAGTACAGACTGGACAAACCCTCAGAACTGGACACTGGAAAAAGTTCCGACGATCGAAGGAGATGTAATTATTCCAGCGGGGGTTCCTCATTTTCCTGAGATAGAAGTCACAGATGCGATAGCCAAAACGCTCGAAATAAAACCTTCTGCCAAGATTGCTATCAATGCGAATGCTGCACTTACAATTGAAGGTGCCATTATAAATAATGCTTCGGCAGCTAATTTCATCGTCGAATCCGACGCCAATCTCCTTCAGATTAATCCTGTATCCAATACCGGTGAAATCACCCTCGAGCGGGAAGCGAGAGTGCCCTTTGACCAGTACAACTATTGGGCATCACCCGTAGTTGATCAGGAACTCTATCAGCTTTATCCCGATATCCCTACCAACAGGATTATGACCTATAATACCTGGGACGATTATTTTACCATACTGACGACCTCATCCAATCCTACTTCGGACTTCGGAATCGGATATTCCATCAAGGGTTCCAGTAGTATGCATCCCGATGTCACCGCCACTTTCGTGGGAGTACCTCATAATGAATCCGCCACGGCTTCCCAGAATACCATCACCCTGGCAACGGATGGCAATCGTTTCAACCTCATCGGGAATCCCTATCCGTCCAATCTCAATCTGGTTGAGCTTTATAATTTCGGAAATAATTCAGATGCCTTTGAAGGATCTTATTATTTCTGGGATAATACCAATAATACTATCCTTAACCAACAAGGTTCGGGATACATGGGTAATAATTATGCCATTTACAATGCTAGCTCAGGTGGCTTAGCAGCAGAGGGTGGCAATACTGCCAAAATCCCCAATGGAATTGTAAAACCCGGACAAGGTTTTCTGGTTCAGGCTCAAACCGGTACGCCCAAACAACTTGAATTCTCTAATTCTATGCGCACCAGCGATGTAAAAATCAATCCGCTTGATGGTGAAGCACCTTATTATAAAAACAATACGCAGGACGGCGATCGGGAAAGGGAGGACAAATTCTGGCTCGATATGGTCAGTCCCGGCGGTATGCACATTCAGATTTTACTAGGCTATTTTGAAGAAGCTGAAAACAGTTTAGAGAGATTCGATACAAAGGTTCTCAATGAAAATGTATCGGACAATCTTTATACCCTGAGTGAAGATACCTTTAAACTCAGCATTCAGGGAAGAAAAGGTCCCTTCGGAACGGAAGATGTCGTCCCGTTGGGAGTTAAAACCTTCAGTTCTGGCCTCTATAAGATACGGCTGGTTCACAGAAGAGGTATTTTTATAAACCATCAGGATGTTTACCTCAAAGACAAATATTTGAACAATATTCATAACCTCAGCGAATCGGATTATGAGTTCAAAACCCGAAGCGGAATCTTCAATGACCGCTTTGAGATTCTCTATAACCCCGGAGATTATAATCCGGCAATTGAGAACCAGATCAGCATTACCCAAGGAAACGGGCAGATTATCATTCGCGCCAATGAGAAAATAAACGAAGTCAGTATCTACAACCTTTCGGGTCGGATGATCTATCGGAATGCCGATGTGAATGCTCCTAATCTGAATATACCTACCCATGATTGGACTGAGAGGATTCTTTTCTTACAGTTGAAAACAGCAGGGGGAGAGATAATTTCAGAGAAGCTAATCCTAAAATCAGGATTATGAAAGGGCTTATCATATCAGTACTTCTGGCCGGGAATTTAGCATTCGGACAAAACTTCTTTGAGCAGTACGATGAAGGGGAATACCCGGTGGAGTCTCAGACATTTTTTCAGGAGACAACTTATCAGGATTATAATCAGGAAACGGGTTTTGACTTTTTTAACCGGGCGTATGAATATTCGGAGCCCGATATAGAAGTGGATGCTGGAAACCCCGGTGATCCGGTAGAAAATCCTTCTACTTGGACTTGATGACATAACTAGAATTGAAGCAGGTGGACAATATGAGAGCAATTTGATGAGACTGTTTAACCAATGAAAATAACTTTTAGCTTCTATCAAACTTTCGTGCTTCTATGACAGTGAAGTATTAAATTCAAGTTTTCTGCATCTAATGAAGTTTAGTGCTGAAAATCCCAACCCGCTATCACCAAGTTTAAGAACAGCTCCCTCCCAAAAAAAATACCATCACTGATAACAGCGATGGTACCTCCTAACTAACCTAATCCTGGAAAAGTAGATGCTTTTCCGTAGTGCAAATTTAGGGCAATAGTTAAGCTATGACAATACCAAGATCTTGGTATATTCACTTTTCATAAAATCATTCCGATTTTAACTTTTTTTATTCTTTCGTTTTTAACCTTTAAAATTAAATGGCAATCTATACAAATTAAATCCTTTTAATTCCCTGTAACACAGCTAGATAATTTTATTTCGTTTTTAAAATTTACTACCTGTTTTCTTCCATGGACAGACTTCATCTTCACGCATGAAGTCTGAAAACCTGTTAAAAATCACAAGCATTTTTTATCCAAAACCTTGTAAAACCTTGAAATCCAAAAAAAACTCAAAATCCCTACATGAAAAACCTCGCTCTTTTAGGCCAGATTCTTCTTTCTTTTCTGTATAAAATATACACCTATCAAAGCACCGCACAAAGGCAGCAAAGCCAACCAATCATCAATCGGTAGGGGCGGGTCTCCGGGACCACCGGGACCACCCAAGGCATAAGTAGCTTGGTCGGCTTCATAATGGTGTTGTGCAAAAAATTCAATGTTTTGGGATGGCTCTTCCGTTGTCTCAAATTGGCTGAAAGCTTGTGCTAAACATAAAACCGTAGCCAATAAGAACACTGTACTCAGTATACTTTTCATTATTATTTTAGAATAAATTTTTGCGTTACAACTTCCCCCGTTTCGGTTTGAACCCTTACTACCACAATTTGTTTGGAAAAAGCATTCAAGGGGATCTTGAATTCATTTTGATTGATATCGCTTCTTTGGTAAATAGACCATCCGGAAAGGTTAAATACCTCAACACCGGTAATAGCGTCTATACTGGAATTGACCACGATATGATGATCAATTTTCTGCAGATCAATCTTATTGATAGGATTCTCAAATGCAGTATCAGTAAAAGAACCTTTCGCAAATACGATTTCAAAACGATCATTAAAGGTTCCTGCCAAACCTTCATACTCATAATGACCTTGTGATAAATTATGGGTGACATGGAGATATTTATCTTTTAGGTAAATCTTTTGTCCATTAAATACCCCCTCTTTTTCATGAAGTGAAATGATGTATTTCCCATCAGAGAAATGCTTAACACCCAGCGGAATGACATCATATAAGTTCATAGGGTGTTCCAGAGCTTGGATAATTAATTTTTGATCATCCAAAACGGTATAAATGGCATCTGAACCTTCAGAAAAAACTTCAACATCAAAATCTTGCTCGAAACCATCTGTTGCACCCGGTATATAAGCGATCAACGTAGTATTGACCTGATGATCATAATTAGTAAGCGTTAACCAGAAGCGGTCTCTTTCTCCTCCAAATTTTTGATAAAAAGTACCGGAGTTCGCTGTTCGACGCATACTGTTCTTGAAGATGATTTCATCACCATCGCCTTCGGGTTTCACCTGAACGATAAATCCTTGGGTAGATTTGATTGTACCATCTGTAACAATAGGGGAATTGGCATCATAAGTACCGGGAACGCCCCCTGAACCCGAATTGTAAACCGCATAATTGCTTCCATAATACCCCGATCCTTGCTGGTGTGCAATGTAAACATTGTTTTGCCAGAAGAAAACTGTCGGAAAAACACCGGGATTAGACGTTAGGAAGTCGTCGGCGTGGATATTGGAAGGATATGGATTTCCAATCAGATTATAACCATTCCCATCTGCTGATTTTATAAACTTCAGATTTTCTTGGTCATATTGGGTACCATTATGGGGCACCCCGGTAAATTGATAGGTTTTATTGTAAGGGTTGGGTAATCCATCCTCTGCACGGATGGCATAGCCTTTACCGAATTCAAAATTAGATAAATGATTGACCGGATAAAAATAATCATCGGACTCTTCATAGCGATAAAAACGATTATTCGGTGTATTTGGAGAAAAAGCTTTCAATTGCTGTCCGCTCACCGGTGAGCTCCAATAAATATAATCCATCCCGCTAACCAGATTATTCTTGACGTTGCTGACATGACGGTTGACAATGATATTACCGCTGTTTACCGCATCATCTTCTATTTGCACCAGGTTGGAATTGGTACGCACTTCCAAAACCCCACCTTCCTCAACTATGATTTTTCCTCTTACTTGTAGAAAACTAGGATTGGACTCGGCTCCTACATTAAGCCTACCTCCGGCTTTTACTTCACATTCACAGATTTCCAATCCGGTAGCTTGAGGCACATCATATGTTCTTCCAGAAGGAATCACCATTCTTTTATTGGCATCAGGTGTGCCATTAGTCCATCCACTAGCCGTTTTTTCCGTAAACTCAGAATTTTTTACATCTATTCGTACATTGTCTATAATCCAAATACGGCTATCACTAGACGTTGTGGCTACTATACGAAATTTCAACGTGGGGTCATTGCTTATTTTAGATGCTGGGATATTTAATCTGATTGTTTGTACACGGTTTAATCCACCTTGCCCGTTTGTAATGGTAGTGGATGAGCCTGAATACACCTTCTCATAATAATTAGTTCCGGAAAGGGGGTCGTCAATGACGTAATTATATCCGCTATTGTTGTTTCGACCCCTTAAAATCACTTCATCAGTCCACGTTCCATTGTGTTCCACCTGTAGTGTAATAGTACTTGAGTAATCAGGGCCACTACTGGAACCTTGTAAAGTAGAATACGCTCCAATATTAAAAGCAATACTCACATCTTTCAAGCCCGATACATCGATTCCATTCGTACCTCCAAATTCTACGGTTCGACTTTCACCACGGGTAATCCAAGCAGACTGATTATCATTAGGCGGACCCGGCGAATAGGTAGGCAAGGAAATAATGTTTGGGTTTCTGGGATACAGGTCATTCCCGGAAGCTGTCCCGCTAATAATCCAGGAAGAATTAATATCGGATGGTAGCGTGGGGTTCGATATTAATGGGTTGATTTCATTTACCACATAGGGGGTTGTAAACAGAGAACAACTCGCACCTTGTCCCATTACTTTAATGATATAAGGGCTTTGGTTCCCGTTGGAATTGATATGAATTTCAGCGGTTCTTAATCCATCACCCGTCGGAGTGAACCTTACTCTGAACTGTCGATAAAAACCTGTAGTTGTAGAAGAAGCATCAGTAGTGGGTTGAACCGTAATTGGTAGGGCGGGCTGATTAAATATTTCAAAATCAGACGCATGAGTTCCGGTAACACTAATGCTGTTGATGGTTAAATTAGGCGCACCCGTGGTGTTGCTCACCAGATTGCGTATTCTAAAGAAACTGCTCGGGTCAGAATATCCAACCGTAACCGCATTTCCAAAATCTGTATCATAGGCTATGGAGGCTTCAACATTATGCGGCAATGGAGTATTAGTATTTCCATTGGCAAAAACACTAATGTTGGGCGTCCCTTTTTCAATCCTTAAATTGTCTATACGGAAGGCAAAGCTTCCCCAACCTCCTCCTTGAGGACGTATTCTAAACCGTACTTCTGTTTGGTTTTCTGATGCAGGAGGAACAGGAATAGATGCGCTTGTGTTTCCCTCCCATGTGAAAAAGAATAGGTTTCCAGCACTCATGGTTGCAGAAGTTCCAATCTGTGTCCAAGTCGTTCCATTTGAACCACTATCAGATTGGACAATCCATCTTCCATTAAATGATAAACCAAGACTAATTGCCACAAGATTAGCATCAAACTTTATACTCATATTTGACTGTCCTGTAGTATTAATCCTAAGTTCTAGAAAGTCGTCTGTATTGTCAGTCTGTAACCTGTAATTTCCATTTAACTGATAGGTTGGAATGCCTCCGTTATCAGTAAAACTGAGGGTAGTAGGAGGTGTTTGAACCACTGAGCCATCGAGCGTATAATGGTTTAAATTTTGGTCGTTAAAATTATAACCAACTAAGGTAGTTTGTTGAGCAAGAACCAAGCTCGATAGATATAAAAATACCGTTAAAGCCAGCGGAATATACCGCATAGGGGATTGTAGTTTCATAAGAAAAGGGATTAGATTATTTTACTTAGGATAAAATAAAGGATACAAAAAGATTACGGAAAGGGGTTAGGTGTCCTGTCCGCTATATTGTATTTCTAAAGGATAGTGTGAGATCTTGAGGAAGATAGATTTAGTCATGATGGATTATAATTAGAATGGAGTTAAGGCTGCAAATATATATTTAAATTTAAAATAAAAAAACTTTTTTTCAGAATGTCTTAACATTTAGCGAATTAGATACGGCCAAACAAGTCTAGCCTACAGGCTTCTTATGGGTTTTCTGTGAGAATTTTAAATTTCTTTAACATGTCTTTTCGTTTAAAGTCCTTTTGAAGTTATAGTTGCATAAGGTGGCTAAATTAACAGCCCGCTAACACCTCCACAATAAAAATTGGGTTAATTTTGCAGCTTCTAATAAGCTGTTATTGTCAAGCTCCAAAACCATAGCAAAAAACACTTTGTTCCTGTATTTCCGGATGATTCTGGTAATGGGTGTATCTTTGTTTACTTCAAGGATAGTACTTCGAGAATTGGGAGTGTCGGATTATGGTGTATACTCTCTGGTTGGTGGAATTGTAGCCATGTTTGGCTTTTTTAATGCCGCAATGTCCTCTGCTACCCAAAGGTATTTATCTTTTGATATTGGGAAGGGCGATCAAAAAAAACTAAGAAAAACCTTTAGCGCAACCCTAAGTATTCATGCTGGGATTGCTTTATTGGTTCTGATTCTAGCTGAAACGATTGGTTTATGGTATGTGAATTATAAAATGGTTTTTCCACCGGAGAGGAATTTTGCCGTGAATGTTGTCTATCAGTTTTCTGTTTTTAGCTTCTTATTGGGGATAATTCAGGTGCCTTATAATGCCTTGATCATCGCAAGGGAGCGTATGAATGTCTATGCCTACGTCAGTATTTTGGAAGTGATTTTGAAATTGATTATTGTTTTTATGCTTGTCTATTTCGGAAGCGATAAACTGATTACTTATGCCATTCTTACGTTCGTAGTTTCCTTTATCATCAGGGTAATCTATCAGGTATATTGCCGAAAGCATTTTAAAGAAAGCAAGTATAAATTTGAATACGATAAGGAGTATTATCGGGAGTTGATGAGTTATTCGGGATGGAGTCTATTTGGAAACATTGCAGCTGTTGCAAGAGGTCAGGGGATCAATGTTGTGCTTAACCTATTTTTCGGAACTGTGGTAAATGCAGCTTATGGAATTACGCTTACAGTGCAAGGAGCGGTTCAATCTTTTGTGACCAACTTTCAGGTAGCTGTTAACCCCCAAATCATTAAAAACTATGCAAAGGGAGATTTAAATGCGATGCAATTATTGATTTTCAGGTCTTCTAAACTTTCCTTTTTCCTGTTTTTTATTTTGTCGTTTCCTATCATTTTAAATACGGAGTATATCTTGAATCTATGGTTGACCGTAGTGCCAGAACATTCCGTCATATTTATACAACTTGCTTTTATTTATCTGATGATTGACAGTATATCCTATTCACTAATTATAGCCGTACAAGCCACAGGAAAAATCAAAAATTATCAAATCATTATAGGAACTTTAATCTTCTTAAATCTTCCCATTTGTTATTTAGTTTTAAGGATGGGCGGGAGTCCTGAAAGTGTATATTTCGTGCTGATAGCTGTGACTTTTCTTACGCTTCTTTTCAGAATGTTTTTTGTGAAGAATTTATTAGGATTTAAACCTATTGTATTTATAAAAAATGTGATTTTTCCAATTGTACTAACGGCTTTATCAGCCATAGTAACACAAGAAATTTTAAAAAATTTATTTATTAAAACACAAGCTACAAATTTTGTAGAATTTATCGCTCAGAGTATATTATATCTGTTAATTGCCGGAATGGGTATTCTTTTTATTGGTATCAAACCAAATGAAAGAAAAGCCTTGATTACCTTTGTTAAAAAGAGATAAAATGGATAGAATAAAAAAAATATTAAGACCCTTATACTTGTGGTATTTTAACTTTTCTGGAACTAAAATTGGAAAAAGATGGTATTTGATTTCGAACTTTTACAATGATTACCGGCTTTATAAAAAATATGCCACAGCCTTTTCCAAAGAGGATCTAAAAAACAAAGAAGCCGATTTGATCTTGAATTATCATTCACTTGAAAAAGGAATGTTATTCAAAAAGATGAAACCGGGTTTTGCCAAATACAGGATTCTAAATCTCCATAAAATATTAAAGGATCAAGATATCATAAAAAATGTCCATAGATCCCAGATCAAAGTTGGCTATCAGGTAATTTGTAAATACTATGAATTACATAAAGAAAAAAATCTGGATATCTCTGAGTTTTATACAGAAGCCCAATATGATTTTTATAAGTCAGTGTTGCAAAACGGTTATGATGATTGTTTTTCAGGTATTTATTCTTGGAGCAAAAATGATTTTTACCAAGATGTTCAATCCAAAGGCTTTGCGGATTTTGCAAAATCAAGGCAGTCTATCAGAAATTTTACCGGTGAAAAAATAAGTCATGAACGCATTAAAAATGCTATCGAAATTGCCAATACCGCTCCCTCTGTTTGCAACCGACAAGCATCAAATGTTTACCTCATTGAAGATAAAAACAAAATAGATAAACTATTGGAGGTACAGGGTGGATTTGTAGGTTATACCGAAAATGTACAACAACTGCTCATTGTCACAAACGATAGGAAATTTTATTATACAGTAGGTGAACGCAATCAGTTTTATATAGATGGTGGTCTATATTTGCTGAACTTATTGTACGCACTTCATTATTTAAAAATAGGAAATTGCCCAGCGAATTGGGGAAAAACAAAAGAAGATGAAGAACGATTGAAACCGATTATAAATATACCGGAGAGTGAAAAAATTATATGCTTTGTTCCCATTGGAGAGGCGGTTGAGAATTTTAATACCACGCTATCTAAACGCAGACCTGTCGAGGAAACATTAATTGTAATAAAATGAAAAAGAAAATTGCTATACTCACGCAGCCTTTAGGGCATAATTATGGAGGAATTATTCAAAATTATGCTTTGCAAAAGAAAAAGATTTTTAACAAATGCCCCAATTGAATACAATATTGTTCAAAAACAAAGGAGAAAAATGCGTAGAGAAAGTTTAGAAGTGTGGTTGAAATATAAAGATTATAAGAAGTTTGAAGATTATATGGAACCTCTTAAAAATAATCTGAATAAAAAAACTCTTTGGTACCACCGTATTCAACTTGTAAGAAGAAAATTAGGATTAAAAACCATTTAGATTAAAAGCAAAATAGTGGAAAGAATAAAGTATTATGATAGTTTAAGGGGAATAGCTATTATTGCTGTTGTATTTATTCATTGTCTGTCTTATCAAGACTCTTCAACTTTGGAGTTGTCCGTTCTATTCAGACAGGTGATCAATTTTGCAGTTCCCTTATTTTTAGCAATATCCGGATTCTTTATAGTTGATAAGAGTGTAGAGAATAGGAAAGACTATTTTAATTTTTTGAAAAAGCAAATTCCTAGAGTTTATATACCTTATCTCGTATGGAGCTTGATTTTTCTCGTAGTCAATGTATTTATATTTAATTCAGATTCATTATTTGGAATGTTGAAGAAAATAATTGTTTTTCAATCTGTTCCAATTTTTTATTATGTAGCATTGATTATCCAGTATTATATTTTGTTTCCAGTTTTTAAGCTAAACATTAAAAAATGGATTTGGATTTCAATTATTTTAAGTTTGTCTGCAGCAGTTACGACCTTCGCATTAAAGGCTAAGTTTAATATGACATTCCCATTAATTATATATGCAGGTAATTTTTTAACATGGATGATGTTTTTTGTCTTAGGAATGTATTTGAAAAAGCATAAAATTCAATTTAATAAAAATCTTTTAACATTATTGATTATTGTATTTCTTGGTTTGTCTTATTATGAAGTTTATTTCCAAAACAATCTTATTTCAAATATCAGAGAAGCGGTTACGGCAGTTAAAATAACCAGTTTTATCTATTCAGCGTTAATTATTATTTTCTTACTTAATTATCAAAGAAAATGGACAATTTTTTCAGATTTGGGTAAAGTGTCCTATGCTGTTTTTTTAATGCATATATTGTTTCTGAATTTAATAAGGACAACTGCTAAAATAGTGGATGTACATTCTAATTTCTATACAGAAATTTCTATGGGGATTATCACCATTACTATCTGTTATGGAATCTGTTTAGTGGTGAGAAAAATAAACCCATCATTGTCATATAAATATCTAGGTGTATGAAAAAGAAAATCGCTATACTCACTCAACCTTTATTACTCAATTATGGAGGCATTATCCAAAATTATGCTTTGCAGAAAGTATTGAAGGATTTGGGGCATGAACCTATAACTATCAACCGTAGGTATAATAAAAACAATTGGCTGGATTTAAAAATCAGGCTCTATCATTTTCTTAAAAATACAGGTCATATTCATGCTGATGAAAAACAATTAAACCTGTTTTTTCAAAATAATTTAGCCTTTATGAAAAAACATATCCGGTTATCGGATAAAATCAATTCAAACAAGGAATTAAAAACTTTCATGAATCGAAATCCTTTTGATGTTTATATCGTCGGTAGTGACCAAACCTGGCGGCCTAAATATTCGCCCAATATCTATGAATATTATCTAGATTTTCTAGAAGGAAAAGAGAGGAATGAAAAAAGAATTGCTTACGCCTCTTCCTTTGGTACAGACGAATGGGAATACACAATGGAAGAAACTGAAAGAGTAAGTGAATTGGTCAAAGAGTTCGATGCGGTTTCCGTAAGGGAAAAATCCGGTGTAGATTTATGTGAAAACTATTTAAACACAAAGGCGGAATGGGTGTTGGATCCAACCTTATTGTTAAATGCTTCAGATTATATAAAAGATTTGGATTTAGGAAGAAATACCACCGGAGAAAATAAATTATATACCTATGTTTTGGATCGTTCAACCGAAAAGTTGGAATTCTTAGATAAAATCTCGAAGGATTTGAAGTTGGATTTAGCAAATAGTCAGCCCATGAGAAAGCCCCATGAATTTCGAAAAGGCTCTCAATTGGAAGACTTTATCAATCCACCTTTGGAAAACTGGTTAGCGGGTTTTAAAAATGCGGATTTTATAATTACGGATTCCTTTCACGGAACGGTGTTTTCTATCCTTTTCCAAAAACCCTTTATTAGTTTAGTGAATAAAGAAAGAGGTGCATCAAGATTTGAATCCTTTTTAAGTGCTTTGGGTTTAGAACATCGTATGCTGTACCATACAAAGGGTTACAATCCCCAAATCGCCCAAGAACCAATTGATTATGAAAAAGTCAACCTGAAATTGGAAGAATTAAGAAAGAAATCCTTTAATTTTTTAAAAGAAAATATATAATGCCAAAAGTTTCCGTCATCATCCCCGTTTACAATACCGAGAATTACCTTCGGGAATGCCTTGACTCTGTACTTGTCCAGACTTTTACAGACTTCGAAGTCTTACTCATCAACGATGGCTCAACAGATGGAAGTGGGAGGATTTGCGATGAATATGCTCAGAAGGATTCAAGGATTAAAGTCTTTCATAAGGAAAATGGCGGGGTCAGTTCAGCACGAAATGTAGGATTGGACAATGCTAAAGGTGAGTGGATTACTTTTGTGGATAGTGATGATTGGATTGGTGTAAATTTTTTTTCTTGTTTTGAAAACTCAATTTCTAAGAATGTTGATTGGATTTTTCTAAACATTAATAAAAAAAGAAACAAAAATGAAGATGTTAAAATCGAGTTTTATACCACTGCTTTAAAGAGATTTGAATTCTTAAATAAGTATCAAATACATCCTCATTTCTTTGGACCTACAGCGAAATTTTATAAAAGGTTAGTTATTGAAAACAGTGGTTTAAAATTTGATGAAAAGCTTAGTTATGGTGAGGATAACCTTTTTAATTGTGAGTTTCTGTTAAAGGTAAAATACATTTACCTACATGGTCAACAGTTTTATTACCAAAGAGTTGTGGAAGATAGCTTAAGTTCTGCGAGGCCATACTTACCAAATGATAAATACAAATATGAAAGATTATATGAAGTTTTAGAAAAATTAAATCTTCCATTTGATATAATAGAGAAGAATATATACCCCTCAGTAAGCCGTTATTTCAATTCAATTATTCATTCAGATAATAATGTTTGGAGAAAATATTTATTATCTCATAGATTATTAAAAAAATATAAAAAAGCATTTATAAATGATTTAAAAGAAAGCGATGGTCGTGGTAAATATCTTTCTCATTTATTAAAATACAATCTATATTTTATTTTTGTTTTTATTTTAAATCTAAAGAATGAATAAACTAAGCATTCTAATTGCCGCCTACAACGTAGAAGCATTTATTGAAAAATGTGTTCTGTCTTGTTACGATGACAGTTTATCTGATTTATATGAAATTATTGTTGTGAATGATGGTTCGACAGATAGTACTGCAAATGTATTGGATAAATTAAAAAATTCAGTCAAAAATCTTCATGTTGTTTATCAAGAAAACTCTGGTTTGGGAATAGCAAGAAATACTGGAATTAAAAATGCAAAAGGTGAGTATTTGTGGATGATTGATGGGGATGATTACGCAACTAACAATGCTGTAAAATTAATACTTGACAAGATATCAAGCAAAGAAGATATATATGGGTTTAATTTCAATATAATCACTGAAAATAACAAAGTGATAAAAAAATACAAATCAAATTTTATAAAAGAAAAACAAACAGCTTCTGAATATTATTTAAATCATTACGAAGACAGCTATACTTTTCAATATATTTTCAAGAAAAATCTTTTTATAGATAATGATATTTTTTTTCAATCAAGAATCAATATGCAAGATTCTGAAATTTTACCAAAAATAGTATTTAGAGCAAAGAATCTTGTTTACACAGATGAATGTATTTATAATTACGTTCAACATAAAAATTCTTATACAAATACAAGTAATGCTGACAAACGATTAAATTATTTTAAATCAATTATTGCAGTTGAAAATTCATTGTTAAGCTTTGGTGAATTAATTAGAGAAAAAGATAGTATTCTATTTGAAGGCATTCAAAAGAAAAGAAATAGTCTTCATAAAATCGTCTTTAATCATTTGATTTTCTTTTCATATTCAAAAGCTGGATTGATTAAAATTATAAATTATCTAAAAGAAAATAAATTTTACCCTCTTAAGCATAATGCAAAGGGAAAATTTTTATGGATTAAATATGGTTTAAATAATTTCCCAGTATTTACTAAAAGAGTGATTGATTATTATTTAA
Organism: Moheibacter sp.; assembly: GCF_049672845.1. Classification (NCBI taxonomy): domain Bacteria; kingdom Pseudomonadati; phylum Bacteroidota; class Flavobacteriia; order Flavobacteriales; family Weeksellaceae; genus Moheibacter; species Moheibacter sp. Next base: position 249,970 of record NZ_JBATWT010000023.1, read on the forward strand.
AACAATAAACTATATGACCCTCCTCTACATCACAAACATATTATTAATTAGAGAACCATCAATATCATTTTAATAGATATGTCAGAATCAATATCTTTACAAAAATCCAATCAGCTTAAATCCATCGCTATTTTAATGATGCTTTTTCTGCATCTTTTTAATCGTGATTATAGTGGATTGTTTGAGCCTTTGATATTTATGGGACAGAATCCTTTATCCTATTATATTTCATTGTTTTGTGATGCCTGTGTTCCCATATTTGCTTTTGTAAGTGGTTACGGCTTGTATTATAAATATTCACAAAACCATTCAACATTCAAAAAAGACAATGTAAATCGACTGAAGAAACTTTATATCAATTATTGGATTATTATCATTCTGTTCGTAGTTTTATTGGGTTATTTATTGACAGAGCCGGGCTACCCAGGAAGTCTTACAAAATTTATTCTTAATCTTTCTGGATTAGATCCTTCCTACAACGGAGCTTGGTGGTTTTTTACAACCTACGTGTTTTTTGTTTTAACGTCAAGTTTCTGGTTTGGTTTACTAGATCGGATTAATCCTTGGATTTATCTTTTCGCTTTCCTCATAATTTATCTTATTGCGTTCTACTTTAGAATTTACCAAAGTTCTATTTCTGATAATTCTTTTTTAAATTATCTGCACAGGCAATCTGCTTTATATTTCTGTACGTTATTTCAGTTTATGTTGGGCGCTTTTGCCCTCAAATACAAGTGGCATCAGAAAGTATCATTACTTTTTTCCAAGATAAAAGGACGGAATTTTATAGCATGTGTAATTATTGGACTTGCTATTATTTTCCATGGTATCATTCCCAACTTTGTAGTTGCTCCCTTTACAGCACTTGTATTTATTTTCATGTTCTTACAATTGAATTTATCACAATACATCAATCGGACTTTGGATTACTTCGCACCGCATGCGACCAATCTGTGGCTCATTCACATGTTTTTTTATATGATTTACTTTAAAGATTTTGTGTACAGTTTTAAATATGTACCCATCATATTTATAGTTTTAATCGGCTTGTGTTTAGTAAGTTCGTATTTAGTTAATTTTGCAAATCGTTTTATTCAAAAAAGATTATGACCCTCCTCTACATCACAAACGGCATCAACGGTTCCGGGGGACTTGAAAGGGTCTTATCGGTCAAGGCTTCCATGCTTGCAGAGGAATATGGTTATGAGGTGAGTATTTTATGTTTAAATGATACAGATCTCAATCCTTTCTATGAATTCAGTCCCAAGATAAAACTGAGTTCCATATCGGTTAATGGCAATCCGATTTCTTATTTCTTAAGTTATAAAAAAGGAATACAAAAATTTGTAAATGAATTCCAGCCCGATGTGATTTCAGTGTGTGATGATGGGTTGAAAGGTTTTTTTTTACCTAAAATCATTCGAACAAAAGCCAAATGGATTTATGAGCGTCATGCGTCCATTCAATTAAATACCGATAATTCACTAAAAGGGCGGCTTCTTAAAAACTTAATGCATAAGCAGGTTACTAAATTTGATCGATTTGTAGTATTGACACCTGGCAATATCAAGGAGTGGGGAAAGGAAAATGTCATCGCCATTCCCAATCCTTTGAGTTTTGGGTCTTCGGTTGAAAATCCTTTGAGTCAAAAAAGGTTGATAGCGGTGGGTAGTCATTCATTTAACAAGGGATATGATTTATTGTTGGAGGTTTGGTCAAAATTAGAGAAAGAATTTTCGGACTGGCGATTGGATGTGTTCGGAAAGAAAGATCCTCAGGAAACCTATGTAAAAATGGCGCAGGAAATGAACCTGAAGAATTTGCGTTTTCATGATCCGGTCAGGGATATTCAAAAAGAATATGAAGGATCCTCTATTTTGGTTTTGCCTTCGCGCTCCGAAGGTTTTGGTATGGTATTGATAGAAGCGATGGAATGCGGAGTTCCTTGTGTCTCTTTTGATTGTCCCTCGGGTCCGGGGGATATTATTTCGGATGGGGAGGATGGATACTTAATCCCGGAATTGGATACAGTAGAAATGGAAGAAAAATTGAAGAAATTGATGAAGAATGAGACTTTGAGAAACGCAATGGGTAAAAAAGCAAAGGAGAAGGCTGAAAAATATTCTGCATCGGAGATTGTTCAGCAATGGGATGAATTGTTTAATACATTAAAAGCTCAATAAATGCAAAAGAAACGCATTTTCATTACTACGCACACATTGCGTTTGGGCGGTGTAGAAAGGAGTTTGATAGGTTTATTGAACACGATTGATTATAATCGATTTGAAGTAGATTTATTTCTCTTTCTTCATGATGGCGAAATGATGCCTTACATTCCTAAGGATGTGAATTTATTGCCCGAAAACAAAACTTATGCGGGCTTGATTTCATCGGTCAAAGACAATCTCAAATGGGGCAATTTGAATTTATTATTTGCCAAACAAAAAGCTAAATCCCAAGCCAAAAAATTCATCAAAGAAAATAATATTCAAGCGCAGAATTTGGTGTATGACAATTATTTACAAAAATACAGTTTGAAACATTTACCAACAATTACTAATCAAACCTATGATTTGGCGATTAGTTTTTTAACACCTCATTATGTTACAGCTCATAAGGTAAATGCGCGTAAGAAAATCGCTTGGATACATACCGATTATTCTTTTTTTGAATTTGACAAAAAGGCTGAGTTAGAAATGTGGTCAGCTCATGATTACATTGCTTCTATATCGGACAATTGTACCGAAGGTTTTTTAAAGCAATTTCCAGAATTGGCTCCGAAAATTGTATTGATAGAAAATGTATTGGACACTGAATTTTTGAAAGCGCAGGCGGATGAATTTTCAGTTGAAGCTGAAATGCCAACAAAAACAGATGAATTCAAACTTTTATCCGTAGGAAGGTTTACCCACGCCAAAAATTTTGACAATGTAGCTGAAATATGCAAACACTTATTGGACGAAGGATTTCAAGTCAAATGGTATTTGCTTGGTTATGGAGGAGAAGAAACAAAAATCAGAGCGAGCATTCAAGAACATGGTATGGAAGAACATGTCATCATCTTAGGGAAAAAAGACAATCCTTATCCATACATGAAAGCATGTGATGTGTATTTACAGCCTTCGCGTTTTGAAGGTAAAGCAGTAACCGTAAGAGAGGCACAAGCATTAGGCAAACCAGTCATCATTACCAACTTTGCAACTTCCAATAGTCAATTAGAAAATGGAATAGATGGTGTCATTGTGCCTATGGAAAATCAAGCTTGCGCAAAAGGAATTAAAAATCTGTTAGAAAATGAACAACTAAGAGAAGAATTGAGTAGGAATTGTGGCGAAAAGGATTACAGCAATCAATCCGAAATCAATAAATTGTATGTTTTAATTGAATCATAGTATCTAAAGAGTGGCAGAACAAATTTATATACATTTGTCCTATGTTTGACTGGATTCCACTACCAATATATACAGACCTGTTTTACCATATTATGCTGGTCATAACATTATTTGTGGGTATCCATGCAATATCATTTGATCTCAGAAATAAAAAAAGGATTACAGAATTCAGTTACATTGGTTTTATTTTAGTGATTTTCGTAATTTTATATATGGGATTCAGACCTGTGAGTGGAAGGTATTTTGGAGATATGTCGACATATAATTCAGCGTATGCTAATTTGCAAGCAGGAGGAAAAATTGAGTCTAAAAAAGAATTTCTCTTCCATTATTTTATGTGGTTTTGCTCTCAATTTATTTCTGCTAAACAATTTTTTTTGCTCGTTGATATACTCTATATTCTCCCTATGTATCTGTTTTCCAAAAAATACTTTCAGAAGTATTGGTTTTTTGGCTTGTTTATCTTTTTTGCATCTTTTTCATTTTGGGCAGCCGGTACAAATGGTTTAAGGACAGGATTGGCTACTTCTTTTTTTATATGGGGCCTTTGCTATTATGGAAACAAAAAGATATTAATGTATTTCCTTTTTGTATTGGGTTTTTTAATGCACAATTCCTTAATTATTACAATTTCCGCTTTTGTTGTGGCAATATTTTTAATAAGAAAACCAAAGTATATCTTTTTTATTTGGATGTTGACTATACCTCTATCGCTTGCAGGGGGGTCGGCATGGGGTGTGTTTTTTGAAAATTTAGGTTTATTTGAAGACAGAACGAAAGGCTATTTAACTGGAGGGGATATATATATGGATCAATTTTCGAAAACGGGATTTAGATGGGATTTCTTGCTTTATAGTTCAACGGCTATCATAGCCGGATGGTATTTTATAATTAAGAAAAAGTTAGAAGATAAATTCTATATACATTTGTTTGGAATCTATGCGATTGCCAATGCTTTCTGGATATTGGTCATTGAAGCGGCTTTTAGCAATCGATTTGCCTATTTATCTTGGTTTTTAATGGGAGCTGTGATTATTTATCCTTTGGCTAAATACGATATGATGAAAAATCAATATAAGGTATTGGGAGCAATCGTATTTTTGTATTTTATGTTTACCTATTTTCTCAATGTAGTTCTATAGTTATGAAAAGTCTTACTGTTTTTACTCCCACTTACAATCGCGCTCATCTATTGCCGAGGCTTTATGAAAGCCTATGTAGGCAATCCTGTGGTGATTTTTTATGGTTGGTCATTGACGATGGTTCGTCCGATGGCACCGATGAATTGGTTAAAAAATGGCAAGCTGAAAAAAGAATTCCTATTGAATACCATTTTAAAGAAAATGGTGGAATGCACACAGGGCATAATATGGCAATTAAAAACATAAAAACTGAATTATGTATGTGTGTGGATTCAGACGATTATTTAAATAATGATAGTATTGAGCTTATCTTAAACTTGGTAGACCAATACAAAGTCTTAGAAAATGAAAATCTTGCAGGTATTATTGGTTTGAACGAAACACCCAATGATAAAATAATAGGAAATCCATTTCCAGAAGATTTTTTAACTAGTAAGTATCAAGACATAGCTTATATACACAAGGCTACGGGTGATAAAAAAATTGTTTTTAAATCTAAGAACTTAAAAGAACTCGATGCATATCCTACTTTTCCACCTGAAAAGTTTGTTCCATTATATCATCCTATACTTTTGGATGCAAAGTATGATTATCTCTGTTTTAATAAAGTGTTTTGTGTAGTTGAATATCAAGATGATGGTTCAACTATTAATATTTACAATCAATATTTCAAAAACCCTAAAGGATTCAGGCATTCAAGAAAAATTGAAATGCTAAATTATAAAAACACATCTCGAAAATTTAAAAGTGCAATTCACCAAGTTTCTTCTAATCTTATTTTAAAAGAAATAAATTTAATTAGAGAATCACCCAATATTTTACTCTCTACTTTTGCAATTCCTTTTGGAATCGTATTATACCTATATACTTTAAGCAAGAGAAATACGAAAAGAAATATTAATCGTTATATAATAGAAAAGTGAAACTAGAAATACATAATATAACCCACGAGAATAGTTACCAATTTAAAGATTGTTTTGAAAAAAACGGTTCTTCTAAATTCATAGAAGTAATCAATTGGCAATTTTTAGAAAATCCCGTTGGAGAGCAATACGTAGATATTGCACGCGATGTGGAGAAAAATACGACGGCAGCCATTTATGCCATTTCCCCTGTGAAATTTAAAATTGACAATCTAGTAGAGGTTGGATCCCAATCGTTGGATACCATGACCGATGCAGATTACCGTGGACAAGGTTTGTTTATTAAGCTAGCAAACGATGTGTATCAAAAAGCTTCCACAGACAATGTGAAACTTGTATATGGTTTTCCCAATGGGAATTCCATTCATGGTTTTTCGAAAAAATTAGAGTGGCACGTATTGGATCCGGTTCCTTTTTTAATAAAACCTTTAAAAACAAGCTATTTCACAAAAAAGATAAAACCACTTTCTTGGCTTCCTAATATTAATATTGCTACAAAATATTCGATTTCAGGCAATTTTAGAATTGTAGAAAACCAAGAATTTCCCCTGGAAGTGAATTCCGTTTGGCAAGAATTCTCAAAAGATATAAAAGTGTCTGTTCATCGGGACAAAGAATATTTGGATTGGCGATATATTCAAAAACCTTTAGAGAACTATACCATCCAACATATTTATCATTTGGAAAAATATGTAGGTTTTATCGTTTACTGCACCAAAGAAAAACATGGAGGTAAAATCGGATATATTATGGAATTGATCTACAATCCTAAATTCGAAGAAGCAGGTTTAGACTTGGTGAAAACAGCATGCAATGCAATTATTGCAGAAAGCGCAGATTGCATTTTAGCATGGTGCATGACTCATTCTCCCAATTTTTCTGCTCATAAAAAAACAGGCTTCTATAATTTACCCGAAAAATTCAGACCCATAGAATTGCATTTTGGAGCGCGCTCATTTGATTCTCGCTTAGACCACATTATATACAACCGTTCCAATTGGTATTTAAGTTATTCAGATTCAGATACAGTTTAAATGGCAGGAAAGTTTGTTATATCATTAGATTTTGAACTTCATTGGGGTGGAGCGGAGGTATGGGATTTGATTACAATGAAAAATTACTTTCTCAATGCTCGTAGTTCTATTCCGTCAATTTTAAATCTATTCAAAGAAAATAATGTGAGAGCCACGTGGGCAACAGTTGGGTTTCTTTTTGCAAAGGACAAAAAACAATTGCTTCAATTTTCACCAGAATTAAAGCCCTCCTATCGGAATTCCAAACTATCATACTATAATTACTTTCACATAGTAGGCGAAAATGAAAAAAATGATCCGTTTCATTATGGAGGAAGTTTAATCGAAAAAATCATTAGTACTAACGGTCAGGAATTAGGAACACATACATTCTCACATTATTATTGCAACGAAGAAGGGCAAAGTGTCAAAGAATTTGAAGCTGACCTACTTGCCGCACAATCGATTTCTAAAGAAAACTTTGGTGTTAATTTAAAATCTTTAGTGTTCCCGAGAAATCAGTATAATAATCTTTATTTAGATGTGGTACGAAGGCTGGACATTGCTGTAGTTCGATCTAATCCCGATGTTTGGTTTTGGAAAAAATCCTATGGTAAAGTAACCTCTTTGCTCAGAGCAATCGACACGCTTTATCCAATAAGTAATTCGCTAACATTTAATGAAGCAAAGATAGTTAAGGAAGAAGTTGTGGAGTTGCCTGCAAGCAGATTTTTTAGACCTTATAGTATCAGAGAAAAATTAATCCAACATTTAAAAATAGAAAGGATTAAAAGTGAAATGTTATACGCTGCCCAAAGCAACCGATGTTACCATCTTTGGTGGCATCCTCATAATTTTGGAGTTTACCCCCAAGAAAATATATCTCAATTAAAAGAAATAATTATTTTTTATAATCATTTGAATAAAAAATATGGATTTCAGTCTAAAAATATGAGTGATTATATAGAATGAAAGAAAACCTCTATAAAATACTCCCTGATTTCCTACAATCTGCCATGGTATCTTTGTACAATATCAGGGCGTATAAGATTCGCTATGGGGGTGAGTATAAGGCTTTTCGTAAGAAGTTTTTGAGCAATCGAAATTTGAGTCGTCAAGAGCTTTTAAGTCTTCAAAAAGCAAGATACCATGAGTTTGTTCTGCATAGTATTTCTCATTCAAGTTTTTATAAAGAATTATACCATGGAATTTCAGAACCAGAGGAATTGGTGAACATTCATTTACTCCCTATCCTTTCAAAAGAGGATTTGAGAAAGAATATTGATAAAGTCAGCATCCAAACAGCTGAAAAACTTGAAAAATCCAAAACCGGAGGCACAACAGGCAAGTCTTTGGAAGTAAAATTCAGACCGGTCAATACGCAGGAACGTTTTGCCATGCTCGATGATTTCCGTTCACGTTTTGGTTATGAACTGGGAAAAAAAACGGCTTGGTTCTCTGGGAAAAGCCTTTTAACCCCAAAAGATTTAAAAAAGAATCGTTTTTGGAAAACTGATTTTATTTACAAAGTCCGGTATTATTCTACATTTCATATTAAAAAAGAATATTTAGCCTATTATATTGAAGATTTGATTCGGTTTTCTCCTGAATATATGGTAGGTTTTCCGTCTTCAATATTGGAAATCGCTAAATTCGGTCTTGCTCATGGTTATGAATTTCCTGCTAATACGATCAAAGCCGTTTTTCCGACAGCCGAAACCATCACAGCCGAAATGCGTCACAACATTGAAGGGTTTTTCAAAACAAAAATGTATGACCAATATGCTTCATCAGAGGGAGCACCATTTATTTTTGAATGTAAAAACGGAAACCTTCATTTGGAACTTCAGAGTGGAGTTTTTGAGGTTTTGGATACAGAAGATCGTCCCAGCAAATCGGGGCGGCTTGTGGTTACTTCTTTTACCACCGAGGGAACGCCTTTGATTCGTTATGATATTGGGGATTCAATCATCTTAGAAGATGAGGATAGAACTTGTACTTGTGGAAACAATAATCCCTTGGTAAAAGAAATACTGGGAAGGATTGATGATTATGTTTATTCGCCCGAAACGGGGAAAATTAATTTGGGCAATGTTTCCAATACCTTAAAGGATACACATGGGATCATTCGTTTTCAGGCCATTCAGGATGAGCTTAATAAAATCAAACTAAGAGTCATCCGGGATAAATCCGAATACACCCAAAAAGTTGAAGAGAAATTCATTCAGAATTGGCGTGATAGAATTGGCGATAAGATGGAGTTGGACATAGAATATGTGGATGAGATAGCCGTAGAAGCGAGTGGTAAATTTAGAATCGTCAAAAACAACATCAAGCATCTCATCAAATAAAATTGAAACAATTACAAAACCCAAACTCATCCGCATCCACCACCATTTTGGTTTCTTAAAAAATAGTTTCTAAAAGTTTTTGCGCTTACACCCATAAAAACTTTAAATAAAAACTTATCTTTGCGGTTATAACCTTAATTAAAATGATTTTAAGACCAACCTATACTAATGCCATTATTCCTTTTATCGACAAGCCCCAGATAAAGATTATTACCGGAATTCGGCGTTCTGGAAAATCGGTTGTGTTGCGTTTGCTTAAAGAAGAATTACTACAAAGAGGTGTCGAAGAAGAGCAGATTATTACGATTAACTTTGAGAGTTTTGCATTTATCGAATTGACAAGAGCCCAAAAACTTTACGAATTTGTAAAAGAAAAAATCAAAAGTTCACAAAGATATTATCTTTTGTTAGATGAAATTCAAGAGGTGGAAGATTGGGAAAAAGCCGTCAATTCTTTTATAGTGGATTTTGATGTAGATGTCTATCTTACAGGTTCTAATTCCCATTTGTTATCTTCAGAATTGGCGACTTATCTGGCAGGAAGATATGTTGAGATTCCAGTTTTTACACTTTCTTATAAGGAGTTCTTGGATTTCAGACATCATTATTTTAAGGAAGAAAATACGGCTAATTCTTTTGTGCAGTATCTTCGTTTTGGAGGTTTCCCTGTGATTCATACAGCCAATTATCCTGATGAAACGGCTTATAAAGTAGTTTATGATATTTATTCTTCCGTTATTTTGAGAGATACTGTGCAACGTTATAAAATCAGGGATATCGAACTTTTGGAACGGGTGATTAAATACGCTTTTGATAATATCGGGAATACGTTTTCGGGTAAAAATGTTGCTGATTTCTTTAAAAGTCAACAACGTAAGGTGGATGTCAATACGGTGTATAATTATCTGAACGCTTTAGAGGGTGCGTTTATCCTGTATCGTGTTCCTCGTTACGACATCAAAGGCAAAGAAATCCTGAAAACCCAGGAAAAATTCTATGTAAGCGATGTTTCGATTATCTACGCTTTAATGGGCTATCGGGACAGAATGATTTCGGGAATTTTGGAAAATATTGTTTTTCTGGAACTCAAACGTAAAGGATATAAAGTCTATGTTGGGAAATTGGACGCTACCGAAATTGATTTTGTTGCAGAAAAACGAAACGAAAAAATATACGTACAGGTTGCTTACAAATTAGAAAATCAGCAAACCGTAAACCGTGAATTTGGCAATCTTTTGGCTATTGATGACCAATATCCAAAATATGTCGTAACAATGGACGAGTTTTGGAAAGATGATATCGAAGGTGTAAAACATCTTCACATCACAGATTTTTTGTTAAAAGAAATAATATAAAATGTCTAAACCCAAACTCATCCGAATCACCACCATTCCACTGTCTTTGAGGGTATTACTCAAGGGGCAGTTGAGGTTTATGTCGCAAGAATTTGAAGTAGTCGGTGTGAGTTCAGCGGGTTCCGATTTGGAAGAAGTTCATCAAAACGAAGGAATTCGGGTAGAAGCCATTGAAATGACCCGTCAGATCACACCGGTTCAGGATTTGATTTCACTATGGAAACTGTACCGTTGGCTGAAAAAAGAAAAACCCCAAATCGTTCATACCCATACACCCAAAGCCGGAATTATAGGAATGTTGGCCGCTAAGCTCGCCGGTGTACCCCATCGCTTGCATACCGTGGCAGGACTACCGCTTATGGAGGCGACCAGCAAAAAACGCATCCTCCTGGACTTTGTGGAAAAGCTGACCTATGCGGCAGCCACCAAAGTTTACCCCAATTCAAAAGGACTTTATGACTTCATTCTCGAAAACCAATATACCATAGAATCCAAACTCAAACTCATTGCCAATGGCAGTTCCAATGGGATTGATACCACTTATTTCCGTCCTGATGTAATTGTGGAAAAAGAAAAAAATGAGTTGAAAAAAGAACTCGGCATCGGAGAAGAGGATTTTGTATTTGTATTCGTCGGACGACTGGTAGGCGATAAGGGCATCAATGAACTGGTTTCTGCCTTCTCACAACTCACAACTCAGAACTCAGAACTCAGAACTCATAACCCAAAACTCAGAACTCATAACCCAAAACTCTTACTAGTCGGCCCCTTGGAAACAGACTTAGACCCTTTAAAACCTGAAACTATAAAAGAAATAGAATCCAATCCCCATATAGTATCCGTCGGATTTCAAAAGGACGTCCGTTCCTACTTTGCAATCAGTGATGCCCTAGTTTTTCCCAGTTACCGCGAAGGATTTCCCAATGTAGTCATGCAAGCCGGCGCCATGGGATTACCGGCCATCGTTTCGGACATAAACGGATGCAATGAAATCATTGTCGAAGGAGAGAATGGTACCATCATCCCCCCCAAAAATGCAGAAGCGCTTTATACCGCCATGCAGAATATCATGAACGACAGCAGCTATTATAAGCATTTAGCCGCCAACGCTCGTAGGATGATCAAATCCCGCTACGAACAAACTGTAGTCTGGCAGGCGATTTTGGAGGAATACAGAAAACTCTAGGTGGTTGAGTGATGGGTGTTGAGTGATGGGTGTTGAGTTAAGTGTTATGAGTTTTGAGTTGCGGATTTAGAACCACCACTTCGACGGTGTTGAGTCTAAAAATGCAATTATCAAAATCCTTCAGAAACCACCCTTTAGGGCTGGGGTAAAGTTTCTGAAGGATTCATTTCTGATTATTCGCCCATCCTTTGGTTCCCATAGGTTTAGGGGAAAGATTTTAAAAGATTTTACTAAATTCATTTGAAAAATATCAGGATGAAAAAATCAAAGTCTAATCTTTACCATGATCATAGCATGTTTAAGGGTGCTCCTCCTGAATCATTTGAAAAAGCCAAAACGCTTCGCAACAATATGACACCGGCTGAAATGAAAATATGGGATATATTGAATAAAGGAGAATTCCGGCATTATAAATTCAGAAGACAACATCCTATAAATATTTACATTGTCGATTTTTACTCCCATCCTCTTAAATTAATTATTGAGGTCGATGGCGAATACCATAACCTGGCCTCCCAGATTGAGAAAGATTTGGAACGATCAGAAATATTAAAGTCACATGGATTAAGAATAATCAGATTCACAAATGATGAAGTTCTGAATCAAATTGAAAAAGTCAAAGAAACTATCTTAAATTCAATTCAATCCCGAAAATAAATACCTTATAGTCAAGATAGTCCCGATAGCTATCGCGACCTAAAGGGCAATTGTCAAAATCTTCTTTCGCTATTGATTATTCGCCCAAAACTATTCTTTGGCCCCGATGGCTATTTAAACTTTTGATTGCTTCGTCGTCGTACCTTCTCCTCGCAATGACTTAATGGTGTGTGATTGCTTCGTCGTCGTACTGTCATTGCGAGCATAGCGAAGCAACCGCAATTGCAGGTAGAGGTTTTTTCTTTTCAAAGATTCTTCGAAGCATTTTCTATTATTAAACCCAAATCTTTATAAATTTGCCAAGGATAAATCATGTATAAAAACTTCTTCAAACGCTTCATCGATTTTCTGCTAGCCCTTTTGGGATTTTTGCTGCTCAGTCCGGTATTTTTATTGGTTTGTATTGGTCTTTGTTTTGCCAACAAAGGAAAGCCGTTTTTTGTACAGCATCGACCCGGAAAAAACGAACGCATTTTTCAAATCATCAAATTCAAAACGATGAACGATAAAAAGGATGCGCAAGGAAATTTGCTCCCCGATGCGGAACGACTGACGAAAATAGGTGCATTCGTGCGGAAAACCTCCTTAGATGAAATCCCTCAATTGATCAATGTAATAAAAGGCGATATGTCACTCATCGGACCCAGGCCGCTTTTGGTGCAATACCTTCCCCTTTACAATCAAGAACAGAAAAGACGACATGAAGTCCGTCCCGGTATCACAGGCTGGGCACAAGTCAACGGCCGAAACGCCATTTCATGGAAACAAAAATTTGAGTACGATGTATGGTATGTGGATAATATCTCTTTTGCACTCGACATCAGAATCCTTTTTCTTACATTAAAAAAAGTATTCATCAGAGAAGGAATTTCGCAGGAGGGTCAGGCGACAATCGAAGTATTCAGAGGAAATCATTAAATTTGATTATGTATTTATTTGGCGCAAGCGGACATGGAAAAGTAGTAGCAGAAACGGCCGAATCAGCCGGAATGAAAATCAGCGGATTCATTGATGATAATCCGGCTTTGATAAATGTCTGGGACTATCCTGTATTGCGGGAAATCCCGCCCGGAAACCCTGAGGTATTTCTGTCCGTCGGAAATAACCTGACCCGTAAAAAACTTTCTGCGCGGTTCCCTGATTTGAATTATCCTGCCATCATCCATTCCGCTACTTCGGTATCGCGTCGTGCATCTCTGGGTGAGGGAACGGTGATTATGTCGGGTGTTTCGGTCAATGCCGATGTCCGGATAGGCCGACATTGTATATTAAATACCAATTCATCGGTGGACCATGATTGTATAATTGGAGATTTTGCACATATTTCGCCCAATGCAGCGCTGGCCGGCGATGTGAAAGTAGGAGAAGGAGCACATATTGGAATCGGCGCTTCAGTTATACAGGGAATCAGCATTGGCAAATGGGCTGTAATTGGTGCCGGTGCAGTAATTATCAGAGACGTCCCCGATTTTGCAGTCGTTGTCGGCAACCCTGGGAAGCTTATTAAGTTTAATGAAATCAGAACTTAGATAGAATTCTGGATTTCGGTCAACTTACTTCAGGGCCTTAAAGCCCTCAAACTATAACCTCCAGAATCCATCCCGTCACCCCTGAGCATTTGATCCCGATAGTCCCGATAGCTATCGGGATCGGGATAAGAAAAAAATCTTCCGGTGGAAGATTTATCTAAAAGAATATTCATAACAAAACTATGAAATCCTTCAGAAACCACCCTTTAGGGTCGGGGTAAAGTTTCTGAAGGATTCTCTTCTGATCATCCTCCCAAAATTACCCTTCCCCCGGCATCTATTCTCTATATTCTATCCTCTACGTCACCCTGAGCTTGTCGAAGGACCATCCCCAACACCCCACACCCAACATCACATCCCCACAATCTCAAAAAAAATATACGATTTTCACATAACAAAACGTTGTATATTTGTAGCGTACTCGTAACTACTGAAATGAACCTAAAAAAAATATGGCTGTCCTCTCCCCACATGGGCGGCAGCGAGTTAAAGTTTATCCGGGAGGCATTTGACACCAATTGGGTGGCACCCCTGGGCCCTAATGTGGAGGGATTTGAAAGGGATCTGGAAGATTATCTGGGTGCCTCGTCTCATGTGGCTGCACTGAGTGCGGGCACGGCCGCTTTACATCTGGCACTGATTATGGCAGGGGTAAAGCAGGGAGATGAAGTAATTTGTCAGTCCATGACCTTTTCGGCTTCAGCCAATCCGATTGCTTATCTGGGTGCGACCCCGGTCTTTGTTGACTCTGAACGCGATACCTGGAATATCTGTCCCGAAATGCTGCGCAAAGCAGTTGAAGACAGAATTGCCAATGGAAAGAAACCAAAAGCCATCATCGCTGTACATCTATATGGTATGCCTTATAAACAGGATGAAATACAGGAAATTGCAAGCCGATATGAAATACCGGTGATTGAGGATGCCGCCGAAGCTCTTGGCAGCACCTGGCAGGGACAGAACTGCGGTACCCTGGGTGATTTCTCCATACTTTCTTTCAACGGAAATAAAATTATTACCACATCGGGTGGAGGTGCTCTCGTTACCAAATCCCGGGAACATAAAGAAAAAGCAGTTTTCCTTGCCACACAGGCCAGGGACAATGCCCCCCATTACCAGCATTCTGAAATAGGATATAATTACCGGATGTCCAATATAGTGGCCGGAATCGGAAGAGGTCAGATGGAAGTTCTGGATCAGCGTGTGGCAGCACGCAGAGCCAATTTTGAATTTTATCGTTCTGAACTTTCCGGCAAAAACGGTATAAGTTTTGCCAATGAACCCACCGGATTTTTTTCCAACCGATGGCTCAGTTGTATTCTGACGCCCTCATTTGAGAGAAGGGAAGAAATTCGCCTGAATTTACAGGAGAAAAATATTGAGTCAAGGCCCCTCTGGAAACCTATGCATATGCAGCCGGTTTTCAGCAGTTGTCCCAGATATGTCAACGGAACAGCCGAAGACCTGTTTGAAAAAGGGCTTTGTTTACCGAGTGGATCAGATTTAAACCAATCAGACTTAATTAGAATCATTGAAACCATTTAATTCACCTTTTTTAAGTTATAAGCTTAAAAAAAACCTGCAGAAAGAAACACCCCGATGGCTGGTGCTCGCCATCGACCTCTACATTACGGTCAATACCTATGTGGTGACTTTTGGTTTGTTAAAACTCTTAGGGATTGGCAGCGATCTGAGTTTCTATCAGGTCATGGTGTATCAGGTGCCCACAGTTCTTTTACTGTCCTTCCTGGCCTTTCTGATTACTTCTTCTTATAAGGGAATCGTTCGCCATACGGGATTTAAGGATATGCTAAATGTGCTGAAAGCCAATACGCTATACACCATCTTCATCATCCTATTTTCCTGGACCCTTTATGAGACCCATGCCGATCCGGTTTATAATCCGGGGAAGGCGGTGATATTGGTTCATTTTCTTTTAAATACAATGGCGCTCTCTTTTCTGAGAATTCTCTATAAAGGGCTTTATAATTATTATGTAATGGGGAACCGCTACAAACGCAAAGTGATGATTTACGGAGCGGGTGATTCGGGTGTGATTACTTATAATGCTTTGAAGAACGATGAAAAAAGCCGTGTGACCGTGTTTGGTTTCATGGATGATAAACGTAAAAAGACCGGGAAGAAAATCAATGGTGTGACAGTGTACAATCCGAATGCGGTTACCCTTGAGTTCGTGGAGAAACACAATATTACCGAGATTATTATTTCGATTCAGAATCTTCCTCCGGCCCAATTGACAGAGATAGTCGATAAGTTTGCGGATTATCCGGTGACGCTGAAGATTGTACCGGCGGTTAGTACCTGGCTGAAGGGTGACCTGACAGCCCAGCAGATCAAAGAGATACGCATCGAAGACCTTTTGGGAAGAAAGCCTATCAAGCTGAACAATCAGGAAATACGGAATGAAATCGAAGGTAAAGTGGTGCTGGTAACAGGTGCTGCGGGTTCCATAGGAAGTGAGATTTCGCGTCAGCTCATGGGTTATCCGTACAAACAACTCATCCTCGTGGATCAGGCGGAATCGCCTTTATTTGAACTTCAGCAGACTTCCCGTAAGCTGAATGGGGAGAACTGTGATTTTGTGATGGGGGACGTCCGCAACAGCGAAAGGATGGAGGTGATGATCCGTCATTATCGTCCCGATATTATCTTTCACGCAGCGGCCTATAAGCATGTTCCGCTGATGGAGGAGAATCCTTACGAAGCGGTAATGGCCAATGTAAGGGGAACCAAAACCGTAGCCGACCTGGCAGTGAAATACGATGTGAAGAAATTTGTAATGGTTTCGACCGATAAGGCGGTCAATCCGACCAATGTGATGGGAGCGACCAAACGACTTGCGGAATTATATGTGACACAGCTCAATAATCAGTACGATACGGGATTTATTGTTACGCGTTTCGGGAATGTACTGGGTTCGAACGGATCGGTGATTCCTACTTTCAAACGTCAGATAGAAGAGGGAGGTCCGCTTACCGTGACCCATCCCGATATAACCCGGTATTTCATGACGATTCCCGAGGCCTGTCAGCTCGTATTGGAAGCGGGCGCCATGGGCAAGGGGGGAGAGGTCTTCGTGTTTGATATGGGGGAATCGGTGAAGATATTTGATTTGGCCAAAAAGGTCATTCAGCTGAGTGGATTGAAATATCCGCAGGACATAGAGATTAAAATCACGGGACTTCGTCCGGGTGAGAAGATTTATGAAGAATTATTGACGAGTGATGAGACGGCGATCAAAACCCACCATCCGAAAATCATGATTGCCCGGGTTAATAATACCACCCCCGGATTCAAAGAAAAAATCGATAACCTTCTGAAGATTCAGGCATCGGACAGCCCGATGGAGACCAATGTAATTCTGGTATCCATGATCCGTGAACTCGTACCGGAATATCAGCCGAATAATTCGGTGTATGCAGGGAAGGAGTCCTGAGGCAAAGGGTTTTGTGTTTTTGAGTTATGAGTTACGAAGTATTTTACTGTATTATGGTAAAAAACACCCGCAGATGACGCAGATGAGCGCAGATTCAGAATTTTATCCCTTGTATTGAGAATTTGACAAAGTATTTGGGTCGGTTGAAGACCTTTGGAGTTCTGTGTTGCGAAGTATTTTACTGTATTATGGTAAAAAGCACCCGCAGATCGAGCAGATGAGCGCAGATTCAGAATTTTATCCCTTGTATTGAGAATTTGTCAAAGTATTTCGGTCGGTTGAAGACCTCTGGAGTTCTGTGTTTTTGAGTTATGAGTTGCGAAGTATTTTACTGTAGTATGGTAAAAAACACCCGCAGATCGCGCAGATGAGCGCAGATTCAGAATTTTTATTCCTTGTATTGAGAATTTGACAAAGTATTTGGGTCAGTTGAAGACCTTTGGAGTTCTGTGTTTTTGAGTTATGAGTTGCGAAGTATTTTACTGTATTATGGTAAAAAGCACCCGCAGATCGCGCAGATGAGCGCAGATTCAGAAATCTCATCCCTTGTATTGAGAATTTGACAAAGTATTTGAGTGAGTTGAACTCCTCCGGAGTTCTTTATTAGCTTTTCAAATCACCCCAGGCTGCGCTGGGCTTGCCCGGGGTTATGGAAGTTAAACTCCTTCGGAGTTCGGGTTTTGCATTTCGAACTTCGAACTTCGTATCTCGGATATCCCGCATCCATCCCCACCACTCAAACTCTCAAACTCCGCCACCTTCACACAGCTGAACTTCCATCTTCCATCCCCGGTCACACTGAGCGGATTCGAAGGGCCATCCTCCAACACCCAGACCTCGATTAATTAAGTCAGAATTAACATCAAATTAATTAATTACCTTAATTTTGTAGACTTTTAAGAAAGTCTGAGAATGAAAGATATAAAAATTGCCGTCATAGGACTGGGTTATGTAGGTTTACCTTTGGCCCGTTTATTTGCAACGAAATACAACACCATTGGTTTTGATATCAATGAAAACCGGATCATGGAACTGAGATCGGGTGTGGACAGCACCCTGGAGGTGGAAGATGAAATCCTTCAGGAAGTTCTGGTGGATAATCCCGGACAAGAAAAAGGCCTTTATATCACCAGTCAGCTCGATGAATTAAAAGACTGCAATTATTTCATCATTACCGTTCCCACCCCGGTGGACAAAAACAACCGTCCGGATTTAACGCCGTTGCTGAAAGCAAGTGAGACGGTGGGTAAAGTAGTTTCGAAGGGTGATATCGTGATTTATGAATCAACGGTTTATCCAGGAGCTACCGAAGAAGACTGCATCCCGATTGTGGAAAAAGTATCGGGACTGAAGTTCAATGTGGATTTCTTTGCGGGTTATTCGCCTGAAAGAATCAATCCGGGTGACAAGGAACATACGGTTGACAAAATCCTGAAAGTTACATCGGGTTCCACGCCTGAAGCCGGTGAAAAAGTCAATGAGTTATATAAATCTGTCATCACGGCGGGAACGCATCTGGCACCGGCCATAAAGGTAGCCGAAGCGGCCAAAGTAATTGAAAATTCGCAGCGCGATATCAATATTGCTTTTGTCAATGAGCTGGCGAAAATATTTAACCTGATGGACATTGATACCCATGCTGTTTTGGAAGCTGCCGGTACCAAATGGAATTTCCTTCCGTTTAAACCCGGATTGGTGGGTGGTCACTGCATAGGGGTGGATCCTTATTACCTGGCACAGAAAGCACAGGAATATGGTTATCATCCGGAAATCATACTAGCCGGAAGACGTCTGAACGATTCAATGGGTGAATATGTGGCTTCGCAGGTGGTGAAGTGCATGATAAAACAGGGAATCAAAGTTAACGGCGCTGAAATCCTGATGTTGGGTGTGACTTTTAAGGAAAATTGTCCGGATGTAAGGAATACCAAGATTGTGGATGTTATAGCCTCTCTTGAGGATTATAAGACAGAGATTACCACTTATGATCCTTGGGCGAATCCTGAGGAGGTGAAGCATGAATACGGTATCACATCGGTTAAGGATTTAAATGGTCAGCAAAAGCGTTATGACGCCATTATTCTGGGCGTTGCACACAATGAATTCCAGGACCTGGACATCCACTCACTGAAAAAAGATAATGCAGTGGTTTATGATGTGAAGGGGATCCTCAGCGGCGAAATTGAGGGTAGGCTTTAAGGCCGGAGTTTAATTTCTTTATTAATTATTGCATATTAAGATTCTGGAAGCAAGCCTTTGGCTGAACTATGATAGTAGGTCAGGGAAATATAGGCATAAAAAAAGCAAGCTTTTACGCTTGCTTTATGTTACTTGTGTAACCAACCTAAACTAAACTAATCTCTTCAAGACCTGAAGATTTTTTAATTTCTTGAAATATTCCGCTATACCGATGCGATTTGTATGAGGAGAATATTTTAATAATGTTATAATTTCTTGTAAAAATTAGAATAATTAAAATAAATTATTGTTTGATGAATGTGTTAATTTCTTCTTGACCACTCTCAGAAATAACTGCAACGTAGTATAGACCTTGTTGAAGCCCGTTGATATTAACTGATGTGTTTTCTGTAGCAGAAATTTCCGCAGATCCGATCAGGTTCCCCTGGTTATCAAAAATTTCTACTCCGGCTATTTTTTCTCCGGCAGATGTGATTTCAACCTGAGTTTCTGAAACCATTGTCACATCAGGAAAGAACGCTTTGCCACTGCTTCCGTTACCGATACGGATTCCATTGCTTTGTTGTGCAAACAAAAAGCCTGCGGCGAATAATAAAAAAAGGATAGATAGTGTGTGTCTCATAATGGTACAAAGATATTTATAACAAAATAAATAAAACCTACCAAGATTTTGGTATTTTTACCTCGAAATGAGAAATTTAATCTTTTTCTTAATTTTGATACTCCCTGCTACTTTGTTGTCTCAAAGCAATATAAGCGATATTGAGAAAAATTACCAAAAGTACAGGGAAACAGTTCAGTCTAATCCTGACTCTGGTCTTATCTACATTAAAAGAGCCAAAGCACTGAATGAGATTGTGAAAAGCCCTTCCTGGGAAGCCCGTATTTATTATGGAATCGGCTATTGTTTCATTGTAAAACAGGAATATGAGAAGTCTCAGGAGTACTTCAGAAAGGCTATAGAATATGCCCGTGAAACGGATGATTTCAATACTTTAAGTAAGGCTTATAATCAGATCGGACAGACTTATTCGTTTGAGAATGATTTTAAAAATGCGCTGAGTAATTATCATAGTTCCTTGAAAATTTCAGAGCAAAAAGAAGAGCTTAATGATAATACAATTGCGGTTCTTTCCAATATTGCAGACCTTTATATTTTGCAGGAAGATACCGTTAGTGCGAGAAGGTATTATTACCAGGCTCAGAAAATCGGTGAGGGTGATGGTAAGAAACCAAATCTGGCGGCTGTTTACAATAATCTGGCGGTTTCCTATATGAAAACCAATATTGACAGTACGGAATTTTACCTTAACAAAGCACTTCAGATTCAGGAAGAAAACCATAATTATCATGGTCAGATTATGGCCAAGATCAATCTGGCTGTTACTTATCTGAACTTTAAATCTGTGCTAAACTATTCCACCTCACTTCGGTATCTGCGTGAGTCACTTGAGCTGAGTAAAGCCATTGATAATGTGGAGGCGGAATATTTCAGTTATTACTACCTCGGGAAGTATTATGAACAGGCGGAATCTGATTATAGAACTGCACTGAGTTATTATCAGGAAGCGCATAATATTCTACGCAAGGGCTATAAGAATGACTACACCATTGAATTGTATGAGAGTTTATCAAGGGCTTATTCGACTCTTGGTAATTTTGAACAGGCTTATCATTATCAGAAAATACAGCAAAATCTTCAGGACAGTATTTTCAGCGTTGAAAAAAACAAACAGTTTCATGAAGCCCAGACAAAATTTGATGTGGAAAGGAAGAACAACCAGATTCAGTTGTTGAACAAGGAAAAAGAAATTCAGAAGGGTAATAACCGTTTGATTTTCATTGGTTCTATTTTGTTGATTGTACCCTTGTTGTTCCTGGCTGTTTTTTACAGGCAGCGCATGAAATACCAGCAGACCATTGGCGAACAGGACAAGATGATTTTTGAAAAAGAGCGGGAAGCCATCCGTGCCAGAAACCTCATTGAAGGTCAGAATCTGGAGCGTGGCCGGATTGCGAAAGAACTGCACGATGGTGTAGGAGGTAAGCTTTCAGCGATAAAAATTAAAATGGATCAGCTCAATACGACTTCAATCCAAGATCCGGAACTGGGTGAATGCATCCGCCAGCTGGAAGATGCTTCTAAAGAAATCCGTGTGATTTCACATGAATTAAATGAAAATAAAATAGATAAATTAAATTTCGTAAATTTATTGAATCATTTAGTGAAAGAATATAGATTTTATTTTACTGGCGAAATACATCTGAATATCTATCCGGAGACCAAGTTTGAGCAAATAGAAGGTGTTGAAAAACATTATTTGTACCGGACGATTCAGGAAATTCTATCCAACTGCTTAAAATACGCCGAAGCCGAAAACATCTATATAGATTGCACTTTTGATTCGGGTTACCGACTCATTGTTGAGGATGATGGGAAAGGATTTGACCTTTCCAGTGTAAAAAAAGGTATGGGTCTGGATAATCTACACAAACGAATCAAAAGTTTAAAAGGCAATTTACATATTGACTCTGTAATCGGAAGGGGATCGTCTTTTATTATTGAAATACCGCAGAATGGAACAGAAAATACATAGAATTGGTATTGTCGATGACCATCAGTTGATTCTGGATGGTCTTGAGAATCTTTTAAAAAGTGAAAAAAGCTACGATATTGCTTTTGCCATGAACAACGCCCGTGAAGCTCTGGGATTGATGGAGGAAGCTCCGGTGGATCTGATTGTTACAGATGTTGCCATGCCGGATATGAATGGCGTGGAATTCATTAAAAAAATTAAAGAAAAATATCCCAAAGTCAAAGTGCTGGTACTAAGTACCTATAAAACTGATTTGATTGATGATGAAGATGTAGATGGCTATCTGCTCAAGGAATCTTCAAGTCAGACTATACTCAAAAAAGTAAAGGAAATCCTTTCCAATAAGCCCAAAAGTATTTACATTGATGTGGCTAAAAACTATCATAACCTTTCAAAACGGGAAAAGGAAATAGTTGTTGAAATCGGTAACGGACTTTCCTCGGAGCAAATTGCAGATAAATTAAATCTGAGCTATTATACAGTAGAAACTCACAAGAAAAACATCTACCTCAAACTCAACGTAAAAACCACTTCTGAACTCATCAAAAAGGCGATTCACCTCGGCATCATTATGAACTAAGCCTTTTTATTCATTTTCAGGCGGTCTTCTACGTACTCAATCTGAGTTTTGTTGTGAGGTTTGGGTTTTCCTTCTTCGTCGAGATTGACCATGGTTATTTTATCCACCGTAATGATGGTTTCATGGGTCATTTTGTTTCGCACTTCACATCTTAGTATCAGCGAAGTTCTTCCGAATTTCACCACATCCATCCCGATTTCAATCACATCGCCTTCGCGTGCTGAAGCCATGAAATTGATTTCCGACATAAACTTGGTCACCACGTGTTTGTTGTCGAGCTGGATGATGGAATAAAGCGCTGCTTCCTCGTCAATCCAGGCCAGAAGCTTTCCTCCGAACAAAGTTTTATTGGGATTTAAATCCTCGGGTTTTACCCATTTTCTTGTATGAAATCGCATGTTTCTAGATTAAAAAAACGCTCAAATAAATTTGAACGTTATAAAAATTCAAAGTTCAATTTAATTAATTTCAAAAGTCACTTTCAAAGTAACCCTGAATTCCGAAATATTTCCATCTTTGACCGACATACTCTGCTCTTTTACCCAAACAGATTTGATGTTTTTGACGGTTTCAGAAGCTTTTGCTACTGCAATTCGGGAAGCGTCTTCCCAACTTTTTTCTGAACTTGACATAAGTTCAAGTACTTTTAATACAGCCATTGTTTTTGATTTTTAGTTAGACATTTAATTTAATTGAGGATTACAATTTAACTAAAAAATGCCGGAAATCAAAATAAGAGCTTAATCAGATCGTTGACTTTTGAAACCGTTTCGACCCTAATCTGGAAGTCATTTCTCTTGATTTTATTATACTTCGAAATAAAAATCACATCATAACCCAATTTTTCGGCTTCCAAAATCCGCTGTTCTACACGATTCACTGCACGTATTTCGCCGCTCAATCCTACTTCGCCCGCAAACAAACAATTATCGGGTAAAGTCACATCCATATTGGAAGACAAAATAGCGCAAATCACCGCTAGATCAGTCGCGGGGTCATCAATGCGGATTCCGCCGGTTATATTGAGGAATACATCTTTTGCGCCCAATTGAAATCCGGCGCGTTTTTCCAGAACCGCCAGCAGCATATTGAGTCGTTTGGTGTCAAATCCCGTAGCCGAACGTTGGGGCGTGCCATAAACGGCCGAACTGACCAGTGCCTGAATTTCAATCAACATCGGACGGACGCCTTCCAGGGTTGCCGCGATGGCATTTCCGCTGAGGGGTTCATCTTTTTTGGAAATCAGGACTTCTGACGGGTTTTTCACTTCGCGGAGTCCGCTGCCCATCATTTCATAAATTCCCAGTTCGGCAGTGGAGCCAAAGCGGTTTTTCTGGGCGCGAAGCAAGCGGTAAATATGGTTCCGGTCGCCTTCAAACTGAAGTACGACATCCACCATGTGTTCCAAAATTTTCGGTCCGGCAATTACGCCTTCTTTTGTGATATGTCCGATGAGAATCACCGGTGTATTGGTTTCTTTTGCAAATTTAATGAGTTCCGAAGTGGTTTCTCTGATTTGTGAAATGCTACCGGGCGAGCTTTCCACATATTGTGTATGCAAAGTCTGAACAGAATCCACCACGATTAACTGCGGTTGGATTTCCTGTGCATGTCGGAATATTTTCTGGGTATTGGTTTCGGTCAGAATGTAACACTGATCGGTATGAATTCCGATTCTTTCGGCTCTTAATTTGATTTGCGAAGCCGATTCTTCTCCCGAAACATAAAGTGTTTTCACGTTTTTCAGATGAAGTGCGATTTGCAACATCAGGGTGGACTTCCCTACACCTGGTTCACCGCCTACCAGCACCACCGAACCGTTGACGATGCCGCCACCCAGTACGCGGTTTAGTTCTTCATTGAGCGTATCGATGCGTGTTTCGCCGGTTTCGGAAACTTCCTTTATGTTTTGTATGCTCGGCTTTTTGGAGTCGTCGGATTTCCATGTTTTTTTTTCTTCGCCTTTGTCGATTACTTCCTCGGCAATTGTGTTCCATTCGCCACAGGCTTTACATTGGCCCATCCACTGGCTGTATTGAGTGCCGCAATTCTGGCAATAAAAAGTAGTTTTGACTTTGGCCATAAAATCTTTCTGATTGAATAAGATTCAAAGGTAATTAAAGAAATTTGTTCCTGAAATTCTGAGGGTTTATTATCTTTAAGATTAAAATATAAAAGATGAAGAAAACAGAACCGAAGTCCCAAAATGGATGTTTGTTTAATGTTCTGGCAGTGGCTGCGAGTATTTTAATTTGTTTTTATACGAGTTTGATTTTGGCCAATACGTTAAGTTCTGTCTGGGACATCGAAACCGGCGGAAGTATATTCATAGGAGAAAGTGAATTTATAAGTTTTTTTCTGTTCTATCCGATTGTGACTTCTGTATTGGCGCTCATTGTTTATTTATTACGAAACAAATTAAAAGCTATTTACCGTTCCGTACTTATTAGCTTGTTGGTTCAGTTTATAATTGCACTGATGATAATAATCTTTTTTAGTGCGCTTTAGAGCTTCGTGTTTTCCCTATGAAATAAATCGCCAAAAATCCGAAGATTAAAATCGAAATAATTTGTGCGAAATAGAGCATCAGTCCAAAGTAATTTCCAACTACTCTGCCTTCTTCTGCCGTTTGTCCTTGTGTGAGATAAATCGCAGCAAAAGCAATGCTCATCACATAAGGATAACCCAATCCGCCGACTGCGGGAAGTATCATGCCCAAAGCGCCGGAAACGATTAAGAAAAATCCTTCTCCCAGTCCGAAATGGGAAGTTTCGGGAAAGGCAAAAATCACTACATAGGTCATCAAAAAGTAACAAAACCAAATAGCGAAAGAATAAAATATGAAAAGCCAGCGCTCTTTTAAATGTAGAATTGATTTAAATCCTTCCCAGATTCCTTTCATGAAAACTTCGATTTTTCGGTAGAGGCTAAATCCTTTTAAAGTTTTGCGGAAAGCGAGTAGGACCAGAAAAATCAGAATCAAAACTCCGAAAGCGATGCCGTATTTTCCCAGTTCGGGTTTTTCGGTAAAAGAGAAAAAGGAAAAAAGGGTTTCTGCATTGAAAATCAGGGTGAGTCCGAAGAAAATTCCCAAAAAGATAACATCGATTACTCTTTCCAGTACGATGGTTCCGATGGATTTATCGGCCGGTACTTTTTCCATTTTGTAAAGAGAAGTTGCCCGGGCAATTTCTCCGCTTCGGGGAATGGTAAGATTGGTGAAATATCCGAGTGAGATAGCCCAGAAAGCACTTTTGGTTTGAATTTCATGTCCGATGGGTCCCAGCAGGAGTTTCCATCTTGCGGCACGAAGCCAATAGGAAAGGATGCTCAGCACCATAGAAAGGATGAACCAGAAATAATTAGCACGGCGCGCGGCTGATTGGAGTACGTTAAAATCAGTTTGTCTGAGTGTCAGCCAGATAAATATGACTGCGAGAAGGGCTGCAGCAATGATAAAAACAAACTGGCCGATTTTGGACTTCATTAATCCAGCCTGTTGGTTTCTTCGTTGGGAAATATGATGGTCGGCTTGAAGTTTTGAGCTTCTTCAATTGTAGCCAAAGCATATCCGATGATAATTATAGTATCACCGACCTGAACTTTTCTTGCAGCAGGACCATTGAGGGTAATTTCTCCGGCGCCACGTTTTCCTGCGATGGTATAGGTTTCGAAGCGCTCACCGTTCTGAAGATTTACGATATGCACTTTTTCTCCCACGATCATTTTGGCGGCATCCAGCAAATCTTCATCGATGGTAATGCTGCCGATGTAATTTAAATCTGCACCTGTAATTTTTACGCGGTGAATTTTTGAACGAACAATTTCTATCATCATAACGGGGCAAAGGTAAGCAGTTTTGAGAAAATCTGTTTTAATTTAAAGACATATTGTCAATCAGGCGGATATCACCGGCAAAAGCAGCGATAAATCCGCGTATTTTCACTTCTTTTTCGACTTCTGAAACCGGAAGTAAATGGGCTTCATCGGCAATTTCAAAATATTCTAGTTCCAGATGTGTTTTTTTAAATTCTTCCGAAACAAAGGTTTTGGTTTCTGCTACGGTATGATTTTTCAGAAAGGATTTAGCTTCTGAAAGAATTTTATTTATAATGACTGATTCTTGACGCATTTCGGGTGTGAGCCGCATATTTCGTGAGCTCATCGCCAGTCCGTCTGACTCTCTTTTGATCGGAACCGGAATGATTTCAACCGGCAAGTTAAACTGTTTTACCATTTCCTGAATGATTCTGAGTTGCTGGAAATCCTTCTCACCGAAATAAGCCCTGTTGGGTTGAATGATTTCGAAGAATTTTTTAACCACTGTGGCAACGCCGTCAAAATGTCCCGGCCGGAATTTCCCTTCCATCTGATTTTCCAGTCCGTGGAATTGAAAAGTTTCGGAAATCTGTCCTTGCGGATAAATCATTTCGACCGAAGGGATGAAAACCGCATCTGTACCCGCAGATTCCAGCAAGGCTATGTCGGTTTCTTCGGTTCGCGGATATTTTTTCAGGTCATCGGGATTATTGAACTGAGTGGGATTAACAAAAATACTTACGATGGTAAAGTCGTTTTCTTTTTTGGATTGATTGACCAATGAGATATGTCCGTCATGCAGGGCGCCCATAGTCGGTACAAAGCCAATTGTTTTGTTTGATAACTTCAAATTGGTGATAAAGTTTTGGGCTTCTCCCGGTTTTCTTAAAAGAATCATTAATTGGTGTTAAATTAATCTAAAACAAGGCAAAAGTAATATAAGTCCACTAAATCTAGTATAAAATTCGTATCTTTGTGCACTATTTCAAGAAATTAAAGAGTTTGGATATGGATGGAAAGCGCATATTGTATGTAACTACAGAAATGATTCCTTATTTTCCTGAAACCCCGATGTCACAGCAGTCTTTACGCATACCGAAAGCCATGAGTGATAATGGCGCGGATGTAAGGATTTTTATGCCAAGATTTGGGGTGATAAATGAAAGAAGACATCAGTTGCATGAGGTAATTCGGTTGTCGGGTATGAACCTGATTATTAATGACATGGATCAGCCTTTGATTATCAAGGTTGCATCGGTTCCGGGAGAGCGTCTGCAGGTTTATTTCATTGATAATGAGGAGTATTTCAAACGTAAGGCTGTGTATTCAGACAAAGACGGGAAATTATTTTCAGACAATGATGAACGGGCGATTTTCTTTGCCAAAGGGGTTCTGGAAACAGTTAAAAAACTAAACTGGAAACCTGATGTGGTTCATGTTTTGGGTTGGATGTCCAGTATGGTTCCGGCTTATTTAAAAGATTATTATGCCGAAGATTCTTTCTTCAACGAAGCGAAAGTTGTAGTTTCTTTGTTTGATAATCAATTTGATGGAGAATTGAGCAATGAGATTTCCCAGAAACTGGCATTTGACGGAATCAATGGTGATATTTCAAATTTCCTGAAAAAGCCTGATTTTGAAGCCATAAATTTATCTGCTTTGAAATATGCGGACGCAGCGGTGAAAGGGGAAGAATTCATTCCTGAGTCCATTAATAAATATCTGCAGACAGAAAATATTCCGGTTATGGAGTATTGCCCGGAAGAAGGAATCGGGGAAGCGTACAATATCTTTTACGCTGAAGAGTTAATGAATGAAAACTTATAAATAATTGATGAAAAGATTTTTCAATCTGGTTGCAGTAATTCTTCTGTGTGCAACTGCTTTCACGGTTTTTTCCTGTGAAGATGATATTTCAGATGTAGGTAGCGGTTTGTTGGATAGTGGCTCATATGCGAGTGTCCAATACGTAGATATCATTTCTTATAATACTAATAACGACTCTATCCGTTCAGACGAGCAGGTTTTACAGAGCGGCGTGCTGGGTGTTTTTGAAGAGCCGGTTTTCGGACGTACGAAAGCCCGTTTTATTACTCAGGCGAGAATGACAAGTTTCAATCCTGATTTCGGTGAAAATGCTGAAATGGATTCTGTGATTTTGTCCATTCCGGTTTATTATAAATCCGATGAATCGGATGTAGAAATCGATACTACTTATATTTACCTGGGTGAAAATGAATCGCCAAGTGATACGGCAACCATGCGGATTTCCAGAACTTATAAACTGGATTCAATCTATGGGAAGACCGATTTGCAAATGACGCTTCAGGTAAGAGAAGTAGCCGAATATCTTTATTCGCAAGATTCAATTTATTATTCCAATTCATCCATTGCACCTTGTCAGGGATGTCCCAACATCAATCAGATTGATGTTTTTCCCAATGTGATAGGTTCAGGAGTGGTTAAGAATAAAGTGACTACTCATCAGATTAAAAAGAAAAATTCAACATCGACAGATATACCGCCGATTGCATTTCAGATTAAACTGGACAAAGATTATTTCAAACAAAAATTTATTGATAACCAGAATTCGTCTGATTTGAATGATAATTCTGCCTTTATCCGAAACTTTTTCCGCGGAATTGAAATCAGTGTACTGGAAGACCAGGGATTTATTTTTAATTTCCAGCCGGGTTCATCGGCCTTCAACCTGATTATGTATTATCATTATGATAATCCCGAGGAAGGAGAGGACGAACCGGAACATCTGGACAAAATGTATGGATTGAGTTTTGCTTCGTATTGGAGCGCACCTCAGGCGGGATATAATGTTCAGGTCAATCAGTTTGATCACAGCAACCGAAGTGTTCAGTTTGTAAATGCTTATACAAATCCAAATACAACCCAGGGAGATTCCAGACTTTACCTTGCCGGAATGGACGGAACCAAAACCGTGATTAAAATCGATCAGGAACAGCTGAATCAAATCAGACAAAATGTTTTGAACAATGATTGGGCGATAGTAGGCGCGGAGCTGAATTTGTACATTGACGACAGCCACAACCTGAAAACACCGCCTTATTTGTTTGCGTGGAATAATTACCGTGATGGAGATTCTTGGAAAAACATTAATTTCCCGGATATTTCATCGTTCTACAACAGTTATCCACTTTCAGTTCAATTCAATCCGATGTATAATTATGCAGATAATCCTAAGATGTACACCATCAGAATTACAGATTATATCAAGGATATTGTAGAGAAAAACGAAATATATGAAGACGGCTCTGTTGTACTGAGCATGGGTAATTTCCTTTTGAGCCCATCTAGCAGTTATACAGGTGTATTGAGTACGACCGATCCATTTCTTAATAACAGAAGTTTTAACCCTTACAGGGTAGTATTGCACGGAAGTAATTCCGAAAATCAGGATAAAAAATTGCGATTAAAAGTTTATTACACTCAAAAATAATCTAAAACTATGTGTGGAATAGTTGGTTACCTTGGGCATAGAGAAGCCTATCCTATTATCATAAACGGGTTAAAACGACTGGAATACAGAGGATATGACAGTGCAGGACTTGTTATCATCGAAGATGAAGATTTTGGTTTGGTAAAGACCAAAGGAAAAGTTTCAGACCTGGAAGAAAAGTCAGGAAGTCTGAATAACGGAGCCACCATCGGAGTAGGACATACGCGTTGGGCCACTCATGGTGTGCCAAACGATGTGAATTCACATCCGCATTTGTCAAATGACGGTAACATCGTTTTGGTTCACAATGGAATCATCGAAAACTACGATACCATCAAAACCGAGCTGATGCAGAAAGGTTTTGTTTTTCATAGCGAAACAGATACCGAAGTTTTGGTAAATCTGATTCAGTATTTCAAAAATTCTGAAGATTTAACCTTGACCGAAGCGGTAAGATATGCTTTGAATGAAGTCATCGGTGCTTATGCCATTGCCGTTTTGGAGAAACATAATCCGAATGAAATCGTAGTAGGGAGATTGGGAAGTCCATTGGCAATCGGAATTGGTGAAAACGAATTCTTCATTGCGTCTGACGCTTCTCCATTCCTTCAGTTTACGAAGGAAGCCGTTTATTTGGACGATGGTGAAATGGCGACGGTCACTCTGGGTAAAGAAGTTGATATCAGAAAAATAAAAGATAACCTTCCGGTGACGCATGCCGTACAGGAACTCCAGTTAAACCTGGAAGAAATCGAAAAAGGAGGTTATGAGCATTTCATGCTGAAAGAGATTTATGAGCAGCCCAAATCCATCCGTGACACTATGCGCGGACGTCTTTTGGTGGACGAAGGCATCATCAAAATGGCTGGAATCTGGGATCATCAGGAACGTTTCCTGAATGCCAAACGAATCATCATTGTGGCTTGCGGAACTTCTTATCATGCCGGGCTGGTAGCCGAATATTTAATCGAGGATTTGGCGAGAATTCCGGTGGAAGTGGAATATGCTTCTGAATTCCGATACAGAAATCCGATTATCAATAAAAGAGACATCGTAATCGCTATTTCCCAATCTGGTGAAACGGCCGATACGCTGGCGGCGCTGAAACTTGCCAAAGAAAAAGGTGCTTTCATTTACGGAATCAATAATGTGGTGGGTTCGTCCATTGCGAGAATTACAGATGCCGGTTCTTATACGCATGCCGGACCTGAAATCGGGGTGGCATCGACCAAAGCCTTTACCGCTCAGCTGACGATTCTTTCTTTGATTGCTATCAAATTAGGAAAACACAATGGTAACCTGAGTAATGAAAGATTCAATGCACTCATCAGTGAACTGGATGGAATTCCGGAACTGGTTCAGGAAACATTGGAATCTACCGCAGAAAAAGTAATCGAAATCTCAGAAATTTATAAAGACGCTCCAAATGCGCTTTACCTGGGAAGAGGTTATAACTTCCCGTCGGCGCTGGAAGGAGCTTTGAAGCTGAAAGAAATTTCCTATATCCATGCAGAAGGTTATCCGGCTGCAGAAATGAAACACGGACCGATAGCATTGATCGACGAAAATATGCCGGTGGTGATTATCGCAACCAAAACCGGTCATTACGAAAAAGTAGTGAGCAATGCACAGGAAATTAAGGCGAGAAAAGGACAAATCATCGCTGTGGTCAACAAAGGCGACAGTGAAGTGAGAAGAATTGCGGATCATGTAATTGAAATCCCGAATTCTTCTGAAGAATTCAGCCCGATTTTGGCAGCTATTCCATTGCAATTGTTGTCTTATTATATCGCAGTTAAATTGGACCGAAACGTGGACCAGCCGCGTAATCTGGCGAAGTCTGTAACCGTAGAATAAGTAAAATAATCAGAAATAAAATATCAAGGTAAATCCTCTTCTGTTTCGGAAGGGGATTTTTCATTTTCATCCATTTCAATCAAAATCTCTTCCTGTTTAGCAGGCAAAACCCAGGTTTCATCCAAGTCCCATAAAACCCGGACATTGATCAGAGACGGATAAACAAAAGCCTTTTCGGGTTGTTTTTTGGTAAGGAAATCTCCGGTATCCCAAAAACCGTTTTCGTTTTCGTCCACCAAAATTTTGAAATAATAATTTCCTGCTGTGAGATGATTGTAGTCAAATTCTATTGCAGTGGTATATTTTTCATCCAGAATTTCGTCTTTATCATTCAGTAATTGAATCCAAAACGGATGTTCCGGTTTGTTTTGCAGGCGGAGTTTGAGATTCCCGAAATCGTTTCGGGTTCTGGTTCTGAGGTCAAACTGAATTGTATCATTGGTTTTGCCAAAGAAATCGCTAACGGCATCGGGCAGAAGTTCCACACGATAAGTGGAGGAAAGTTCAACCGGAAAATCAAGCGTAAAACTGTTTTCATCTTTCAAATCAGGAATCAGCCGGACAGGAAGTTCAAGGGAGTCTTTTAAAACCGTCACCCGAGATGAATCCAGATAGACAACCGGATAATTAGCAGTAAATCTGAGCTTTCTTGAAGGTGCAATTTCCAGTTTGGATTTTCTGTCAAGCGAAAGTTTATGTTGCTTTCCGTTTGAATAAACCACCGAAATCGTATCGGTCTGTTCTTGATGTTTTACTGCGAAATTAATTCTTTTGGAATTTTCTGCGATGGAATCCACTGCCGGATTGAACCAGAAATTCAGGGAATCACTTTTGGGTTCATAAGAAATTTTAGACGTATTAAATTCAAAGTCAACCGGTTCTATTTCAACCGTTTCTGGTTGTCCGTTGAAACGAAAAACGATATGACCATATCCTTTTTGTTCGGCTTTATCGGCACGATAAGGTGGAAGCTGATTAAATAATTCAATGTTTATTTCCTGATTTTCAGTTAATTCTACATGATTATCAATAAATCCGAATTTTTCTTTTCCCAGGTCAAACTGCATATTCTGAACTTCATCATCAAAGGCAATCATCTGGTATTTTCCGGGACGCAGATAATTCAGGTTAAAATTATTGGCAGAATCGAGGCGTGAAACATAAAAAGGTTTTTGCCGGAAAACAATGCTGTCATTATAAGTTGAATCAATATTAAACAAAGCCACAACC
The DNA here is from genome assembly GCF_049672845.1 of Moheibacter sp. Taxonomy (NCBI): domain Bacteria; kingdom Pseudomonadati; phylum Bacteroidota; class Flavobacteriia; order Flavobacteriales; family Weeksellaceae; genus Moheibacter; species Moheibacter sp. Next base: position 282,729 of record NZ_JBATWT010000023.1, read on the forward strand.
AGATTTTGAGGTTGTTTTCTAAGCCCGGGAATGTTTGCTTTCCCCGAAATCTTCAGAGAATCAATATAATCTCCGGTCGAGAACACATATTGGAAATAAGAGAGTTTATTTCCTTCATTATTGTCCTGAATAGCATTCCCGAAATTGATGTTGTAAGTAGTGTTTTCCTGCAAAGGTTCATTGAGTTGAATACGGAGAGAGCGGTTGGCTGAACCAACCGGTGCAAAAGTAGCAGTGCTGCCCAAGGGTGGCGAAACTACAATATTCTGATTGGGTTCTTTCAGGAGGATGAATTCATCGAAATCGATTTTTATTTCTTTGAGGTTTGTAGGTACATTCAGTGAAAGTGTATCGGGATTTGCACTGAGAAATTTAGGTGGTTCGGTGTCTTTGGGTCCACCACTTGGCGTTCCTTGTCTTGCACAGGAAAAAAGAATCAGAATACTAAAAATAATTGTTAAAAACCGCATAATGAAATTCTGCTGCAATTTAGTCAAAAATCAATTTAGTGGGAGTGGCATCCTGAATTATTGGCAATAAAAAAGCTGCCGGTTACCCGGCAGCCTTATTCAAAATTAAAATTATCTTATTTTTTAACTAATTTTTTAACCACAGTTTGTTTTTCACCTACAATCTGAAGCAAATAAGTGCCGGTTGGCAAAGATTTGATGGAAACCGGATTTTCTGCAAGTGAATTATTCAGATTCACTTCCTGAATTAGTTTTCCGGACATATCCAGAATCACAACTTTCTGAATGGTTTGTTTCGTTTTGTTGGCAATTACCACTTGATTATCGGCAGGATTCGGATAAATGCTTATCAGATTGCTGAATCCGGCATCGGAAGTACCCATCAGTTCATCGACCGTTACTTCAAAAGTACAAGTGGCGGTATTGCCCGAACTGTCCTGAACTGTAAATGTGATGGTATGTGCACCGATTGCAAGTTGAGTTCCCGGCGCAGGATTTTGGGTTTGATTTGAAACATCCGAACAGTTGTCAACTGCAGTCACAGCGCCATCTGCCCAATAGTCAGGAAGAGTGTAAGTGGCTCCCGGCTCTACCTCAATGGTGGTATCTTCCGGGCAGATGATTTCCGGTGCTACATCGTCTGTTACGGTTACATTGAACGAACAGGTTGATGTATTGGTTCCGTCGTTTACTTCAAAAGTATTAACAGTAGTTCCTACAGGAAATTCGCTTCCTGACGGAAGTCCGGCGATTTGTGTCACCACAGGACTTGGTGTATAAATACCTTCGATTTCAATGTTGTCTATCCAGATACCGGTATTGCTGACACTGATGTCGCTGCCCATTCTCCATCGGAACATCAGATTTTGTCCGTCAAAGGAAGAACTTAAATTGATTTCTACCGGGATAAATCCGTTTGAGTTTCCTGACCAGGCTTGTCTTCCTGGTAATGGATTGCTAAATCCTGTGCTCAAAGTACTGTTGTAAGCCCCTGTAACAAAGGTTCCACCTCCTGATAAAATATCGGACCAGGTAGATCCGCCGTTGGTTGAATATTCCAGAACGGCACCGTCATATCCGCTTTCTGAATTATAATAAATATCGAATTTCAATTTTGGAGACGAACTGTCTATCAGATAAGAAGGAGAGGTAAGTGAATTCAGACTCACCGTCGAAACATCAGCTGCAAAAACTGAATTCGGACTGGAAGAAGATTGTGTGCTTACGGTCACCCAGTTATTGGTTGCCCCTGTCTGATTACTTGTAGTCCAGCCATCGGGCAGGTTAGGAGTTCCCACTGAATCAAAGTTTTCACCGTTTGCAAAGGTACAGGTAGTCATAGCTGCCGGCATTGCGTAGTTCACAATCGCCGAACAGGCATCACTGCTTGCCGAAACTTCAATATCTGCAGGGCATTCAACCATCAGACCCGGTGTAACTTCAATCTGATCTGTATCAGAAGAAGGAGGTGCGCAGGAAGTTTCAGGAACCGAATAGGTAATGGTATGAACGCCTACTCCGGCTGCAGCAGGATCAAATGTATAGGTCATACCGTTTCCGTCGTCGGTCACACCCGGCCCGCTGTAAACACCGCCCAGAGGTGTTCCGCCTGATAGTCCTGTCATAACGGGCGTTTCTATACATACATCATTGGGTGCGATAAATTCAGCTTCGGCAGAAGGTGTGTCAAATGCTTCCACTCCATCGTTTGTGCTGCCTGATGAACCCTGGCTTGCACTTACGCCCAATCCTCTTCTGGCAAAAACATCCCAGATGAGACATTGATTGGCACCGCCATACAAAAGAAAATCAGCTTCCAGAATAGCATCTCTACCGTCCACAAATCCGGGACTGCAAGGTTGTAGTTTCAGTGCTTCTACAACCAGTGTCATGGCAATGTTGTTTCCGCCAGTTCCATTATAAATATCGGCATCAAAACCATATTCGTCGATCAAAGCCCAGGTGAGATCCCACAACATTACAGCCCATACGCTTCCTACTCCGTGAGGAACGGCCGCAGTCTTGATGCTATTGTACGTATGCGGATTTACGGTCATATCGGTCGAATATTTATAAGCACGGATTCCGGGTCCGTTTGGTCCTTGTCCAAATAAATAGGTTCCGATTCCGCGGGCGTCAGTTCCCTGATCACCTTCTTGCATGGTGAGCATTAAACCGAACCAGTCACTCCAGCCTTCTCCCATTTGTTCATTGTTCCAAAGACAACTGCTCGTTGCAGGTCCTCCTGTCAGACGGGTAGAAATTCCATGACCGTATTCGTGGGTAATTACCACATTATCAAAATCCCCGTCTTTGTTTCCGCAGACATACATCTGCATCGTAGGATTGCTTCCGTCGGCAGGTGTAGCGAAGTTTGCGTTACAGGTTCCGCTTCCATCCTGAGCTTCTGCTCTTACGTAGTCGTTACCAAGTCCGCCGTTTCCATAATTGTTTTGCTGAAAGTTTCCGCTTACTTCATCAAATCCATATTCATAAAACACATCGTGTATGATATTGTTCCAATAAAACAAATTGGTGATAGCAGCAGCTTCGTATGGTGTGCTGTTTGAATAATTCTGATCAAAGGGATAATCAAACACCAGCGAAGAGCCCGGATTGGGCTGGAATCCCTGATTATTTCCGTCTTCATAGGCATTTACATTATTTCCCCTTGTGGTGGTATACTCGGGTCCCTCTACACCGTTGGTGTCATGCCAGCCAAAAGGAGATGCATTTAAATTCACTGCATCATCGGCTGATACCAATGCCCGCGATCCGAAATAAGGACTTTCCACTGGCATTGGGAAAACGTTATAAACGCCCGTCAGCAAAAGAGATGAATTTACCTGCGGCATGTTTTCCTTGTGATAATGCCAGGTTTCATGGTTTTCCTCATGTGTATGCCCGAAATCACAAGAGTTGACGTAACTTCCTTTGTTAAGTACCTGTCCTGTTGAAGCACTGACACGTACCTCATACCATTCGCTGATTTGCATGGCTTCAATGGACAGAGTCCAGGCCAGTTCGAGCTGACCATCGTCGGTGAGTACATAAACCAGTCGCGCCGGGATATTGCTCAGAGCGAAACCTCCGTTGCTGAGAAGTGTTTTTCTGTCAGGAGTAAAATCCTGTGAAACCACGCTGAAGGCGCCCGTTGCTGTATAGCCCAGATGAGCAAAGGCAGCTCCGGCAGCCTGTGCAGCTGAAATCTGTGGTGAGGTTGCTGCGTTTACAGCACGTTTTTCGAGGCTGTTTAAGAAGCTGTTTTTGACCGATGAAATCTTTCCGTCACTTGAAAGATGTAAGGAAGATTCGGTACCGATGATTTCAAGATCATTAAATTTCTGACGCATATATATATGCTGTGCACCGCTTTTTTTGCTTCTGTGAAAATCAGTGAGTTCATAAGATATGTCACCGCTTGAGAGGATTTTACCTTGTTCGGATTTTTGTATTGCCTGACGAATTACACTGTCATCCGGCCGGCTGGAAATCTGAGCAAAAAGGCTCGATCCCGTCAATACAAAACCCAGGAAACTGAGTCTAAATAAATGTTTTATCATATGTGATGTTAATTAAAGATATGCTAATGTAGAGAAAAATTTAGTAGAAAATTTATTTTAAGTTTCTCAATTTCAAATCTAATCTGCATTCAGGTGAAATTATATTCTATCGTGATTGTCAGAAATTCGGCAGGTCTTAAGAGGGAAATTCCGGCTTTTAAAATTAATTTTCCTGCATCAATATCGCTCTGACTCATGGTTTGATTGAGACCACAACGAACGTAAAAAGCATCTTCGGGTTTTATGCCTGCCAGAGAACCGTTTCGCCAGCAGAGATACAAATAATTTTGAATCACTGTTTTTAGCCCCATCCAGAGAGGAACGTCATTTGCTTCTTTAAGAACCCATGCAGTGGAATTCATGATATTTTTATGAATGAACATTCTGAAACGGGTGACGTTGATATATCTCCATTCGGCATCGTTTCCTGCGAGCGTTCTTCCACCCCAGACCCGGATTCCCCGACCCGGGAATTCTCGAATTGCATTGATGGACTTTCCCGAAATTAAATCCACATTAAGCTTTTCCTGTTCCCTGGCTGTAATCTGTCGGCTGAGATCCCAGACTGCGCTGAGCGAGAGGCTGCTAGGGGATTTCCAGACTCCCCTGTTTTGGTCGTTCTGGCAGAATATACCCGCAACTGCTCCTGAAGGTGGGATTTCAATGACTTCTTTGCGGTAACGGTAATTTGGAGTGGTCGAATGAATTTGAAGCCAAGGCGTATAGGCAGCGCCGTATTTTAAGTTTTGGGTTCCCAGATGTTGCCGGAAGTTTTCAATGCCTTCCCAGAATCCCAAATCATCGGTATGATTTTTTATGTCAAGGATGCAAAAACGATGGAGGTGCTGACTGCATTTTGTCAAAGCATATCTTTGAACTTCTCCCAGGTCTGAATCACTCAGGCAAACTGCATCGGGAAAGAGAACCAGACTGATTTCGTTGATTTTATCGAGTTCATCCAAAGCGGACTGAAATGCTGATTTATCGGGTTGGGAATTGAAGTCGCCAAGCGAAATTATATAGCAGGGATTTCCGCCGTTTTTAAAATAAAGTTTGAGCGAATGGTAGAGATAGAATACTGGATTTGATTTGATTCTTTTTTTGGAAATTCCGCCGAAAATTGATTCAAATTCGGCGATAGAATTTATTTTCAGAGGGTTGTTTATCAGTGTGTTACTTGATTTTTCAGTGATTTCTGTATAGCCTATAAATGCAGGTACGGCTGAGGCCTCTTCTGTCACAGGGGATGAGAATCGAGGTATTTCTTCCGTGTATATACCTGGAGAATTGAGTTTTGCCATTAGAGAGAGTTTTAGAGAGGTGTAAGTTACTTATAAATAATGGATTGAATGTTATTTGCTTATGATTTCAGGGTAATTTATTATGATTTTAAAGAAATTTTGTAAGAAGCAATTTCCATTTGATTATGCCACTCTATTCGCCTATCTAAATCAGAAGTTTCACCTATGTAATAAGTGTCCAATTCTGTTGAATATATGATATAAACCCAGTGCATATAAATAAAAAAAGACAGCTGATTTAGCTGTCTTTTGCTCCCCCTCTTGGGCTCGAACCAAGGACCCTCTGATTAACAGTCAGATGCTCTAACCAACTGAGCTAAGGAGGAGTGTTCCTTTAACGGACGGCAAATATAGAACGGAAATTTTATACTTGCAAGAAAAATTTTAATATTTTTTATGTGCCTTTTATCAGGTGAATTATATCGTTTCCAAATACCAATGCCATTAACGACATAAGGATTACAAAACCAGTGATTTGGGCTATTTCCATGGTCTTTTCGCTCATCTTTCTTCCGGTGATCATTTCGATAATCGTAAACATGGCATGTCCTCCGTCAAGTGCCGGAATCGGTAATAAGTTCAAAAACGCCAGCCAAATCGAAAACATAGCCGTGAAATTCCAGAAACGTGTCCAATCCCATTCAGGGTCAAAAACTTTGAATAGTCTTAGCGGTCCGCTGATTTGTTTGTAAGCCTCCGTTTTTGGACGGATTAATAATTTGAATTGTTTAATCTGATAAGCAAGATTGGTGAAAGTCTTATTCAGTCCGGCTGGAATCGCTTCCAAAACTCCATATTCGCGGGTAACCTGCAAACCTTTCAGAAAAGATTCATCGACTCCTTGTCTGCCAAATCCAAGTGAAGCAGAATCTGAAACCAAAACCGCAACTTCAATTTTTTCTCCGTTTCGGACGATGTCAAGACGGATTGAATCGTTTTTATGCGTATCCAATGTCTTTTTCAATTCTCCGAAATTATTAATTGCCATATTATTGATTCCGATGATTCGGTCATTTTTCTGAACACCGGCTTTTAATGCATTTCCGTTTGGAATCAAGGAATCCACAATAATTTCTTTGGGTGAAGGCATATAAAGCCCTTGTCCTTTGGCGCCGTTCAGAATGGCTTTGATACCACCGTCATTAATATTAATCGGAACTTCCTGGCCATTTCTTTCTACCATCACTTGTTCGGCCAGAAGAATATCCACGACCATCCAGTCTGCGCGTGGCTGATGTTTTCCGTCAACCGTCAGGATTTTATCTCCGTCCTGAAATCCGGCGTGTTTCATAGCTTCGCTGAATTCGAGTCCGTTTTCCTGCATTTTGTCGATGGAAATATAATTATCACCATTCACAGCCAACATCACTGTATAAATCAACCAGGCAAGGATGAAATTTACAAAGATTCCCGCCAGCATGATGATGAGTCGTTGCCAGGCCGGTTTGCTACGAAATTCCCAGGGCTGAGGTGGTTTTTTGAGTTGCTCTTTGTCCATGCTCTCGTCAATCATTCCGGCAATTTTCACATAACCACCCAATGGTAGCCACCCGATTCCATAAACCGTTTCACCGATTTTTTTCTTGAAGATTGCAAATCCGGGATCAAAAAACAGCATGAATTTTTCTACCCTTGTTTTAAAATATTTAGCTGCCCAGTAGTGGCCTAACTCATGAAGTGTCACCAAAATGGACAAACACAAAATCAGCTGGACAACTTGTATAAAAATCTCTTTCATTGTTTAGTCAAAATAAGTTGCGAAATTACGCTTTTTAAAGTTTACGCGAAATTATTTCCATTCCAATGTTTCAATCAGGTGGATGACATCCCTTTTTAGATATTGAATTGCCGGCTGGAGTGAGTCGTATTGTGGTGGTGTTGAGAAATAAATGGATCCGCTCAATAAATTCTGAAGACTATCAGTGGCATGAAACTGCAGATTAATGGCTGACTCTCCTCCCAATTCAAACAAAGTTCCATAAACTTTCTTCTCGTCAAAAATAAATTCCCGAGGCGCAATATAACTTGCCTTAGCGGTTTGTTCCTGAACAAATTTTTCGCTGTCCTTAATTTTTATTGCGAGGTCTTCCTGATCTTTGACCGGAAAATAAGTCAGGTAAATATTGGCTTTCATATCTGGATAATGAAGCACAAACCAGCAAGGATTATTTTCTTTGTCTCTTTTTTCAGCCTGTTGTGAGTAGTCAAAACTAAATCCGCAATGGGTATCAAGATTTTTGTAAACCGGCTCCGGATATTCAAGCCTTACATGACCTATGGGTTTTAGGTTATAATCCTCCTTGCATCCGACCAGCATCGTCAAAACCAACATTCCCAGTATAATTCTCATAGAAAACATGGATTAGAAAGGCAAATCATCTGTCTCATCCATATCGGCCGATGGCGAAGAAGATTCCTGCTTTGGAGGTTGATAAGCTGAATTTGTTTCGTTTTGGGGAGAGTTGTATTCACCTGATCCTGAGCTTTTTGGAGTGAGGAAGGTGAACTCACTCACGATTATTTCGGTTGTGTAACGATCCTGACCGTTTTGATCCTGCCATTTTCGGGATTTCAGTTTGCCTTCTATATAAAGTTTGTCGCCTTTTTTTACAAATTTTTCGAAGATTTCGGCTACTTTATTTCGGACTATTATATTGTGCCATTCGGTTTGTGAAACCTTTTCACCTGTTTCGCGTGAAGTATAACTTTCGCTCGTGGCGAGCGGAAATCTTCCTATTTTATTATTGTCATCAAACTGATGGATTTTCACATCATCACCTACATTCCCGATGAGAATTACTTTGTTTAACGTTCCGTTCATATTTCTTCTATTATCAAAAACGAATTAATTTTTCAATTGTAAATATACAAAACGCAAAGATAAATCATTGCGCCGCATTTTATCTTAACGAAATATTCAGATTTTTTTGTCCAGATATTTTTCCATCGGCCTTGGTAGCGGAAGTTGGTCAAGTTCAGCGAGCGAATAAATCTCTGCTTTCAGCTTTTCAGCGTGATTTTGGAGTTCTTCTTCTTTGGTTTTGGTTTTCCAAAAGGTGATATTGAGTTTCTGGTGCGTGAGAATGTGGATTTCTTCGTGTGTTTTTTCAAAATTAATTCCGGATGAAATCATTTTTGGAATCGACTCGTTTTCAGATAATTCTATAAGCGGGAAAGTGAAAAGATTTTTCCATACATCTTTTTCTTCCCGTTTCGTCATCAGGAAATTTTTTCCGTCAGAAATTTCCATAAAATGGAAATAGCGCTGGCTGACTTTGGTTTTCTTTGTTTTAACGGGCAATTGAGTAATGGTTTTTTGCGTCAGGGCTTCACAGGATTCATTTACCGGACATATTTCACACTTTGGGTTTACGGGAAGACAAACCGTTGCGCCCAGTTCCATCACGGCCTGATTGAAGTCACCGGGTTTTTTCGGGTCGATGATTTCGTTACCTAATTGGAAAAAATAATTTCGGGTTTTGGGTTGGGAAATATCGAGATGAATGTTGAAATACCTCGAAAAAACCCTGAAAACATTCCCGTCCACTGCCGAAACTGCTTCGTCGAATGCGATGGAAGCAATAGCTGCTGCGGTGTAAGGGCCGATTCCTTTCAATTTTAAAAGTTCTTTATAATTGTTGGGGAATTTTCCCCGATGATTTTCCACAATAAATTTTGCCGTTGCATGCAGATTTCGGGCACGGGAATAATAGCCAAGTCCTTGCCAAATACGTAAAACGTCCTGCTCTGAGGCAGCTGCCAAATCCTGTATGGTGGGATAAGTTTCTGTGAATTTCAGATAGTAATCAATTCCCTGAGCCACACGAGTTTGTTGGAGAATAATTTCTGAAAGCCAGATTTTATATGGGTCAGAATGAGTTCTCCAGGGAAGATTTCGTTTGTTTTTGTCAAACCAAATCAATATCAGGGAGTTAAAAGTCATAAATATGATTAGAATTCTTTTTTTGTTTTACTACAAATGTTATATTTGCACCCGTTTCAAACAAACTGTTTAAACTTAGTTGTTGATTTTTAAGCAGTTTAAGGGTTAGCAAATTTAGCAACAAAATATATTTAATCATGACGAAAGCAGAAATTGTGAGTAACATTTCTACTAAATTAGGTTTAGAGAAAAACGAAACTCAGAAAGTAGTTGAACATTTTATGGAGGAAGTGAAAAATTCTTTGGAGTCCGGGGAAAATGTTTATTTAAGAGGGTTTGGTTCATTTACCATCAAAAAAAGAGCTTCCAAAACTGGACGCAATATTTCAAAAGGAACTTCAATTGTAATTCCTGCACACAATGTACCGGCATTTAAACCGGCCAAAACGTTTGTAGAAAGCGTTAAATCAAAAGTTAAAGTAAAATAATTAGAATATGCCAAGCGGAAAAAAAAGAAAAAGACATAAGGTAGCAACGCACAAACGCAAGAAAAGACGTAGATTGAACAGACATAAAAAGAAAAAATAATCTGTTTGATTACCTTAAGAACAGCATTTTCCAAATCCGAAAGAATTTGGAAAGTGCTTTTGTCGTTTGTTTCATATTCATTTAAAATTAAATAATGAATAAAGAATTAGTTGTTTCCTCTGGACAAGATTTCGTGCAGATTGCCATGTTGGAAGACGGTCGGCTGATGGAACTCCATCATGAAAATGTCGATCTGAATTTTGCTGTAGGGGATATGTATCTTGGCAAAGTCAAGAAGCTTGCACCCAGCCTGAATGCCGCCTTTGTGGATATTGGATATTCCAAAGACGCATTTTTGCATTACCATGATTTAGGTCCAAATGTGCGATCACTCATTACCTATACCAATCTGGTAAGTAGCGGAAAATTTAAATCAGCCAACCTGAAATCCTTCCGAAAGGAAGAAATGATTAAAAAAGATGGAACGATTGACAAAGTGGTTTCTGCCGGCGACAGCATTGTGATTCAGATTACCAAGGAACCCATTCATACAAAAGGTCCACGGATTACTTCTGAAATCTCTATTGCGGGACGTTATCTCATTTTGAGTCCGTTTTCCGATAAAGTTTCGGTTTCTCAAAAGATTAAGTCCAAAACAGAAAGAGATCGTTTGGTCGCTTTGGTGGAGAGCATAAAGCCTGAAGGTTTTGGGATTATCATCCGTACGGTTGCCGAAGGTAAAAAAGTGGCCGAACTCCATGCCGACTTGAATTACCTGATCAATAAATGGCAGGTGGTTTTCAAAAATATTCAGAAAAAAGTGGTTCCTACCAAACTTCTGAATGAAATGGACAGAGCTTCAGCGATTTTGCGTGATACTTTCAACGAAGATTTCGTGAAAATTACAGTGGATGATGAAAGCCTGGCAGAAGATATGAAAGAATATCTCAATGTCATTGCGCCGGGTAAGTCGGATATTGTGAAAATAACTCCTCCGGGTGATATTCCATTGTTTGAAAAACTGGGAATTGAAAGACAAATTAAGTTTTCATTTGGGAAAAATGTAACCATTCCGCAGTCCAAAGGTGCTTATCTGGTAATTGAACACACAGAAGCACTTCATGTGATTGATGTGAATTCGGGAAATATTTCCAGAAGTTCAAGTAATCAGGAGGAAACGGCGCTTGCGGTCAATAAAATTGCGGCTACTGAAATCGCACGTCAGCTCAGGTTGCGTGATATGGGCGGAATCATTGTGGTTGACTTTATTGATATGACCAACAATGAAAACAAACGTGATCTTTATGAGCATCTCAAAGCCGAAATGCAGAAAGACAAGGCGAAACACAAAATCTTACCACCGAGTAAATTTGGTTTGATCCAAATTACGCGACAACGTGTGCGACCGGAACTGAATATAATTACCACAGAAGAAAATCCGAATGCTGACGAAAAAGTAGAAGCACCGATTATTCTGATTGGTAGAATTGAGCAGGTTTTGCGCAATATAATGGAAACGAAGGGCAAAAAGCTGAACGAAATTTCCCTGCATGTCCATCCGTTTGTGGCGGCTTACCTGACCAAGGGGATTCCGAGCATCAGACAGAAATGGTATGTGAAATATAAAAAATGGATTAAGATTGTCCCGAGAGATTCTTATAAATATTTGCAATTCAATTTCTTAAATAAGAATAACACTTTGCACAACGAGTCAAATTAAAGTCAAGAAAGGATAAATTTTCAGATTTAATTTCAAGATGAGTTATTTTTTCAGTTAATTTGCCACAAATTTAAAATGGAGCCGAAAAAAGATTTATTGAAGTGGCAGTGGCCGTTCTTTTTTATATTTTTTGTGATCAATTTCACAGGGCTGTTGGCTGTTTCCTATTATGGGAAAGATGAGCTTCATTTATTTTTCAATCAACATTACCACAATAGATTTTTTGACGTTTTTTTCAAATACTATACGGACGTAGCTACAACTTATGTTTTGATTGCAACCTTGATTTACATTATTTGGAAAAAGAACTGGCGTCATTTTGTGTTTTTGGGAAGTACAGCGCTTCTTTCGAGCATTGGAAGTTCGATTATCAAACGATCTGTTTTCGTCCATGGACATCGTCCCACGTACTATTTCGAATTAAAAAACATAAAACTTCGTCTCATTGAAGGCGTGGAATCCCAGATTCCTTATACTTTTCCTTCGGGGCATACCGTTCTTGCGGTTATTTTGTGTTTCTATCTTTGTACCCAAACGAGGAATCGTACCCTACAAGTAATTATCTGTATGATGATGGGACTTGTAGCCATCGGAAGAGTATATCTTTCAAAACATTTTGTCATTGACACGGTGGGTGGCAGTTTCCTTGGATTGTTTTTTGTTATTTTGGGCTATTACCTTATCTGGGATTGTCCCAACACAAAACTTGACCGGAAAATCATTCCTTCAAAATAATTTCTTCGAATTTTCCGCTGATTCATTCAGAAAAGAATTTCTTTTCCATTAATTCAATTCCTAAATTTGAAGCATGAAAGAAACGCTTAAAATCAGCCTGGCTGAATACGATATCGAATGGGAGAACCCCCAAATCAATCTTGAATTTCTAAACGAATTACTTGAAAACCATCATTCGGATTTAATCATTCTGCCCGAAATGTTTACAACCGGATTTTCCATGAACTCCAAAAATATTTCAGAACCGGCCTTTGGGAAAACTTATGAATGGATGAAATCTATCGCCGAAAGGGATAATTGTGCGATTTGCGGGAGTGTGGCAACCGAAGACAAAGGTAAATTTCTAAACAGATTTTATTTTGTAACGCCCGAAGGAACGACTTTTTACGATAAGAAACATCTGTTCGGATACGGAAAAGAGACCGAAGCATACACGCCCGGAAATGAAATTGTGAATGTAGAATTCCGCGGATGGAAATTCAGACTGATTGTTTGTTATGATCTGCGTTTTCCGGTTTGGTGTCGGAATACAGATGACTATGATGCGCTGATTTGCGTTGCGAGCTGGCCGATTGTGAGAATTGAACCATGGAAAGCCTTGCTGAGAGCCAGAGCGATTGAAAATATGGCTTATACGATCGGGGTAAACCGACTTGGAACCGATGATTATGATTTGGAATATGACGGAAATTCCAAAGTTTTTGATCCGATTGGAACCGAGAACAAACTGACTTCTAAAAAGAAATTCCTTTTAGAAACAGAAATTTCACTCGAAACGGTAAAAAAATACCGTCAACATTTCCGTTTTCTGAATGACAAAGATGAATTCAAATTAATTTAAAGACAACTTTAGTTCCGGCCAAATTGAAAGGCAAGGCCATAGAATTTACAATTTCCCTGCCCGTCTTCATTAACTACGATTGATGAATTAATTCTTTCTTTCTCACCCTGAAAATTATTGTAGTCTAAACGGATTAGCGTATTTTTGCCTTCTTAATTAAATCGATGAAAAACATTCGTAATTTTTGTATCATTGCGCATATTGACCACGGTAAAAGTACCCTGGCAGACAGATTGTTGCAGATAACCAACACCGTTACGGAACGGGAACTGCAAAATCAGGTTTTGGACGATATGGATTTGGAACGCGAAAAAGGGATTACCATTAAATCCCACGCCATCCAGATGGAATATGAAAAAGATGGCGAAACCTATATTTTAAACTTGATCGATACACCGGGCCACGTTGATTTTTCATACGAAGTTTCCCGATCCATCGCAGCTTGTGAAGGTGCTTTGCTGATTGTAGATGCCGCGCAAAGCATTCAGGCACAGACCATTTCAAATTTATATCTTGCATTGGAGAATGATTTGGAAATCATTCCGGTTTTGAATAAAATTGACCTTCCAAGTGCCAATCCCGAAGAAGTTACCGACGATATTGTGGATTTATTGGGTTGCGCTCCCGAAGAAGTTTTACGCGTGAGTGGTAAAACCGGGGAAGGTGTTGAGCATCTTTTGCATACAATTATAGAGAAAGTTCCACCACCAAAAGGAGATCCCGAAGCACCGCTGCAAGCGCTGATTTTTGACTCTGTTTATAATCCGTTTCGTGGAATTGAAGCTTTTTTTAAAGTTGTAAACGGCGAAATCAGAAAAGGTCAGGAAGTAAAATTCATGGCGACCGGTAAGAAATACGGTGCCGATGAAGTGGGAACTTTAAAATTAAAACAAGTAGAAAAGAAAGTCATCAAAACAGGTGATGTAGGCTATATTATTTCCGGAATTAAAGAAGCCGTTGAAGTAAAAGTCGGGGATACGATCACTTCAGTAGAAAATCCTGCTGCAGAAGCTATCGCCGGATTTGAAGAGGTGAAGCCAATGGTTTTCGCAGGGATTTATCCGGTTGATACAGAGGATTATGAAGAACTTCGTTTTTCGATTGAAAAATTAAGATTAAACGATGCTTCGCTTACGTTTGAGCCCGAATCTTCCGCTGCGCTTGGTTTTGGTTTCCGTTGTGGATTCCTTGGAATGCTACATTTGGAAATCATCCAGGAACGTTTGGAGCGTGAATTTAATATGAATGTGATTACGACGGTTCCCAATGTGTCTTACCATGCTTATACAGAAAAGCATCCCGATAAAATGATGTTGGTAAATAATCCTTCGGAATTGCCCGATCCATCCGGTTTGAACCGGGTGGAAGAGCCATATATCCGTGCTTCTATCATTACCAAATCAGATTTCGTGGGACAGGTGATGACCTTGTGTATTGAAAAGCGCGGAATTCTGAAAAACCAGACTTATCTGACTCAGCACAGAGTTGAATTAATTTTTGAACTGCCTTTGGCAGAAGTTGTTTTTGATTTTTATGACCGTTTGAAATCGATTTCCAAAGGATATGCGTCTTTTGATTATGCTCCTTTGGATATGCGTGCTTCGAAATTGGTTAAAGTTGATATTTTGATCAATGCTGAGCCGGTAGATGCGCTTTCGGCACTGATTCACGTTGATAATGCCTATGGAATCGGGAAGAAGATGTGTGAAAAGTTAAAAGAACTGATTCCAAGACAACAATTTGACATTCCGATTCAGGCGGCTATCGGTGCAAAAATCATTGCGCGTGAAACCATCAAAGCTTTGCGTAAAGACGTTACCGCAAAATGTTATGGAGGAGATATTTCGCGTAAGCGTAAACTTCTTGAAAAACAAAAAGCAGGTAAGAAGAAAATGCGACAGATCGGAAGAGTAGAGGTGCCGCAATCGGCTTTCCTCGCTGTATTGAAACTAAACGATTAGAAAATAAGAAACCCGCTCTTGAGCGGGTTTTGTTTTTATCAATTGGAATTATTGATGAAATTCGATAATTAAATGTCGCCAGGGCGCACTCCATCCAGTACCACCTGCGCTCTCACATGTGATGTCGTTCCATCTGCGATCTGAGCCGAGATTACTATGCTTTACATGAACACAGCCTTCGTTTCCACCTTGATTGTTAGGCTCCCCACCATCAAAATACTCTTCAGTTTGATTATCAATCCCCCAGTTTACTTTGGATTTTTCACCGGTAATCCAGGTAAATTCAGTAAGATTACCGGAAAAGTTAACTTTGTTATAGCCAATCCAGATTGAAGTATTCATATTATAGCTTGTTCCACTATTGTCAATGAGATTGGTTTTGATTGCTTCCCACTCTTCGGTAGAAGTAATCGTGGCAAGATATCCTTTCAATAGTTTGGCGAAATTAAATGCCTGTTCCCAACTAACGGAAGTATCCAGGGAATATCCGCAGTAAGTCTTTGCAATGGCTCCCGTATAGGAATCTGTAAAATCAATACAAGTACGTCCGGTTGAGGAAATCCCATCAAAACTAAAGATTTCAGGTGCTTCAGCAGGAGTTCCTGAAGGAACATATCCCAGGCTGGACGCAAAAATAGTTTGAGAAATGTTCAGAACTACTTCATTGGTAGTATTGTAAAATGGTTCCCATTTCGAATTATTCCAATAATAATTCCGGGCTGAAGCGTGGAATTGGAAGTTGTGTTGAAAACCAGTAAGCCTCTTCTAGGCTCGGCAATTGTGGTAACATCTCTGTCATCCAGTAATGCAATTCTTGGTGCGAGAAATCCCTTGGTACTCTCAGACATATCCAAAGCCGCAGAACTGTGTGGAGGCTACGTATTGATACCTACTTGTGAATACAAAGAATTGAAACTTCCAAGAAGCAATAAAAAAGTAATGATTCTTTTCATTTTTTCTAAGAATTGGTTTAATTAGTATTTAAGCAGGTTTAGGTGGTTATTTCGGCGACAAAAATAGATATAAAAATTAGAAGCATTGTTAACAATAAGTTTCGAGTTTGTAATATTCTAAAAATTTTTCCATCCCTGTGCGTCGAGAGGCATAGCCGATTCACTTCCTTTTAACATCAGATAATTCTCAGCATTCTGCTCGGTTGTATGCCCAATGACCGTGAAGTTTGGATTGCCCTTTATTTTATCATAATCACCTTGAGAAATCGTAAACAATAATTCATAATCTTCGCCGCCATTTAAAGCGCATGTAATTGGATTAATGCCAAATTCTTCTGCCGTTTTAATGACCATAGGGTCCAAGGGGATTTTTTCTTCATAAACTTTAAAACCATATCCGCTTTGTTTGGACAAATGGAGGATTTCCGACGAAAGTCCGTCCGAAACATCAATCATAGAAGTCGGTTTGATTTCCAATTCTTTCAATAATTCCACAATATTTTTACCGGCTTCCGGTTTCAATTGTCGTCCTACCAGATATTCATATTCGGCCAGATCGGGCTGAACATTCGGATTGACTTTAAAAACTTCATTTTCTCTTTCCAAAACCTGTAAACCCAAATAAGCTGCACCTAAATCTCCGCTTACCACTAACAAATCATTTTCATGGGCACCGTCGCGATAGGTTATATCTTCTTTTTTTGCAGAGCCAATGGCCGTCACGCTGATGATCAGTCCGCTTGTTGAAGAAGTTGTGTCACCACCTATTAAATCTACTTTATAATTTTTGCAGGCAATTTGAATTCCCGCATACAATTCCTCCAGAGCTTCCACAGGAAATCGACTTGAAACCGCAATCGAAACGAGCACCTGAGTCGGAGTGGCATTCATCGCATAAATATCACTTAGATTCACAATTACCGATTTATAGCCCAAATGTTTCAAAGGCACATAAGCCAGATTGAAATGAACACCTTCGATAAGCATATCAGTCGAAACCACTGTTTCCCTCTCACCAAAATTCAAAACGGCTGAATCATCACCGACGGCTTTTTGAGTGCTTTCATTCTGAATTTCAAAAGATTTTGTCAGGTGTTTAATCAGTCCGAATTCACCGATTTCTTCAAGTGGCGTTAGTTGTGGTTGTTTATCGTCAAGCATTTTTTAAAGTATTTGGGTCAATATTCTGCGGATGAACGGGCAGATTTTTCATATCTGAATAACTCAGAATTCTGCATTTTTCCTGATTTACATTTGTCATAATTTTTTCGTGCATTTCAGCCGGAGGCGGCATTTTTTTTCGTTCGGTCATTGAAAACCAAACCCCAAAAACGCGGGAATAAGCCAAATGTGTTCCTGTTTTTTTGTCGTATAAATTATGTTCGAATTCAAAGATTTCTCCGTTTTCCGAATTTCCGCTTACCGTAACGGAAATCATCACTTCCTGGCCTTCATGCGCTTCACGGAAAAATGAAAATTCTTCCCGCAAAACAGCCGGACCGATTTTATATTTCGCCAGATCTGAAAGTTTAATTCCGCATTCGCGTAAAAATGCGATTCGGGCAAAACTTGTGAAATTCATATAAGACGAATTAGCCAAATGCATATTGGCATCCAAATCTGACCATCGAACAATGGTTTCGGCAAAAAACGTTTTCATTCAAATTTGTTTTGGCAAAGATAAGAACAGAAAATAGAAAAGCCGCTCATCTGGAGGCGGCTTTGTATCGTTATTTTTGAAATTTAAGGTAATTTTTGGTAGGTCATGATGATGTCTTGTGTGATGGTATATCCGCCGGGTTGACCGTCAGAGGCCGTAAATCCTTCCGGAATGGTAAAGGCCAAAACGTCCCCATTTAAGGTGGCATTGATGTTTTGGGTATCAATCGTCAATACAACCGTATTTTGGGTCTGCGCCCATACAAAGGTGGTTTCTTCCATTTCAGGTATACATTCGGTGATATAAGTGTCGCCATTTACGATAACGTTCGCATAGGAATTCGAAGTGGAAATACCTGTAAAATCTGCATTAAATGCCATTAATTCATTTTGGTAACAATTGGTTTCAGCCATCAAGTCCGTACTCGCTGTTCCATCTCCATTAAAATCAAATGCTTCCTGCAGTGTAATAGAAGTCAATTTCCAATTTCCCGGTATTTCAACTTCTTCGCCCGGCGTTGTTCCATCATGGTAGCTGTCGTCTTCCCAAGGATCACAGGAATAAATCCCAAATGATACCGTAAAAACCAACAAACTCAATGCTATTTTTTTCATGTGTATTAATTATTTCGGATAAAATTAAGGCTTTTTAAAAAATATCAAAATTTTAATCGGATGATTAACAGTTTAACGGAAGAGGTCTGCAATTATTTCACTTTCAAAGCCTTTTTGCAAAAGATAATTCCTGATTTTGGCTTTTTTCTTAAAACTTTCCCGTTCAGATTTTAAATTGTTTTTTTTCTTTTCAAATAAATTCTGAAGGGTTTTCAGATAATCATCCTCATCGATTTCAAGAAGCGCAGATTCAATCAGTCTGGAAGAGATTTTCCGTTTTTTTAATTCTATCCTGATTTTAATTCTACCCCAGTTTTTCTGATTGAACTTCCCACGAACAAAACTTCGGACAAAACGTTCTTCGTTCAAAAAATTATGTTGAATCAGATAAATCAAAATTTCCTCATGTGCTTCGGGGATGAGTTCAAATTCCCGCATTTTGTTTTCTACTTCCCAATGACAACGATCCTGGTAAGCACAATATTTGGCCAGTTTATCACGGATTTCATTAACAGTGAAACTTTGGCTGCCGGTATTATTTTCCTTCTTTTTTATACCCAATTTTGGTTCTATCTTTTTGTTGACTTGATTGTTTTTCTTTTTCAATCAGAAAATTTATCGCCTGGTAAATATCCTTAAAATTTTTATCGTATCGGGATTCCAGTTCTTTTAATTTATCCGATAATTCTTTGTAATTCAATACAAATTCTTTCAATGAAATGAATGCTTCTACAATGGCGATATTTGTTTGAATAGCTTTTTTACTTCGTAAAACGCTGGCAAGCATCGTCACGCCATGTTCGGTGAAAGCAAAAGGTGTAGTGGAAATATTTCTTTTGCTTTGATCTGATGCGGTCGCAATTTGCGACCGCATAACTTCCCATTCTGTTTTTGTTAGACGAAACATGAACCTTTCAGGAAACCTTTCAATATTACGCTTCACGGCTTCATTTAACCTTTTTGTTTCTACTTCGTATAGCTCAGCTAAATCGAAATCCAGCATGACACTTAGCCCGCGAACTTCATAGATTTTGTTTTGAATTGTGGTGAGTTGCATAGATTTAAGTTTAGGAAAGTAAATTTAAAGAATTTGGTCAAAACCTTTACATAGTTTTCGGCGGTGTGGATATAACTTTAGCAAGGTTAAGAATTTTTACTCCCTATAATAAACCCTTTTAACCCTGGAAGATATCGAAGTCAAAACTTCGTAAGGAATCGTGCCCATTTGTTCGGCAACCTCTGAGATGCTCGGATTTTCCCCAAAAATAATGACTTCATCACCTTCTTTGCAAGGGCAATCCGTGACATCTAACATCAGCATATCCATACAAACCGTCCCGACGATGGGGACCAGTTTTCCGTGAATGGAAACTTTCCCTACGCCATTGCCCAAAGACCGACGAATGCCATCGGCATATCCGACCGGAAGCGTCGCAATCCGGGTTTTTCTTTCCGCTTTGAACCTTCGGCCGTAACTTACCGTTTCGCCTGTTTGAATTTCCGAAATCCGTGAAATCACAGTTTTGAAAGTCACCACATTTTTCAGCTGTTTCCGGGAATCTTCATCGTCTGAAATTCCGTACATCCCGATTCCAAGCCGAACAGCATCATATTGATTTTCAGGAAAATGAATAATCCCCGGCGAATTCAAAGCATGTTTGACCGGCTTTATGTTCAATTCTACTGAGATTTTGTCATAGATTTCGTCAAAGATTCTTAATTGTTCTTTGGCGAAGGTTTTTTCTTCCGGCACATCTGCCGTGGCCAAGTGCGTAAAAATAGATTTTACAACCACCGATTTTTCGGAACTTAATTTTTGAATCAATTCATCAATTTGTTCGGCACGAAAACCCAATCGGTTCATTCCGGAATCAATTTTCAGATGAATTGGATAAGCTTCTGTAATCGATTTTTCCTTTAAAGTTTGAAGAAATAAATCCAAAACCCGAAGACTGTAAATTTCAGGTTCAAGTTTGAAATCAATAATGGACGAATAACTGCTTTGCTCGGGGTTCATCACCATAATCGGCAAGGTAATTCCGGCTTTGCGAAGCTCAACTCCTTCATCGGCATAGGCAGCACCTAAATAATCAATTTTTTGATACTCAAGCGTTTGGGCGATTTCAAAACTTCCGGTTCCGTAGGAATTCGCTTTGATCATCGCCATGATTTTGGTTTCCGGACGAAGTTTACTTTTGAAAAAATTCACATTGTCAATCAAGGCTTTCAGATTGATTTCCAATACTGTATCATGTGATTTTTTCTCCAGAAATGCAGAGATTTTCTCTAGTTGGAAAGGTCTTGCGCCTTTGAGCAAAATAGCTTCGTTGTGCACATTTTGAACGCTCAGTTCTTTCAGAAATTCGTCGGTGTTTTCAAAAGTTCGGGCAGGCGTTTGGAAGAGGTTTTTGTATTTCGGAATGAATTCTCCAATCAAAACCAAATCATCGATCTGATGAGAATTCACCAAATCTGCTACTTTTTGATACAATTCACCTTTGTCCAGACTGCTTTGAAGCACATCGGTCAGCACCAGACTTTTGCGTGGAAAGGCTTGTTGTGCCAATACGTCCAAGGCTACTTTTACCGAATGTAAATCCGAATTGAAACTATCATTGATCACAACACTCTCACGAATCGCTTCCTTGATTTCCAAACGCATTTCTATGGGTAAAAGTTGGGAAGTCAAAGCTAAATAGTCCGATAAATCCAGTTCCAGCGCAAGAATTACTGTCAAAACCGTCAAAATGTTTTCGATCGAAGCTTCGTCTTGAAATGGAATTTGAAATGAATGATTTTGGGAATTGAATTGTACCTGAATTTTTGTTCCTTTTGAAACTTCTTGAGTGGAAATGATTTGAATCGTACTGCCGGATTTTTTACCGAAACTAAAGAATTTCTTATCGGGATAAACTTCTTTTAGAGTTTTTTCAACCAATTCATTATCAGAATTATAAATGATTATTTCTGCATTTTGAAATAATTTGATTTTCTCTCTTATGATTTTTTCTTTCGAACTGAAATTCTCCAAATGCGCCGAGCTTATATGGGTGAGCACACCGATTTTCGGTTGGATAATTTCTTCCAAAACCTCCATTTCGCCGGGTTTGGAAATTCCGGCTTCAAAAATTCCGAGTGAATTTTCAGACTTCATCTGCAAAACCGAAAGCGGAACACCAATCTGGGAATTATAGCTTTTCGGACTTCGCACGATTGAGAAGTCTTTCCACAAAAGTTGATTCAACCATTCTTTGACAATGGTTTTTCCGTTGCTTCCGGTAATTCCGATGACGGGTAAATTGAAGTTTTTACGATGAGATTTCGCCCATTCCTGTAATGCTTTCAGAGGCGAAGGAACCTTTAGATAAACCGCATCTTCAAAGATTTCTTCGGTTTGGGCAACCACAAAAATCCGAATGCCTTTTTTATAAGCTTCCGATGTATATTTATTGTCGCCAAATGCAAAAAACACAGCATGATTGGGCTGGTAAATCGTCCGGGAGTCGAAATAGATTTCTTCAATCTTTCCGGTGGGATTTCCGGTTATTTCAGCCGAAATAATTTCTGCTAATTCTTTTGTTTCGTAGGCTTTCAAATTATTAAATCGATTTAATTTCCTTTGTGAACTTTTGTGTCAAACTTTGCGAACTTTGTGGTAAATAGATTTTTTGAATTTAACCACTAGGTACACAAAGAAATTCACAATGGCACACAAAGACTGAATATGTTTAACTATTATTCTCCTTTTTCCGTTCTTCCCAAAAAGCCGTCCGACTCAGTGGTTCATATTCCTCTTTTTCACCCAGCTCCACTAATTTATCACTTTGGATTTTCCGATGGGAATAATGCGCCAAATTCCCTGTTTTCACACAAATTGCATGGACTTTTGTGACGTATTCGGCGGTAGCCATCAGATAAGGCATCGAACCAAAGGGCCGTCCTTTGAAATCCATATCGAGCCCGGCAATGATGACACGTTTTCCTGCATTTGCCAGCTGATTGGCGACTTCCACAATTCCTTCATCAAAAAATTGGGCTTCATCAATCCCTACGACTTCGCATTCATTGGCCAAAATCAGAATATTATAAGCCGATTCCACGGGTGTTGCAATCAATGAATTTTGATTGTGTGAAACCACTTCTTCTTCATCGTATCGCGTATCCACAGCGGGTTTGAAGATTTCAACTTTTTGTTTGGCAAATTTCGCACGGTTGATCCGACGAATCAGTTCTTCGGTTTTGCCGGAAAACATCGATCCGCAGATGACTTCAATCCATCCGCTTTGTCGGGTATGGTTTATGGTGTTTTCTAAAAACATGGGAAAACAAAGTTAATTGTTTTATTCAGAAGTTTTGTGAAGGATTTTAACCGAAAATTATTTAAAAACCTCATTCAAAACCTTTGCAAGACGCAATCCGCCTTTGAGCAATTGCTCTTCCAAAGTGGAAACGTACTGATAATTATATGGAAACCAAAGTTTGTCACCCGCTTTGGTGTTGGCATAAATATCTTCTGCTTTTTGATAAGAGTCATACAACCAATCGTTTAGGTTTCCTGCGGTTAAAGTTTTATTGAATTTCTTATTGTGAAAGTCCAGCACTTCGGCATATTCCGTATAGCTGTATTGTTGAAAATCAACGAGTTTACTATCCCAAAGCGAATGGATATTGGTTTTGCTTCGGAACCATTCGACCTCAATTTTATTTCCACCTAAATCTTCTTCACGTCCGATGTGCAACGGCTGATGTGCATCGCCAATCAGGTGAATCAGGAAGTAAAGATTTTCCTGTTTTTTCTCAAGCGATAAATTTTTATGATTTTTTAATTCTTCTATAATAATCAAAATGCGTTTGTAGAGATTTTCCTCGGACGAATTTTCCAAAGTTTGGTCAAATTCAGTTCGATTTAAACCACCGGGAAAGTTGAGATAATGCCAAGAATCGGCCATTTTCCAGTCGGGATTTGATTTGATGAAATCCGGCCAGTTCGCCCAATAAGCCAAAGGTTGTTTCCCGATGATTTTTTTGATTTCCCGTTTGGCTTTGCAGTTTAAATGAGCTTCGGCAATTTCAGCCACGACCCTATGTCCGGTTGTGCCCCACGCAAATGAATAAACAGAAGTGAGCAAAAGCCCCAAAACCAATAGGTTATTTAAAATTCTCATATTTCTAAAATCTGTTGCAATCTATGAATTGTGTTGAAAATATGGAATTAAAACAGCTTAAAATTAATTCGAAAGAACATTTGGCACAGAATTAGAAAATTAAACCCTAAAATGGAATTATGAAAAAATTAATCAGAATTTTCTATGTGTTTTTGGGTCTTTTGTTTATTACAGCTTGTGCACCCAAACGTCCTCCGCACCCCAAACCTCCGCACAAGGTTTTAAAGGCAGAAAAAAAGAAAAAACTGCCACCCGGACAAGTGAAAAAAATCCGCGGTTCAAAATCGGCGAAGCCTTATGCACCGGGACAGATGAAAAAGCAGAAGCACAAAAAGCCGCCAAGATCAGGCAGGTAATAGCTTAAGCGCCCAAAATCTTCTTCAAAATCATTTTGGTAATTAAGTAAGTCGGTTTGACCCCTGTTAACCCCAATCCTCCAGAAGCGAGTGTACTGCCGGTTTCCAACGGATTATCCGAAGCATAATAAGCGTACATAACTTTCACGTCTGGTGTAATGTGGTTCCGGATTTTGGAAGCAATCTGAATCGCTTTCTGATAATGTCCGCCTTCCATTTCCAATCCGATTGCCTTCCAGGAAGAATCTTTGAAATATTCCAAAACGTCTTTGTTTTGAAGGGAAGTACCCAATACCGTGATCATAGGCCCAGCAAAAACCCCCAATCGGTGACCTTTGAAATCTTCCGGCGTCAGTTCGTTTTCAAATACGTAATTGTCGGTCGGCCCTTCAATAATATGAGAATTCGGCACCATGATGTCGCCTTTTTTACCGCATAGAATTCCGGCTTTCCCCATGATGGAAACCGATTTGAAGTTCATCATGGTAGAAGAAGTTTTGGTTTTATAAGGTTTTAAAAGTTCGTCCATTACCTCAAAAGCTTGTTCTCCAAAGGCATAATCCATCACGATCAACACATCTTCCGGTGATTTCTCCAAAGAAGAAAAGGCAGTATTTTTTAAATTAACTTTCTTTAAATCAATGATTTGAACGTCAATATTTGTTCCTGAAGAATCCGGAATGAAAATCAATCCGTTTTTATGGGAATAATTTTGAGCTAATTCTCTGAGTGCTTTGTTTTTTGCTGAAGACAGATCTTTATAAACATCAAATTCATTATTGGATTTGAAATCTTTTTCCAAAGCATCAAAAGCGTAAAGCATATTGGAAACACTGTGCATATTGGCACTTATGATGTGCAAAGGACGATTCATCAAATCGTTGTCACTCAATACTTTTTTGATGGTATTGGCCCATTTTTCTCCTACGATGTGATGTCCGATTCTTTCCCTCAAAATAGGTGAAAACGTAATTTCACGTCGTTTAAATCCGGTAAAATCCTGTTGAGAAGTTTGACCCATCCAGTAAATAATCCGGAAAAATCGTTCTTTGTCAGATTCAGTACTGAAAAATTTATAAGCGATCACCGTTTCGTTATAGGTTCGTCCCAAAATCGTGGAAAGATGCATCAAAGCGACATCGCGGTCTTTGGTTGAAAGTTTTATGGAAGGATCGCTAAGCGCAATTTCTTCAATTTTTTGCCATACACGACTTATTTTCTGCGTTTGCTTGTTATAAGCTTTCGCACGGATTTTGTCAGACTCGTTGTATAAAAAAGTCAGATGGGTCAGCGTATCATAAATTTCGGAACGGCCTCGGGTTACTTCAATGTTCATCTGGTCATCGTCGACACGGTAACAAATTCTTCTTCTTTTCGGCGGAATAATTGGTTTGAATTTGGTGAAATCCACACCTTCATTGGAAGTAAAATGAATATAAGGTGTTTCGGTAATTCCGTCGGGAAGGCGATCCAGTACATAGAAAAGCCCGTTTAATTCGACTTTTTCAGGATCGGCCATGGAACCGTAAATTTCAGGATTTAATTGTAATAATAATTCCTGAATCATTTGCCCGGACTGCCCGGTCGGGCGATAAGTTCCGCGGTGGAACATATGTCGCATGGTAATGTAAAGTCGGTCAATCGCTGTAGTAGAGAGTCTTGCTCGTGTAATATTTTGAATCATATATTTAAAGTTAAGTTAATGAATTACAGAAAGTTTAAAACCATCTGCGTTTCTTTTTGCGCTCTTTGTATTCCTGATCGATTTTCAAAAG
The DNA here is from genome assembly GCF_049672845.1 of Moheibacter sp. Lineage (NCBI taxonomy): Bacteria > Pseudomonadati > Bacteroidota > Flavobacteriia > Flavobacteriales > Weeksellaceae > Moheibacter > Moheibacter sp. The sequence goes on from NZ_JBATWT010000023.1 coordinate 308,254, forward strand.
TTCATCGTACCATTCCTGTCCAAATTTCCGAATGAGCGCCTCTTTAAGGAAATGGACAACGTTGACTTTCAGCTCTTTGCCGAGCGCGCAGGCATCGGAACAGATATCCCAGGCATGGTAGTTAACGGCTGTGAATTTTTTGTATTCTTTCAGCCGAATGGGATACAAATGACAGGAAATCGGTTTTTTGTAGTCCACAACACCGTCTTCCCATGCTTTTTCAATACCACATTTGGTAATACCTTTTTCGTCAAAAATAACGTAGGCACATTCGTTCCCATCCACGAGTGGTGTAACCCATTCTCCATCGGAATCACGTACATATTTGCCAGATTTTTCAATTGCAGCGATTCCTTCAGGGCGTAAATAAGGTTTGATGTCTTCGTAAATATCATCGAGAACACTAAGTTCGTCATCGTTGAGTGGAGCACCCGCATCGCCTTCCACACAACAAATTCCCTTACATTTACTCAGGTTGCATACAAATTCTTCGGAAAGGATATCTTCAGAAATCAGAGTGTCGCCAATCTGAAACATAAAATTTCTTTTTTATTGACGCACAAATATAAGCCGTTTATTTTTGTTTTGTAAATTTGTAATTCCTTTTCAACTGAAACTAATCCAAAAACCTAAGGATTTAACAAGATTGAGTTGAAAATATGCAGAAAGAATTTCAAAGTTTTATTGGAGAAGAATGGAAAGATGTGGACTTAAAGTGTCCGTATGTAAAAGATTATCGGTTGGAAATATCCAACCTGGGACGTGTGAGGTCAGTTACACCAAAGGGTTTGAATCTTTTAAAAGGTAGCGACACAAATGGTTATCGTACAATCAGGCTGAAAATGTTCAAACCACGTCCTGATGAAGATCAAATAATTCTTGATGATTATTTAAAACAAATCAGGGCATTTAAAAAAGAAGTTAAAAGGCTCGAAAAAGAAGGCCCGGTTTCTGAATTTAATTCTTCGCAAAGGGAATTGGAAAAATTAATCAAGGAAAAAGATAAATTCCTCAAGAAAGAAACCAAAGCCAGAACCATTTATTATCAGGCGCTTATACATCGATTAGTAGCGGAATATTTCTTGCCGGAAACGGATACGGAAGGCAAACTTGTAGCACATCTGGACTTTAATAAATACAATAATAAGCCTTCCAATCTGAAATGGATGACGATGGAAGAAAATATCGCGCATCAACAAAACAGTCCCTATGTGATTTCGGATTATAAAAAACGAAAAGACCGTTTTTTCCCTTCGGAAAACAATTCAAAACTTACCGAAACCAAGGTGATGTACCTGAAGAAACTTTTGAACGAAGGCAAGCCGATGAAACAACTCGTGCGAATGTTCAAAGTCACCGAAACCCAAATCCTGCGAATCAAACGCGGCGAAAACTGGGGAAGGGTAAAAGCAGCAAAATAATGTTTCATCACTGCGGTTTTCTTACTTTTGCAGTAAATGAAATCTTTGCTCGACCATATCCATTCCCCAAAAGAACTTCGCCAACTGAAAAGAAGTGATTTGACTCAAGTTTCCGCTGAGTTGAGGGAATTTATTCTCGAAACTCTTTCTGTCAAGCCCGGGCATTTGGGCGCGGGACTCGGGGTGGTAGAGCTGACCGTTGCGTTACATTATTTTTATGATACGCCCCAAGATTTGCTCATCTGGGATGTGGGACATCAATGCTATCCACACAAAATTCTAACCGGACGAAAGGATGATTTCGATTCACTTCGTCAACTCAACGGTATCGCTGGATTTCCGGCAAGGGACGAAAGCGAATTTGACACATTCGGAACGGGACATTCCTCGACTTCCGTTTCGGCCATAACCGGAATGGCAATTGCCGATCAGTTGTTGGGAAAATCCAATAAACACATCGCTATAATCGGGGATGCGTCGATTGTTTCCGGAATGGCACTCGAGGGTCTGAACCATTTGGGAAGTACGGATTTGGATGTTTTGATTATTCTGAATGATAATTCCATCGGGATTGACCCATCGGTTGGTGCTTTGAAAGAACATTTCTTCCATTTGGAAAATGGTGGCCAACATTCGGTTTTTGAAGATTTTGGATTTCATTACAAAGGCGTAATTGACGGACATAATTTTGAAGAATTATTTTCGGCTTTTGAAGAATTGGGGACCATTAAAAAACCAAAAATTCTTCACATCAAAACCGTGAAAGGAAAAGGATACGCCAATGCGGAAGCCGATCAGGTTAAATGGCATTCGCCCGGATTGTTTAACAAGGAAACCGGCGAAATTTCTAAAACTTCCCAAAATAAAATTTCATACCAACAGGTTTTTGGCGAAACAATTTCCGAATTGATGCGTCAGAATGAAAAGATTATCGCGATCACACCGGCCATGCTGACCGGAAGTAATTTGGTGAAAGCCCGACTTGAATTCCCAAACCGTGTTTTGGATGTAGGAATTGCGGAACAACATTCGGTTACGCTCGCAGCTGGAATGGCCGCCCAAGGAGTCAAACCTTATCTGGCGATTTATTCGACGTTTTTACAACGCGCTTACGATCAGGTTATTCACGATGTTGCTTTGCAGAATTTACCCGTTGTTTTTTGTATTGATCGGGCAGGAATTGTTGGAACGGACGGTGCAACGCATCACGGATATTTCGATATTTCCTTTTTGCGAAGCATTCCCAATATGATCGTTTCCGCTCCGATGGATGAAACCGATTTCCAAAACCTGCTTTATACGGCTCAGTTTTCCGAAAGCCCTATGAGCATTCGTTTTCCGAAAGGAAATACGGAGGTAGAATCTTTGAATTCCAATTTCCAAAGAATCGAAATTGGAAAAGCAGAAGAAATAAAATCGGGAACGGATGTAGCGATTTTGACTTTTGGAACGATTGGAACCCGAATTCAAAAGATTTTAAATGAATTGAATTCTGATAAAATTGGTCATTATAAATTTATTTTCTGCAAACCGTTGGATGAGGGTTTATTGGATGAAATATTTACGAAATATAAAACCATAATCACTTTTGAAGACGGAATTTTAAACGGCGGATTTGGCGATGCGGTTTTGGAATATGCATCAGAAAAGGCATTCAAAGGAAAAATCATCCGAAAAGGCTATCCGGATGAATTCATTCCGCACGGTTCGGTAGAAGAACTGGAAAAACAAATTGGTTTGGATGAGGAGTCGATTTTGGAGGTATTGCTTAAATTGATTTGATCATTTGTAAATCGAATTTCAATTTTTTCCATTCACAAATTATTGAAGTAACTTTGTAAAAACACAAAAAAATGGCACTTACAGAACAACAATTGAATGAAATCGGTGAAAGACTGGTTGAAAAATTCAAATCCATATACGACCCGGAAATCCCGGTAGATATTTACGAATTAGGACTGATTTACGATGCTTTTGCTAATGCAAATGGAAAGGTAAAAGTACTGATGACCCTTACTTCTCCCAACTGTCCGGTGGCGGAAAGTTTACCCAATGAAGTAAAAGAAAAGGTGGAACAGATAGAGGGAGTGGAAGAAGCAGAAATTGAACTGACTTTTGATCCGCCTTGGGATCGTGATATGATGAGCGAAGAAGCGAAATTCGAATTGGGTATGTTGTAAAAAAAAAAACGTATTTTCCCGAAAATTAAAAACTATGAATCCATTTGAAATTTTATCAGCATTTTCGACTATTATATACATCATTGTCGGGATTTTCATCCTAAGTATGTTGGGGTTATTTTTCATTGTAAAACAACAGACTGCGGTTGTCGTAGAGCGTTTTGGGAAATTCCAAAGTGTGAGAGGAGCCGGATTTCAGCTAAAAATCCCGATTGTGGACAGAATTGCAGGAAGACTTTCCCTGAAAGTTCAACAATTAGATGTGGTAGTGGAAACCAAAACGAAAGATGACGTATTTGTCAAAATAAAAGTTTCTGTTCAGTACGTAGTGATTGCAAACAAGGTGTACGATGCCTTTTATAAACTTGACAATCCGTATGCACAAATTACTTCTTACGTCTTTGACGTAGTTCGTGCCGAAGTGCCCAAACTTCGTCTAGATGATGTCTTTGAGAAAAAAGACGACATTGCCATCGCCGTAAAAGCTGAACTACAAGACGCGATGAATGATTACGGATATGACATCATCAAAACTTTGGTTACCGACATCGATCCGGACGAACAAGTTAAACACGCAATGAACCGAATCAATGCTTCGGAACGCGAAAAAGTGGCTGCCCAATATGAAGGAGATGCCCAAAGAATCTTAATTGTTGAAAAAGCAAAAGCCGAAGCCGAAAGTAAAAGACTTCAGGGACAAGGTATTGCCGACCAGAGAAGAGAAATCGCACGCGGATTAGAAGAATCAGTAAATGTTCTGAATAAAGTCGGCATCAATTCCCAAGAAGCCTCTGCGCTGATCGTGGTTACCCAGCATTATGATACATTACAAGCCGTTGGAACACTCAATAAATCCAATTTGATTTTATTGCCCAATTCACCTCATGCTGCCGGAGACATGCTCAACAATATGATTGCGTCTTTTGCGGCAGCCAATCAAATCGGTGAAGAAATGAAAAAAGGCAACACGCCGCCACGTAAAGAATAACCGAAAACTAAAGTGAGATGATACCCGAATTGGAGCAAAGGCTCAAAAAAAGAGAGATTCATCCGACTGCTATGCGTTTGCTTGTATTGAAGAAACTTCAAAATTCCGAACACGCCATCAGCCTTAACGAATTGGAAGCTTTGTTTGATCAGGCCGATAAAACCACTTTGTACCGAACGCTTAAAACATTTGAAAAAAACAAACTCGTTCACAGCATTGATGATGGAACCGGTTCCATGAAATATGCGCTCTGCGACGAAAGTTGCGACTGCCTTCCCGAACAGGCGCATATGCATTTTCATTGCAACAAATGCGAACTGACTTTCTGCATGAAAGAATATAATTTACCCAAAATTCAACTTCCCAAAAAATTCAAAGCTGAAGAAACAAGTCTGGTCGTCAAAGGCTTATGCGAGAAATGCAGTTGAGCCAGATTCTTTGCAACCGGGTTGCAGTAAATCCAGACTAAATTTGTGGGAAAAGAACGAATTATGTCGCAGGATTGTTGTTCCACTACTACAAATTCGGAACATGAACATGACCACAATCACGGAGAAGTTTCTTTGCTGAAAACTTATTTCCCGGCTATTCTCAGCGGATCTATGCTCGCATTGGGTATTGCAATGGATTATTTTAACTGGGAAGTTTATCAAAACGAAATGCTCCGAATTCTCTGGTACATCGTAGCCTATATTCCCGTGGGCTTTCCGGTTTTATTGCAAGGATTTCGATTGATTCTAAAAGGCGAATTCTTTACTGAATTTTCTTTGATGTCCGTGGCAACTATCGGTGCTTTTATTTTAGGAGAATATCCCGAAGGCGTTGCGGTAATGCTTTTTTATGCCGTTGGCGAACTTTTCCAAAGCGCCGCGGTCAATAAAGCTCGGAACAACATCAAAGCCCTGCTCGATGTACGGCCGAATTCAGCCAATGTCTTCCGGGAAAACAAATGGCAAAGCATTGCTCCTGAACGTGTTGAAATCGGCGAAAGAATTCAGGTGAAATTGGGCGAAAAAGTTCCTTTGGACGGAATTCTAACTTCGGATTTTTCAAGTTTCAATACTTCGGCACTGACCGGAGAAAGCAAACCCGAAACCTTTCGAAAAGGCGAAACCGTTTTAGCCGGAATGCTCAACGAAGGAAAATTAATCGAAATTCAAACCACTAAAAAATTTAACGACAGTTCGCTGGCAAAAATCCTTGAAATGGTGCAGGAAGCGAGTTCAAGAAAAGCCAAAACCGAATTGTTCATCCGAAAATTCGCCAAAGTTTATACACCTGCCGTTTTCTTTCTTGCCGTTGCGGTAATGCTTTTGCCTTTCTTTTTTGTGGAAAATTATATGTTCAGGGAATGGTTTTATCGGGCTTTGATTTTTCTGGTTATTTCTTGTCCTTGTGCGCTGGTGATTTCGATTCCGCTCGGATATTTCGGTGGAATTGGTGCGGCTTCACGAAACGGAATTCTTTTCAAAGGTTCTAACTTTCTCGATTTGATGGCCAAAGTAAATACGGTGGTGCTCGACAAAACCGGAACTTTAACACGAGGCGTTTTCAAAGTTCAGAAAGTAAAAACCGAAGGTTTATCGGAAAATGAATTTTTGGAGTATGCCTCGGCATTGGAAAGAAATTCTACACATCCGGTTGCTAAAGCGGTGGCTGAATTTTATCCTTCGAATTGGGAAGCGACTGAAGTGGAAGAATTTTCGGGAATGGGTTTGAAAGGAATTCTAAACGGAAAGGAAGTGCTGGCAGGAAATCGAAAGCTGATGGCTAAATTCGGAATTGAATTTCCCAAAGAAATTGAAAGCATCATCGAAACAATCGTGCTGGTTTCCATCGATAAAATATACGCCGGATATATTCTGATTTCGGATGAAATGAAAGCCGATGCTGCACAAGCAATTTCGGAAATCAAAAAAGCAGGCGTTTCTCAAATAATGATGCTGAGCGGTGACCGTAATTCGATTGTCCAAAAAACCGCTTCAGAAGTTGGAATTGGCCAAGCTTTCGGAGAGCTTTTGCCGGAAGGCAAAGTTGAGAAAATCAAAGAATTAAAAGAAAACCCTCAAAACATCGTCGCTTTTGTAGGTGATGGAATTAATGATGCACCTGTTTTGGCTTTGAGTGATGTGGGAATTGCTATGGGCGGAATGGGCAGTGATTTGGCGATTGAAACGGCCGATGTGGTCATTCAAACCGATCAACCGTCCAAAATTGCTACGGCCATCAAAATCGGACGAAAAACCAAGCAGATTGTCATTCAGAATATTACGCTGGCTTTTGGTGTGAAACTGATTGTGATGATTTTGGGAGCAGGCGGGTTAGCAACGATGTGGGAAGCTGTTTTTGCGGACGTTGGCGTGGCCTTATTGGCGATTTTAAATGCTGTAAGGATTCAGAATAGGAAGTTTTAATAGACAAAATGAACCATTAAGAAATTAAGGGAATTAAGAAATACTTTTTGTGTAAGAACGCTTCATCTCCTTAATGCCTTAATGGTTTTGGATTATTCATCGGGAAGGATGCTAAAATATTCATTTACCATTGGTTTCATCGCTTTGGTGATGTTATCAGTAAAAAAATTGATAAGTAATCCTTGTGGTTTCTGTAGTAATTTCATATAAGTTAATAACTGTGCTTCGTGTACAGGGTGGAGCGTTTCAGTTGCTTTTAATTCAACAACTATGGCGTCATTTACTAACAAATCCAAACGTAAATCCACGTCCATTAAAAAGATGATCATAAGTAATCGGAACAATCAATTGTTGTTTAATATCAAAACCATTTTTTCTCAGCTCATAACAAAGACATTTTTCATAAATACTTTCCAACAAACCCGGTCCAAGTTCTTTGTGGACTTTAATTGCATAACCGATTATTTCATAAGATAAGTTTGTGATATATTTTTTGGTCATTTGTAATTATTTGTCAGATAAATTTATAAAACAAATCTTTAATTTGCAGGGAGTTATAGTGATTGTTATGATTTTATTTGAAAAACTAATGTTCTGAATTTCCAAATGGGTTTAAATCTCTTAATTTTGTGAAACTTTAAAAACAAAATCAAATGAAAATCTGGGACAAAGGATTCTCTGTCAACGACAAAATCGAAAAATTCACTGTGGGGAAAGACCGAATTTTAGACGGTTATCTCGCCAAATACGATGCGATTGCGTCCAAAGCACAGGCCAATATGCTGAGCAAAGTCGGAATTATTTCGGCCGATGACAATCTAAAACTACAAATCGCGCTGGACGATATTCTGAAAGAAATTGAAAATGGAAATTTCCTCATCGATGAGAATTTTGAAGATGTTCATTCCAAAATCGAAGCGGAATTAATTATAAAAACCGGAGATGCCGGAAAGATGATTCATACGGCACGCTCCCGAAATGACCAGGTTTTGGTGGCCATTCAATTGTTTTTGAAAGAATATTTGACCGAAACCAAAACAAAAGTGCTGGAGTTGATTGATATTTTGGTCAATAAAGCAGACGAACATAAAAACGACCTGATGCCCGGATATACGCATTTCCAAGCGGCTATGCCGAGCAGTTTCGGGATGTGGTTTTCGGCGTATGCAGAAAATTTATTGTCGGATTTGTTCTTCTTGGATGCGGCTTTCAAAGTTGCCGACCAAAATCCATTGGGTTCCGGTGCAGGATTTGGAACAAGTTTTCCAATCGACCGAAAAGCAACTACCAAAGAATTAGGTTTTTCCGAAATGGCGGTAAGTTCTGTCGGAGCGCAAATGTTGCGTGGGAAATCTGAGAAATCCACTGCCGTAGCGATTTCCATGATTTGCGGAACTCTTTCCAAAATGTCGTATGATTTGGTAATGTACAATAGTCAGGATATGGGATTTGTGAAATTGCCCAAGGAAATGACAACCGGTTCTTCCATTATGCCGCACAAAAAAAATCCCGATGTTTTTGAATTGACGCGTGCGCATTGCAATCGTTTGCAAGGATTGCCAAATGATATCATTTTGACTATCAATAATTTACCGAGCGGTTACCACCGTGATTTTCAGATTTTAAAGGAAATTTTATTTGAACCGATGGTTCAGTTCAACGATATTCTCGATATTTTGATTTTTGCTTTGCCGCAAATTCAGATTACTGAAGGATTTATGAATCAGGAAAAATACGATTCAATTTATACGGTGGAAAACATCAACCATTTGTTGCAAACCGGGACTTCTTTCCGGGATGCTTATAAAATTGTGGGAATTTCTGTGGACGAAGGAAATTATATTCCGCACAAGGAATTCCAGACTTCGCATTTGGGAAGTATTCATAATTTAGGATTGGAAGAAATTCGGGAGAAAATTAATAGATATAAAAAGTAAAATTTTGTTTATTCAGACCTCCAAGGTTTTGAAAACCTTGAAGGTCTTTTTTGTTTCAAATCCTATTTCAACCCAAAATCAGAAACAATTTGAGATTTATTTTCTTTGATATAATTTTGGATATTTTGGCTTTCTTTCGAGTTCTTTTTATTTTCTTTTCCTGAATAAATGACACTTACAGAGTCATTTGCATGTGTTAAAATAATTTGATTCGGGTAAGCGATTTTTTCATTTTGAAATAGAACAGAAGAATCGGTGCGTGAAATCAAATCATATTGAATCAAAGAATTTTTCAAAGGAATTGAAATTTTATTTTGTTGATTTTTATATTCATACACCCCTGAAGTCTCCGCCATATTCCCTAACCTTCTTGTATCTTCCTTTTCATATTTTTGGGATTTGGATTTGCTTTGCAAGGTATAATTGTCTTCCTTTTTCTTCTGCGATTCTCCTTGAAAAACCACCACTTCTCCTTCTTCTAATTTTTTGGAACTTTCCATAGCCGGAGCAGCAGACATTTCCGCCATGGGCGCAACATCATGAACCGCTTCTGACTTCATGGGTTCCGGAATTTTTAAAGAGATGGGTTCCGGGATATTTTCCATTTCGTTTTCTATTACATCGGGTGCCGATTTTTTTTCCTCACGAATTACAACCGATTGTTTGTTTTCTTCCAATTTATCCAAAATTTCAGAAGCATTTTCTTCATTGACTTCCATCGGTTCTTCAAATACGATTTGCGGAGCAGAAATTTCAGAATTAAAATTGTTTGGGTTGTTTAAAATCGCCCAAACGCTTATGGTCAATCCGACCAAAATCGAAGCCACAGTACCATATTTCCACCAATTGTTTTTCTTTTTTGCCAATTGTTTTTCGTCCAGTCGTTCCTCGATTCTATCCCAAATCAAATCCCGAGGACTTTCCTCCAAACCATGTTGGTTCTCACGAAATAATTCTTCTATGGGATCTTTTTCATTCATGACGATTTATTTTGGGTAATTCCATATTCGTTCAACAATACTTTCAATTTTTCCTTTGCCAGATTCAACTGTGATTTGGAAGTTCCTTCCGAAATGTTCAATTGTTTGGCAATTTCGCTGTGTTTATATCCTTCGATTACATAAAGATTAAACACTGTCCGGCAGCCGGTTGGCAGAAAATTCAATAATTTCAGCACATCTTGTTCATATAAATTTTCCAGCGCCGAAGCATCTCTTTGTGGTTGAATGTTGCTCGACTCCAGATAAATCGTGAAATCCTGTTTTTTACGAAGTTCCATCAAACATTCATTGATAAAAATTCTTTGCATCCAACCTTCAAAATTTCCTTTTCCTTCAAAAGAATTTATGTTCTCAAAAACTTTCAAAAATCCTTTGACCAACACATCTTCTGCCGATTCTATATTTTTCATATAACGTTTGCAAACCCCAAAGAAACGTGCGCTGTATTGCTCATACAGCAGTTTCTGCACCTTACGGTCACGGCGTTTACAGCCCTCTATGAATTCCACTTCTTTCACGGTTTTTCTTCTGATTATAAAGATGCGAATAAATTTAAAAAGGTTGGTTTGTGGAAAATTTAATTTAATTGACGATTCTTTATCAAATCCTTTGATTTCTTACATTATTCTTTATAATCATTCTAAATTATCAATTGATAATTAATTTGAATTGAGAATGTTCTGAAAAATCTTTAATTAAAGGGTAAATTTGTAATCCTTTTCAGAAGGGGATTTTTAACTAAAATTAAACGTTTATGGCATTTGATATTGACATGATCAAAGGAGTTTATTCTCAGATGAGAGAACGCGTAGATGCTGCAAGAAATGTAGTAGGACGCCCTTTGACTTATTCAGAAAAAATACTTTATGCACACTTGTTTGATGGTGTGGCAACTGAAGCCTATACACGAGGCGAATCTTACGTTGATTTCGCTCCCGATCGCGTAGCCATGCAGGATGCAACTGCACAAATGGCACTTCTGCAGTTCATGCAGGCCGGAAAAGTAAAAACAGCTGTTCCTTCGACGGTTCACTGTGACCACTTGATTCAGGCAAAAGTAGGCGCGAAAATCGACTTACAAGACGCAATCAATAAATCTTCGGAAGTATTTAATTTCCTTGAATCGGTTTCCAACAAATACGGAATCGGCTTTTGGAGGCCGGGAGCAGGGATCATTCACCAGGTAGTTTTGGAAAACTATGCATTTCCGGGTGGAATGATGATCGGAACGGACTCGCATACGCCTAATGCCGGTGGATTGGGAATGGTTGCGATTGGAGTAGGTGGAGCCGATGCGGTTGATGTGATGGCCGGAATGGCCTGGGAATTGAAAATGCCAAAATTAATTGGGGTTAAATTAACCGGAAAACTAAACGGATGGTCTTCTCCAAAAGACGTGATTCTGGAAGTAGCCGGATTATTGACCGTAAAAGGAGGAACCGGAGCCATTGTAGAATATTTCGGTGAAGGAGCCGAAAGCCTTTCTGCAACCGGAAAAGGAACAATCTGTAATATGGGTGCTGAAATCGGGGCAACGACTTCGATTTTCGCTTATGACGATGCTTCGGAACGTTACCTGAGAGCAACTGACCGAAGTGATGTTGCCGAGTTGGCTAACGGATTCAGAGATTATCTTCGTTCAGACAAAGAAGTTTATGAAAACCCTGAAAAATATTATGACGAACTAATTGTCATCGACCTTGATAAATTGGAACCAAGACTGAACGGACCTTTTACGCCGGATTTGATGACACCGGTATCCAAAATGAAAGAAGTTGCCGGAAACAATGACTGGCCTTTGACGGTAGAATGGGGTTTAATCGGTTCTTGTACCAACTCTTCTTACGAAGACCTTTCAAGAGCAGCTTCCATTGCCAAACAAGCAGTGGACAAAGGATTGGTGACCAAAGCAAGCTTTGGAATCAATCCGGGTTCAGAACAAGTTCGTTATACAGCGGAAAGAGATGGGATTTTGCAGCCTTTCAATGATTTGGATGCGGTAATTTTCACCAATGCTTGCGGACCTTGTATTGGTCAATGGGACAGAGAAGGAGCCGATAAAGAAGAGAAAAATACCATCGTTCACTCGTTTAACCGAAACTTCAAAAAACGTGCGGACGGGAACCCAAATACTTATGCATTTGTAACTTCACCGGAAATGGTGGCAGCGATTGCGATTGCAGGTCGTTTGGATTTCAATCCGATTACCGATACTTTGACCAATAAAAACGGAGAAGAGGTAAAACTGGATCCGCCAGTGGGAGATGAATTGCCTTCAAAAGGATTTGATGCGGAAGATCCGGGATATCAGGCGCCGGTAGAAGATGGTTCTACGGTGGAAGTAGTCGTGAAACCGGATTCAGAGCGCCTTCAATTATTGGAAAGTTTTCCGGCTTGGAACGGACAAAACATCATGGGTGCGAAATTATTGATAAAAGCTTACGGTAAATGTACCACCGACCATATTTCAATGGCAGGTCCTTGGTTGCGTTTCCGTGGTCATTTGGATAATATTTCAAACAATACGTTGACAGGTGCTGTCAATGAATTCAATCAGGAAACCAATAAGGTTAAAAATACTTTGACAGGCGAATACGGTGCGGTGCCAGATGTAGCCAGAGCTTATAAAGCAGCGGGTGTTCCGACCATCGTGGTGGGAGACGAAAACTACGGTGAAGGTTCTTCCCGTGAGCACGCAGCGATGCAGCCAAGACATTTGGGTGTGGCAGCGGTTTTGGTACGTTCTTTTGCACGTATTCATGAAACCAACCTGAAAAAACAGGGAATGCTTGCACTTACATTTGCTAATAAGGAAGATTACGATAAAATTCAGGAAGACGATACTATTAACTTTATCGATTTAACTGAGTTTGCGCCGAACAAACCTTTGACTTTGGAATTCGTTCATGCGGATGGAACCAAGGATTTGGTCAAAGCCAATCATACTTATAATGCAGCTCAGATTGAATGGTTCAAAGCAGGTTCTGCACTGAATTTAATCAAAAAGCAACAAGCTCAGAACTAAAATTCGTAAACCAGAATAATAAAATCCCGTTAAGACCACTTAACGGGATTTTTTTGAATTACTAGAAAGAACTTATCAATAGAGCGATTGAAACCATTTGAAAGGCTCTGACTTTGTTAATGATTTGTAAACGCAAAGATTTAGCACGGATTTTGGCATATACTAATCAAATCTTTAAATTATGAACTCAGTTAGATTCTTTTTAGGAGCATTGATGATTATGGCGGGAACTGCTGTAATGGATGCACAAGTTAGATCAACATCCGGAAATACCGTGAGAAGCGGGTCTGAAAAAGCGACCACAACCAATCCGTCTGTTCGTTCAGGCAATTCAACACAGGTTCGCCAGTCAACCGGAACAAATCAAACGGTACGTTCCAATCAGAATTCATCTGTGCGAAACAATCAGTCGGCAACAGAAAAGCAGCCGGTGAGAGCGACGCAGAATAATTCAGTTCGAAACACTTCAACTTCAAATACTGTTCGGAATAATTCAACGGTGAGAAATGAATCGGTTCGTTCCAATTCAACTCCGACTCGTGCAAATAATGGCAGCCAATCGGTTAGAAACACTGAGAATAGAACCATCCGAGTGGAAAATCAGCCGCAAGCAAGAACTTATAACCGAAATTCAGTGAAATTTGAAAGTGGAGCTGCGCGAAGAGTGATTTATCACAATAATAAGAATGCGAATTTTCACAAAGTGAATTACAATAACCATTATTATTACATCGACAACGGATATTATTATCAGTGGCACAACAACCACTATATGAGAGTGATGGCTCCGGTTGGGTTTTACGTTCACACATTGCCGATGGGTTATACCAATATTTACATTGGCGGAAACCATTACTACCACTATAACGGAACTTTTTATAACTGGTACAATAACAACTATTATGTAGTTCAACCTCCGATTGGAGCGATCGTTTACGCATTGCCTGCGGATTATGAAAAAGTGTACATCAACGGCGAAAGATATTACGAATACTTTGGCGTATTGTACCAAAAAATCCGCTACTACGGTGACAGAGCTTATCAAGTAGTAGGATACATCAACTAATCAAATCATTTTCCTCATAAATGAGCCCGGCCAAATGGTCGGGTTTTTTTATGAGGAACCGGTTTTCCTGGATCTCCTCATCCGGATTCCCAAAAGCAAATAACTCATTAAACCAAACAGAAAGGAACAAATCAAAGCCAAGGAAAAACTTCCTACGATGTATTCGGCAAGGTGTTGACTGACAAATTCTTTATAAGAATCAAAAGCATCCCATTTGAAAGGCGGAAGAGGTGGTTTTCCCAAAATATAACTACCCATTTTAAGCGAAGCATAAATGATAAACGGAATGAGCGGTGGAATGCTGACGTTTGAAAAAGCAAAAGATATTAGTTTATTCAACCGAAATACAAACGCCAAAAACAAAACAATCAGTGTCTGAAAACCCCAAAATGGCGAGAGTCCTATAAAAACGCCCAAAGCAACCGAAAGCGCCTTTTTGGTTTTCGAATCCTCACTATGTAAAAGGTCTTCCAGAAAAAATCGCCTGAATCCTTTTTCTTTAAAAGAACGAAAATAATCCCGTGGTTTGATGTAAAGCAAAGTCAACAAAACCAACCAGGTATTCAAAAGACTGATTCTTGTGAAGTCTTTAAAAGGCCGGAAATGCGAAACCCGTTCTGATTCATCATACAAAACCTGAATCGGAACATTTTTAACCGGAATTCCAGCCCAGGCTACTTTTACAATGACTTCAATTTCAAATTCAAACTTTTGTGTAAAAAACTTCAAATCTTTCATTCGCCGGATCGGATACAACCGAAACCCGGATTGGGTATCGTTGAGTTGGATTCCCGTTTCGAACTGGTACCAGAAATTAGAAAAACGATTTCCAAAACTACTTTTGCCGGGAATTCCTTCCTGCTCCATATTTCGGTCGCCAATGAGCAAAGCTTCACCGTTTTTTTGTATTTCTTCCAGAAATACCGGAATATCTTCCGGGAAATGTTGGCCGTCGGAATCAATCGTTACCGCATAATCAAATCCTAATTTCAGTGCTTCTTTAAATCCGGTTCGCAAAGCCATTCCTTTACCTTGATTTTTGGGCTGATGAATGATTTTTATTTGCGGATATTCCTTTAAAATTTCAACGGTCGAATCGGTGGAACCATCGTTTACCACAATGATCTCATTTGTAAATACCAGTGTTTTGTCCAGTACGCGTCGCAGAGTTTTTTCATTATTATAAGTCGGAATGATGATACATCCGTTTAGGTCTGAAAGCGCGTTGGAATACATTTACCCATTTAATTTTTTGAGAATTCGGCGAAATAACCTTTTATCATTTCAACCAGACTTTTGTCTTTAATTTCTGGAAGTGCCGATTGGATGAATTTCTTATCGGATTCAATTTCCGTATTGTATTTAAACATTTTTGGAAGGTTTTCCTGAATGCTCAAACGAATCAAACGAATTTCCACATTGTCCGGGTCTTGTTGAATTGCCTTTTCAACCAGATCAATTCCGGCTTTTACTTTGTCTTTTCTTTGCAATAAAGGTTCGTACCGCGCAAGTAAAGTTTGTCCGGCGCCTTTGTAGGCAAGCATTACCGCTTTGTCCGAATTCGAAACATTTTTTACGTGTTCATAAAAAGAACTTGCTTTTGCTTCTGATTGGGTAGCTTCGCGATAAGATTTCCGCAATTCACTTGACTGGGCAAAAATTGTCAGGGAAAAACTAAGGGTGAAAAAAATAAATAATAATTTCATAACTAAATTTCTTTAAAATTCCCTCCGAATTTCAAAGCAGGGTTTTCATCCAAGAAAACCGTGGCTTTGATAGAAATCTCTCCTTCCCCGAGTGGTTCAAAAGACAAATCAAACTTAACTTCATCATTTTCTTCGGGATTGATGATGGCCATAAACTTCACATTTCGTGCCGTTTTCAATAACAAATTCTTCTCTAAATGATTTTCGCTCAGTTCTTTAATGATTTGCATGGTGCAAACACCCGGCGTAACCGGATGATTGGGGAAATGACCATCAAAAATAGAATGTTCCTTATCGATTTTTACCAAAACCGAAATTCCGGTTTCTGTAGAATTTGAATCAAGAATGGTGTAAAAGTCGTTCAGGAGTTTCATATATTTCAGATAATAATTATTTATTCAAATGGAATTTGTAGGCAATCCCAAATTGGAAAACCTGATTCAATCTGGAATCAGTGTCGGAATCCCAATTGATGAAATTCATCACATCTTGTAATCCTTGTTTGTATCGGGCTTCCAGCGTAAGTCCAAAAGGTAAATCATAGCCAAGACCACCGACGATCGCCATGTCAAAAGGTTGGGCATCTGTATCACCTATGTAATTTCCGTCCTCGTCATAGATTTCGCTGTCCACCCAATCCGAAAAAGTGTCGTTTATTTTAAAATTGAATTCAGGTCCCACCAATAAGTGAAATCCTTCTACCAGATATAATTTGTTGATGACACCCAGAGTAAAGTACGTCAAGTTTAAATCTTCTTTTGACGTATAAATATTTTTTGAACCCTGCATTGAAAATCCCAATTCCGGCTGCAATGCATATCGTTCGGAAAACTTGATGGCAAAAGCAACTCCGCCATAGGCACCCATGTAGGCATCACCATCCAGATTACTTACGTTTGCCATATTTAATCCCGCTTTCGGACCAAGCCAAAGTTCAACTTGAGCCTGAGAAATTCCACAAAACATTAATAAACTGAGAATAAAAAGTCTTTTCATTTAATTCGTCTATTGGTTATTCAGCAAATGTAAGTAAATTTTTATTGGTAAATCACCGTGTGAAATCTCAATATCAGACAAGTGTTTGTCGTTGTTTATCAGTGTGATAGATGCTTTTTCTTTATTTTTTGCGAGTGTTATTTTCTGCAAGTTACCAGCCTGATTTAATTCGTAAAAAAGGCTTTTATTTCCGGAGAATTTTTCAACTTCCAACATCCTCAATTCATTTTGTGCGAATTCATTTTTGATCAAAACTTCTTCTGAAAACAACATCGAAAAGTCCTTTTCCAGCATATTCAGAATGATTTTCCGATTCAATTGTTCTACCGCATAATTCAATTTCAATTCGCGATTCAGAATCTCAAAATCCATCATTTTTCCACCGAATTCGTTGAGAAACGCAAACCGATAATGATTCCTTTTCAACTTTTTAGCCACCATGATTCCACCAAAATGATTCTCAAATGCTTCAATCGAAATTTTAAAAGAAGCTTCCTGAAAATCTTTCAGATAAGCTGGCGTAAAAGTCTCAACCGTTTTTTCTTTTGGTTCAAATGATTTTGTAAAAGACGCACAGGAAACCTGGATCAGCATAAAACCAATCAGAATAAATTTCAGAAAAGATGATAAGCGATTCATGGAGATTATTTAAATGCAAACTTATCCTCGCTCACTGCTGCATTTTTTTTCTGATTGCTGAACTCGATCAAAGTATAATCCAGCGAAGGTTCGGTGGTTTTGATTTTCTTCAACAGATAGGTTTTTCCGTCAAAAGTCAGATCGATTTGTTGGATGTATTTTTTGTAGGTTTTATCGGTCGGAATCATTTTGGCCAGAAAATCGGTACCCGATTTCGAATAGTTGATTTTGAATTTTGTTTCATCCAAAACAGCTGAACCATTCACGGTTCCCAGCATGATTTTACTTAAATCTTTCAATAATTTGCTCGAAGAAACTTCGGTTTCCTTTTTCTTTCCGTTGTCGTTCACAAACATTTTATCGTTATTGAAAATGACATAATAATGGAAAGGAGAAGTGTATTCCCAGCGGATTTTCGATTTGGATTTATAGTATAATTTCCCCGAAGATTTCACGTCATTTTCCATAAAATCCAAATGTTTGATTTGGATAAATGTGCTTTCCAAAGAAGTCAGATTAGCGGTTGCGGAATTGATATTGGCCTTTAAGGTTTTGATTTCGGCAGGACTTAATTGCGCTTGAGCCATTCCGCCCAAAACCCAAAAACAAACAAAACTAAAAATAAGGTTCTTCATTGATCAATTCGTTTACAGTTGCAAAACTAAGGTTTTTGCGCTCAATTTCAGGCAATAACTGTTCCAACATCGGGACGATGTTTTCATGCGAATCGTGCAACAAAATGATATCGCCGGATTTGAGGTTTTTCAGTATTTTTTCCTTGATTTTCAACGGATTAATTGACATCGTGTCAAAAGTTCTTTGACTCCATCCAATGGTCGTTTTCCCGGATTTCTTCAATGCTCCTGCCAGATGCGGCGTCGTAACACCGTAAGGCGGCCGGAAGAATTTGGGCTTTTTGCCAATGATTTTTACGATTTCCAAATCGGTTTCGTTTAATTCTTTCAACCAAGCATTTTTTGAGTTAAAATCGATGGTTTGGGAATGGGTGAAGCTATGATTTCCGATTGTATGTCCTTCATCTACAATTCTTTCCGCGAGATGTGGATATTGTTTGATGTTTTTTCCGATGAGAAAAAAACTCGCTTTTACATTGTGTTTTTTCAGGATGTCCAAAACTTTTGGTGTAAAATTGGGATGAGGTCCATCGTCAAAAGTCAAGGCGATTTTTTGCGTTGAATGATTGCCGGAATGAATGGCTTTCACGAAAAAATTCCATTGAATTTTAGAACAAGCCAATACGATAAATCCCAAAAGAGCGAAAACGGGAAGAATTGCCCAATACCATTCCATCCCAAAATACAACAGCAATCCTGAAAAAAAAACTGCGTCGAAAATCAGCATATAGAAAATCAGACTTTTCGCCATTTTTTGGAATTTTAGTTTTCCAATAAAATACAACTATGATTTTTTCCTCTTCGTTGGTTGTAAATCAAAATTTTCCGATAAGAATTTCGGTCTAAATTATTCATTTTTAGTGACAAAGGAATTTTTTGGTATTCGAAAACTTTCAAAGCAATTTCAACTGCAATGGCATTGACCGTGTCAAATTCGCCCAAAACATTTTTGAAACTGATTTGTGGATTCTCTTTGAACAATGAACCAGAAAGATTTTCATAAATACCGTCATAATGTGAATCGCCATTGTTTCCCAGAATTATAGCATCTATTTCGGAAATCGAAACGCTGTTTTCAGCTAAAAATTCACGAATAAATTCTTCCGGATTTTCAACTTCAAATTTTGTGTGAACCGCCAAAATGCTTCCCAAAGAATTCTCCATTTTTTCTGTCGAAGCCACAAAAAAACCGGCTCCTTCCGTATTGGTTTCTCCAATCGAATTCGATTTAAAATCGCCAGGGATTTTAGGATTTTCCATATTGACATTTCCGGCCAAATCCCAAAATTTTAAGGTTTGTTCACTGATTTCCTCTAGCCCACCAATTAAAATCCGATGATTGGGATTTTCATTCAAATATAACATCCCATCCAAAAGCGCTGATTCAAAGGAATTTGAATTATTGGTATAGGTCATATTATAACCTTTACAACCCAATGCCAATGCTATTGTCGCAGCTGCCATATTGTGTGTCGATTGGATAAAAGGCGTCGGATTGAGCATCCCACCATCGTTGTTCCACATGGCTTCCACAAATTTTTCAGAATCGCGCAGACAACCTTCTCCGGTTCCGGTTATCACCGCATCGATTTTTGGATTGCCGGCTTTCTGAATCGCTTTTTGAGCTGCATAAACCGCCATTCGCATGCTTTTTCCCATTCGCCGCAACTGCATTGGTGGAATGAATTCCTTGTAATCCGGATCGATGACATGGATGCCATTTTCGGAATATTCGGTGATTTCATCAAAGAAATAATCATCCCGAAAACTTGGTTGAATGGAAATGGAACAGCTGCTATGGATGTAGATTTTTTTCATCAAACTTTTTGAAAGATTAAACTACTACAATTCCCGCCAAATCCCAATGAATTTGATAATACGGTATGGATTTCTTTGGATTTGATTTCGGTTTGAGGTTTCAAATCAAATTCTTTCATCGGAGTTTTCCAATTCAAATTGGCAAAAACCTTTTGGTTTTTCAGTGCTAAAAGAGAGAAAACGGCTTCCACAGCTCCTGCTGCTGCCAAAGTATGTCCGGTAAAAGCTTTGGTCGAACTGAAATCGGGAATTCTTTCAAAAATCCGGCTCAGGGATTTTCCTTCCGAGAAATCATTGTTTGGCGTCGCTGTCCCATGTGCATTTACATAATCGATTGCTTCCGGTTTCAAATCCGCAATTTCCAAGGCGGTTTTCATCGCTAAATAAGCGCCTTCGCCATCGTCCGAAGAAGCGGTTTGGTGGAAGGCATCGTTAGCGTTTCCATATCCCGCGAGAAATCCTAAAACTTTTTTATTACCGACCGACTTTTCCGACTCCAAAACGATGTAAGCGGCAGCTTCTCCCAGATTCAAACCTTTTCTATTATCGTCAAAAGGCTGGCAATGTTCATCCGAATAAATCATCAAGGAAGAAAATCCGTTGATGGTAAAAGCCGAAAGTGAATCTGTTCCACCTACCACGGCTCTGTCCAAAATTCCGGCATTGATCATCCTCGCTCCGAGCATAATCGCATTGGCCGCAGACGAACAAGCCGTGCTGATGGTCGTTACATAATCTTTGATTCCTAATTCTTGGGCAATTTGTTCAGCATGAACTCCGCAATTTTGAGTTGGGATGAATTTCCGATGGGCTTCCGATTCCATAAAATCGAAATAGTATTTTTCGGTTGCATCCATTCCACCCACAGTCGTGGCCGAAATGAAACCTGTTCTCAATCCGTCGTCTACGTTTAATCCGGCCGAAAGAACTGCTTCTTTTGCCGCTACCAATCCCAACAAAGTGCTTCGGGTAAAGGCTTCTTCCGGATTTAAATTCAATTCGGAATAGAATTCATCATTGGATTTAAGGATTTCACCTACCCATTTTTCCTGATGAATCAGCGGATCAGAAACCGAATATTTCCGGATTCCATGTTGATTTTGTAGCAGAGCATTTTCATTTTCAGCCAGATTATTTCCGATGGCCGAAATTATACCCATTCCGGTAATGGCAATCGGTGGTTTGTTCATTATTTCGGGCGGTTTGCTTCGATGTAATCTGCCATGGTTTGAATCGTTTCAAACACTTTTCTTCCTTCTTTCGGGTCGGCTAGTTTGATGCCGTATTGTTTGTCCAGTAGAACAATCAACTCCAAAGCATCGATGGAGTCCAATCCCAATCCGTCGCCAAAAAGCGGCGTATCGTCTTGTAAATCTTCAATGGTGATATCTTCCAGGTTTAGCTGGGCAATGATTTTTTCTTTTAGTTCTTGTTTTAAATCGCTCATTTCTTCAAATATAAATTTTGTACGTTTTCTATGGTATGTTTGGTATCTCCTTCATTTTTAATTAGATAGATGAAAACGTCCAGTTGGTTTTCATCTGCTTCCACCCATCCCGCCAGTACTTTTTCTGCTTTATTTTCCTCCAACGTTTGTTCGGCATAAGGAACTAGGGTTTCGGGTGAAAATTTGTCAAATATAAGGAAAAGATTCTCACTAAATAATTGGTGGCGGATGCTGATTTCGCCCAAAGCGATATTGGGCAAAGTATAGACAAAAACCGCAGGACTGGCAGCAGCTTCTGCGCCGTAAATCGCTTGTGCGTGTTTTTCGTCAGACGCCATACTGGAACTACGATTGGAAAGAAGCAAGGCTGTGTTGGTTTCCCATAAATTTTCCTTTTTTGAGATAAATTCTGTAGCCAGAAATGCCGATTTGCTTAGCAAATCCATTTTGAAAAATTTCGGGTAATTGGCTTCGGATTTTCGGTAGATAGTTTTCAAAAAATCCGATAGGGATTCATCGGGATTTCGCTCCAATAGTATTTCACCGTCAGAAATGATTTTCTGATTTGTTATTCGACAGTAAGAATTTATATTATATTGATTGTTCATATAGGACTTCAAATATAGAAAATTGGCACTTAAAATTCACTTTGATTTTAACTGAAAAAAATAAAAAAACCCGTTCAGAGAACGGGCAGAGTTATACGCTAGTTAGATTGATCAATTATCTTCCGATGTAAGATTTCAAAATCTTGCTTCTTGAAGTATGTTTCAATCTTCTTATTGCTTTTTCTTTAATCTGACGAACTCTCTCTCTTGTCAAATCGAATGTTTCACCAATTTCTTCCAATGTCATTGGGTGAGCGCCATTTAATCCGAAATACAAACGAATCAAATCCGCTTCTCTCGGGGTTAGTGTTTGCAGTGCACGTTCGATTTCAATGCGCAATGACTCGGTCATCAGCTCACCGTCGGGACTTGGAGATTCACCTGTATTCAGAACGTCATAAAGGTTTGAATCCTCACCTTCCACCAATGGCGCATCCATGGAAACGTGACGACCGGAGTTTTTCATTGACTCTTTTACGTCGCTTTCCGACATATCAAGCAATTCCGAGATCTCTTCTGCAGATGGTGCGCGTTCATGTTCCTGCTCCAAAGTCGCATAAGCTTTGTTGATTTTATTGATGGAACCGATTTTGTTTAAAGGCAGACGTACGATACGTGACTGTTCGGCCAATGCTTGTAAGATGGATTGTCTGATCCACCAAACTGCATAAGAAATAAATTTAAATCCACGTGTTTCGTCAAAACGCTGTGCGGCTTTGATTAAGCCTAAATTTCCTTCGTTAATCAAATCCGGCAAACTCAATCCTTGGTTCTGATATTGTTTTGCAACCGAAACTACGAAACGTAAATTCGCTTTGGTTAGTTTTTCCAAAGCCAAACGGTCACCCGCTTTGATTTTTTGCGCTAACTCAACTTCTTCGTCAGCAGTAATTAAATCTACCTTACCAATTTCCTGTAAATATTTATCCAGGGAAGCAGTTTCCCTATTGGTTACCTGCTTTGTAATCTTTAGCTGTCGCATTATATTCCTGTTCTTTTTGTTTGTAATTGTGATGTGCTTTACTGTATACGTAAAATCTATGTGAAATGTTACAGTAAAACAGATAATTATTTCTAAATTGAAATCTTATTTAGTTTTAAACGTTTTTAGGCCGATGAATATTGAAGATTTTAGAAATTTCTGCATGAAAAAACCGGGTGTTAAAGAAGAATTTCCCTTTGGACCGGAAACACTTGTTTTTAAAGTGGGTGGGAAAATTTTTGCGCTCACCGGATTGGATAATTCAGATTTTTCAGTTAACCTGAAATGTGATCCTGACTATGCAGAGGAACTTCGTGAAAAACATACAGAAGTCCAGCCGGGGTACCACATGAATAAAAAACATTGGAATACGGTTAATTTTGAAGGAAGTTTGTCGGAAGAATTTTTAAGTGAATTAATTAATCATTCTTACGAATTAGTATTAAAGTCACTTCCAAAATTGAAACGAGCTCAAATTGAGTCTTAATCGGAATTCATTTTAAATTTTAAAACGATATTGTTTTTGACCACATGTACAGTGTCGCTGTTGGCATTCTTCCAAATCAAATAAGGTTTTTTTACATCTTTGAGCGTGCTCCCAGAGGTAGATTCCTTTACCAAAGGAACATAGATTGAAGAATCAACTTTTAATTTGTCCAAATCTGTTTGTATGAATTCAATGTCCGTAGCTAAAAAATAAGGTTCATTAATTCGAAGTGAACCGTCTCTTTCCAAATCCCATTCTATATAGTGGGGATTGATCGGAGTGCTTTTATCCACCAATACTTTTGAACTATTCAGTACAAAACGAACCATAAAAACAAGCGCCACAAATATGATGATGACCATTATCCAATAATAATATCTCCAACGCGACTTATGCTTTTTCTTTTTGCTCAAAATGAATTCTTTTAGGTCGGGCAATTTCAACAAAAATAAGAAAAACAAATCTTATGAACGAAGTACATCTAGCAAAATGAATTTCCAGTTTCAATTCCATCTGAACTTCCTTTAAAAATGGTTAAATTTGCAGCTTAAAATTTGAATCTGATGCAGTATCATCACAGAGAAATCGAAAAAAGATGGCAAGAATATTGGGCCAAGAATAAAACTTTCCGCGCAGAAAATAATTCATCCAAACCTAAATATTATGTGTTGGATATGTTTCCCTATCCTTCCGGAGCCGGATTACATGTCGGTCACCCGCTGGGTTATATCGCTTCCGATATTTTTTCGCGCTACAAACGTTTGAAAGGTTTCAATGTGCTGCACCCAATGGGCTATGATTCTTTCGGATTACCAGCAGAACAATACGCGATTCAAACCGGGCAACATCCATCAAAAACAACTTTTATTAATATAAATGGTTGTTTAGATGAAAATTATGAAATTTATGATGATTTTATCAATTCAGATGGGACAATTCATGAATCTGCATTAATTGACAAAAGTTCACCTACTTCGATTCATGACAAGGATTATCAAGAAAATATTATAAAGGGATACAGAAGGCAATTGGACCGAATCGGATTTTCATTTGATTGGGATCGAGAAGTCCGAACTTCCGACCCGGAATATTACAAATGGACCCAATGGATTTTCATTCAATTGTTTAATTCCTATTATGACAACGACCAAAACAAAGCTGTTCCGGTTGAAGAATTAATTCAGAAATTCGAAAAAGAAGGAAATCAGAAAGTCAATGTGGTTTCCGATGAAGATACACCGAAATTCACAGCGGAACAATGGAATAGTTTCTCCGAAAAACAACAAGAAGAAATTCTTTTAAAATACAGATTGACCTATTTGGCCGAAGCCGAAGTAAACTGGTGTGCTGCGCTGGGAACGGTCTTGGCAAATGATGAAGTCGTAAATGGCGTTTCTGAACGCGGCGGATATCCCGTTGTCCGGAAAAAAATGACGCAATGGATGATGCGCATCACAGCGTATGCTGAAAGATTGCTAAATGATTTGGAGAAAATTGATTGGCCGCAGCCGATTAAAGATGCACAAACCTATTGGATTGGGAAAAGCAAAGGTGCTTCAGTAAAATTCCAAGTGAAAGACCATGATTTAAAAATCGAAGTTTTCACCACAAGACCCGATACGATTTTCGGGGTTTCTTATGTGACCCTTGCGCCGGAACATCCCTTTGTTTCAAAAATCATGACGCGGGATCGCAAAGACGCGGTTCAGAATTATGTGGAACAAACTTCCAAACGTTCGGAGCGTGAACGAATGGCCGATGTCAATAAAATTACCGGGGAATTTACCGGTGCCTATGCCATTCATCCGCTGACCGGAAAGGAAATCCCGATTTGGATTGGAGATTATGTCCTTTCCGGATATGGAACGGGAGCTGTGATGGCGGTTCCGGCGGGTGATGAGCGCGATTATAAATTTGCCAAACATTTCGGATTGCCCATTCCGGAAATCTTTAAAGACAAGGACATTTCGGAAGGTGCTTTTGTGGAAAAAGAAGGATTTGAACTTCAGAATTCAGAGGTTCTGAATGGTCTGAATTATCAGGAAGCGACCGACAAAATCATTGCTTTATTGGAAGAGAAAGGAATTGGGAAAGGAAAAGTAAATTATCGTTTGCGGGATGCGGTTTTTTCCCGTCAGCGTTATTGGGGTGAACCGGTTCCGGCTTATTACAAAGACGGTGTGCCTTATATGATTGAAGCTGAACATCTGCCTTTGGTTTTGCCGGAGGTGGACGAATATTTGCCAACCGAAACCGGCGAACCGCCTTTGGGACGAGCTAAAAACTGGGCTTGGGATACTTCTAAAAATGAAATTACAAGCATTGATAAAATTGACGGACAAACTGTTTTTCCGCTTGAATTGAACACTATGCCGGGTTGGGCGGGAAGTTCCTGGTATTTCCTTCGTTATATGGATGCGAAAAATGAAGAAGAATTTGCCTCAAAAGAAGCGATGGATTATTGGCAAAACGTGGATTTGTATTTGGGTGGAAGCGAACATGCGACCGGACATTTGTTGTATGCACGTTTCTGGCAGAAATTTTTGTTTGACAGAGGTTTCGTTCCAACCGATGAATTCGCTAAAAAACTCATCAACCAAGGAATGATTTTGGGGATGAGTGCTAAAATCATAAAAGCTAGTATTTCATTAGGCACAAAAAATAAACTCACATTTAATAGGGTTTTGAATCAAAAATTATTTAATTGTGATGGAAAATTTAATTTATCATTAAATTATTTCAATAAGAACTTTGAAGAAGTTTCAGAAAACATTTACGTTGAAAAGGAATATGATAAAGAAGTTATTATTAATAAGTTAATTGAAATAAACAAAATTGATCCACATATTGTTGGCGATTTGATTGAAAGAATTAATGAAGAAGAATTTGGTATTTATTATTCAATTTTTAAACCTTATGTTGATATTAATCTCATTAAATCAGGAACTGATGCAGAATTAAATCTTAAGGATTATTTCGATTATTATTCAAAGTATGATAAGGGTTTTATTTACGAAATTTATATAGATGAAACTGGTAAAGTTTTTCATACAGGTGAATTAACAAATGATATAAAATTCATTGTTTCAAGAGAAGTAGATAAAATGTCCAAATCTAAATACAACGTCGTGAATCCCGACGATATCTGTGAACAATACGGCGCGGATACGCTTCGTCTCTACGAAATGTTTTTAGGTCCGATTGAGCAGGCAAAGCCCTGGAATACCCAAGGTTTGAGCGGAGTTTATTCTTTCCTGAAAAAGTTCTGGAAGCTTTATCACAACGGAGAAGGGGGAGCCTTCTTTGTTTCGGAGGAAGAGCCGACCAAAGCCGAAATGAAAGCTTTGCATCAAACCATCAAGAAAGTAGATGAAGACGTGAACAATTTTTCGTTCAATACTTCGGTTTCCAATTTTATGATTGCGGTGAATGAATTGTCCAAATTGAACTCCAACAAACTTGCGGTTTTGGAGCCTTTGGCGATTTTGATTTCGCCTTATGCGCCGCACATTGCCGAAGAATTATGGCAAAAATTGGGTCATAAGGAAAGTATTTCTTATGCGGAATTTCCTGAATTCGATGCGAAATGGTTAGAGGAAGACGCCAAGGAATATCCGGTTTCATTCAACGGAAAAATGCGTTTCAAACTGGAATTGCCAATGGATTTGAGCAAAGAAGAAATTCAGGAAGCGGTGATGGCAGATGAGCGCACAATCAAACAACTGGACGGAAGAACGCCTAAGAATGTGATCATCGTTCCGGGGAAAATCATCAATATTGTAGGATAATTAAATAAAATATAGAAAAATGAGCAATACTAATATTTCAACCAAATCACTGGGAATGGGATTTCTGTGGTTTTCACTTTTGGCGGTAGTCGTTATTCTTGCCTTGATGTTCGGATTGCCGAAATACAACGTTTGGCAACAGGAAATGGCCGGAAAAGCGGAAATGGCCAAAGCGGAACAAAACCGTAAAATTTTAGTGGAAGAAGCCAAAGCCCGTTTGGAAGCGGAAAAGTTAAATGCACAAGCCGAAATTGAACGCGCACGCGGTATGGCTGAAGCAATGCGAGTAGAAAACGGAACTTTGAATGAAACCTATAACCAATATTTGTTCATCCGAACTTTGGAGAAAATCGCTGACAAAGGAAGTTTGCCTCAAATCATTTATGTGCCTTCAGAAGGGATGGTTCCGGTGATGGATTTGAACAAAGAGAAATAATAAACTCTCTGAAAATCAGTGTAGAAAGGAGTTTTAGTTAAAATATTTTCAAAATAATTTGATAAGGTGGACTGAATTTTGTTAAATTTAGTTTAGCAAAAACTAGATTTAATGGAAACAGTTGAATTAATCGAAAAAGAAGAGGTGATCAATTATCATTTCGTTTCAGTTGAAAAGGACAAAAGTCTGATTACAAAAGAAAAACTGGAAAGAGCGGTTAGGTTGGGCAATGAGTTCAAAGGCAAGACTTATATTACCTTTATGACGGATTCCGGGCCTAAAAAAATAGAAACTACGGTTTGGACACTTACCGATCATTATATTCAAATAAAAGGAAGCGTAGCCATTCCGCAGAAATCTTTGATTGATGTTTCTTGGTAAATTTATCGTTTACCTTAGATGTGTAAGGATTTGTTCTAATTTGATTTGGAGCAATTGATCTTGCTTTACTCTTTCGGCAATTGCCTGGTATTCGCGTTTGCTTAGATCGTATTTATTGAAAGCTTTTTCCACGTCTGCTTCGAGTTGTTTTTGGATTTTTTGAAGTTTGGGTTGAAGGTTTTCAAAGTCCTTGAACTTTTTTTCTGGAATATCGGGGATGAATTCGGTGTCTTTGCTGTCATTGATAGCATGATAAGTCTCCAAATCCAGACCTTCTTTTTCGATTGCGTCTGTCATTTCCTTTTGAGCTTTTTTGTTGATTGCCATCATTTCATTATAAGCTCGTGCGAAATTTTGTAAATCATAATCCGTTACTTCCTGCGCATTTAGTCCCATAAAGGCAAAGATTCCTAAAAGAATTCCTATTTTTCTTAGTGTGTTCATTTTCGATTAATTTAATTCAAACCTACGATTTTCAAATATATTGCCAAATTAATTTCCATCAAAATCAATTAAACCTCACTGTATCAAATAATTATATAATTGGCATAATTCTTTCATAATTATATCCCGTTAAATCAAAAAAAATCAATTGTATGAAACGTAGAGGAAAAATCTTAGGATGGTTATTGACCTTGGTGTTTGTGACTTCATTTATGGCGATATCTTGTAGTGATGACGATAGTCCGGCTGACAGTGATATTTTTATCGGAAGATACAATGGTACGGTTTCCTATTCAAATGGAGAAAGTACAACACAAGATGAGAATGGCTGGGTGGAAGTAGTGAAAGTTGGGAATAATTATAATTTTCTTTTTTCGAATGGAATTCCAGAAATAACGGGTGTTGAATTTGAGTCGGATGGTGAAACATTGATTAACATCGGCGCGACCGAATTTCAATACATTCGAGTGACGGCCGGCACTTTGCAGATTCTATACACAGAAAATGTGAATGATGTCTGGACGGCGAATTGTACGAGGAATTAATTCCTTGTTAGATAATGCAAAATCACCCTTTGAATTTTCAAAGGGTGATTTTTTATGTTTTTGGTTAAGCGATTATAGTTTATCTCCTCATTTTGACAAATTTGAAATTTTATTGTGTTTTTTCACCACTTCTGAGGAAATTAGTAAAAACTGATTGGATATCCATTCATCTACTTTACTTAAAAATGAGTTATATTTTATCCTTTGTATAGTAGAGTGCGCCACGTGGTTCAACCCAGAAGTTATGAGCCCCTGCCTTGCTCCAGCCCAGAAGCTGCCGCCTGCTATGGTAGAGGATATACCTCCTGATAGTCCACCCGAAGCAATTGTGATAGCTTTAAATATATCTCTGCTACCTAATGAATTCATATTCAGTGCTCTCATCATCGAATCTCCTATCTTATAATATTCTTCATTCAAATAGTAAATCAACATGTTTGATATAGCGCCAAACTACCTTAAAAAAATAATATATTTTTTATTCCAATCTTCTTTAAATATTTTTTAAATTTTTTATCGCTCAACGGATAATCACCTAATGTAGAAATATTGTTATCTAATGAATTATACAAAATTGAATTTCTGTAATATTCTATTTTATTATTTTTCCCATCAACTTTTATATAATTCGGAAATTCATTATACTCAATTTTTTTCTGAGGATAATACTCATGTTGTGGGTAAACGTATGCCATATATATAATTTGTTTAGACAAAGTATCAATGACCCCAGAGTATAGTTTCGTTGTCAGATCTCCTGAAATCAAATTAAAAGTATCATATTTTATTAGTAAGGCATATTCACTATTTCTGATTTGTTCGTAATCAATAATTTCTCCCTTAAAATAATACTCAGATTTTTGAATGTATGCTTCTCTATTATTGTCCCTTTTTATTGCATGTGAAAATACAATAGGAATCGCTATAAGAAATATCATTAGCCCAATTCCAAAACCGAAAATTAATTTCATATATATATTTTTCATTTTAACCAACTTTCTATGA
Organism: Moheibacter sp.; assembly: GCF_049672845.1. Classification (NCBI taxonomy): domain Bacteria; kingdom Pseudomonadati; phylum Bacteroidota; class Flavobacteriia; order Flavobacteriales; family Weeksellaceae; genus Moheibacter; species Moheibacter sp. The sequence continues at coordinate 338,203 of NZ_JBATWT010000023.1, forward strand.
TTTCAACTGAACTTTTAGGACCTACGGGTTGTAAAAAATTTATTCTTCCTATACCTTTTCCAAATTGTAACGCTACAGGAGTACTGATTCCACCTGCCAAAGATCCGGCACCACCTAATGAAATTACTACCCAACTTTTTGAGGTAGCCACTCCAAATGCTAAACCAATAGAAGCACTTAAACCTGGGGTTAGTACTCCTGTGGAGTCTAAACTTGCAGAACCACTTAAATATTCATAATCACCTGAAAAAGTACCGCTTCCTCCACTGCCATTAGGCCTATAACCATTATCCGGTTTAGAAAAAACACTATGCGCCACATGATTTAATCCACTGGTTATAAGACCTTGCCTAAATCCGGCAGAAAATTTACCACCGGCAATGGCAGAGGATAATCCCCCTGACAACCCGCCCACGGCTATGGCTATAGCCATCCATTACTCATTAACATTTTTTCTCTCACTATTTTCTTCATTCTGTTCATGAGGCGAACCGCCTTTTAACAAAACAGGTATTTTATTTGATGAAATTGTACCAGTAAACATCTTGATGTTATTCTTCTGAAATTCTGCTGTTTTTTCTTCAGGAACCTTTTTTATCCAAGAACTATCTAATATCATAAACAAATCAGCAGTATATCCATCCAACTCAAACATATCATAAGTAAAAACATAATCTTTAAAAACTTTACCCTCACTCTCAAAATTTTCCACGAACATTGTCGGCAGGGAAATCTTCATTTCCATCAGCTTTTCCTCATGAGGATTAAGAACAATCATGTTTTCTACAAATTTATTACTACTCCCTACCAATGTATCCACCTTAAGAATCTCACTTAAGTCCAAAAGTACACCCAAGTCAAAATTCACAATTGTATTATTTTTTTCAAAAATTCTAAGCAAGGGGCTGTTTGAATGGTCTTCAAAATAATAGTCTCTGTTTTTGTAATACATTTCGTAATTACTATAAGGAAAAGGTAAGTCATCATTAATTGAAAGAGCGTAAGCCTGATTGCTCTTATTGATTAACTTGAATTTCAGTATTTGGGGTTGAAACTCAAGATCTGCGTTCCAACTATAAAACAATGATGTATTCAGAATCTCAAAAACTACTGTGTTTTTTAATTCCGGCATGCTCAAATTCTCACTTGGAAAATTTTTATTCTGACAACAGTGCATTACTATACACACCATTGAATAAATTATTAATTTGAAACTCTTTTGTGCCATTCTGCTGCCTTTATTTCTGCGGTATAGATTAAATCACTCATTTTATATTCTATTCTTTCAGTATGTAAATAATACATAGTAATATGTATATAGTTAATATATTTCAGTCCAGCCCCAATGCCCAAAGCGAGATTGCGGTAAGATGAATATGCCTCATCATAAATTGAAATAGTACTATGCGTAAAGGTAACCCCATTAACATTCTTAAGCTTAAACGTATCAGGAAGTTTTCCCATTTTCATTATCTTAGCTTTTGATTGAGCAGGGCTAAACTCTCCCCCACTATATCGCTCTTTACTATTCCAAGGGTCAAAAAACGTAACTTCAGTACCCCATATAGCATGAATTCCATCCCCTATAATACCTTTAATTACATCTAATGAAAAAATAAATTCGGATGTAGCTTTCAAACTAGTATCTGCTACCGGATCATCTGGATTGTGGCCTGATTTAATGATAGATTCATCTACTTCACTTAAAAAAGAGTTATATTTTATCCTTTGAATAGTAGAGTGCGCCACGTGGTTTAAACCTGAGGTTATAAGACCTTGTCTTGCACCAGCTGCAAAATTACCGCCGGCAATCCATGAAGATAACCCACCGGAAAGCCCGCCGGCTGCTATGGTTGCCGCATTGTACCAGTCACTTTGTCCAAATTTATTGGTTTGTCCTCCGGATATGCCTAAGTTTTGAACCCCACTACTCACCAAAGAACTTACAGCACCGGCATAAAACCCACTTCCAAAATCTCCACCATCTAAGCTACTCATCAGTATTTTTTTCTGTCAACATCTGTTTCATTCTGTTCATGAGATAGAGCAACAATAAGATCGGATTTAAAGGAAATAGTATCATTTCTAATTACTAAAACTGTATTTTTATCAATTATTGGATAAAAAATACAAGCGGTTGAATTTCTTTCCGGCACGAATATATTGCCAGAATATTTTTCACCCTTTTTTATAATTATAATTTGATAATTCGATAAGGTAGGAGGTGTTGATTCAAATAATAATTCCTCAGAAAGTATAGTAGATTTATAAGTTTGCTCCATTGTAAAATAATCCATAAAACCTAAAATAAAATAGCCTTTGTAAATAGTTGGAGAACCTTCATAGCATAAATAATTGCTTTTAGGTTTTAGAAGTTTAATAGAATCTTCTAAATTATTTAGGATTGAGAAGTGAATTTGATTATTCTCTATTTGATCGACACTAATTTTAATTTTTCCATTTTGCGTACAACTTTGAATAATTAAAAAGAAAAAAATAAAATGATATTCTCTCATTGGTAAAGTTTAAACTCTAGCCCAATAAACAGTTGAGCGCCATCTTCAACAAATCGGGGTAAACTCCGAGTGCTACGGTCAGTAAAGCGCCTAAAACCAATAAAAATTGGCTTGTGAAAGATAATTTGATTTTTTTCTTGGATGATTTTCTGAAATACATCGCAATAATGACTTTGATGTAGTAGTAAACACTTACCACTGCCAAAACCAAGGCAATGAGAACAAGAACCAAATTGGATGGATCTTTCATGGCAGAACTCAGAATGAAAAATTTGGCCAAGAAACCCGATGTGAAAGGAATTCCTGCCAGAGAAAACAAAGCAACGGCGCTTGTGGCAGCCAAGACAGGAGATCTTTTCGCCAATCCATTGAAGCCTTTGTATTCCAAATTTTTCAATTGAGTCATTGCATAAAACAAAATAATGCTTGCCAATCCATAACTTACGGTATAATAAAGCAATGCATATTTGGATTCTTCACTGATTTCAAACAAGGCAAACATCATAAATCCGGCTTGAACCACGGAGGAATAAGCCAACATACGTTTGACGGATTTCTGTTGCAATGCCGAGAAATTACCCAGAATGAGAGTTAGAATTATGATAAAGCTGAGTAAGTATTTATAGTTTTGAGCCACGATTTCCGAAGTGATTTTGAAGGCGGACATCAAGGTCAAAAAGCTCATAAACGCTGCTCCTTTTACGATGGTAATCATATAAGATGAAAAGACGGTCGGCGTCCCGTCATAAACGTCAGGCGCCCAAAAATGCATCGGAGCCACCGAAACTTTGAAACACATCGATAGAATTAAAACCACCCATCCCAAATAATAAATGGATTGGAAATCAAATGCGTAAGTGGTAATGTTTTTCAATAAAAAAGACCCCGATGCACCGTAAATCAGCGCAATTCCCATTAGCATAACTCCAGTTGAGAAGGCTCCCATCAGAAAATATTTGATGGCCGCTTCTGTACTTTTCATTTTATGTTTGGCAGATCCGGCAAGTGCGTAAAGCGGAATCGAAAGAATTTCAATTCCCAAGAACATTAAAATCAAATTATTGAAACTCGCTAAAACTGCAATTCCCACAAATGAAATAAAAATCAAAGCAAAATAATCCGATACATGACTTCCGGGTTTGCTGAAATTGCGTCGGTTGATCAGCGTATAATAAACCCCAATCAAACAGAGAATTACAAAGAATGAAATTCGATAAGGATCGGTTTCAATCATATTAGGGTATTTCCCCTGAAAGATTTCTGTGCCTTGAATCTGCAGTATGGAAGCAATAATCATGGCTATAAAAAGCAAAACAGCCAGAATGCTTTGATGGCGTTTGTTCTTCAGAACAAGGTCGCTAAACATGAAAATAATTCCTGATATGGCCGATGTTAATATAATATTCATTGCTCCTGTTTAGTTTTGAAAAAGATTAAATAAAACGGACGGATAAATTCCCAGTACCAAAATGATCAGTGAAATAAATCCGAAGATCAGATATAATGTTTTTGGAAATTTTTGTTTCTTCTTGGGAAGATTGCTTCGCTCTCCAAATAAAATCGCAGTGGACAATCTCAATGTATAGGCCGCCGATAAAATCACACCCATACAAGCCATGATACAAAGAATCGGATTGTAAGAGTAAAGCGCGTTCAACATCATAAATTCTCCAATGAAACTACTTGTCAACGGAAGTCCGAGATTGGCCAATCCAAAAAGCGTAAAGAATATCGCAATCCAAGGATCAATATGCGCGAGTCCACTAATGGATTTTATATCTGTCAATTTGTATTTTCTCTGCATATAATCCAAACTCAACCAAAGTCCCATCACTACAATTCCATGACTGAACATTTGGAAATAAGCGCCTTCTCTTCCGATTTCTGATTGGGTATATAAACTCATGAAAATCAAAGCCAAGTGAGCTACGGATGAATAAGCTACTATCTTTTTTACATTATTCGTAGTAAGTGCAATCAAGGAAGCGTAAATCAATCCGAAAGCAACCAAGTACAATAAATTATCTGTGTTTGGAGAGATCGTTGGGAACATATTCAGTAACCAATTTACAACGGCAAAAAGTCCCATCTTCGCCATCAAGGCACTCAGAATGACCGTTACCGGAGTGGGCGAAGTTTTATAAACCGCCGGTTGCCATGAATGCAATGGAAACAAAGGAATCTTTATCGCAAAAGCAATCAGGAATAACCATGGCAATACCTCCATGTTTCCAATCGATGAGGTTTGTTTTACAACATCCGCCAAAAGGAAACTTTCGGGGCGCAACTGAAATCCTATGTAAATAATTCCGGCAAGCATGATGAATGAGCCTAAAATCGTATAGATGAAAAAAGTGGTATTGGCCGAGATTCTTGTGTTTTTTGCACCCCAGATTCCAATTAGGAAGTACATTGGGATGAGAACAATTTCCCAGAAAAAGTAGAATAAAAGTAAATCCTGAGCTAGGAAGACACCGTTTAAACCACCGAAAACCAATAACAATAATCCATAGAACGTATTGGAATAATTCTTTTTAATCGTATAGAAATAAACGAAGAGAACAGAAAAAACCAAGGTGGTCAATAGAACCATGCCGGCACCAAGTCCCGTAAGGCTTAGTGCAATCTGCGCCTGAACATCTCCCAGTTTAAACCAAGGAGCAATCACCGTCAGATCTACCGGTGTATTGGTAAACAATAAAAACAAAGTGTACAGAAACAGATAAATGCTGACAGCTGTACCCACAAACCCCAAGGGTCTATTGTGTTTGATAAAGGTTAAGCCAAGTCCAAATAAGAGTGGCAATAAAATCAGTAACGATAATAACATTCCTTTCGCTTTTTAAAACATTCCAAAAAAGAAAATCCCCAATCCGGCAACAATTCCTATCACCATCAAGAGCACATACATTCCTATATTTCCGGTTTGAACCGTTCGTATATTTTTTGATATTAAGTAGGATAAATCGCCGGTTCCGCTGACAACTTTGCCGATTCCGGATTTTTCCACATATTTTTTGAAAACATTCCCCAGTCCAATGATTGGACTGATGATAGCGGCCTGATAAATTTCGTCCACATACCATTTGTTTTCAAAAACTTTCATTACGCCTGTGGCTTCCTTGTCCACTTTTCCGTTGTACATTTTGCTCGCCAAATAAATAGCTACTGCTACGCAGGAAAGCAAAGCCGCAATCAATAACCATTCAGTCGAATGCGAAATATGATGCGCTTCACCAGGCGCTACAACGCCCGAAAGGAATTGGTTGAGCTTGTGCGCATTTTTCATAAATAACTCAGGAATTCCTACAAATCCACCAATGATCGAAAGAATTGCCAAAACGATTAAAGGAATCGTCATGGTTTTCGGACTTTCGTGCGGATGTGCTGTGTGTCCTTCTGCCGCAACCTCCTTATTTCTTAATTCTCCGCTGAATGTCATAAAATAAAGTCGGAACATATAGAAAGATGTCAGAACGGAAACGATAAATCCGATGGCATAAATGATTTTATTGCCCATAAACATGCTCAAAAGCATTTCGTCTTTGGAGAAAAACCCACTCAAAGGCGGAATTCCTGCAATGGCAATACAGCCAATCAGCATCGTGATATGAGTCGTCGGCATGTACTTTTTCAGTCCGCCCATTTTGGTCATGTCTTGCTCGTGGTGCATTCCGTGGATTACTGAACCTGCGCCAAGGAACAATAAAGCTTTGAAAAAAGCGTGTGTCATCACGTGGAAAACAGCGGCTACATAAGCGCCCATTCCGATTGCCGCGAACATCAGTCCCAACTGAGAAACGGTCGAATAAGCCAATACTTTTTTGATGTCGTTTTGACGCATAGCAATGGTCGCCGTAATCAATGAAGTAATAATTCCGATCCAGGCGATTACTTCTTTGGTGTACGGAGCCAGTTCGAATAATTCATTACAACGTGTGATCATGAAAATACCGGCCGTAACCATCGTGGCAGCGTGAATCAAAGCCGAAACCGGAGTTGGTCCCGCCATTGCATCGGGAAGCCAGGTAAACAAAGGAACCTGCGCCGATTTCCCGGTGGCCGCAAGGAATAACAACAAAGTAATTCCACCAATCGCAAAACTTGAAATATGAGTTGTATTTAGTAATCCGAAAACTTCGGTGTATTGAAGTGTGCCGAATTCTCTGTAAATCCAGAACATTGCCAACAAAAAGCCTACGTCTCCGATTCGGTTCATAATGAAAGCTTTCTTTGCCGCGCCTACATAATCTCGGTTTTTAAACCAGAATCCGATGAGCAGGAATGAACATAATCCTACGCCTTCCCATCCGATGAACATCATAAAGAAATTGCTTCCCATTACGAGAATCAACATGAAAAAGATAAATAGGTTCAAGTAGGCAAAAAACTTCCCAAAACCTTCATCTTCTTTCATATAACCTGCACTGTACACATGAATCAGAAATCCGATTCCGGTAATGATGAGCAGGAATATACTTGTCAAAGCATCGATTTGGAACGAAAAAGGAACCTGAATCGATTTAAAATTCAAAATATCAAATGCATGAAAAATCAACGGTTGTGCGCCTTCTCCCGAAGGAACATTCATAAATACCAATATTGAAAGTAAAAAGCTGATGAAAACCACACCCGAACCAATGACGGAAATCAAAGATTTCGACAAGGTGTTTTTTCCCAAACCGTTGATGAAAAACCCTAAAAGCGGCAACAAAGGAATTAACCAAATATACTTCTCCATAAATCTTAATGCTTTAATCGGTTCAGGGACTGCACATCCACGTTATACACTTTTCTGTAAAACAGAATCATTATCGAAAGCCCGATTGCTACTTCTGCTGCTGCCACTACCATAATGAAAAGCACAAGCATCTGCCCGTCGATACCGGCTTCGGTGCCGAGGTTTTTGGCTTGGTGCATTTTTGAAAAGGCAACCAATAAAAGATTGACGGAATTCAGCATAAGTTCCACACACATCAGCATGATGATGATATTTCTGCGGGTCATCACCCCGATCATCCCGATCGAGAAAAGCCCCAGTGACAGAAATAAATAGTAACTAATCGGTATCATATTTTAATTTTTTGGCTGGATGATGGAAGAGGGAAGTCTGAAGTTTTTTGTATTCATTCAATACTTCGCTCAATCCTATTTTATCCTACCTTTTCAATTTTTTATTTTTATTTAATCTAATTGACTTCCAATGTCCAATTTTCGCCTCCATTAATCCTTCACATGCAAATCTTCCGTTTTTTTGGACAGTAAAACCGCTCCGATCATCGCGCCCATAAACAGGATACTCGCCAGTTCAAACGGAATCACATAATCGGAATACAAGACAGAACCAAGACTTTCTGTTAATCCAATTTCGCCCTCTGCCAACAATATCTGATTGCCTTCCTTCACATCGGACTGCCAGAAAATCCCCACAGTCAATACGAAAAACAAGGCTGATGCAATCGACCCGGACAGTATGATGAAAGGTTTACTAAAACTTCTATCTTCTTTATTTAAGTTCATCAGCATCACAACAAACAGGAATAAGACCATAATCGCACCTGCATAAACGATAATGTTTACAACGGCCAAAAACTGAGCGTTCAATAAAACATAATGTGCGCTGATGCTGAAAAAGGTGATAATCAGAAATAAAATAGAGTGAACCGGCCTTTTGGATGTTACCGTCAGGATTCCGCTCAGAAGCGTCAATCCGGCCAGAATGAAAAATAAAATCTCTGCAGTTCCCATACTTTAGTTTGATTTTTTAGGATGTGGAATCAATAAATCTTCTTTGTCGTAGATGAAATCTTTTCTTTGATAACTCGCCGGCGTTACGGTTTGGGAAAGGTAAACCGCATCTTTCGGACAAGCTTCTTCACAGAATCCGCAAAAAATACAACGCAGCATATTGATTTCATATTTAGCCGCGTATTTTTCTTCTCGATACAAATGCTCTTCGCCCGGCAAACGTTCCGCAGCTTCCATAGTAATGGCTTCTGCAGGGCAGGCGAGGGCACAAAGTCCGCAAGCTGTACAATTTTCACGACCTTCTTCGTCTCGGTTCAAGACGTGCACACCACGAAATACCGGACTGAAAGGACGTTGTTTTTCGGGATAACTCACTGTTACTTTTTTCATGAAAAAGTGTTTCAGCGTAATCCACATTCCCTTTGCAATCGCAATCAGATAGAGGCGCTCCCAGAAATTCATCGGGCTGCGGTCTACTTGTTTTGCTCTGTTTGTAAGAAGTTCCATTCTTCTTTTATTTTTTAATTATTTAATAATAAAATTACCAATCCTGTAATCAACATATTTACAAGTGCCAGTGGCAACAATGTTTTCCATCCCAAATCCATCAATTGGTCGTAACGGAACCTTGGGATTGTCCATCTTACCCACATAAAGACAAATATGAAGAAACATGCTTTTACAAATAAACTCAGGAAGTGCAAAACCGCCATGGTATTTATTCCCAGGCTTTCGGTCAGTTCAGCATCATTGACAAACGGAATATCATATCCGCCGAAATAAAGCGTTGCTAGAATTACCGAACTGATGAAAATATTGATGTATTCCGCGAAAAGGAAAAATCCAAGTTTCATGGAAGAATATTCAGAATGGTATCCACCAATCAATTCGTTTTCCGCTTCCGGTAAGTCAAACGGTGTACGGTTGGTTTCCGCAAATGCACATACTAGAAATATAATAAACCCAACGGGTTGGAGGATGATGTTCCAATATCCGTCCATTTGTTGTTCCACAATTCCGTTCAGTCTCAGGGTTCCGCTGATCATCAAAATCGTAATCAAAGCAAGACCCATGGGTAATTCGTAAGAAATAATCTGTGAAGCGGCACGAAGTCCCCCCATTAGCGACCATTTGTTGTTGGAAGCCCAGGAACCCAACATGATTCCGTAAACACCTAAGCTTAAAACTCCTAAGATGTATAAAAATCCGACATTGATATCGGCAATTTGTGGAATAATGACAGAATCTCCCAATTGAAAAGGAGTGGACCAGGGAATTACCGCACCGGTCATACAAGCCAGAATCATGGCAAGGGTCGGACCGAGTATAAACAGGAATTTTTCGGCATGACGAGGTGTTATTTCTTCTTTGAAGAAAAGTTTTCCACCATCGGCCAGCGGCTGTAATAATCCACCCCAACCGGCACGATCCGGACCACGTCTGTCCTGAATATAAGCCGCAACTTTACGTTCTGCCCAAGTTGAATACATCGCGACAACCAAGGCAAAGGCTATCATTGCGCCACTTAAAGCTGCTTTTTCACCAATTAAACTCCAAAATTCCGGGTTCATACGTTCTTATTATTTTAAATTTTTGAATTTTGAATGAAAAATTAATTTTCAATTTCAAACCTTCAAATTCTTAAATTATTTTAATCATTCTTTATAATCCAAACTTGTGGGTGGACGATTGATTTTACTCAAATCACGATCCTGCTCATTGACTTCGCTCACGTCGTGAATATTCAGCAATAATTTCGGATCTCGTCCTTTCATCACATTTTTAAAGGTTTCGTTGGGTTTAACCGTTCCGACTTTTCCGGCATAATGCCCCTGACGAATTACCGAATCTCTTGCCACCAGTGATGGTTGTTCAATTACCCAGTCTTTTGTCTCTTTTTTATCGTAACGACAAGTGTTGCAAATCCAGTCTTCGACTTCATTCCATTCGTTTTTGCGGGATGTCACGCGGAAGACTTCATCGCCACGGTACCAAACCTGTGCTTTCCCCGAACAAGTAGGGCAGTCTCTGTGTGCATCTACAGGTTTCAGGAACCAGACACGGTTTTTGAATCGGAAAGTTTTATCGGTCAAAGCACCTACCGGACAAACATCAATCACATTTCCGATGAATTCATTGTCCAATGATTTCCCTAAATAAGTTGAAATTTCCGCATGATCTCCACGGAACATCACGCCGTGTTCACGTTTTCCGGTGATTTGGTCGGCCAATTTCACACAACGGTAGCACAAAATACAGCGGTTCATGTGCAACTGAATTTTATCACCGATGTCTTCCGCCTCAAAAGTTCTGCGTTTGAATTCGTATCGGGTTTCTTCTTTTCCGTGTTCGTAGCTTAGATCCTGCAGTTTACATTCGCCTGCCTGATCACAAACCGGACAGTCCAGAGGATGGTTGATCAGTAAAAATTCAACTACACCTTCTCTTGCTGTCAGCGCACGTTCAGAAGTTTTGTTTCCGACCACCATTCCGTCCATTACCGTTGTGCGGCAAGAAGCCATCAATTTGGGCATCGGACGCGGATCTGCTTCACTTCCTTTGGTTACTTCCACCATACAGGTACGGCAATTTCCGCCCGTATTATCCAGTTTGCTGTAATAACACATGGCAGGGGGCGCCACTTCCTTTCCAATCATACGCGCGGCCTGAAGGATTGTAGTCCCGGCCGGCACCTGAATTGTGTGCCCGTCAATGGTTACGGTAAACAGAGGCGTTTCTTTTATTTCTGACATAATTAAGCCTGTTCTTTTATTTCCAGCGGATCGGCATAACCGGCCAATCCATAATTTCTCGTCAGGCACTCTTCCGGATTCAGAACGTGCCACTCAAACTCATCTCTGAAATGTCTGATGGCAGCTGCAACCGGCCAGGCTGCGGCATCGCCCAACGGACAAATCGTATTTCCTTCAATCTTTCTCTGAATATCCCAAAGTAAATCGATGTCAGACATTTTTCCTTGTCCTTCGTCAATTCGCTTCAAGATTTTTTCCATCCAGCCTGTTCCTTCACGACAGGGCGAACATTGTCCGCAGCTTTCGTGACGATAAAATCTGGCCAAAGTATAAGTGTGATACACAACGTCCTGGTCTTCGTCCAAAACGATGAATCCGCCTGAACCCATCATGGTTCCAGTTGCGAATCCACCTTCGGCAAGGGATTCATAATTCATATATCTTGGTTTGCCTTCTGCTGTTGTCAATAATAAATTGGCAGGCAGAATCGGAACGGAGCTTCCGCCCGGAATACAGGCTTTCAGTCTTTTTCCGTTCGGGATGCCGCCACAGAATTCATCGGAAAAGATAAATTCTTCCACGGTTTGTGTCATATCGATTTCATAAACACCGGGCTTGTTGATGTTTCCACAAGCGGAAATCAATTTAGTTCCGGTAGAGCGACCGACTCCGATTTTGGCATATTCGGCTCCGGTCATATCAATAATCGGAACAACGGCGGCGATGGATTCAACATTATTTACCACTGTTGGTCTTCCCCAAAGTCCTTTTACGGCCGGGAAAGGCGGTTTGATTCTCGGGTTTCCTCTTTTTCCTTCGAGGGATTCGAGCAAAGCGGTTTCTTCACCACAGATATAGGCTCCGGCTCCGCGCTGAACATAAATCTCCAAGTCAAATCCGGTACCTTTGATATCTTTTCCAAGCCATCCGTTTGCTTTGGCTTCGGCAATGGCTTCTTCCAGAATTTCTGCAATCCAGGCAAATTCACCCCGGATGTAGATATAGGAAGTATTGCTTCCCAAACAAAAAGAGGAGATGATCATTCCTTCGATCAAAAGATGCGGAATGAATTCCATCAGGTAACGGTCTTTGAAAGTTCCCGGTTCTGATTCGTCGGCATTTACCACCAAATGGCGTGGAATACCTTCTGGTTTTGCGAGGAAACTCCATTTCATTCCGGTTGGGAAACCTGCACCACCACGACCTCGAAGCCCGGAAGTTTTGACTTCTTCCAGAATTTGTTCGGGCGTCATCGTAAATGCTTTTTCCACCGATTTATATCCGTCATGTTCGCGGTAAGCGTCATAATGACGAATCCCGGGCACATCGGCATGTTTCAATAATAATCTTGTTTCTCCCATTTAAGCGAGTTTTTTCAATTCTTCCAACAATTCATCTACCTTTTCAACTGTAAGGTTTTCACGATAAGTTTTCCCCAACTGCATCATAGGCCCATAACCACAAGCGCCGAGACATTCCGCCGGTTTCAGCGTGAAAAGTCCGTCAGGAGTTGTTTCACCTGCTTTTATGTTTAATTTTTGTTTGATATGGTTCATGATTTTGTCAGAACCACGCAACATACAAGGTCCGGTCTGGCAAACTTCCAAAACGTATTTCCCAACCGGATTCAAATTAAACATCGAATAAAAAGAAGCTACTTCATAAACTTCCACAGGCAAAATTCCTAAGGTTTCGGCCACGTGATCCATTACCGGAACATCGAGCCAGCCTTCATGTTCGGCCTGAACGACATGCAACACCGGAATCAGCGCACTTTTTTGTTTCCCTTCGGGATAACGTGCGATGAGCTCCTTTATCTTTTTATATGTTTCTTCCGAAAATTGAACTGTTGTCATTTTTCTTATCGTTTAAAGTTTCAGGTTTAAAGTTTCAAGTTAATTCTGAAAATTATTTAAACCCAAATCTTATTTATAATTTAAAATTTATCATTCATATTAAGCGTCCAGTTCGCCGGCAATCAAATTCAAACTACTCATGGTGATGATGGCGTCACTCAGCATAGAACCTTCAATCAATTCAGGATAAGCCTGGTAATAAATGAAACAAGGTCTTCTGAAATGCAGTCTGTAAGCCGAACGTCCACCGTCGCTAATGAAATAATATCCCAATTCTCCGTTTCCACCTTCCACGGCATTATAAATTTCGCCGACAGGCAAATCGACTTCACCCATAATGATTTTGAAATGGTAAATCAAAGCTTCCATTTTGGTATAAACATCGGCTTTCAGTGGCAGATAGAAATCCGGCGCGTCTGCGTGGTGTTTGGTAGCTTCTTCGCCTGTCAGGTCATTAATTTTTTGGATGGCTTGTTTGATAAGGCTGATAGACTGCCACATTTCTTCGTTTCTTACCAGGAAACGGTCATAGCAATCGCCTGTTGTGCCGATTGGAACTTTGAAATCAAATTCTTCGTATCGGCTGTAAGGTTTCTGAACTCTTACATCATAATCAACACCGGCAGCACGAAGGTTAGGACCGGTAAAACCGTAAGCCAAAGCACGTTCGGCAGTGATGCCACCCACACCTTGGGTACGTTCGATGAAAATTCTGTTTCGGTTAAATAAATCTTCAAATTCTTTCAATGCTTTGGGATATTCCTCCACAAAACTGTTGATTTTATCCCAGGCTGCTTCACTGAAATCTCTTTCAAATCCGCCGATGCGGCCGATGTTGGTTGTCAGTCGGCTTCCGCATATTTCTTCGTAAATTTCATAAATACGTTCGCGGAATTGGAACACATAAAGGAATCCGGTAAAAGCGCCGGAATCCACGCCCATAATGGAACTGCAGATCAAATGATCTGAAATCCGGGCGAGTTCCATAATGATGATACGCATATAACTAACCCTTGCCGGAACTTCAATTCCCACAAATTTTTCCACCGTCAAGTGCCAACCGATGTTGTTAATCGGCGCTGAACAATAGTTCAGACGGTCTGTAAGTGGGGTTACCTGATACAAAGGTTTTCTTTCCGCGATTTTTTCAAAAGCTCTGTGAATATATCCCACAGTAGGTATTGCACTGATGATTCGTTCACCGTCGATTTCCAAAATGTTTTGGAATACACCGTGTGTCGCGGGATGCGTAGGTCCGAGGTTAATCGTCTGAGTGGTTTTCTCAGTCGCAACTTTAGACTTTTTTATATTTTTTTCTAATTCTGCCATTTTCTCGATCCGTTAAACGGTAAAATTTCCGTAATTAAAATTTCCGCCTCGTCCAAACATTTCGTCGTCCTTGTCAGACCGTGTCTGGTCTTCCAGCGGGAACTCTTTCCGCATAGGGAAATAATCCATTTCATCTACATTCATCACGCGAATCAGATTGGGATGTCCGACGAAATTTACACCGTAAAAATCATAACATTCTCTTTCGAGCCAGTTTGCCGTCGCATGAAGTTTGGAAGCGGTATAAATGTTGGGTTCGTTGATGTCCAGCGCGAATTTCAGTCTAATGTGGAAGTTCTTCGGCATATTATAAGCCAAATAAGTAACCACCAGTTCTTTCCCTTGATTGTTCGGATAATGAATGGCGGTTAAATCAGTTAAAAAACGGAAAGCTAAATCTTCTTCTTCATATAAGAACTGAAGAATTTTCAGATTGAATTCTTTATCGGCATGAATGGCCATCATTCCGAAGCTTTCTTCGTAGCCTATGATTGCTTCTCCGAACTTTTCTCTGAGTTTTTCAAAAACAAATTTATTGTCCAACATATATAGTTTTTCGCTTATGAAATGCCGTAGCTTCTCAATAATTCCTGATATTCCTCGCTGTCACGTCTTCTGATACTTTCTGTTTCCACCAGATCCTGAACACGCATAACGCCGTCCAAAATGGCTTCGGGTCTGGGCGGGCAACCGGAGACATAAACGTCCACCGGAATGACTTGGTCAATTCCCTGTAAAACCGAATAAGTATCGAAGATTCCGCCACTGCTGGCACAGGCTCCCACCGCTACTACCCAACGCGGTTCGGCCATTTGTATGTAAACCTGTCTTAAAACAGGCGCCATTTTTTTTGAAATGGTTCCCATAACCATCAAAAGGTCACATTGTCTGGGTGTGAAGGCAAGGCGTTCACTTCCAAACCGGGACAGGTCATAAGTTGAACCCATGGTTGCCATGAATTCGATTCCGCAGCAGCTGGTCGCAAAAGGCAAAGGCCAGATGGAGTTTTTTCTCGCAAGGCCTACTACTTTTGAAAGTTGCATGGTCATGAAACCTTCTCCCTGATATCCTTCCGGCATATCCACAATTTTCACGTTTGTATTGTGTGTAACCGGTCTTTTATTGTGAATCATAACTCTCTTTTTAAATTAACAACATTCAGAACGCGGATTATTTTTCCCAATCCAGCGCTCCTTTTTTTCTCACATAAATATACATAATCAAAAACAGACCTACAAAAGTTGATACAGCTGCAAATCCTTCCCAGCCCAATTCCTTGAAATTGACCGCGTAGGGATAAAAGAAAATCACTTCTACGTCAAATAAAACAAATAGAATTGCAACCAAATAATACTTGATGGAAAAGGGTTTTCTTGCATTTCCAACCTGTTCGATTCCACTTTCGAAGTTATCTAATTTTTCATCTGTGCTACGTTTGGGTCCTAAAAAATGTGTGGCGACAATAGTGCCAACCACAAAACCAGCGGCCAGTAAAAACAAGACTAAAATCGGGATATAATCAAAAGATGTGTCCATTTTTTTACTACAAAAATCAGCGTGTAAATTTACGAACTATTCATGGTAAGCAAAGTCAATCCAATTTTTATTTGCCAAATATTCGGTAAAATCACTAATTTATATTGATTTTAAATAACCCTTATTGGTAATAATTCTACAAGATAAGTCGTCAAAGTTTGAAGATATTCTATCATTTCAAACGTTTTCGTACATTTTTTTTAATAAGAACCGAAGGGTCTGAGATGAGTGGATATCAGGATTTAACAGAATAATCCTCTGATTAACTATATGAAAATCAATAAATTTGAGATTTTGGTTAAAAAAGTTTAGTTATGAAGAAAAATTTACTCTATGTTTTATCGCTATTCAGCGGAATTCTTTTTGGTCAGTTTAACGGTATTTACGATACGGATTTGGACGGTCAAATTTATTTCAAGAAAAATCTGATTGGTCAACAAGGAAATTCAAATGAAAATCAGCTTGGTCCAAATGAGCTGATGCTTGACTGGAGCGGCCCGGATTTTAACCTGTCTGAAAATCCCACCATCGATTCCTGGGATGTTCGCCTTACAGCCGGTTCCGACAATGTGCCCTATGTAGTTTACAACGATAATCATCCTAATGGTCTTCAAAAGATTATGTTTCGCAAGAAATTGAGTGAGGGAGAATGGAGCGAAGCAATTTTTGTAGATGCAGGGGGTGAAATAGGCGACAGAAATAATCATTTTCCGGCAATCGGAACTTCTCCAAACGGTGATTTGCATGTGGTTTACAATGTCTGGGCTTATGAAAATGTCAGAAATTATATCGGCTATTCCCACTACGATGCTGCAGCGGGGGAATGGTCTGAAGCGGTCAAGATTTCTGATTTAAACGGGACTGTAAGTCATTTCAATGCCCATCATGATGTTTACAGTACTTCTGATAATCTTCCGGTCGTGGTTTGGGGTTATGATTACCGGGAAAACCTTACCAACGAGGAAATCTATATGACTTATTTTGATGGGGAAAACTGGTCGGCGGATGTGGCTGTGTCTGATGTCAGTGATGGGTTGGATGCGGGATATCCGTTTATAAAAGGTATGGGAAATAACCGCGCGATGATTGTTTATTCAGAGAATACATCAGGCGGAACCATTGAACTGAAGTACCGGATTTATGATGAGGCGACGCATACTCTCAGTGAGCCTGAACTGATTTCAAATGAGAATATTGGCTATAATAATTATGTGTTGGCAAGCTCTGGTGAGGGGAATCTGATAGTGGCTACATTGCACAAAGCAAGCGGACCTGACAGGGATATCTTCAGAATTTTCAGTTATGATGAAACCGCAGACGAATTTACACTTACCGATCATCTATTGGAAATTCCGGCTAATGCGGGAGGTTTATTAAAGAGATTTGATATGGATTGTAATTCAAATGGTGATTGCGCGATTATTTATACTGATTTCTTGGCGGAAACCAATTCCTATCTTGAATATTATCCCGAAACCGGCTTTGGTGAGACATTGGTGATCAATGAAGAAGATCCGGGATTTGAAGCGCCGTCTGCCCGGTTTTCTCCTGATGGAAATCTTCATGTAGCCTGGTCAGATTACCGTTTCGATGACGGAGAGGGATGGGATGAAAGAGAAGTAATGTATGAAATGGGGCGCAATGAGCTGATGGGGACAGGTGAAACTTTCAGTTCAGAAATTTCAGTTTATCCGAACCCGACAAATGGCAGTTTTACAGTCAGAACAGATGGGAATTTCCAGATGGAAATCTTCAGTATGTCCGGTAAATCGGTGCATAAGCAAAATATTTCAGGAAGTACACAGTTGAATCTTTCGTTATCATCAGGAGTTTATCTGATTCGTTTAAGCAATGAAAATGGAAATTTTGTAAAAAAATTATTGGTGAGGTAAAGATGAATTATCAGCTTTACAACCGGTGGAAGGTTCTGCCGGTTTCATTTTAAGGAGAGAAATTTCTAATTAATTCGAAAGCAATAAAATAAGTCAAACAAATAATTGCCTGAATCTATTGCAGATAAAAGATTAATTCCTATATTTGCCGTCCGAAAAAATAATTAAAAAGTATAACTAATGTATGCAATTGTAGAAATAGCAGGGCTTCAATACAAAGTTGAGCAAGACCAGCAATTGTACGTAAACCGTTTGCAGGGGGATGCAGGTTCGGAAGTTTCTTTCGACCGTGTATTGCTTACTGACAATGGTTCTGTACAGGTTGGCGCCCCGGTTATAGACGGAGTTTCCGTTGTAGCGAAAATCGTTGAACACGTAAAAGGTGACAAAGTAATCGTTTTCAAAAAGAAAAGAAGAAAAGGTTACAAAAAGAAAAACGGTCACCGTCAGCAGTTCACAAAGATTGAGATTGTTTCGATTGGTGGTGGCAAAGCAAAAGCTACCAAAAAAGAAACCAAAGAAGTAAAAGAAGAAAAAGCGCCTGCTAAAAAAGCGGCTAAAAAAGGAGACGACCTGAAATTGATTGAGGGTATCGGTCCGAAAACAGCAGAAGCTTTGGTAGCAGCAGGAATTGATACTTTCGCTAAATTGTCCAAAAAATCGGTTGAGGAAATCAAAGCGGTTTTGGAAGCGGGAGAAAATTTAGCGCATTTGGATCCTGAAACCTGGGCAAAACAAGCTGAAATGGCTGCTGCAGGTAAATTTGATGAATTGAAAGCTTGGCAGGACGAACTTAACGGTGGGAAGACTGCTTAATCTATAACTGATAAAATAAACTAAAATGGCACATAAGAAAGGAGTTGGTAGTTCCAAGAACGGTCGTGAGTCGCATTCCAAAAGATTGGGTGTGAAGATCTTCGGTGGGCAATCTGCAATTGCAGGAAATATCATAGTTCGCCAAAGAGGTACAAAACATCATCCGGGTAACGGAGTGGGAATCGGTAAAGATCACACTTTGTTTGCTTTGGTAGACGGTACGGTTGTTTTCCGTAAAAAAGCGGACAACAGATCTTACGTATCTATCGATCCGGTAGTAGAGTAATTCTCTTAAGTTGAAAATTTCAAACAGCTTCCTGAATAAGGAGGCTGTTTTTTTTATGGGTTTATTTATGTTTTATGCTCTTCTCAATCTTTTGTGAAATTGTGTGTGAAATCTTTTCTCAAATTCAGGGGTGAAAATGAGGTGAGAAATCATTAAAATTTCTGATTTATTTTAGGGTGTAAAAATGGTTTTTTTTTGCCCTTTTTTGGATTGTTAATAAGTGGACGTATACTGGGCGCATCTATGGCGCATCTATGGAGTGTCTATAAAGGGTGATTTCGGGTGTTTTTCAGGGTGACGGGGATGGAGGGTGAGAGTTTGAGTGTTGGGGGGATGGGAAGGATAGAGAATAGAGAAGCCCTTTGTGGTTCGACATGCTCACCATGACGGGCTTATGGGGATGGATGTTGGATGCGTGTTTATGCCAAATTAACGTTGACCGAAACAAAGGAATCACCAGTATAACTTATAATCATCTGAATCTTCCGACTCAGATCTACTGGGCAGCCGATAAAAAAATTGATTATCTTTACAATGCGGCAGGTCAAAAACTAAAGAAAACAGTGAGGGACGGCAATACCATAAAAAATGTAGATTATCTGGACGGCTTCCAATATGCCGGCGGAATTTTACAATTTTTCCCGCATGCAGAAGGCTACATAAAAGCTACTCCTCAATCCAATACGCCAAATGGAGAACCTACGTCCTATACATACAATTATGTATTTAACTACACAGATCACTTAGACGAACGAAATCAAAGCATTGCTTTGATTGAAGTTTGCGAGCGAAGCTCTGTGAGGGTATCTTATTCTAAAGACCCCGCCACCAACCAGCTGAAGATTTTGGAAGAGAATCATTATTATCCTTTTGGGCTTAAACATTCTGCTTATGATACAGGCAGCAAAAGAGATTTTATGAAAGGGATTGACCCTAGTGATCCTCCTGTGAGGCTTGAATATGTATTGGAAACGGAGTACCAGTATAAGTACAATGGCAAGGAGCTTCAAGACGAGTTGGGGCTTGGGTTGTATGATTATGGAGCGAGAAATTATGACCCAGCTTTAGGACGTTGGAACGTAATTGATCCAATGGCACCTAAATACTTCTCGCATAGTCCATATTCATATGCTTTAAATAACCCTGTTTACTTTATTGATCCTGATGGAATGCAGGTAACCAACGGGGATGAAATCATCAATGAAGATGATCCTATCATTTTAGAAACTGCAAATATCGTATCTAAAATCGTATCTAAAAAGGGTTCCGGTAGTTCATGGGTATATATCCCACCGAATTATAGAAATTTTGATATAGGACGGAATGTGTTTGGGTATAATTATGAAAAATATTCTGACTTATATAATGACCCTGATTGGTTCGCAGGCTACAAAAAAATGTACCAAGCTAAGCGGGAGGGGGAATGGTTTGCAGTGGGTGTTTTCGGTGGGAGTATTGTAGCGATTTATGCAGCTCCTGCTGTGATCACTTACGGCTCTATGTATGCGGAGACGCAGGTGGGTAGTTATGTGGTTCAAGCCCTTGGAAAAACAGGTATAGACGCCACCGCCCAATATGCAATTACAGGCGATGTCAACTGGCTGAATGCCGCTGCCGGGTCTGTGCTGCCAACTAAAATAAGAGGGGTAAATATAGAAAAACTCTCTCCTTTAGCTACTGAAGTTTCTCAATCAATCCAAGATTATAATGATGGAAATTTTGACTTAAGTAAAAGTGCATTAAGAACAGGAACAAATTTTATAGGTTTTGGTCTTGGAAAAACAGCCAATTCTGTTGGTATGGATAACGGATATAGTACAGCACAAAATTTTATATTTCAAAACGGTATTCAATCTTTCCATAACAATATGCAGGGTGAGATGATTAAGTTGAATGTTTTAAATAGCAAAAAATGACATTTTTAGGCTCATTCTTTAGAAAGTATAAAGATTGGATTTTAATTATATTTTCAATCATTGTCTTTTATACTATTATGCCTATCTTAAATAAAAAGAGAATTGAAGAAAGGGTGAATACTTCTAACGAAGGTGTTTTTTCAATTGCAAAAATATTAGAGTTTAGAACTGAAACAAGAAGCGATTTTTATAGATATTCGTTTTATTTTAATAACAAGTTTTTTAAGGATAGATGTTATTGTGGGGGTAGTTCGAGTTCCTTAATTGTTGGTCAAGAATATTTTATAATTATAGACCCTGAAAAACCAGGATATAATAATTTCTTACTCTATAATTATCCCGTTCCCGACAGCATCACTTCCGCTCCGCCCGAAGGTTGGGAAGAACTGCCCATTCCCGTGGATAAAGAAGAAATCCGCAAATTTTTAGAAGATTATTGATATGGAGGTAAAAATCGAAATAAACGCTAAAGTTCAATACCTAATTACAGGCGATGTCAACTGGCTGAATGCCGCTGCCGGGTCTGTGCTGCCGGGGAAAGTGGGAACTGCATTGTCACCAATTATGAGTGAAGGGGCGGATGCCGCTCAAATTTACGTAGAAACAGGAAAATTTAATCCTACTCAATCTGCATTAAAGATTGGCGCGAATTATATAGGAAATGGTTTAGGAGGAGCTGCAAAATCAGTAGGTCAGGAAAATGGTATGACACAGTTCGAAACTTTCATTTTCGAAAACGGAATTCAGTCTTATCATAATAATCTTCAATCTGGAATGATTGACCACATAAATAAATAACTATTTGTCAATGAATGCCAAAGATTTCTTTGTTAAAAATAAAAACACTTTTCAGATTATTATTTTCTTGATAATTTTATTCTCTATAATACTTCCATGTGCGAATAAATTTAATCAAAAAAGAAGATTAATTATATATGATAGAGGCGTGTATTCAATAGCTAAAGTAACGGAATATAGGAACGAATCTAGGAGTAGCCATTATAGATATTCATTTATATATAATAACAAAATTTATAAATCAAGATCTTATTACAAAGGAATTAATTTAAAATTAGGACAAAACTATTTTTTAATCATAGACCCAAAGCATCCAGAGCTTAATAACATTCTCCTCCAACCCTTCCCTATTCCTGACAGTATAGCAGAAGCTCCATCCGAAGGATGGAAAGAATTACCGATCCCAGTAGATAAAGAAGAAATAAGGAAATTTTTGGAAGAATATTAAAAATGCAACAAGCAAAACGAGAAGGTGAATGGTTTGCAGTGGGTGTTTTTGGTTCTGTGTTAGCACCAGCAATTCTAGGTAGTATTACATGTGTGGATGATAAAAAATAAAAATGCGAAATCACAGGATACTCCCGAAGCGTCGGGAGGATCTTTCAGTTTAAAATCTAAGGAAAAGACTCTCTAGATGCAATCAGAAAAAATACATCAAAAAACATTTCCGTTTGAAAATTTCCAAACTCTTTTTATATTCGCTGAAAGTTTGATTTTTAACGACTAATGAAAACAATCAAATTCTTCCATCCGGAAGAAACCTTTACGTACTACATAGAGAAATGTTTCTGCAAAGTAGTTTATTCAGGAAAACAGCACCAATTACTTATTGAAATTCATTCAACAGACGAACTCGACCATGTGGAAGATGATTCCTTGCAGAATGATTTTGCACAGGTGATTTTGTCGGTTGACGATTTCCCTGTTCCGTTTTCATCTCCCTCAGAACTTGTGGGTAAATCCATCGAAATCCCGCTTTGTTATGTGGAACAGGAAGACGAAGAGGGTGAAATGGAAGATATATTCTATACCAATGTGAATTTTTCCGATGAAAATTTCGAAGCAGATCAAAATCATTTATCCTTTTCCAAGGACGATTCCGGAACGCTTTGTCTGAAGTGGAAAGGAGAAGTTCAGGACTTTACAGAATCCACAGATGATTATATTCCATTTGAGCTGGAATGCGCCTTTTTGCCTGCTTCATTTGAAGAAAGAGAATAATTCCTTTTCTGAAAGTTAGATTTTCTGTTTGCTATTTCCGACCTTTGCACTCTTGTTTAAGTTAGCAAAAGATGAAAACGGAAAAAGACGATAAACTGCGTATAGATGCTCTGAAGTATCATGAATCGGGAAGAAAAGGAAAAATAGAAGTAATTCCCACCAAGTCTCATGATACCCAAAGAGACCTTGCTCTGGCTTATTCGCCGGGTGTAGCAGAACCTTGTTTGGAAATAGAAAAAAATCCCAATGATGCTTATAGGTATACGGCCAAAGGCAATCTGGTAGCCGTGATTTCAAACGGAACAGCGGTTTTGGGTCTTGGCGACATCGGTCCGCTTGCGTCCAAACCGGTAATGGAAGGAAAAGGTCTATTGTTTAAAATCTTTGCAGATATCGACGTTTTTGATATCGAAATCGATGAAAAAGACCCTGAAAAATTTATACAGACCGTAAAGGCGATTTCTCCGACTTTCGGTGGAATCAATCTCGAAGATATCAAAGCACCCGAAGCTTTTGAAATTGAAAGAAGACTCAAAGAAGAGCTCGATATTCCCGTGATGCACGATGACCAGCACGGAACAGCGATTATTTCGGCGGCGGCGCTTCTCAACGCGCTCGAATTGGCCGGTAAAAAGATTGAAGATGTTTCTTTTGTGGTAAACGGAGCCGGAGCTGCAGCCATTGCCTGCACCAAAATTTATGTTGCGCTGGGCGCCAATCCCGATAAAATACTGATGTGCGACAGCAAAGGTGTTATTAATCACCATCGTATAGATTTGAACGATGAAAAACTTCCTTTTGTTCGTCAAACCGAATTAAAGACACTGGAAGATGCCATGAAGAATTCCGATGTTTTCATCGGACTTTCCAAGGCAGACGTGGTATCTCCCGAAATGCTTTTGTCCATGAATGAAAACCCGATTGTTTTCGCCATGGCCAATCCGAATCCGGAAATAACCTATGATTTGGCGGTTCAGACCCGACCCGATGTGATTATGGCAACGGGTAGATCTGATTATCCTAATCAGGTCAACAACGTTTTGGGCTTTCCGTTCATATTCCGCGGAGCATTGGATGTTCAGGCTTCAAAGATAAACGAAGCTATGAAAATTGCGGCGGTTCATGCGTTGGCAGAACTTGCCAAAGAACCTGTTCCGGAAATCGTGCAGATGGCTTATAAAATTGGGAATCTTAGCTTTGGGCGGGAATACATCATCCCGAAACCATTTGACGGACGTCTGATTACCAAAGTTTCTATGGCAGTTGCAAAAGCCGCAATGGAATCTGGTGTAGCAAGAAAGCCGGTTCACAACTGGTCGGTTTATGAAGAAGAATTATTAAACCGAATGAGCAGTGACCAGAAGCTCATCAGAATGTTGCATAACCGTGCGAAACAAGACCCAAAAACAATTGTTTTCAGTAATGCAGCCGAGTATAATGTTTTGAAAGCAGCTCAAATTGTTCATGATGAAGGAATCGGAAAGCCAATTTTACTTGGAAACAAAGAAAAAGTTGAGGAAATAAAAAGAGAATTTGACATTCATTTAGATGTGCCGATAATTGATCCGAAATCAAAAGAATCGGAAGAACATGTAGCAAGATTGGCGGAACTACTTTGGGCTAAACGTCAGCGAAAAGGAATGACACTATACAATGCCAAACGTTTCCTGACCAATCGGGATTATTTCGGTTCTATGATGGTGGAAGCAGGTGAAGCAGATGCTTTCCTTACCGGAAGTACGCGCAGTTATGCCAGTTCGCTCAAGCCGGTTCTTGAAACCATTGGCTCTGCTCCGGGCGTAAGTAAAGTAGCGGGTTTAATGATGGTTATGACCAAAAAGGGGCCTTTGTTTTTTGCAGATACTACGATTAATGACAATCCAACGGCAAAGGAATTAGCCAAAATTGCAAGGATGACAGAATATGTTGTACGGGGAATTGGAATCAGACCCAGAGTTGCGATGTTGTCATTTGAGAATTTCGCTGCCAGAACCGAAACTTCCAAAAAAGTCAGCGAAGCGGTAGCGCTTTTGCACAGGTCGCATCCGAATATGATTGTGGATGGAGAAATCCAACCTGACTTTGCTTTGAATGAAGAATTGATCACAAAAACTTTCCCTTTTTCAAAATTAAACGGAAAACGTGCCAATGTGCTGATTTTTCCTAACTTAGCGTCCGGAAATTTATCGTACAAAATCTTGAGAGGAATTGAAAATTCACAAGTTATAGGGCCGATTCTGATGGGGGTGAACAAACCGGTTCACATTTTACAGATGCGCTCAACGATTGAAGAAATTGTCAATCTCGCCACGATTGCTGTACTGGATGCTCAACAAAGACAAAAATGATTGCACATTTAAACGGAAAACTCTCTGAACTTCATCCAACCCATGTGGTGGTGGAATGTCATGGTGTGGGTTATCATGTCAACATCAGTCTGAACTCTTATTCGAAATTTGGGAATCAGGAAAATATAAAAATTTTCACTCATCTTGTAGTCCGAGAAGATGCTCAGATTTTGTATGGGTTTCATTCTCAGCAGGAAAGAGAAGTTTTTTTGAAACTGATTTCGGTCAATGGCGTAGGGCCTGCCTCTGCGATGATGATGATTTCTTCGTTGGAAATAGAGGAAATAAGAGAAGCTATTGAGTCTGCCGATGTAAAAAAGCTGCAAACTGTTAAGGGAATAGGTGCCAAAACAGCTCAGCGAATTATTATTGATTTGAAAGACAAATTAGAAGGGGATATATTTAATTTTAACATAAATTCCGATAATTCTAAAAATAAATCTAAATTTGAAGCGTTATCAGCATTAGACGTCCTCGGAATACCAACCAAAACAGCTGAAAAAATA
This sequence comes from Moheibacter sp., assembly GCF_049672845.1. Taxonomy (NCBI): domain Bacteria; kingdom Pseudomonadati; phylum Bacteroidota; class Flavobacteriia; order Flavobacteriales; family Weeksellaceae; genus Moheibacter; species Moheibacter sp. The sequence goes on from NZ_JBATWT010000023.1 coordinate 363,724, forward strand.
TTGGAAATCGTTTCAAAAGACTTTCCGGATGCGCAGGCGGATGTATTGGTAAAAGAGGCACTTAAAAGAATATAGTTTTTTGAAACAGCTTTATATACACATGAGGAGGATGAAAAGCTTGTTTCCGATAATTTTTTTACTATTAATTGTCGGGATAGCAAACGGGCAAGAGCCGGAAGAATCAGATACACTAAAGTATCCTTTTACAAATCAGGATGGTGGTTTGTATTTAGATGATCAGATCACTTATGACATCATATATGATCCTGTAAGAGATCAATATGTGCTTTGGCCAAAAATCGGTGAAATCATTGTGGGTCAGCCCATTTATTTATCAAGTCAGGATTATCTGGACATCATTCTGAACCGTGATATAAACTCCTATTACCGTGATAAATCCAGAGCATATGATCAGATGTACCGCTCCAATTCTTTTGGTGATCAGGAGGGCGAATCGGGCAATATTTTACCGAGTTTAAGAATTAAATCCAGAGCTTTTGAAAGTATTTTTGGCGGAAATGAAATTCAGCTGATCCCACAAGGTTCAGCTCAATTGGATTTGGGTGTTTTCATTCAAAAAATAGACAATCCGCAATTATTGCCTCAAAACCGGAATACGGTTACAGTTGATTTGCAACAACGTATTCAGATGAGTGTTTTGGGTAAAGTCGGGGAAAATCTACAACTAAAAGCAAACTACGATACACAGGCAGGTTTTGGTTTTGAAAACCAGATGAAACTGCAATGGAAAAATATGAAGGACGGTGGTGAGGACGACATCGTTCAGAACATTGAAGTGGGGAATATTTCCATGCCGCTCAATACTTCGCTTATTACGGGTGCGCAGTCTCTTTTTGGGGTTCGTACCGATTTGCGTTTTGGGAATACAGATGTAAGCATGGTATTTTCGGAGCAAAGATCTGAAACCAAAAATATTACTGTTCAGGGTGGAGGTGTATTAACCGAATACCGGATTTTTGCTGAAGATTATGACTACAACCGTCACTTCTTTTTAGGGCAATTTTTCCGTGATTCTTATGACACTGCATTATCTAATTATCCGCAGATTTCAAGTGATATTGTCATCACCCGACTGGAAGTCTGGCGAATTGACAATGGCGGTGCCAATCAGGATCAGCGCAAAACAATGCTTGCATTGAGGGATCTTGGAGAGGAAGGTGGCACGCCGACCAACGGAACACTTTACAATCAAGTGAGTTCACTTCCTGGAATCCGTGTGGCGAGTACCGCGCGTTCAGCGATGAATGGGTTCACATTTGGTCCAAATATTTATCAGGAAGGTGAGCATTATTTGGTAAATGAAAACGTACGGAAGTTAAATCCGTCTGAATATACCTTTTATCCATCACTGGGATATATTTCATTGAATCAACCTTTGGTGGATGGTGAAGACCTTTTGGCAGTTTCATTTCAATATACCAAAAACAGTACACCGGGAGTGATCTATACGGTGGGTGAAATGTCTGACGAACAAAATCAATTGTTAATTACGAAATTAATCAAACCCAATACGACTGTAAATACGGCTTCGCCACTTTGGGATTTGATGATGAAAAATATTTACTCTATCAATGCCTTGAGTATTTCGCCTGAAGATTTCATCATGAATGTAGAATTCAAGGATAACAGCGCCAATTCTTCAGGAGTGATTAATTATTTACCGAATACACCGGTTCAGGATCAAACGCTTTTGCAAGTTATGAATATGGACCGCCTGAATCTGAACGGTAACCTGCAGATGAGCGGAAACGGTCATTTTGGAGATGGTTTGTTTGACTTCGTTCACGGGGTTACTGTAAATCCGACTCAGGGTACTATTATATTTACGACGGTTGAACCTTTTGGCGATCATCTTGCAGACGTTTTAGGTGATCCGAATTCTCAATATGTTTTCAACGAACTATATAGCCAGTTGCCTAATACGTTGGATGCAGAAAGACTTGCACAGCGATATAGTCTTGCGGGACGATACAAAGGAGAAGTTGGGGGTGGAATTCCACTGGGAGCGTTTAATGTGCCGGAAGGTTCTGTAAAAGTAACAGCCAACGGTATGGAGCTGGTGGAAGGTGTGGATTATACCGTGGACTATCAGTTAGGTCAAGTGACCATCATCAACGAACAACTGAAAAACTCCGGTGTTCCGATTAACATCAGTATGGAAAACCAGTCGATGTTCAATATGCAGAAGAAACGTTTCATGGGACTGAATGTTGACCATCATTTCTCAGATAACTTCTTAGTCGGGGGAACGATTGTTAACTATCAGGAAAGACCCTTGACTCAAAAAGTTCAGTTTGGTTCGGAACCTGTAAGTAATACTATTTTCGGATTACATACACAATACACAGGAGAATCTGAATTCCTGACAAGACTGACAAACAAAATTCCGGGAATCAAAACCGATCAGATTTCACAAATTAACTTCAGTGCAGAAGGAGCTTATCTGATGCCCGGACAAAACAAAGCAGCCGGTGGCGCTTCTTATATTGACGATTTTGAAGATTCTCAGTCCAGAATAAGTTTGTTGGACGCCGGTTCCTGGAGAATGGCCAGTGTTCCGGGTAAACCCGCAGGTTTATCAGGTAATACGCATCCTTTTTTCCCAAATGGAGCGAACAATGATGATCTTTCTTATGGAAACGGCCGTAAACTGATGTCTTGGTACAGCATCGATCCGAGATTCTATGGAATCGGCGGAAATGCACCTGCCGGAATTACAGATGCTGAACTATCTCAACATCGTGTTCGTAGAGTTGAACTTCGTGAATTGTTTGACCAACGCGATGTGATGGCCGGAACAGCGACTTATATGAGTACGCTTGACATGACATTTTATCCGGAAATTACAGGACCATACAACGTCAACCCAAATGCAACTGATACACAGGGATGGGGTGGAGCAATGCGTCCGATTTCCGTAACCAACTTCATTGATTCAAATGTAGAATACCTTGAGTTCTGGATGATGGATCCCTATGCAGACGGTGTAGGAGGAAGTGGTGATTTGATCATTCAGTTAGGTAATGTTTCGGAAGATATTTTGAAAGACGGACAATTGATGTATGAAAACGGGATGCCACATTCTGGAAACGGAGCTGCTGTTTCTACTTCAGCTTGGGGTAAACAACCCGATAATTATCCGATTATTTATGCTTACGATACCGAAGGTGCTGCCCGAAAAGAACAGGATTTAGGTTATAATGGTTTGACCGATGCTGAAGAAGCTGCTACCTACGGAATTTCCAATACCAATCCCATCACCGGTCAAAACGACCCTGCCAATGATAACTATGTTTTCTATTTAGATGACAGATGGGGACAAACCCAGGACGCAGGTTCCATAACCGCGAGATATAAATATTTCCAGGGACCACAGGGTAACAACTCTACCGATGATCTGCTTCATGCTTACAGTATGCAGCCAGATGCCGAAGACATTAACCTGGATTATAACTTGGATCAGACTGAAATGTACAATCAGTACACTGTGAGAATGAGTCCTTCTGATCTGATGAACAATTCAAATAACATGATTGTGGCAACCAAAACTGCTGAAGTTCAGTTGCCAAACGGTCAGACTCAGGAAGTAACCTGGTATCAGTTTAGAATTCCGGTTGATAATTTCGATACTGATATTGACGGCGATGGTGTGGAAGATCTGGTAACTGACGAACAATTATCAGCTGCGAAAAGCGTTCTGACATCGGCACGTTTCATGCGTGTTTTGATGAGAGGATTTAATGAAGAAACAACCCTTCGTTTTGCCACTATGGATTTGGTTCGAAGTAATTGGAGAAGGTATCCAAAAACTTTGTTCCCGATTCCGGGCTCAACCGGGCCTGAAGAAGGTGTGACAGAAGATCCTTTCCTGAGCAATCTTGAAATTGGTCAGGTAACTATTGAGGAGAATTCAACCAATGTGCCGCCGTATGTGCTTCCTCCAGGAATTCAGCGTGAAGAACTTCAGGGAACTACAGGATACCAGAGCCAGAACGAAGCTTCGATGTTGCTGAAAGCAAAACTTAGCGCCAACAGTCCGACCAAAGCTGTATTTAAAAACACAAATCTGGACTTGAGACGATACAAACGTCTGGAAATGTTTGTTCACGCAGAAAACCTTTTGGACGTGACCAATCAGTCATTGGATGAAACAACTAAATTGTTCATTCGTTTGGGAAGTGATTATTCAGACAACTATTATGAATACGAAATTCCACTAAAATATACAGCCAAAACTCCAGATGGAAATCCATCCAGAATCTGGCCTGATGAAAACCTTGTGGATATCTTAACTGATTATTTCGTTGAAGCCAAAAAAGCAAGAGATTTAGATGCGTCTTACAATACACTTGAGCGATATTCATTTGTGCCGGATGAAGAAAATCCGTTGAAAACCATTTATGTAAAAGGGCGTCCTTCATTAGGCGGAGTAACTTCGGTCATGATTGGATTGCGTTCAACGAGTGCGCAGGACAAAGAAGTTTTGGTTTGGGTAAACGAACTTCGTCTGAGCGAAATTGACAATGAAGGCGGATATGCCGGTATGGCAAGTCTTGGTTTCACACTTGGAGATTTTGCACAAGTTCAGGTTTCGGGAAGTATCAGTTCAGCCGGATTTGGTGCAATTGATCAGGGACCAAGTCAGCGCAATCAGGAAGATTATCGTGATTATGCGTTGAACGCACAAGTTAAACTGGATAAATTCTTACCTGAAAAATGGGGTCTTGAAATTCCGTTTAATGTTTCCATGAGCGAACAATTCGCAGATCCAAAATACAATCCGCTTGACAATGATATTTTGTTTGATGAAGATCCTAGAAAAGAGGAATTAAAAGATGTGGTCAGAACTTATGCGCAGCAGAAATCTTTCACATTTAGTAATATCAGAAAAGTTAAGACCAATAATAAACCGGCGAGATTCTATGATGTTTCCAACTTTGCTCTATCATTTATGTATGCAGATATGTACAACCGTGATGTTTACACGGCTTATAATCTGACTAAAAATGTGAAAGCATCTTTGAATTATAATTATAGTTTCCCGATAAAGAGCATACGACCGCTTCAAGACTGGCGTGCGGTTCAGGATACTGCTAAATCGGCCAAATATTTAAAATTCCTGAAGGAATTCAACGTCAATCCATTGCCGACGAGATTGTCGTTCAGAACGGATATTGACCGTGTTTATTCGGAAAGACAGTACCGTGATCTGAACCAGTTCTTTGGTGGAACTTCTTCTTACTTGTTCCCGGTTGCATTCAGTAATAATTTCCTTTTCTCCTGGCAGTACAATGTTGGATTTGATCTGACGAAATCTTTGCGTCTGGATTATACATCATCCACCCGTACGCTGAACGACGGAGCTGCATTTGAATATGCCGACAAAGGATTGATCTGGAATGACCTTTTCAAAGTAGGACGTCCGGTGAATTATGACCATCAGATTCAGTTAAACTGGAAAACACCGATTCATTTGTTCCCGTATATGAGTTGGGCAAACATTGAATTGGGCGCTACCACAAATTACAACTGGCAAGCACGTTCCACGGTATTCTTAAATGCACCGAACACGGGCGGACAAGGACTTGGAAACATTGCCCAGAATATGAGTAATTTCAATATGATTGGTGATTTTGATCTGACGAAATTATATACAGAATTCAGAGGTTATAACAAAGTGGATTCCATCAAACGTGGTAGAAAACGCGAGCTGGATTCACTGACGCGTGCCTACGAAGGAATGACTTTCAAAGCGCTTCGCAAGATTACGAAACCTTATAAATTCAAAAGTAAATACCGCGGACAGGATTATGCATGGATGGTTGTTTCGAGCATCAAACGATTCCAGTTCAATTATAATCAGACAAACGGAGCTATTATTCCGGGGATTTTGGCAGAACCTAATTTCTTCGGATTTGGAAAGGATGGCGGCCCGAATGCCGGATTTATCTACGGAACCGAATTTGACATCAAACGTAAATTCATCGAATCTGGAAATGACTGGGTCACGCGAAGTGAGCAATTGCTGGAACCTTATGTAATCACAAGAGGAACTAATTTCACAGCGACTTCCATGGTAGAACCATTCCCGCATCTGAGGATTGATTTAAATGCCAAACGTTCATCGTCTTATAGAAGTTCTGAAAACGGATTTAACCTGAAGACTTATGATAATCCGAATATAAATACTTATTTGGATCGCCAGCAAACGCTTAACAGTAGTAATATTGCGATATCAACGGCCTTTATGGATCCGGACGCATTGTATCAGAATTTTCTTGATAATACGCAGGTGATTTCTGAAAGATTGGGTATGGCCAATGGAATGGCGCCGCTCGGAGACGGGTATTATGACGGATACGGATTGTCAAATTATGATGTTTTGATTCCCGCATTTGTTTCGGCAGTAGAGGGTAGAAATGCCAAAAACACTTCATTGGGCTACAACCGTAAAGTTCCATTGCCTAACTGGTCGATTACTTATACCGGTATGAGAAATATTCCGCTGATTAATCGTTATTTCGAAGTGTTTGAATTGTCTCATACCTATTTGTCTTCCTATACCGTAAACGGAATTCAATCCAATCCCAATCATTTTATGAATCCGAACGGAAGAGATTTAAATGATAATTTGTATTCCAAAAACATTTACGGAACTGTTAATATGATTGAGTCTTTCTCTCCGCTCATCGGGGTTGATATGACTTTCAGAAACAGCTTCCAGTTGAGAGCGCAGTATAACCGTGACCGTTTGATGACGATGAGTCTGAGCAATTATACCTTAACCGAAGACTATGGTACAGAATACGTACTCGGAATGGGATATGTAATCAGAGATCTGAAATTCAGAATGCGTTATCAAGGCAAAAACAAAACCTTTACGGGTGATATGAATTTCCGTGCAGATGTGCGTTTACGTGACAGCGAAACAAGAATCAGAAGAATTCTTGACGGAGACTCTCAGGTAACAGGAGGACAACAGTTATTGTCTATCCAATTCTCAGTTGACTATGATTTCAGCAAAAACTTAAATCTGAGATTTTTCTGGGATCAGATGATGACCGAATACAAAATATCAACCGCTTATCCGATTTCAACCATAAGAGCCGGATTAAGTTTGACCTTATCATTTGGAAATTAATTAATTTTATAGCAAAAAGCATAAATATGAACGTTCCACAAGAATTAAAGTACAGCAAAGACCACGAATGGATCAGAGTAGAAGGTAATACAGCCTACATCGGGATTACAGACTTTGCACAAGATCAGTTAGGAGATATCGTTTATGTAGATATCTCGGTTCAGGAAGGCGATGATATTGCCGAAGGTGAAACATTTGGTTCCATTGAAGCCGTAAAAACCGTTTCCGATTTGTTTATTCCGGTTTCAGCAAAACTTCTGGAAATCAATTCAGATTTGGAGTCCGCACCTGAAAAAATCAATTCAGATCCTTATGGAGAAGGCTGGATCATCAAAATCGAAATCACCGATGCCTCTGAATTAGATGCTTTATTAGATGCAGCAGGTTATCAGGAAATTGCCGGCTAAAAAAGGCAGTTTACTTTCCAGAATCCTTTTTGGTGTTTACACAGTTATATTACTGCTGGCAACACTTCTTCCAACTGACGTGATTTCTTCAGGGGGAAAAGGTTGGATTTCAAAAATATCATTTGACAATGGAGACAAAGTGGTGCATGCCGCTTTGTTCTTCATTTTCACATTTCTGCTTTATTTGTCGGGAATCGTAAAAACCTGGCGAAGCCTCATTTTAATTTCTGTTTTTACAGGTTTAACCATTGAAATTGTTCAGCATATTTCAGGTTTCGGACGGACTTTTGACTGGTTTGACATTCTGGCAAATATCATTGGATCATTGCTCGCCTATTTATTATTTGCCCGGTATTGGAAAAGTTTCTGATAACTTAATTTTAAATTAAAGCTTAGTTCGTTTAATAATCATAGTTTCGGGTTTTTAAATTCCGATATGATAAGAATTTTATTTTTTCTGCTCCCGCTGAGCATTTTTTCACAGGTTCCGCAATACTACACAGGCATTGACTTTTCTCAAACCGGAGCCGATTTAGAGGAAGACCTTTCCGCACTCATAATCGCTACACATACCTACGAACTTATTTATACGCCGGAAGTATGGGATGCACTCAAGCAAAGTGACCTCGTTCCTGAAGATCCTTCAAAAGTCTATCTCATTTATGGATACGATGATTATGATCAGGATCACATCAACGACAGGACACGAGATGTAGATGATAGCTGTCATACAAGTTCATGTAGCGGGAAATGGGTACGGGAACATGTTTTTCCAAAGTCATTAGGAAATCCTTCTTTTGACAACGAAGGACCGGGTTCAGATGCGCATTCCATTCGCGCAGTGGATTATACTTGGAACAACAGTCGCTCCAACCGGAAATTTGTAGCCGGTGAAGGTGATTCCCACATCAACTCTCAGGGATTTTTCTATCCGGGCGACGAATGGAAAGGTGATGTTGCCCGAATGATGATGTATATGCATATCCGATACGAAAACCGATGTACAGCCAATCAGGTTAGTATTGGCGAGCATAACTATCATGCCGATATGCCGGATATTTTCCTGCAATGGAATGCTGAAGATCCCGTTGCTGAACATGAACTCGTAAGAAATGACGTATTGCAGGACATGCAGGGAAACCGAAATCCCTTTATCGATAATCCTTATCTGGCAACCGTGATTTGGGGTGGTCCCGAAGCCAACAATACCTGGCCGAACATGTCAGTAAGCGATGAAATTTTTGCCGTTACACAAATATACCCTAATCCTTCCAATGGAAATTTTCATTTGAAATCCAACAAAATCATTCAGTCTCTGACAGTATTTTCGATGGAAGGAAGCAAAGTTTTCGGAAAAAACCTTTACAAATCAGAAGCAGATGTTTCAATTGAAGAACTGAATCAGGGAACTTATATCTTATTGATTCAATATTCTGACCATACAAAAGAAACCAAAAAAATAATCATACAATAATAGATTTTTTCACTTCATTATTTAAACCGTGAGCCATTTTTACTGAGGTTTGCGGTTTTTTTTATGCCTGAAAATTATCATCTTTGCCGTGAAAATAAACCCGATTCAATGGCAATTCAGAAACCATCTATCCCAAAAGGAACCCGTGATTTTTCACCCGAGGAAGTAAGCAAAAGACAATATATTTTTGACAAAATCCGTCATCAGTTTCAGCTTTTTGGCTATTCGCCGATTGAAACACCTTCCTTCGAAAATCTCTCCACGCTGACCGGGAAATATGGAGAAGAAGGTGACCGCCTAATTTTTAAGATTCTGAATTCGGGGGATTATTTAGCCAAAGCTGATGAGAAATTATTAGCCGAAAAAAACAGTCAGAAACTCATTTCACAGATCTCAGAAAAAGCTCTTCGTTATGATTTGACGGTTCCCTTTGCGCGTTATGTGGTTCAGCACCAGAACGAAATTACTTTACCATTTAAGCGCTATCAGATGCAGCCGGTTTGGCGTGCCGACCGCCCGCAGAAAGGCCGTTTCCGCGAGTTCTATCAGTGCGATGCCGATGTGGTGGGAAGTGATTCTCTTTTGCAGGAAGTCGAATTGGTTTCTCTGTATGATGCGGTATTTTCGGAATTAAATGTTCCGGTTGAAATTCATTTCAACAACCGAAAAATCTTGAGTGGACTGGCCGAAGTAGCCAATATTTCTGATAAATTAATTGATTTCACCGTTGCTTTGGATAAATTGGACAAAATCGGCGAAGAAAAAGTCAAAGAAGAAATGACCCAAAAAGGAATTTCCAACGAAGCGATTGAAATCCTTTCGCCTTTATTCAGTATGTCGGGAGATTTCCAATCCCAATTGACTTCTTTGGAATCGATTTTAAGTTCGTCCGAAATCGGAATGAAAGGAATCGAAGAAGTCCGATTTGTATTTGAAAAAGTTCAGAAGTTAGGATTGAAATCGGCAGAATTGGTTTTGAATCTGACTTTAGCACGAGGATTGGATTATTACACAGGAGCAATTCTGGAAGTAAAAGCCAAAGGCGTTCAGTTGGGTTCTATCGGAGGTGGAGGTCGTTACGATGATCTGACCGGGATTTTTGGATTGAAAGGACTGTCCGGAGTGGGGATTTCTTTTGGTTTGGACCGAATTTATCTGGTTGTGGAAGAATTGAATTTATTCCCGGAATCCATCGAGAATTCCCTCGATGTATTGTTCATTAATTTTGGAGAAAAAGAAGCCGATAAATCCATGGAACTTGCCATGAAACTCAGAACGAAAGGAATTCGCTGTGAAGTTTATCCGGACGCTGCCAAAATGAAAAAACAAATGCAGTATGCCGATAAAAAATCGGTAAAATTTGTGGTAATGATTGGCGAAGAAGAACTGAATTCCGGAAAACTTACGCTGAAAAATATGGAAAGCGGTACACAAGATGCGTTGGTATTTGAAGAATTAGCAACAAAACTCCAACATTTATAATAGATAAAAGGGTTTTGCCTTTCAAAAGTTAAATTAAACCCAAACTTTCCCAAATTTTTCTATCTTTGATTCTGCTCAAAAGCGAAACACAGAGGATGAGAAATTTTATTTTACTGATTTGCGTATTCAATGCGCTGACTATCAGTGCTCAGAATATAAGTCTTGAGGCCATTTGGGGTGGGAAGTATTATGCCCAAGGCTTGCGCGGAATCAACTCTATGAATGATGGCGTTCACTATTCCATCAACGAGGGAAACGGCATTTACAAGTATGCCTACAATTCTTTTGTTAATAAAACCGATTCCAGAATAGCTATTGTAGAAGGGAATTTTGACGAATATTCTTTCAGTTCTGACGAGAAATACTTACTTCTTGCCTCAGAAGTTAACCCGATTTATCGACACTCTTTCACCGCAAAATGGCAGGTTTACGACTTAAATTCTCATTCATTTAAACCAATTTTCGAAGGGAAACCCGTTCAGGAAGCTACTTTTTCGCCCGACGCTACCAAAGTCGGATTTGTGTTTGAAAACAATTTATATTATCAGGATTTAACATCCGGAAAGGTGACGCAAATCACAACAGACGGAAAGAAAAACGAAATCATCAATGGGATTTGTGATTGGGTTTATGAAGAAGAATTTGGTTTTGTACGTCATTTTGACTGGAACGCAGATGGTTCTGCGATGGCTTTTGTGAAGTTTGATGAGTCTCAGGTGCGCGAATTCTTCATTCCGGTTTATGAACATAGTCTTTATCCGCACGAAATGCGGTTTAAATATCCGAAAGCCGGAGAAGACAATTCAAAAGTGAGTTTACATATTTATGATTTGAAATCGGCAAAAACCAATTCGGTAAACCTTACTTCGGTGGAGAATTATTACATACCCAAAATTAAATTTACAAACGATAAAAATACACTTTCGGTTTTAACTTCCAATCGTCATCAAAACAAAGTCGATGTGAATTTCGTGGATGTAAATTCATTGAAAGTTAATAAGTTATTTTCTGAAACAGATCCGAAATGGATTGATACAGACGATTTTATTCTGGAATTTTTGGATGACAATAGTTTTATTTGGGCTTCTGACCGCGATGGAAATCGTCATATTTATTATTATGAAAAATCGGGAAAACTTAAAAATCAAGTTACCAAAGGAGATTGGGAACTGACTGATTTCTATGGATTTAATCCAAATGACAAAACGATTTATTTTCAATCCAATGCATTTGACGGAAAAAGAGTTTCCACTGAAAGTCAGGTTTATAAAATCGGCTTGGACGGAAAGAATTTAACAGCTTTGACCGATAAAAAAGGAACGAATTCCGCTGAATTCAGTAAAAGTTTTGAATTTTTCATCAATTCATATTCATCAATTCAGCAACCTACAACTTATTATTTGCGAAGCGGAAATGAGAAAAAAGAATGGGCAACCATCCGCGAGAATTCCCGTGTGGCAAATCAACTTTCGGCCGATGGAGCCGGAACCAAAGAACTATTTACCCTCAAAGTTAACGGAACTGATTTGAATGCCTGGATAATCAAACCCAAGGATTTCGATCCCAAGAAAAAATATCCGGTTTTGATGTATCAATACAGCGGTCCGGGGTCGCAGGAAGTAACCAATTCTTGGCACGATCTGAATGATCAATGGTATTTCATGTTGGCGCAGAAAGGCTATTTGGTGGTTTGTGTGGATGGACGCGGAACCGGTGGAAAAGGTGTGGCTTTTAAAAAGCAAACCTATATGGATTTGGGCAAAATGGAAGTGGAAGACCAAATTGCCGCAGCGAGATTATTGGCAACTTATGAGTATGTGGATGCTTCGCGAATTGGGATTTGGGGTTGGAGTTACGGCGGATATATGTCGAGCAATTGTATTTTCCGCGCCGGCGATGTTTTCAAAATGGCGATTGCGGTAGCTCCGGTTACCAACTGGCGTTATTATGACACGGTTTATACCGAAAGGTTTATGCGTACGCCGCAGGAAAATCCGAATGGATACGACCGGAATTCGCCCATAACTTACGCCGGACAATTTGACGATCAAAAGAATAAATTCCTTCTGATTCACGGAACGGCAGATGATAATGTTCATGTTCAGAACGCGATGGATTTGGCTTCGGCACTGATTGAAGCCAACAAACAATTTGATATGATGATTTATCCCGACAAAAACCACGGGATTTATGGAGGAAAAACCCGAATTCAACTTTATACATTGATGACTAATTATATTCTGGAAAACCTCTAATCTATGAGCGAGACAATCAAAACCAAACATCCCAAAGGCCTTTATTTCTTGTTTTTTACCGAAATGTGGGAACGTTTCGGCTACTATCTGATGCTCGGGATTTTCGTGCTCTACATGATCGATGTGGACACAGGAGGAATGGGTTTTCTGGATAAAAATGCCGATGATATTTTCGGAACGTTTATCGCGCTGACTTATCTGACACCCTTTTTAGGCGGATTTCTGGCGGACCGGGTGCTTGGTTATGTGAAATCTGTTTACATAGGTGGCGTGCTGATGGCAGCGGGATATCTCGCACTGGCACTTCCGGGACTGACTTCTTTTTATGTGGCTTTGGGATTGATTATCATCGGAAACGGATTGTTTAAACCTAATATTTCCACATTGCTTGGAAATATATATTCGACAGAAGAATACAAATCAATGAAAGATTCCGGATATAATATTTTTTATATGGGAATCAACATCGGAGCATTTGTTTGTAATATCATTGCCGCCTTCATGCGGAATAAATTCAGTTGGGAAGCAGCCTTTGCCACAGCAGGAATTGGGCTATTGCTGGGATTGGTTGTGTTTTCATTCGGGTTAAAACATTTCAAAGAAGCCAACATTATCAAACCAAAGGAAAAAGGAGACATAGGAATTTCAAAAGTTCTGTTGTACGTTTTTGTTCCGGCGATTGTGGCGGGTACTATCGGTTGGCTGATTCCGGGAAATCTTTTGGGAAGCGACAGTACAGACGCCTTTATCTCTGCGTGTTTACCTGTAATCGGATTTTATCTTTCGCTTTATTTCCGTGCCAATCCTATCGACAAAAGACCGATTGCAGCGTTGCTGGCGGTATTTGCCGTAGGTGTCATGTTCTGGGCAGTATTTAAGCAAAATGGAACTGCTCTGACCCGATGGGCGAAATTTTACACGGAACGAGCCGTTTCACCCGAAATGGAAAAGCCTTTGAACGATTTATACTTGGTGGAAGAAATTCTTTATACCGACAGTGAAGTAACTGTTTATGACAGCGAATTCAGAGTAGTTCGAAATGATGCAGGAGAAATTGAAAAGACAATCGGAAAAGATGTTTATTTCAGCAATATGAGCGCGGAAAAACTTCCGACGGAAGGTGAAAGTGTTTTTCTGGTCAATACAGAATTATTTCAATCGGTCAATCCCGCTTGGGTAATCATTCTCACCCCTTTACTGGTCTGGTTTTTCATCAGGCTTGGCAAAAGAAACAAAGAACCGACGACAGCAGGGAAAATCGCACTCGGTTTATTCATATCTGCGCTTTCCTGTCTGGTCATGGTAGCGGCAGCTTACTATGGAAATAATGGTGAATTTAAAGTTTCGCCCTGGTGGCTGATAGCCTGTTATGGTGTGATAACGCTGGGAGAATTATGCCTCAGCCCCATGGGACTTTCACTGGTTTCGAAACTGAGCCCGCCGAGGTTAACGGCACTGATGATGGGAGGGTTTTTCCTTTCCACATCTATTGGTAATAAACTTTCCGGTGTTTTGGCCAGTCTTTGGTATGGCTATGAGCACAAAGCGAATTTCTTTTTGGTCAATTTTATCCTTTTGATGATAGCCACCTTATTTGCAGTGCTTATTCTCAGATGGCTGAACAGAATTATGAAAGAAAATAATGTACATTAGAAACTAAAATCAATACAACATGAGCGACACTACTTCACAATTTGAGGATTTAGAAAAAAAGACTCCGGGAAAAGGACATCCAAAAGGGCTGTATAGCCTGTTCTTTACCGAAATGTGGGAAAGATTTTCCTACTATGGAATGAGGGCTTTACTGACCTTATTTCTGACGGCACAGTTGGTAACGGGTGGTTTTGGACTTGACAGAGCGGAGTCACTTTCCATTTATGGAATTTTTACTGCTTTGGTTTACTTGACTCCGATTTTGGGTGGATGGTTTTCAGATAAAATTCTGGGACAGCGAAAATCCATTCTCATCGGTGGTATTACCATGGCAATCGGGCAGTTTATGCTGGCGGCCAGTGCAGGGGAATTTTTTATGCAGGGATTGGAAGAGAGAAAACACTTTTTCTATTTGGGTCTGGGTGTTTTGATTTTGGGTAATGGTTTCTTCAAACCCAATATTTCGACTATTGTTGGAGATTTATACGATAACGATGATCCCAGAAAGGATGGAGGTTTCACCATATTTTACATGGGAATCAACATCGGGGCGTTTTTGTCACCATTCGTAGCCGGTACACTTGGTGAAAAAGTGGGATGGCCTTGGGGCTTTGTGGCTGCAGGTGTAGGTATGCTGATTGGTGTGCTTTGGTTTCATTTCCGCAGAAATACTTTGGAAGGACTGGGTTTACCGCCCAAAGCAATTGCGGAAGGCAGAACGGATTTAAACAGTAAAGACTGGGTAGATATTCTGCTTTATACCCTCGGGAATGTTGCTATTGTTTTTGGTATAATGGCTTTTTGGGGTGCAACCAGCGATTTGATACATTCTATTGTCATTTGGGTATTTGGGATTTCCGGTGCTTTGTTTATCGGAATGTCGATTTTCAAAGGAACCTCAGGCCCGACTGAGTGGACAAGGGTTTTTGTGATTTTGATTCTTGCTTTCTTTAATATTGTTTTCTGGGCCGGATTTGAACAAGCCGGTGGTACTTTTAATCTTTTTGCTGAAGAAAATACCAATCGTATGGTCGGTGGATTTCAGATTCCTACAACCTGGTTCCAAAACGTAAATCCGATTGCGATTGTAGCCATGGCTCCTTTGTTTTCGATTCTTTGGATCAAATTGGCAGCCAAAAAATTAAATCCGCGAACACCAGTAAAATTTGCCATGGCGATGTTCATCGGGGCGGTTGCTTTCTACATTATGAGCATTGCTGCGAACAACGCCAAAGACGGGAATCTGGTAAGTCCAATGTGGTTGGTGGTGGTTTATTTCTTACTGACTTGTGGGGAATTAATGCTTTCGCCGATTGGTTTGTCAATGGTAACCAAACTTTCACCGCATAAAATCGTTTCGATTATGATGGGTGTATGGATGGCGAGTTTCGCTTTGGGAAATTATCTGGCAGCAACACTGGAACAAATTCTAACGAAATATGACTTCGAATTGTATCCGTTTATTGCAGGACTGATGGTCGTTTCGGGTGTTTGTTTGTTGTTACTTTCCCCGCTTCTGAACAGGTTTATGAAAGGAATTCATTAATAGAATCTTATAAAAATATAAAACAGGGTTCAGGTTTATCTTGAGCCTTGTTTTTAATTTTATACGACCTCAATTCTTTACCTTTGCGGTTTGTTAATTTCAGCAACATCCTTGAAGCCATTATTTATCATCAGCTGTATTTTTACCTTCTCAATGTCGTGTGCGCAGATTCCTGTGCCAAGGGAAGAAATGCGTATGGAAGTCAGTCCCGCCGAACGGGTACCGGACAGAAATCCCGGCCAAGCCGGCTATTATCAACAAGACGGAAAATACGGTTTTGTTTATCCTGACAGAACCCGGCAAGAAGCGGTTTATGACAAAATTACTTCGGGTAGAAACGGTTTCATTGTGGAACAAAACGGATTGTTTGGCATAGCCGACAAAAAAGGTGATCTGATTGGTAAAATGGAGTACGACAGCATCCGTGTGTTGAATCAAAATTATCTGGTCAAAAAGAAAAATAAATACGGCTTGCTCCAAAATGACGGCAAATCTTTGTTGTCCGTAAAATACGACAAAATTTTGGGTGGAAATTCAACAGCCACATTGGTTCAAAACAAAAAAGGTGATGTCCAACTGATATTTAATGAATCCGGAAAAAAACTTCCCGGAAAAGTGGAATATGCTAATTTCTACCTCAATTCAGCCATCATAAAATCCGGTGGAAAATTCGGACTTGTAACAGATAAAGTGGTTGTTCCGTTTGAATATGACAGCATTGCCCAGAGCATAACGAAAAACAAAAATCCGCAACAAAAATTTTCACAATTCGATTTCAGACACCTGAACAGTACGCCTGCTTTTGAAATGGTGGTTGAAAAGAATGGGAAATTGGGTTTGGTCAGTAGTGAAGGAGAATTGATTTATCCACCTGAAAACGATGAAATTATCAGAGAAAAAGTAATGGGATATATCTTGGCAAAGAAGAATGATTTGTTTAGTATTTATTTCACTTCTTCCAAACAAAAAACCGGTTTTGAATTCAGCCGGGTCTGGACCGACGGCTATGGTTTTGTGATGGCAACAAAGAACAACAAGCAAGGTGCATTCGATCTGAAAGGCAAAGAAATTGTTCCGTTTGAATACGACAACACAGGAATCTATCAGCTCAGCGGATTGGGTTTGCGGGTGACCAAAGACCGCAAAAAAGGCATCATCAATAAAGAAGGAAAAATTATTATTCCGCCGATTTATGACGATATCAACACCTTTTACGAAGGTGGATTCACTGAATTATTAAAAGTGAAAACCGGAGAAAAAACAGGCATCATCAACCTGAAAAATGAAATCGTCATTCCCATTGAATTTGATTGGGTGGGGGTAGAAAACGAATATCTGAAAGTGGCAACCCTTGGAGAAGACAGAAAATTCGGTTTGTACAGCAAAGATGGAAAAGTTGTTGTTTCGGCTGAATATCAATGGATTACGGGCAACGATACCGAGCATAGTAAAATCACCATTCTTCAAAAGGAAAAGAATTCTTACAATTTTTTAAGCCAAAACAATGAATTGATTCTGTCTGAAAATGTCAGTGATTTTGGTTATATCCACGATGAAAGTCTTTTGCTGAATCCCTTCAGTTCCAATGGGAAATATTTATTGTTTGTGAAAAGTAAGAACGAAAAATACGGTTTGCTGAATGAAATAACCGAAACATTGGATGTCCCAATGGTTTATGACAAAATCATCCAATATTTTGAGGGTGGAAAACACAACTACTACAGCGTCATGAAAAACGGGAAATTCGGTTTGATCAATGAAAAAAATGAAATCATCATTCCGGTTAGCTATGATGACATCAATCTCGATTTTGTTTATGATCAAAATCCCGAAAAAGAATACAGAATAATTGTTAAGAAAGGAAAGAAATACGGCACGGTAAATCTAAAAAATGAAATTCAAATCCCTTTTCAATACGATGACTTACAGCGAATTTCATATACCGAGCTCTACAAAGCCAAAAAAGATGGGAAATATAAAATCATAGGTGAAAACAAACAATTCATCACCAATGATTCCTTTGATGAAGTCGCCAATTTTGAACCAGTTTCTGATTACGCTTATTCTGATAAACCCAATTTTCAGGCTTTGACTTTTAACAATGGCAAAATGAGGGTAATCAATGAGAAAGGAGATTATGTAAGTTCAGAAACTAAAATGAATCCACACCAGGGATTCCGGTCGTTTGAAGAACTTAAAAACGCTTTTATCATTGCTCTTGACAGTGATGACGATGCTTTGCTGATGGATTTCACGGAGAAAATCGCTCCTTCCGAGCATTTACTTTATTATTTGAAAGAGAATATATTTGACAAAAGCTCATTGAATTATTTTCATCCGCAAATGCTTTCTCAAATTAAAGAGAAATATTACAAGGATTTGCTGAAATTCAAATACCAAGCCTGGAACAGGGAGACCGGATGGGGTTACAACCGTGCTTCGCTCACCGATGTAACGGATTACACGCTTTACCAAAGAGGAATCGTTACCAACGGCAGAAATTCCAACCATGCCTTTGGCGACACAAAATATCTGGAAAAAACTCTGAGAGATGCAATCAAAATCAATGGTTACTGGATCAGCACCTATTTTATGACACGCAACTTTTGGTGATTTTGTAAAAAAAACCGACGATAAGGCTCCACATTCAACTTAATTTTTAAATTTGTGAGCTTGACTGCAATAAGGCTGTCCTGCACTTCACGATATGACAACACTCGAACAAATCCAGAATTTCAAAGGCAAATACCCCAAACAAATCTGGTCACTTTTTTTCTCCGAAATGTGGGAGCGTTTCTGTTTCTACGGTATGCGGGGTATGCTGGTTTTCTTTATGATTGACCAGTTAAACTTTGAAGAGACCGCTGCTAATTTACAATACGGAGCTACACAGGCTTTTGTTTATGCTTTCACTTTTGTAGGTGGAATCTTTGCCGATAAAATTTTAGGATTCAGAAAATCACTCTTTTGGGGCGGACTTTTGATGATTGTGGGCAGTTTGATTCTGGCTACAGATCCGCATCAGTTTTTCTTTTTAGGAATCGCTTTTACGGTTGTGGGAACCGGATTTTTTAAGCCGAATATTTCTACCATGGTAGGGAAATTATATAAAAAAGATGATTCCAGAAGAGACGCCGGATTTTCATTGTTCTACGCCGGAATTAATCTTGGAGCACTTTTGGGTGGATATTTATGTATCGCCATAGGAAAAGGTGAAATGCTTTCTTCCGTAATTGAAGAAGGGGCAAGGTGGAATGTTGCTTTCGGATTGGCTGCAATCGTTATGTGCATCAGTTTGGTCAATTTTGTGTTTACACAGAAAAGTCTGGGGCCGATTGGTTTACAGCCAGTAAAACTAAATATGGACGGAACTTCTACATCCATGGAAAAGTGGAAAGAATATGGTGTTTATATAATGACGCTGGCTTTTGTTCCTCTGATTATGCTGATGGTTTCGGTACCGGAATATACCGATTATTTCATGTGGACAATCGGGCCGGTTGTTTTGATTTATTTATTTTATGAAATGTCCAAAGTGACCCATGCAGAACGGAAAAAACTATATGCAGCTTTGATCTTCATTGTGTTTTCCATTTTTTTTTGGGGAATTTACGAGCAAAGCGGAGGATCACTCAGCATTTTTGCTGCAAAGAATCTGAACAAGGATTTGTTGGGATTGGATCCAAATGGAGTCAATAATTCAGCCGGCGCATTTTTCATCATATTTTTAGCACCTTTAATCGGATTGTTGTGGATTTGGTTGAGCAAAAGAAAAATTGAACCCAATACCGTTGTAAAATTTGGATTAGGCTTCATATTCCTCGGATTGGGATACTATGTTTTGTTTGCGACAAGATTATTTGCAGATTTACAAGGTGTCACTTCTTTGAATATTTTCACAATCGCCCTTTTGGTAATTACTTTGGGAGAACTCTGTTTGTCACCGATCGGTTTGTCCATCATGACTAAATTATCGACCGATAAATTACAGGGAATGATGATGGGGCTTTGGTTTTTGGCCAGTGCCTACGGACAATACGTAGCCGGAATCATCGGGGCAAACATGGCAACGGCCAAAGAAGGTTCAACCAATTATGATGCATTAATTGCGTACACGGAAGGATATAAACAATTAGGTTTATACGCAGTCATCGCCGGGGTTTTGTTGATTATTATCGCGCCACAAGTCCGAAAATTAATGCAGGAAGTTAAATAATTAAAAAATAATTTATGGATGATAACTCCAATTTGATTCCCGAATCAGATTTTACAGAAGGAACCAAAAAATCTTTTTGGCAAACCATTAATTCACTCAACAAAAACTTCTGGATTGCTTCTGTTATGGAGCTTTTTGAACGTTGGGCCTGGTATGGTATTTATGGACTTTTTGGTCTTTATTTAGTAGCTTCAACTGATCCTCAAACGGGTGGTTTGGGTTTTGACCATATTCAGAAAGGGAATATCATGGGTAATGTTGTGGCGATTCTTTATTTATTGCCTATTTTCTTTGGTGTAATTGCCGACAGGATTGGTTATAAAATATCCCTGGCAATAGCCTATGTTCTGCTGATTGTAGGCTATTATATGATGGGTGAAGTAAGAACTTACTCAAGTGTATATATGGTTTTCTTGCTGGTTGCAGTAGGAGCAGCTTTCTTTAAACCCGTTGCTTCGGCAATAGTCGCCCGAAATACTGATGAAACAACCGGGACACTCGGATTTGGGATTTTTTATATGATGGTCAACATAGGCGGATTTGTAGGGCCTGCAATGTCTTCTTATTTACGAACTGAATACGGATGGAAATTAATGTTCATCCAAGGAGCAGTGGTAATTACCATCAATTTGGTCATCTTGCTATTATTTTACAAAGAACCCAAAATTGAAAAACCGAAAGATTCCATCGGTAAAGCCATAGTCGATTCATTAAAAGGAATTGTGGAAGCTTTGAAAGATGTTCGTTTGGGGATTTTATTGTTATTGATGGTCGGATTCTGGACGATGTTCAATCAATTGTTCAATACCCTTCCCAATTTCATTGAAGACTGGGTGAATTCTTCTGTTTTAAGTAATTGGATTAATGCCAATATGCCTTCCGGATTAGCCAAGCTATTAACTGACGGAGCACAGGTAAAACCGGAATGGTTTACCAATATTGATGCTTTGATGATTATATTTTGTCAGGTTTTCATTTCCTTTTTTGTGACCAAAATGCGTCATATAACGGCCGTAATTCGTGGAGCTATCATTGCAACCATTGGGATTGCCTTGTCTTTTTATTTTGGGACGGTTTGGTTTGCCATCATCGGAACCATGATTTTTTCCATCGGTGAAATGATGTCAAGTCCTACGGTTTCTTCCTTCATCGCTTTGATAACACCCAAAGGGAAAGAAGGATTATATCAAGGAACTTATTTTCTTCCGGTTGCCGCGAGTTACTGGGTGACGAGTTTTATTTCGGGTGATTTGTATCAGGCATGGTCAGATAAACTATCTCTTTTGAAAAAGGAGATGACCAGCCGAAATATTGCGATGCCGGAAATTGTTTCAAAAGAACAATTTGTGGAAGAAGGCGCCAATACATTTGGAATGAAATTAAGCGAATTTGAAAATCAATTCAACCTTAAAGCCGATGAGGTAAATTGGGAGGAAGTAAAAAAATCTGTAGGAGAATTGGCGACACAAAAGAATATCGATGTTTCCCAATTGCATTTTCCTTTTTCCAAAAATGAGTACTTTGAGTTGGCCGAACAAAAACTCGGCATGGATCATTGGCAAATGGTTGAAATGTTATGGAATACGTATCAGCCCAACAAAATCTGGATGGTCATTGTAGGGATCGGAATGTTTTCTGTTGTTTCTCTGGTAATTTATGACCGGTTAATCATTAAGCCGATTGAAAAACGAAAATTGGCAGAAACTTCAAAGAATTTGTAATTTTAACATTGAAAATAAGAGAAAAGGCCCGTTTAATTGTAAAACGGGCTTCTTTATTGGAAAAAACTTTCTATTTTCGGAGCTTCAAAAAAATCCAATATGCAAACGCAACAAGATTCATTCTTTGATTCGAAAGTTTTAGGACATCCGTCCGGTTTATTTGTTTTGTTCTTTACAGAAATGTGGGAACGTTTTTCATTTTACGGAATGAGGGTATTGTTGATTCAATTCCTGACCGCTGCGGTAATTGGAAGTAATCCAGGATATGGATGGGATGTTGTGGATGCCACAGCAATATATGGTACCTATGCCATGTTGCTATACGTTACCCCAATTTTTGGTGGTATGATTGCCGATAAATACATCGGTTATCGCTGGGCAGTTGTCATTGGTTCGATAATTATGACGCTCGGACATGGATTTATGGCTCTTAATGGTATCAATTTCTTTTATTTAGGATTAATCTGTCTGGTTCTGGGAACCGGGTTTTTTAAGCCCAATATGACGTCGATTTTATCTGAAATGTATAAAAAATTCCCTGAAAAGAAAGATGGAGCTTACACCATATTTTATATGGGAGTGAATGCCGGAGCTTTCTTTGGAATGATGCTTTGTGGATATTTAGCCGAAAAAATAGGATGGCATTGGGGATTCGGTTTAGCAGGTATCTTTATGTTATTGGGTACTTTACAATTCTGGTTGGCGAAACCATTGTTTGGTAAAATTGGTGAAGTTCCTTCCAAAAGCAATCAAACTGAAGAAACAAAAGCGCAATTATACGGAGCAGATGAAAAACCAAATCCATTTTCAAAATTGGATATTGTGTTAATCGTAATTATGACATTGTTTGGTTTAGGGTATGCTTTGCATGATCCCATCAGAATTATAGGTGGTATAGAAATTTTCCCATTTTCAGTTGGATCCCTTTCTGGAGCAAATTTCGCTGCAATTTTTGCCTTGGTCTTATTCTTCTTTGTGGTGATCAAACGTATGGCAGGCTATACCAAAGTGGTGCGTGATCGTATGATAGCGGTGATTATTTTTGCGGTTTTTGTGGTGTTCTTCTGGATGTCATTTGAACAAGGAGCTTCCTCATTGGTGGTATTTGCACGTGATAACATTGATCGATCCTTAGAAGGGACTACGAAAATAATCTTTGATATTGTCAATGGCTTATTAACAATTGTACCTTTATTGATTATTACGTACGTATTGTTTTTATTAAACAGAAGAACATGGAACAAAATCCCAATGTCCAACGTAGTTTTAGCTGTTTGTTTTATTGGAATTTGGGGGGTTGCTTTATGGATGTTAAACCGTGAATTGCGTTCAGAAACTTCTGAAATTACGGTTTCCTTTTTCAGTACTCTGAACTCATTCTTCATCATTACACTGGCATCTTTTGTGTCCAAAATCTGGGATTCCAAATACAATCCGCCTGCAGCCTTTAAATACGGACTGGGCTTAATCATTATGGCCTTAGGTTTTGGAGCTTTATTCCTTGGAACAAACGGAGTGGCAGAAGGTGTCAGAATTAGTTTTATATGGTTAGTGGTTGCTTATTTGTTCCATACCTTGGGAGAATTATGTTTGTCGCCTGTTGGACTTTCTTATGTGTCGAAACTGGTGCCGGCAAGGATGATTGCCTTTATGTTTGGTATGTGGTACCTTGCGATTGCCATTGGAAATAAATTGGCCGCTTTATTAGGAGGACAGATTGAAAATATTACAAAAGAATATTCGCTATCATATTTCTTCTTGATTTTCACTGTTGTTCCGATTGTGATGGGATTATTGGTGATGGCTTTGCACCCGGTGCTGAAAAAATTAATGCACGGAATCAGATAATTCGTAAGTTTGCATTTCTAAATCATTGAATTTCAAAATGAAAAATAAGTTCGTCTTTGGATTTTTCTTCGTCCTTTTCTCTATTTCATTATCAGCACAAGATATCAATTGGCTGACTTTGGAACAGGCCGAAGCTGAAATGAAAAGGAACCCCGAAAAGCCGCTTTTCATCGATTTCTACACCAGCTGGTGCGGTTGGTGTAAAAAGATGGATGCTTCAACTTTCAAGGAAGCAGAAGTGGTAAAACATCTGAATGAAAATTATATTCCGGTGAAATTTGATGCCGAATCCAAAGAAGAAGTGTCTTTCCGGGGCAAAACTTATAAATATGTACGTCCGCAAACCGGCGGTAGAGGCGTGAATTCCTTTGCTTATTTTTCGCTTCGCGGAAAGCTTTCTTATCCGGCCTATGCGGTCATCAATCAGAAAGGAAATTTGGAAAAATTGCTTTTAGGTTATATGCCAAAAGCCCAGCTTTTGGAGAATCTGGCGTTATAGGAATTATCAGTGAACCCTTTTCACGCGTGTTCCAGACAGGAATTTCCAAATCGCTTAAATGATTCGGATAATTACTGCCATCCACAATGATTTGGGTTTTTGGGTGAATAAATTCCTTATTGATTTCCGAATTATGCTGAACCAATAAATAATTGGCAGCAATCTGAATCTCCTCTTGATTTTCTGACAACCAAGCCAGGTGCTTCCCTTCGAAAAAAATGGAATTCTCTGATTTGAAATAAGTTAAATTCTGAATTTCTTCTAAATCCCTAATTCTATATTTTTTAATTTTCTCTTTTATTGCATAAGGTTTAATTAAATATTTCTCAAGATTTACTGAATCAGAAATATCCATCAGATAAACATCAAGTTGTTGCCCGTTTCGGAAACCGATGACGGAATTTCTAGTTTGATGAAAGACAATCATTTCTTTTTTGTGGTTGAATTTTTCCTGCTGATTCATTTGTTGAATCTGAAAACAAACAATGAGAATAAAAGCAGCCAGAACATTTCGGAAGCTTGGTTTTTTCCAAATGATTCCAATTAAAATTAGCAACCATAGAATCAGAATCGACTCCAAAGGATTAAAGGAAATATTTTCAAAAACCAGCGAATCAAAAGACGAAAGCCAGCGGATATAGGAATTACAAGCTTCAATGATTCTGTTAAATAGAGAAAACCACCATTCAAAATTCCAGTTCAATTCGAGAAAGATGAGTGCGAGCATTCCGCCGGCCATCATAAAATAAGATGCAATGATCATCACGACATTTCCCGCCAGAAATAACCCCGAAGTCTGGTTGAAATACAAAACCGTAAAAGGCATCGTTCCCAATTGTGCAGATACACTCGTTCCTATAAAAGCAATTATGTTTTTTGATAATTTAGATTTAGGTTTGAATAGTTTCTGATAAATCGGATGCAAATAAACGATGAAGAACACCGCTGCAAAACTCAGTTGAAACCCTACATCAAACAGAAAATTGGGATTGATCCACAACAATATGAAAGCAGAAACTGCCAGCGTATGGTAAATATTGGGTTTCCTCCGGAAACTAACGGTGATATAATAAACCGAAATCATTACAGCAGACCTCAAAACGGGCGGCTGAAATCCCACAAAAACCACAAAGCTCCAGATCAAAGCCAGACTCAGTAAAATCCGGATTAACTTTCCGTTTTTCAGGTAAACCAGCGGATAGAGCAAAATCATAAAAATGGAGTAAACCATCATCACATGCAGTCCCGAAATGGAAAGAATATGTACCACGCCGGTTTTCCGATAATTATCTTCAGTTTCGGGATCCATTTCTGTGCGGTCGCCCAAAAGCATTGCGCCAATGAGGTCTGCGGAAGATTTTGTATAGCCGTTTTCGATTAATTTCCGATGGGTTTCTCTTTTGTAAACCGAAGTTTTGAACGCAATAGAATTCCCGGATTTGATTTTTTCATAAACAGTGTCAGAAAAAATTGTATAATGAATCTTTTGCCGCCGTAACCATTTGGAATAGTCAAACTGATGCGGATTGAGCGGTTTTTGAGTAGGAAGAATTTCGGCCTGAATCTGGATTTCATCATTCGGATAAAGCTCCTGATTTTCCTTACGCCAATAAAGAAGTATATAATTATTAGCTCTTAATGAATCAATTTGCAGGATCCGGGCTTTGTATTTTCTGAATTTAGCGGAAGGACGATAGATTTCTTCGATCTTCAGTTTCAGGTTGGAATCTTTACCAAGTTTCTGTGAAGGAATAGGTTCATAAGAATTGAAATTTGAAGTAAACATCCATCCGCAAACAAAGAAAACCATCGAAATCCAAAAGAAATCATATCGTTTGAGTCGGAAAAAGGTCAGAAAAATGACAAAGAATACGAAAATCAAAAGTTTTGCACCATTCGCAATGTCGGAAAGAGGGAGGGATTCAGCGAATAGTATGCCGAGCATCAGCCCGGCCAAAGGCCCGATGAATGGCTGATTTTTCATCTTAAGTTGTTAGTCCACTAAAGATACAAAAAAAACGCCTTCGATAAGGAAGGCGTTTATATATAAGATTGAGTTTATTAAGGAATCGCGATACCCGGATAATTATTCGGATTTACAGTACGAAGTGTAGAACCATATTTATGGTTGATGGCTTCAATGAAATAATTGGCAACCACGGCATATCCTCTTGCTGTAAGGTGAACTGCATCCAGTGAAAATGCTCCACCGCTTACATAAGTGGTGTTGTAATTGGTTCCGAAATAAGTAATACCGGCATCACTACTCAAATCCTGCATTGCCTGATGTGCATCAACCAAAGCCAGATTATAATTAGCCGCAAGCTGAGCAATAGCTGCATTATACGCATTGGTAGCGGCAATTACAGCCTCTTTTTCACTTGGAATCAGTACCCATTGATCTTGTAAGGGATAAGTAATCCCATTGACAGACAATTGAGCAGCTTGTTCTTGCGGAACTCCCATTCCCATTAACTCAGCAACTCTGTCCATATTGATTTGTCCTATTACTGTTTGAGATGTAAATACCAATAAATCCTGAGCAGTCGCCTGACGAGATTGTCCATAAGTCATTCCAAGGATAGTTGCAGTTCCTGCATCTACTCCCTGACTCATTAAAACATCACGAATTGCCGTGGCGAGATTGGAAAGCGTCTCATCCTGAATTACCACAGCACTTGCAGCATCTGTACTGAATACAATTTTTCTTTCAGGAACACCCAGAAAATCAAAAACAGCATTTAATTGCCCGAACTGAGCGTTCAAAGCTGGGATCATTGGTCCGAATGAAGCATTTGCCGGGCTTAAAGGTGCATAAGGAACTGTAGTAAAAAACGGAATATCTGTGATGCTCGGGATATTGGCAATAGCTCCTTTAGCTCCGCCTTGATTGGCCAGGGTTTCCAACACCATCTGAATTGATCCCGCTACGACATTCGGATGAGAAATGTCGTTTCCGCCGTAAGTGGTTACGTCTGTATTGTTGGCTGCCATTTGGTCGGTTCCAACACCACCGCTACTGGCATAAGAAAGCACATCGTTATTTCCGATCCAAAGCGTAAAGAAACTGGGTTGTTGCGCCGCAGCATCAGCCAAAACCGTAGTAGTAGGCGAGGAAGCAAAACGCACGAAATAAGGATTTGCAGTCGATCCGATACCGGATGGATTTCCGTATCCCGGTGCAATCAGGTGATAGGATTTAGCACCCGGAACGCCCATGTTGCCAAAAGGACCTCCACTCGCAGGAGTTAGTGGTGATTGGGCTGGAGTAGGAACTGGTGAAAGACTTCCTTCAACCAATTGTAGAGTCAGTCTCCCGTCTACGCCTAAATTGGTAAACCCACCAATATCATCCGGCATCAAAGGTTGTGCAAAAGCACCTCCGCCAGCCATGGCAAACTGAGCTGCCAACATATTCGGATAGGAATTCTGTTGTCCGCTGATAAATAATGCATTATCAGAAAAACCTGAAGTCAGTGAATTTCCTAATGCAATGTATTTGCTGAAATTTGCATCCCCCGAGGTTACCACAATGTCTTCAATCGGTTCGTCAAAATCAGGTTCGCAACTTGCCAAAACAACCAGGGAAGAAGCAATAAATATTTTTGATAAATTTTTCATTTTTCTCATTAATTAAAGTTATAAGAAAGACCCAAACCGAAGGAAATAGCCGTCAGGTTTACATCACCTTGGAATCCTGTCTCCACATTCTGAACAAAGCGCTCAACTCCCATTGTGTATTGCCCGAATGCATCAATATTGAATCCGCCAAAAGTAAGTCCTAAACCACCGTTGATGGAGTGACGAGAAGTATCGGGAGTTTCAGGAGACCAGTAATCGGCAGGAGATACAAATTCGTCGAAATAATATCCCAGACGGATTGCCAGCATATCAGTAGCCTGGTATTCACCTCCGACTTTCCAAACGGCACGGTCAATGAAATTTTTGGTCGCATAGGAATCGTATGTATCGCCTGTTTCAGTATTCTGCAACTGGATGTCAAGATTCTTGTATTTACCCCAACCATGAACAGAAACTTCACCGGCAAGCATCAACTTTGAAGTTGCCTGATAAGAGAATCCGGCAAGAAATTCCGAAACCAATGGTAGCATTGCATTAAATTCATTGGTTGAAAAAGGCATTGTTGTAGACAAAGCTGACGGAACATTACTCCATGCAACTTCGCCGTAATTAGCCTTCATGTCTATTCCTGAACGATATGCCAAACCGATGTTTACGCGTTGACTCGGACGAAAATAGGCACCAATATTAAAGCCTAAACCGTGTGCATCCGTATCCTCTATTTCCAATCCGATGTCATTCCCAGCCACACTCATCGTTCTTTGCAGATTCACAGAACCCATCGCATAGATAAATCCGGCACCTGCACTGAACCATTCGTTGAATTTTACCGCAACTGTTGGTTGAATAAAATAAGACTTCATGGAGATTTCGGTAATATTAGCTTTACCAGCCCAGTCTTCGGGCCATGTCACTGTACTGCCAAAAGGCGTTGTAAAACTCACCCCTACCGTCACATCCTCAATTGGCCGATAGGAAGCAGCAAAGTAAATTGGTGTCCCTAGCGGACTGTCAGTCTCAGCCGATTCCAAAGTTCCGGGATTTTGCCATTTGACATTGTTAATGATGCCAAATCCACCGGCTGCAATACTCAGTTTTCCTTCCACAAAAGCAAGCCCTGCAGGGTTGTAAAATGCAATACTTGCATCACGGGCATGCATGACACTGGTAAGTCCCATCGATGCCTGACGTACTCCCTGAAAAGACACACGGTAACCTCCGGCAAAAGCAGAAGTCCCCAATCCTATCAGGAGCGCGATTAAATAAACTCTTCTCATGTATTAATTCAATTTATAAATGTTAAATATATGTAAACAAATGTAAACAATAAAATCGAAAATGCTATGCGTACATAATAAACTTTTATCCACCCCGCCTTTTGAAACTGATTTGGGCGCCCCGCAGTGCTTTTCGGGCACGGCGGGCGGGCTGCTCCGGGGTTCCGTCTCGGCTGAGCCGAGACCCGCTTCCTTCGGTCGCTGCCCTCCATATCCCTGGCGCATTTAAAAAAGTATTAAGATTTAAGTAACAAGTATTAAGACATCCTTTTGTGACCTTAGTGTGAAAACCTTGTGTCCTTTATGGTTAAAAAAGTATGAAGATTTAAGTATTAAGACGGGATTGATCTTAATTATTTGAAATTCAATATTTTATAATTGAAATAAGCCTTTCGTTCAGAAAACCTGAAACCTGAAACTTTGAACCTGAAACTTCTAAACTTTCAAAGCTTCCGAAATCAAAAACCCTTCACTCCAGCAAGCCTGAAAGTTAAATCCTCCCGTGATGGCATCAATGTTTAGAATTTCTCCGGCCAGATAGAAATTGGGTAAAACCTTACTTTCCATCGTTTTGAAGTTGATTTCACGCAAATCCACACCGCCAGCCGTTACAAATTCATCCTTAAAAGTACTTTTCCCTTTGACTTTGTAAATCCCTTTGGTCAGTTCAATCGAAATTTGCATGATTTGATTTTTATTCAAATTTGAATAATTCAAATCCACAGGAACTTTTGAAATTTCCAGAATCCGAAGCCAGAAACGCTTCGGAAACGAAAAAGGATTGATCTTATAAACCGATTTTTTTGGATGTTCCGATTTGAATTCATTTAGGAAAGCTAAGCATTCATCTTTGTCTTTCTGAATGAAATTAATTTTGATTTCGAATTCATAATTCAATTTATGCAATTCCAGAGCACCCCAAGCCGAAAGCCGCAGAATTCCCGGACCGCTCAATCCCCAATGCGTGATGAGCATCGGACCTTCCGCCTCCATTTTCAATTCGGGAATCGAAATTTCTGCCCATTCAAAACTTATTCCCATCAGATCTTTCAGTCGTTGATCTTTGATGTTGAACGTAAAAAGCGAAGGAACGGGTTTGACAATCTTATGTCCTAAATTCTTTAGAATTTCCATCGATTTCACGCTACTTCCCGGTGTGAAAATGACCTTTTCAAATTCGTAAGAACCCGATTTGGATTGAACCAGAAAACCGATTTCTGTAGGCGTGATTTTCTGAACGTTTTCATTGAGCCGAATTTCCACCTGATTTTTTTTGGCTTCTGCCATCAGGCATTCAATGATGCTCATCGAATTATCGGAAATGGGGAAAATCCGGTTGTCGTCCTCAATTTTCAGTGGAACTTTTCGGCTTTCAAACCATTCCATCGTATCGCCTGGTTGAAATTTATGAAAAACACTCAGTAATTCCTTTTTTCCGCGCGGATAAAATTCGACCAATTCTTTCGGATCAAAACAAGCGTGTGTCACATTGCATCTTCCGCCACCCGAAACCCTGACCTTCTGCAAAGGCGCTGAAGATTGCTCAAACAAAACCGTTTGGTTTCCCAGTACTTTTCCAAGATTGGCCGCAGTGAAAAATCCGGCAGCACCTCCGCCGATGATGGCAATTTTTCTCATTTAGTTCGAAATTCGTTTGGCGAAGTTCGTATAAAATTTGAGTTTATTAAAACTTTGTAAAATTCCGTTGTCATTGCGTGCGAAAAGATTGCTTCGTGATCGCAATGACCTGTACTTATTTTAGTGAGCGAAATAAAATAAGCGCGGCAACCAATTTTGCCAACTTCAAACTTCGCAGTTCGCTTTACGATTTGTATCTTTGCAAAAAATTTTGGGCATGCAAATTCTGGATGGAATCAAGTTAGCAAAGGAAATCAAACAAGAAATCAAAGAAGCAGTTGAAGAGGCGGTAAATCAAGGGAAACGTAAACCTCATCTGGCAGCTGTTTTGGTCGGAAATGACGGCGCAAGTCAGACTTACGTCAACAATAAAATCAAAGATTGTCAGCAAGTGGGATTTGATTCTTCTTTGGTGAAATTGCCCAATACGGTTTCTCAAACCGAATTATTGGAAGTCATTCAAAAATTAAATACCCAAGAAAAACTTGACGGATTTATTGTTCAGCTTCCGCTTCCGGCGCAGATTGATCAGGAAGAAATCATCGAAGCCATCAATCCTAAACGAGACGTGGACGGATTTCATCCGACGAATTTCGGGAAAATGGCGCTTGATATGAGTACATTCCTTCCCGCAACACCGTTCGGAATTCTGGAAATGCTCGACCGGTACAATATCCCGACTCGGGGAAAACACGCAGTAATCATCGGAAGAAGTCGTATCGTGGGAAGGCCGATGAGCATTTTGATGGGGCGCAAGGATTTCCCGGGAAATAGTACCGTTACCTTGACCCATAGCAATACTGAGAACTTATCATATTATACACATTCAGCCGATATCGTTATTACTGCTTTGGGCGTTCCCGGATTTTTGAAAGCCGAGATGATCAAAGAAGGCGCAGTTGTCATTGATGTTGGGATTACACGTGTGGACGATGATTCCGAAAAAGGTTATAAACTCGTGGGCGACGTGGATTTTGAAAATGTAAAAGAAAAGGCATCTTGGATCACACCGGTTCCGGGAGGAGTAGGACCGATGACCCGTGCGATGTTACTGAAAAATACTTTATTGGCTTACAAGAAGAATACAAAGTGATTACCCTGAATTCCATTACTGAAAGAGAATCAGAATTGCTGAAAGAGGGTCGGCTTCTTCCGGTGATGGAGCATTTCTATACCCTTCAGGGAGAAGGCGCACATGCGGGTAAAGCGGCTTATTTCATTCGTCTGGGCGGTTGTGATGTGGGCTGTCATTGGTGCGATGTGAAAGACAGTTGGGACGCGGAAAAACATCCGTTGACCGATATGGAAGAATTGGCCAAACAAGCCACTTCAAATTCCAAAACCATTGTGATTACGGGCGGTGAACCCTTGATGTGGAATTTGGACTTTCTGACTTCAAAACTCAAAGAATTCGGAGCAACTATACACATCGAAACTTCCGGTGCTTATTCCCTGAGCGGAGAATTAGACTGGATTACATTGTCGCCAAAAAAATTAGCAGAAGTTCAAGCTGATGTGCTGGAAAAGGCTTCGGAATTGAAATGTATCATTTTCAATAATGATGATTTTCGGTTTGCCGAAAAATACGCCGAACTCGTAAACCCCAATGCTAAACTTTATTTACAGGTGGAATGGAGTAAACGCGATAAAATTTCGCAAAAATTAGTGGAATATGTCAAAGAAAACCCCAAATGGCAAGTTTCGGTTCAGACACATAAATATTTGGATATACCTTAAATTGCTCCTGAATAAATCCAATTTCGAAATCAAAATTGACATCAATCATTTGTCAAGTCGGAATAGGTTTTTACCTTTATAGAAAACCAAAAGACATGAAAAAATTAGCAATTACATTCGCTGTTATATTTGGAGTTATTTCCTGTGGTTCCGATACCAAAAAAGTGGAAGAGGAGCAGGTTAAAACTGTACCTGATGCCCAAGTGGAAGAAAAACAAGCCGAGCCCAATGTGTTGGAACTGAAGGGAACCGACGATATGAAATTCGATAAAACCGAATTTACCGTAGAAGCAGGCAAAGAAGTTACGCTGACTTTTACAAATGCCGGTGTTTTGCCCATCGAAACCATGGGTCATAATGTAGTGATTTTAGAAAAAGGAGCTGATGTTCAGGCTTTTGCAAATGCATCAATCAGGGAAAAGGATAACGATTATATATCAGATTTGTACATTACCGATATCATTGCACATACCAAATTATTAGGGCCGGGTGAATCGGAAACCATTAAATTTACACTGAAAGAGGCCGGCGAATATACTTTCGTATGTACATTCCCAGGGCACTGGATTGCTATGAAAGGAACCATTACCGCAATTTAATTTTTTAAGTATGTCTGACGTAAAGATAACCATCATTGACCGTGAAGGAATCTCCCACGAAGTGGATGCGCCCACCGATATGTCCATGAACATCATGGAACTGGTAAGGGCGTACGAGCTTGCACCGGAAGGAACTATTGGAATTTGTGGCGGAATGGCCATGTGCGCTTCTTGTCAATGCTATGTTTTGTCGGAAGATGTCGAATTACCACCCATGGAAGTCGATGAAGAAGCCATGCTGTCCGAAGCATTTAACGTAAAGGAAAACAGCCGTTTGGGGTGTCAGATTCATATTACGGAAGAAATTGAAGGCCTTGTGGTCGAGTTGGCGCCGGAGTCATAAATTAAGGTTTAGGGTTGGGCGTTCTGAGTTGAAACCATAGATTCTTTGATTAGAGTGAACGACTCAAGCCCTGAGATCAGGAGGAAGTTCCTCTTTGTCTTCCTTCTTGAAAAACAAAGTGTCTTTCGTGGTAAAAAACACTAACCCTCCAACCCATCAACTCTCCAACCCTCAAAGCCAAAATTTCCCTACCTTTACCAACTATGAATTCAGATGACAAAAGACTATTTTTACTAGACGCTTATGCGCTCATTTTTCGTGGTTATTATGCCTTTATCAAAAATCCCCGAATCAATTCCAAGGGCCTGAATACATCGGCCATCATGGGATTTTCTAATTCATTGTTCGATGTATTGAAACGGGAAAAACCCACACACATTGCCGTGGTTTTCGATGTGGGACAGGCAACGGTGCGAACGGTTGATTATGAACAATACAAAGCCAATCGCGATGAAACGCCGGAAGCCATTAAAATTGCCGTTCCCTACATTCAGGAAATTCTGAAAGCGCTTTGCATTCCTGTGCTCTTCGCGGAAGGATACGAAGCTGACGACGTCATCGGAACTTTGGCCAAAAAAGCGGAAAAAGAAGGTTATACGACCTATATGGTCACACCCGATAAGGATTTTGCACAATTGGTTTCAGACAATATCAAAATGTATCGTCCGCCTGCATTTGGAAAGGGAATCGAAATCTGGGGAGTGGACGAAGTCAAAGAAAAATTTGGAGTTGATGACCCGATACAAGTGATTGATTTTCTGGGAATGATGGGCGACAGTGTCGATAATATTCCGGGATTACCAGGCGTTGGAGAAAAAACCGCAAAAAAATTCCTTAAAGAATATGGAACGCTGGAAAATCTTCTCGATCATACACATGAACTCAAAGGAAAACTAAAAGAAAACATCGAAGCCAACCGTGAATTGGGTATTTTGTCCAAAAAACTGGCTACGATTATCATCGATGCGCCGGTTGAATTTGACGAAGAAGAACTGGAAATGTGCAAACCCGATGTGGAACGAGTAAAGGAACTGTTTATGGAACTCGAATTCCGCCAGATGCTTGAAAATTTTTATCGGACTTTCAATTTAGAAACCGAAGTTGTTGAGAAAGCCAAAACCGTTTCCCAGCTTGCCGTTCAGGCTTCTTTGTTTGATGAAGGAAATGAGGTTGCGGAAGAAATTTCAGATTCATTTTACAAAGAACTGGAAACTTACGACCACGTTTATCAATTGGTCGAAGGTAAAATCGGACGAAAATTATTATTGGATAAATTACTACAACAACCCGAAGTTTGTTTTGATACGGAAACCACAGGTCTTGATCCGCTCACAGCTGAATTGGTGGGGATTGCTTTTAGTTTCGAAGCTGGAAAAGGCTATTATGTTCCGGTTTCCTCGGATTTTGAGGAAGCCCGCGAAATCATCGAAGAATTCCGTCCGTTTTTTGAATCCGAATCGGTATTGAAAATTGGTCACAATCTGAAATACGATTATAAAGTCTTGTATAAATATGGCATTCAGCCTTCGGGAAAGTCATTTGATACGATGATTGCGCATTATCTTTTAAACCCCGATATGCGTCACAATATGGATGTTTTGTCCGAAACTTATTTGCGCTACAAACCGGTTCCGATCGAAACATTAATTGGGAAAAAAGGAAAAAATCAATTGCAATTTGATCAGGTGGAATTGGAAAAACAAAAAGAATATGCGGTGGAAGATGCCGATGTGACTTTGCAACTGAAACAATTCTTTGCGCCTCAATTGCCCGATGTCAACGCGCAGAAATTATTCAAAGAACTCGAAATGCCGCTGATGGAAGTTTTGGCCGAAATGGAAATCGAAGGAATTCGTTTGGATACAGAAGTTCTGGCGGCGCAATCCGAAAAAATCACAGCTGAAATTCTCAATATTGAAAAGAAAATATATGATTCATGCGGAGTTGAGTTCAATTTAAATTCGCCTAAACAATTGGGTGAAGTTCTATTTGATCAACTGAAAATCGACTCCAAAGCCAAGAAAACCAAAACCGGCCAATACGCCACCGGCGAGGAAGTTTTGGTAAAACTGAAAGATAAACATCCCGTGATTTCAGATATTTTAGATTATCGTCAATTGCAAAAACTTAAATCGACGTATGTAGATGCTTTGCCGAAGGAAGTTCGTCCCGATACCGGAAGAGTTCATACAACTTTCAGTCAGACGGTGGCTGCTACGGGAAGGTTGGCTTCGGTAAACCCAAATTTGCAAAACATTCCAATCCGTTCAGAGCAAGGAAGGGAAATCCGAAAAGCATTTGTGGCGCGTGATGAAAATTACGTTTTGGTTTCGGCGGATTATTCGCAAATTGAATTGAGAATCATTGCAGAACTTTCAAAAGATCCGATGATGTTGGAGTCTTTTAATCGGGGAGAGGACATTCATAAATCCACTGCTGCAAGGGTTTTTAAAGTCAGTTTGGATGAGGTTACGCGCGAACAAAGAAGTCAGGCAAAGACGGTGAATTTTGGGATTATCTATGGAGTTTCGGCTTTTGGTCTTGCGGAACAAACCGGACTTTCCCGTTCGGAAGCTAAACAGTTGATTGATGCCTATTATGAAACCTACCCTGTGTTGAAAAATTATATTGAAAATCAGATTCAGATAGCAAGAGAACAGGGTTATGTGGAAACCATTTTGGGAAGAAGAAGATACCTGAAAGACATCAATTCCCGAAATGCTGTGGTTCGTGGTCATGCCGAACGAAATGCGGTCAATGCGCCGATTCAGGGAAGTGCGGCCGATATCATCAAAATCGCGATGATCCGTTTGCAAAAAATATTGAAAAAGGATTTCCAATCAAAAATGTTGCTTCAAGTACATGACGAATTGGTGTTGGATGTGTTGAAACCCGAATTGGATATTTTGAAGCCCATTATCAAAGAAACCATGGAAAGTGCCGTGAATCTGAATGTGCCGCTTGAAGTGGAAATCGGAGTAGGTGATAATTGGCTGGAGGCGCATTAAACAATAAAAAAAGCCCTTTCAATTTTGAAAGGGCTCAACTACTACTAACCTAAAAAACTATGAAAAACTTTATTCTATGTTTCTATTGCAAAGTTCTGCAAATGAGGTCTTTCAGGCATTGATGTATGATAAGAAAAAGCCATCTCGGTAAGAAATGGCTTAAATATATTTTGAATAATTTTTTAAAGCATTTTCAAAAACGAAACTTCTTTTTCGTCCAATTTGCGCCAGTCACCGCGTTTGAGATTTTTCTTGGTCAGTCCACCAAAAGAAACCCGGTCCAATGATTCAATTTCAAATCCTAATTTTTCAAAAATTCTTCTGACCACACGGTTCCAGCCAATGTGGATTTCGATTCCGACTTCATCTTTTGGTTTGCCTTCGATGAAAGAAACATTGTCCACTACGGCAATTCCTTCCGGAATCAGACGAACGCCTTTTTTGATTTCTTCCAAATCAGCATGTGTCGCCTTTTTATTCAACTTGACATGGTAAATTTTACGAACCGAATGACTTGGATGCGTTAATTTTTTGGTTAAATATCCGTCGTTGGTAAATAATAACAATCCGGTTGTAGCTCTGTCCAGTCGTCCTACCGGAAAGACTCTTGCGGTGGTTGCATTGGCAATCAAGTCCATCACGGTTTTGCGGTCTTTTTCATCGCGCGTGGTGGTGATAAAGCCTTTGGGTTTATTCAAAAGGATGTACACGTTTTTTTCGGCAGAAATGGTTTTTCCGTCAAATTTTACGACATCTCCGGGTTGAACTTTATAACCCATTTCGGTTACGACTTTTCCGTTGACTTGTGCCAATCCGGTTTTGATGAATTCGTCGGCTTCGCGTCGGGAACAGATTCCGGCGTTTGCGATGTATTTGTTGAGACGGATGGTTCCGTCGTCAACGGGAGCTTTTTTCAAACGGGGTTTGAAGGGTTTGCCGGCATTTTTGAAATTGGGCTTTGATGAGTTTCCCGCCGGTCTTTTTGGGGAAGCGTCTCGCCTTTCCTGTCTTTTTTTCATTTTGTGTTATTTTCTAATTGATTGAAAATCTCAATTTTGTTCTGTACCCGCGTGAGGGATGGAGGCTTTGTTTAAGCTCTTTTTTGTAGCCTGAGGTTCTCGAAGGCAACAAAAAAAGCGAGTGCCGAGAGCCCGACCCCGTTGCGGTAAAATTTCAATTTGATCTAAAGTTTTGAATCGCAACGGGGTCACGCCCAATTAACGAATACCAAATTCGGTTAGATAATTCTTTGCAAATCTAAGGGATTTAAATCAATGAACACCATATTGAAGATACCAAATCCGATTAATAGTTTGAAAATCAGGTGTAATATTTTATAAGTTGTTTTGGAATGGGAATTCCAGAGCGGGAAAATGAGCAATAAATTGAGTCCTGCGCTGAAGAGAAAAAAATATTTCATATAGCCCGTCCCGCTGTCGCTCCACATAAAAATAGACCAGGTAGCGGTAAGAATCATCAGCAAAGTCAGGATTTTTTTTGTTTTCCGGTCACCATAAATGACGGGAATGGTGCTGTAATGATAAATGGCGTCGGCCGTGGAGGTGGTCAAATCTTTTAAAATGTCGGTTTCGAGCAGT
Organism: Moheibacter sp.; assembly: GCF_049672845.1. NCBI lineage: Bacteria > Pseudomonadati > Bacteroidota > Flavobacteriia > Flavobacteriales > Weeksellaceae > Moheibacter > Moheibacter sp. The sequence continues at coordinate 401,769 of NZ_JBATWT010000023.1, forward strand.
AAAAGCAAAAGGAATCCGGCGTGGAAGAAGATGATGGTGGAAAAATTTTCGTAATAAAGAAAAAGGGCGAAAAACGGAAAAACCATCAGGATGACCGAATATAAATTATTGAACCAGACGAGTTTATTGACTTTGTGCGAATAAAACCAAACCATAAACTGATAAACCAAAAAGAAGACAGCGACCCTCCAAGAAACCAAAAAAGCGATGCCGAGTGCCAGAATATTCAATGCGAGGTAAACGTTCAATTTGAAGTTCTGAGAAACAAATCTTTCGACATAATTCTGTAAGGGACGGCTGATGGCGTCTTTTTCCAGATCGTAAAAATTATTGATGATGTATCCTGCTGCGGCACTCAATGCGGAGGCGATGATGATAAAGTTGAGATTTTTGTCGAGTAGGATTTGGAGGTGGTTTTTTCCTTCATTGAAGATAAAAAGACTGGCCATGTATTGTGCCAGAATGAGCATGGCAATATTGTATCCGCGAATTACTGTAAAGAGCGCCAGCGTTTTGACAAATAATTTTCGCGGGCTCAATGGACTCATGGATTATAAGATTGGATAACTTTTTCGGCAAACCAGCAACTGGCCGTAACGCTCAAATCATTTTCCTTGGCGTATTCCAATACTTTATACACCAGTTTTTTTCCATAACCGCGCCCTTCGAATTCTTTCAGGACATAGGTGTGGTTAATGGAAATGGCATTCGGATTTTTTTTTCTGAAGGTAACTTCTCCGATTTTTGTTTCGTCGTCATATAGATAAAATCCTCCTGAAAGGTCTTCTTCTTCAAAAATAAATCGTTCCATAAAATCAGAATTTGTAAATGATTTCAGTGTCGAAATCACGTAAATGTTTTTTTGCTTTTTCGTAATCTTTGGTGAATCCCAAGATGTATCCGCCACCGCCTGAACCACAAAGTTTCAGATAATAGGAATTGGTCTGGATTCCGTATTGCCAGGCATCGAGCAAACGTTGTGGAATCATAGGTTTGAAGTGCAAAAAGGCCCATGTTGAAAGTTTTTTCAGGTTACTGAACAAAGGGTTTACATCGCCTTTCACAAAAGCATCAATGCAGGCATTGTTATAGTTGATGAATTCTTCTTTCAATGTTTTGCGGAAACCTTCCTGTTTCAGTTTCTCAAAGAAAATCTGAACCATGGGAGCCGTTTCGCCGGGTGCGCCTGAGTTCACCAAGAAAATAGCGCCTTTTCCTTCTTTTTGCTCCGGAATTCCCACCGTTGAAATATCGGTTTTGGAATTAATCAGCAAAGGTAAGTTGAGGTAACAAATCAAAGGATCAATACCCGAACTTTTGCCGTGAAAGAAAGATTCCATTTTGGAGAACGTTTCTTTCAATTGTGCAATGATTTCTTTGGAGATTCCATCTTCCGTATCGATTTTGTTGAGCGCATAGCGTTCGTAAATCGCCGCTACCAAAGCGCCGGAGCTTCCTACGCCATATCCTTGAGGAATGGTGGAATCAAAATGCATTCCGGCCTCTAAATCGGATTTCATTTGTGTAAAATCAAATTCGTCCTGAAAATTTTCTTCCAGATAAACCGAGAATTTGCGGATGCTTTCGTTGGAAATTTTGCCTTTGGAATTTTTGTCGAAGGTCAAAGTTCCTTTGTAAGAATTATAAGGAATGGTCAATCCTTTGGAATCTTCGATGATACCGTATTCTCCAAACAATAGGATTTTTGCGTAGAACAATGGGTTTCTCATTGGCTTAATTTGCGTTACAAAGATACGAATTATTTGTTTCTCAAGCTTGTGAAAAGCAATTTATGTGCCAAGGGGATTTTGAAGAATGATTATGGCAATAACCAAAATCTCCATCCCAACCAGTATTTTTTATAATTTTCTCGAAAGGACTTTAGCTCATAATTTGAAAGACCAAACTCTAAAAGATAATGTCTGAATTCAATTTCAGATGAAAATAAAATAAGTTTATTATTTTTTAAGTTCCAGAAAAAATATGGAGGTGGTATGTCGACAGGACTGCTATCTGTTTCACCAATAATGAAATGTTTTTGTTTAGAAAAGTTTTTTACTGGAAGACTTCCATAATTATATTCATTCGATTCAATATAGGCTTAGGTTCCGTTAATTTCGGATACTTCTTTACCATATCCCACCGGAATTCTAGCATAATCACCTAGGCCATGATTTCCCCAATAAGAAAACATATAAGTAAAAAGTGAAACTGAAATTAAAAATCCAAATACAACCCAAGTTTTAAATTTACTGTTTAAAATTTTTGTCAGAAATTCATTTGACATTCTTTTATTTAAGAATGATAAAATGCTTACCAAAATTATTGCATATGCTGAACTCAATATAGCAATTTTAAGTAATTCAAACACAAAATGAAATATTGCTTCCATATCAAATTTTAAGGTGACTTCACTTCTATCAATGTGGAATTCGTTTCCGGAATGATTTTGTAGGAATCAATTTCTGCCGGCATCAACAAAGTCTGGTGTTTTTCCAATTGGGTTCCGCCGTTTTGGGTTTGAAATTTACAACTTCCTTCGGTACAAATATAAATCCGCATTTCGTCATTTTCTGTGATGGAAACTTCTTGGTTTCCGGTAAAAATTTCCGTTGTGAAATAAGGCGATTTGATTAATGCATTCAATTGGTTATCAGTTGAATCGTATTTTGTTTTGATTTCTTCAATCGGATTAAAATCAATAGCATTCAGTGCTAAATTAGTATGGAGTTCGCGCTTTTTACCGTCTTTATCAATTCGATTGTAATCATAAATCCGATAGGTAACATCTGAAGTCTGCTGGATTTCTGCCAATACAATTCCCGCTCCGATGGCATGAACTCTTCCTGCCGGAATATAAACCGCATCGCCTTTCTCAACTGGAATTTTGCCCAATATTTCTTCCAAAGTTTCAGTTTTCAAATGCTTTTCGTAATCCGATTTTCCAATTCCTTCTTTAAATCCGATTATTAATTCTGAATCTTTTTCGGCCTCCATGATGTACCACATTTCCGATTTTCCAAAGGAATTATGCAATTTCTTGGCTTGTTCATCATTGGGATGAACTTGAACCGAAAGCGGTTGGGCAGCATCGATGAATTTTATCAGCAATGGAAATTCATTTCCGAATTTTTTCCAAACTTTCTTTCCAACTAATTTTTCTTGATAAATTTCGATGAGTTCCTGCAAATTTTTTCCGGTCAATACACCGTTTTCAACGATGCTTATGTTTTCCGCAACCCCCGAAATGCTCCATATTTCGCCTAAATTATCCATTTGAAGTTCCGCCGAAACAGCCTGATTGAGTTTGTTTCCACCCCAAATTCGGTAGTGTGCAATGGGTCTGAATTTTAATGGGTATAAATTCATGGCTGGATAAATTTAGAGTTCAACAAGGCATTTTCCAGTGCAAATCCGTCTTCGTCGTTGTCGTACAAGATCATAAGATTGAATTCTCTGTCATCAATTTCAGCAATGTAAACACTCGCCATAAAGCGCTCTTCATTGTGGGGATCTAATACATCGGAATGAATCACAAAAAATGAAACTCCATCAATTTCTATTTTGTCAAGGTAGACATCGGCTTCCAGATTTTCATTTCGGAAGTTGTTTTTCATGGAATTCAACAAAGAATTTGCATAAACGCCTGCCGTCATGGATTTGAGATTGAAATTGGAATAAGTCGTGACACTCATGATATTCATTTCAGGCGAATTTGGTTTGGAGACTTCCAAAAAAAATGCCGAATCTCCTTCAAATTCAGAACTTTCGACTACGTCATTCCGAACGAAATTTTCGGGCAGTTCAAATTCCCAAAGCGTGGAATTTATCTCAAACTTTTCTTGGCTAAAAGTCTGAAAACAGCTGAATACGAAAGTAAATGCGAAGAATATTTTTCGGTTAATCATAAATTTATTTCCTGAATAAAATAAGCGGCTAATTTAGCGGTTCTATTGTCCTGATCAAAGTTAGGATTGAGTTCAACAACATCAAATAATTTAAGTTTTTTAGTTTGAACGACTTTTTGAATGATGGATTTTACCTGAAAAGGAGTCAATCCATTGACCGAAGGAGCGCTCACGCCTGGTGCAAATGCTCCGTCAAGTACATCCAGATCGAGACTTAAGTAAATGGCATCAAATTCTTTTGCGAAATCTTCTATGCGACGTAAAACATGATTTAGGTCGATATGAACTTCATCGGCGCGAATGATTTCTGTGTTTAATTCATTTGCCCTTTTGAACAAGGCTTGGGTATTTCCATTTTCCTGAATTCCGATGGTGAAATAATGAAATTCACGTCCGATTTCGGCAGAAAAATGCGCCATTTCAAAAAAGGGCGTTCCTGATGTGCTATTTTCCACCGGAATTCGCAAATCAAAATGCGCATCGATATTGATAATTCCGATTTTTTCAAATTTTTGCGTCAGACCTAAATAATTCCCCAGTGCCGTTTCATGTCCACCACCCAAAACAATGGGTAAATAATGGTGTTTTAAAAGGTCGGAAACGCATTCTATTTGAAGTTTTCGTGCGGCTTCCAAATCATCGTTTTCCAATAAAATGTCTCCAAAATCAAATATTTTTTTTTGTTTTTCTTTGTCAAAGGGAAGATTGGCCAATGCTTTTCGGATTTGATCGGGAGCCTCTTTGGCACCGATTCTTCCTTTGTTTCTTCGGACTCCTTCGTCAGAACAAAATCCAAGCAATGCGATTTTTTCGTCAGAATTTGCACTTAGTTCAGAAAATATACCTGTTTTAACTACTTGGTGCCATCGAAGCCCCAATTCGCCGTCTTCGTCGTCCAGCCTTCCGCTCCAAATATTTTTATCGGGAAACTTTAACATAATTATTTAAATTTTGGAATGCTCCATTTGTAGTAAACCGCCAACAATCGGATGGTGATAATCAATGCCCCCGAAATGATGAAATTGAGGGTTCTATGTACATCAAAACTATACAAAATCAAAAACAAAATCGCTCCTGCCAGACAGGCCGTAGCATAAATTTCTTTTCGGAAAATCACCGGTGTTTCGTTGGTGAGTGTATCGCGAATCACACCGCCCATCACGGCAGAAAACATGCCCATGATGGCCGCAATTACCGGATGAAAGCCGAGTTCGATGGTTTTTTCTGTTCCAAGAACCGTGAAAAGTGCAATTCCCATGGTATCAAAAAGCGATAATTCTCTTCGGTATTTGTCGAGTGAATTATAGGAAAACCGCATAATCAGAATTCCGGTGATGATGGCGTAAATGAAATTTACATCATTGACCCAAACGAGCGGATAGCTTCCCAACAACATATCGCGCAGACTACCGCCACCGATCGCGGTGATAAATCCAACAAAAGTTACTCCAAACCAATCTTTCCCCGAATTGTGGTCAGCCGCTAAAGCTCCCGATATTGCAAATACCACGGTTCCAAGGATTTCAAAAATATACTGAATGGCCATAATCAGCAGTAAAATTCGAATGTAAAAGTAAAGAAAGAAAACGAAACCTGATTTTCTAAAAGGTTTTTTCTATTTTTAAATTTTTTATATCTGATTATGAATTCTGCAGCGATAGCTTTTTACAATACCGAGAATTTTTTTGATACGATTGATGATCCTGAAAAATACGAAAACGAATATACGCCCGAGGGAAGTCGGAAATGGACGCAAAAACGATACGAGAACAAAGTTTGGAAAATCAGCAGTGTTATCAGTGAAATCGGGATGAAGGAAACCGGAGCGCCACCATTGTTCATCGGTTTGGCTGAAATTGAAAACGATACGGTTTTGAAAGATTTGATCAATTCGGAGCATCTGGCAGAATACAATTATGATTTTATTCATTTTGATTCGCTGGACGAAAGAGGAATTGACAATGCACTTTTGTACAGAAAAGATTTGATTCAAGAGATAAAATCAGAACCCATTCGGCTTACATACCTCAAACCGCCCGATTTTTTAGCAACTGATTTTTCAAGGGACATACTTTACACAAAATTTCAGGCAGGGAATCAGCAGCTTCATGTTTTTGTGGTTCATCTTCCTTCGCGTAGAGATGTTGATGTAAACCGAGAGTTTAGAAATAATTTTCTGGCTGAAATCAGAATGAAAGTAAATGAAATTCTGGTGGTCAATCCGGATGCTCAGATTTTGGTAATGGGTGATTTCAACGGAAATCCGAACGATGTGGATGCTCAGGAAATTTTGAAAACGACTTTGGACAAAGAGTTTTATAATGACGAATTGTTTAATCCAATGCTGGGAATGCTTTATAAAACGGGAAGTCTGAAGCACGAAGGAAGGTGGATTTTGTTTGACCAGTTATTATTTTCGAAATCTTTTTTGGGAGAAAAAGAAGGTAATTTCCGTTTTCAATCGGCGCATATTTACAATGACCATTCTGTGCAAGAATGGAATAGGAGGTTTAAAGGTTCACCATTCCGAACTTATGCCGGCACAAAATACCTTGGCGGATATAGTGATCATTTTCCCGTTTATGCCATTTTAAATTATTAATTTTGGGGGCTAAAATTAACTTAAAATGAAGTTAGGAGATTATTTAGATTCAACTTATTTAAAAACATCCAAACAAAGCGGTCTTTCTGATTCACAGACACTTGAAGAAGTGCATAAATTGACTCGTGAAGCAATTGAGAACGATTTCTTTGCGGTTATGGTTCGCCCTGATTATCTTCATTCGCTGCGTATGTTGATCAATGAATTGAAATCTGATGTAAAACTAGGAACAGTTATAGATTTCCCGGAAGGAAATGGTGGGCTGAACGCCAAAATTTTTGAAGCACAGAAGGCAATTGCAGATGGTGCTGATGAACTTGATTTTGTAGTAGATTATCGGGCATATAAAACTGGAAATCTTGAAAAAGTTTCGGAAGAAATCGAAACCTGTTCTAGAATTTGTCTGAAAAATGAAAAAATTGTCAAATGGATTATTGAAACTGTAGCTTTGACTGATGAGGAAATAATAGGGCTTACAAGTTTGATCCGTGAGATAGTTGAAAATAAATTGTCGGAATATCCTTCTGAAAATGTATTTGTGAAATCTTCAACCGGATTTTTTGAAACGCCCAATGGCGAACCCAATGGTGCCAATGAGCATGTCATTGGATTGATGGTGAAAAACGCAGGTTCTTTATCGGTGAAAGCTTCGGGTGGAGTTCGAACAAAAGAAGAGGCCGAGAAAATGATTGAATTGGGTGTGAAAAGAATTGGAACTTCCTCAGCCAAGCAAATTGTTTCAGGAAAGATTGGAGAAGGCGGTTATTGATACAATACTTTTTTCTAATTTGCGTTGATTTTAATTGAAGTTATTTCTCTAATTTTATCAAAAATTATAAAATGAATAAATATTTTTTGCTCTCGTTTCTGTTGCTGGGATTTTTCTGGAGTTGTTCAGACAGCGAGTTGATTACTCCAGGCGATGAGTTTTCCATACCCACTGAAGCAGGAACTTATACTATGGAACTTAACGGAGTTTTTACAGATTTCAGTGATATAACATCTGCCACTTCTTCGGCTGAAAACAGTCAGGTCAGAGGTCAGAATGCTTCCAATCAATCTAGTGTAATTACCATACAGGAAGCATTGTCGGTCGGTGTTTTCACTCAGGAACAAGGAGCTACAATTATAATCAATCTTGGAACTTCAGGCGTATTTACCAATGTTGATGCAAATAATCAATTATTGCCGTTTAATGTGACCATTACTTCCGTTAATTCAGCTCAGGGACTTGTTACCGGTGTTTTTTCCGGGACAGTTTACAACCCGGTATCAGATGAAACGCGTACTTTGACCAACGGTAAATTTGTGCAGATTCAGTTTCAGCCGACACCTCAGTCTGATGCCTTGCTAAAGGCAAATTTCAACGATACGGCTTTTGATTTCAGTAATGGTGCAAATGCAATGGGAATTCAGACTGCAGCGGTAATTCAGGGAGAAAACATAGATCAGATTCAGACTTTATCTATTACTGTTCCGGGCGGAATAGGAATTGGTAGTTATACAGAAGAAAACAATGTGATTTTCCAAGTAAATCTGGGAACTTCAAACAATCCTACTGATGTCTACACAAACTACAATGCTGTTACGGATACATATCTCCCCGTAACACTAAATATTACAGCGGTAACGACGGGAGAAAATGCGAGAGTATTGGGAACTTTCAGCGGCACCATTACCAAATTTACAAATGGTGTTCCGGGTGAAGAAATTACAGTTTCTCAGGGACAAATAAATGTTCCCGTGGTAATTCCTTAAGTTTAAATGAAAATAAATTAAGATAGAAAGGACGACTTTGGGGTCGTCCTTTTTTATCGGGTAAAATTATTTAGAATTAATTCTGAAGTGTAAATTATTTTTTCTTTTCCAGAGAAGTTTCTGCGGTCGAAGGTTCGTCACATCCGCAACCTTTGGCACAGGATTTTTTGGAACCCAACGAATCCCTTGTCATTTTTATGATGTAGGCAATCGCAACTACAAATACGATAGCGATAAATAAATATTGAATAATGGTCCAGAACATACTGCAAAGTTAAGTTATTTCAAAAACTGATAAGCAATCAGCGCCGCAAAATACGCCAGGCCGGTCATGAAAATCATTTGAATAAACGTCCATTTCCATGAATCGGTTTCTTTTCTTACAATCGCAATTGTTGCCATACATTGCATAGCAAAGGCATAGAAAAGCAAAAGTGAAATTCCCGAAGCAAAATTATAGGAAGACTCTCCTGTATTGGGATTTACCTCTTTTGCCATCCGTTCTCTGATGGTTAGTTCGTCGTCGGTTTCGCCCAGTGAATAAACCGTGGCCATGGTACTTACGAAAACTTCTCTTGCCGCAAAAGATGAAATCAGCCCGATTCCCATTTTCCAGTCATAACCCAATGGCTTTATCACGGGTTCAATCGCTTGTCCCATATACCCTAGGAAAGAATATTCGAGTTTATAAGCCGTTATTTCGTTTTTTAGTTCATCTTCGCTCAGACCGGGATTTTCTGTCATTACGATTTCTTCCGCATTATTGAATTTTTCTCCAACCCCAAAAGTTCCCAAAACCCAAAGAACGACACTCATGGCAAGAATGATTTTTCCTGCACCAATCAGGAATCCCGATGATTTCTCCCATACTGTCAACAGTACATTTCGCCAAACCGGCATTTTATAAGTCGGAAGTTCCAGAACCAAATAACTTTTGAATGAGGATTTTATAATTTTTTTCAAAACCCATGCACTTCCCAAAGCACCAAAAATTCCAAGTAGGTACATTCCAAAAAGTACAATGCCCTGAAGATTGAATCCTAAAAATTTCTGTTCGGGAATAATCAGCCCGATGATGACCACATAAATCGGTAGGCGGGCAGAACAAGTCATAAAAGGCGTTACCAAAATGGTAATCAGACGTTCTTTATCGTTTTCAATATTTCTAGCCGACATCACCGCTGGAATGGCACATGCGGCACCGGACATCAAAGGCACAGCGCTTTTTCCGCTTAAACCAAATGGTTTCAGCCACCGATCCATCAGATACACAACACGGCTCATATAGCCTGATTCTTCCATAATTGAAATGAAGAAAAAAAGAATCAGAATCTGCGGTATAAAAATCACGATTCCACCGATTCCGGCGATGATTCCGTCGGTGAGCAAACCGTTGATAGGACCGTCAGGGAGCCAAGTGCCCACCTTTTTGGAAATCCAGAGAAACCCTTCTTCAATATAATCCATAAAAGGACCTGACCAGGCAAAAATCGCTTGAAAAATCAACAGTAAAAGGGCAAAGAAAATCAGATAGCCCAAAACCGGGTGAATCAGAATTTTGTCCAGTTTTTCGGTAAATGAAGTCTTTTCAGGTTTTGCTTGTGTCACTGTTTTATCGAGAATTTCATCGATGGTTTCGTATCGGCTGAGAATTTCTTTTACCTGAAGTCTTCTCGAAATGATTTTATGTTCCGTTTTTAACTTTTCAATCTCAGATTTTTGTTGTTCGCTCAGGTGTTTTAGGCCTTTCTGGCTGAGGTATTGCCAGTTTTGGTAATCGTTTTGGACACCCGAAATCTCCTTGATTTTTTCCAAGGATTGAACGAATTCGCGTGGCGTTTCAAAATATTTAAATTCGTCAGAAATCACAAATTCCAACGCATCTTTCAACTCCCTGATTCCTTTTCCGCTTCGCGCATCGGTCTGAATAATTTGGGTCTGAAGTTTTTCTTCTAATTTTTTAATGTTGATTTTAATACCGAGTTTCTCGGATTCATCCATCATATTTATCACCAAAATGCCCGGAATTCCCAAATCCCGAACTTGTTGGAACAGCAAAATGGCTCTTTTCAAAGTTCCGGGTTCGGCTACTACAACGGCAAGAGACGGATGTTGAGGATGATTGGGATTGGTGAGAATGTCGGTTACCACTTGTTCGTCTAGGGAATTGGCGTAAATGCCATACGTGCCCGGTAAGTCGGTTATTTCATATTTGATTTCGTTATGGGAAAAAAAACCTGATTTTTTCTCGACAGTCATTCCCGGATAATTCCCGATTTTCTGCCTGAGCCCTGTCAGCAAATTAAACAAAGTGGATTTTCCCACATTTGGATTCCCAATTAAGGCAATTTTCTTTGGATTCATAGGAATTTATCGATTAATATGGAACGTGCTTCTGTATTGCGCAGCGCAATCATATTGGAAGATTCCAAAAGCTGAATACAAACGGGACCGCCAAAAGGGAGGCGTTTTTTTAAAGTTACAAAAGAACCGGGAATCAATCCCAGCTCATAAAATTTCATAGGAACTTCTTCCGAAGAAAAACCGGAAATTCTTCCCGAATCGCCCGGTTTCAAATCAAAAATCGTTTGTATGCTTTTCATCCGTTTTCTTTATCGTAATTTTGCAAATATATTTAATTAAATTAAATCTAAATAAGCGTGATAATGGTCAGGGATTATTTCCTGAAACCGCATTATATTTCGGAATAAAACTAAAAAGATGAAACAACTTGTATTGATTTTCGGGACTTTGTACGGCGCCACTTCTGTGATTTTAGGAGCTTTTGGCGCGCATGCTTTCAAGAAGATTCTGCCTGCAGAAAAACTGATGAGTTTTGAAACCGGCGTTAAGTATCAGATGTATCACGCATTGCTTTTGGTGGGAATCGGTTTGTTCCTCGAATTCCAGTCGGGATTGGAGAAAGGAGCTGCCTGGAGTATAATTCTGGGAACTTTTATTTTTTCGGTAAGTATTTACTTTTTATCCTTTGCCGACCATTGGGGCATCAACCTGAAATGGTTAGGTCCCATCACGCCGATTGGTGGATTGCTGATGATTGTGGGTTGGTTTCTTTTGCTATTTTATTTCCTGAAAAGAAATTAATTTTCAAATCGAATTCTCCAAAATATATTTTTCAGTCTCAACTTCATTGAGCCAACCTTCTATTTCAAGGGAGTCTGAATCATAATTCGTAAGCCAGATTTCCATGATTTGGATAACGCTAGGGTATTTTGATTTTAACTCATTCAGCGTTTTTACTTTCAAAACATTTAGCTGTTCATCCGCCGGAACGGCTATGATCTTATAATCCAATTCTCCGTTGTCCATTAACTTGATTGTTCCCAATATAATCACCTGAATTATAGTTCCCTGCGGAACAGATTCGCTCAAAACAATGATGTCCAAAGGATCGCCGTCGCCACCTTTTGTTTCTGCTGAGAGTGTAGAAGGAATAAATCCGTAGTTGCCAAAATAGGGCAGATACTGAATGATGCGGTCTTTACCGTTGCGCTGATCAATTTCGTAAGTAATTGTTTCAGCATCAAATTCATATTTGGTATTGGTTCCGGCCGGAATTTCAATTACCGCATGGTAAAATCCGTCTTCCGATTTCATGGGATAAGTTTCCACATTTTTACTTTCGCAAGAAATCAGAATGATAAATAAAAAAAGAATGGAGATAAATTTCATACGCAGGATTTTGCTTCTGTAAATTTACATAAATCTTTATTTCTGATGAATTTCTAAGTTCGGCTCATTTCCATATGCGGTAGATTGTCTTCCAAATATTCTTCTGAAGTCTGCACAAATCCATACTGAGCATAAAAATTTTTCAAATACGACTGCGCACTGATTTTGATGGAATTGGTTTTGAAATGGTTTTCGATGATTTGAATGGCGTGTCTCATCAGGCTATGTCCGAGTTTTAAATGTCGGAATTCGGGATGGCTGACTACGCGACCGATAGAGGGTTCTTCATAGGAAACGCCCGGCGGAACGATGCGGCAATACGCGAGAATTTTCCCGTCCGCTTCACACCACAAATGCGAACATTTCACATCCTTTCCGTCCACTTCGTTGTAAACGCAATTTTGTTCCACCACAAAAACCATCATCCGAAGGTGGAAAATAGCATAAAGCTCCTGTGGATTTAACTCGTCAAATTCTTTATAGTGCCAAGTGAGGTTCATTTACTCCAATTTAGAATACCTTGCCAGCATTCGTTCAAACATTCTTTGTCCGATGACCCTTTTCAGGGTTACCGAAAATTTCTGAATTCCTTTCCCGATGTTGTAATGCGGTTTCAGGTTTTTCTTGTTCATCAGTCTTTCAATGATGGGGATTAATTTTTCAGGCGTTAATCCGTGATCTACTTCTTCGTCGATGATTTGCACCAGTTTTTCATAACTTTTTTTGTAAAAAGGCGAAACCGTGCTTTGGATCCGGCTTTCGGCAATCGGTGTTTTGATGTCGCCAAAGTTTACGGTTATAATTTCAATTCCCATATTCAGATTTTCCAAACGAGCCGACTCGGTAATCCGGTCAATGGCACTTTTGGAAGCCGAATAATAGCCACGGAACGGTAATCCGTGGTTACTTGCTATGGAAGAAACGTTTAAAATATGCCCCGATTTTTGTCCGCGCATAAGTGGCAAAACGGCCTGCATCATATAAATCACACCATAAATATTGACGTTGATCAATTTGTCGAAATCTTCTTTGGTCACGTCTTCAATAGCGCCGAGCATTCCCACTCCGGCATTGTTGATCAGCACGTCAATTCGTCCGGCTTCGTTGATGATTTGTTGCACCGATTGCAAAACGTTTTCCTTGTTTGTAACATCGGTGGCGATATGTTGAAATCGGCCTTTTTCTTTTCTGGAACGGGAAAGCCCGTAAACTGTATGTCCTTTATCGACGAAATGATTGGCAAGCGTTTCTCCGATTCCGGAAGAGCTACCCGTGATGACGATTACTTTTTTGTTCATTTTAAAATGGATGTGAAGATCGGTTGTCTGTTAGTGTGACTATAAAAATTGATTGAGAGTCGAAGTTTCTTTTTGCGGTAGCAGACCAAATAATTTTCATTTCTTTTTGGACTTGATATATTGAGACATTTCTTCCATAACGAAATCCTGCGTGTAAGTTTTTCCGTCTTTAATGTCTTGCATACCTTGCTCAATGGATTTTTTCTGGTTCGAGTCCAAAGAGTCGTACCAATCTTTATCTTTTTTGTAAAGAAGAAAATCAATATATTCAGAAAGTTCTTCCATCAGGAAATCAGGAAGTTGACTTATTTTTTCTTTTATTTCTTTATGAATAATTGTTTCCATAAACCATTATTTAATTCAAACAAAATTACGAAAATAAAGCTCATTTCAATTTAAAAATCACAATTGTATAATTTTCAAAAATAGCTTTTTGCTTTAAAACAACTTCAGACTGAAACTCATTCCAATCCGACTCATAAAACTTTTCTTTGGTAATAATCGTAGCATCGGGATTTTCTTTTACAAAATTTAAAACCTGCTCTTTATTGTCTGCAAAAGGAAAAATCCGCTGGAAATTAAACAAAAAAGCCGGATCGTATCCTTTGTATAAAATAGTCGGAGAATCCTGACTGATAATGCCTTTGGAAAGCGTAACCGGACTTTGTGAGACAATCGCCGGATACACAAATTGGAACAATTGCAAAGTTAACAACATTGCACTCAGTCCAATTGCAATGATGCTTTCCTTGAGTTTTCCACGATATAAATAAAAAAGTCCCAGAAAAGTTCCGCAAGGTAAAATCGCCAGCATAATGCTTGAAAATCTGGTGCTGTAAAGTTGAGGTTCGGCATAAGCCAATGCAATATAACCCGCAATCGGCATCAAAATCGTGATGACTAGCAAAACCCAAAGACTGATTTTAAAACCTTTCAAAGGAATTGATTTTCTGATAATTCCATCGAAATAAACCGCAATCAAGACAGCTATGAAAGCATAAGAGGGCATCGGATAATTGGGAAGTTTGGTCATCGAAATGCTGAAAAATCCCACAAAAACCGTTGAGACAATGAATGAAAATAAAATGAAATCATTGGTTTTTCTCTGCTTCCAACCCTGAATAAATCCCTGAATGATAAAAAAGGAAAAAGGCAATAAGCCCAATAAAACGAAAGCCCAAGTGACGAAAGGCAATCCGCCGTGGCCTTCCATTTCTCCGCTGAATCTTTGAATGTTGTGCTGAAGAAAAAAACCTTCGGTATAAGCACCGTTTGTGGTTTTATGAACCAAATAAAACCAAGGAACTGAGATGGCCAAAGTTAAAATTCCACCTAAAAAAGGATTGATTTTTTTGATGGTTTGCCAATTGAAATCTTTTTTCATCAAAAGGAAAATCAGAACGATCAATCCCGGTAAAGCAATTGCCACCGGCCCTTTTGACAGAACGCCCAATCCCAGCGAAATATAAAAAAGTAACCAACTACTTTTCTTTTGGTTTTTATAAAAATCGTAAAAGATGAATAATGCAAATGTGATAAAGAAAATCAGGTAAGGATCGGGAACGGCCAGGTGAAATTCCTGCATAAAAAATATGGCTGCGCAAAGCACGAAAACTGTAATCGCGGCAATTCTTTTATGGATGAATTTCTTGGTGAAATGATAAGTTGAAATGATGGTAAGAACGCCAAAAAATGCTGAGAAAAACCTTGCGGCAAATGCGCTGACGCCAAATAATTTGTAAGCAATCATCATAAACCAATAATGAAGCGGTGGTTTGTCGGTGCGTAATTCTCCATTAAAAGTCGGAACGATCCAGTTATTCGCAACAAACATTTCACGTGCTGCTTCGGCGTTTTTGGCTTCGTCCAAAATGTAAATCGGATGAGTTCCCAGATTGGCGAAGCATAAAAATCCACCCGCAATTAAAATCAGGACGTAATAGAAATATTCGTTTTGGGAATACGGGTTCATTGATTTTATTTATATTCGCTTTGGTATTTGCTTCTGGCGAAATTAAGAATTAAAAATGATTCAAAATCCGGTTTCTGAAAAGTTATCAGTAGTTGTTCCCGTTTACAACGAAGAGGAAAATGTAGGGCTTTTAGTTAGCCGAATTGAAAATGCCTTGGCAGGAAAATTTTTTGAAATCATTTTGGTGGATGATGGTTCAACTGATCTTACACGACAGGAAATTAAAAAGCTTAATAATCCGAAGGTCGCCTTGGTCGAACTGAAAAAAAATTACGGCCAAAGCCTAGCGTTGGCTGCGGGAATTGACTATGCTTCAGGTGATTACATAATCACAATGGATGGTGATTTGCAAAATGATCCAGATGATGTTTTGATGATGTACAATAAAGCTAAATCAGAAGATTGGGATGTGGTGACTGGGATTCGGCAGAAAAGACAAGATAATCTTGTACGAACTTTTCCTTCCAAAATTGCCAATTGGATCATCAGAAAAACCACAAAACTTGACATCAAAGATCATGGCTGCGCGCTGAAAGTCTTCAACCGCGAAACCGCAAAAAGCCTGAATTTATATGGTGAAATGCATCGGTACATTACGTTGTTGGCATTTTTGAATGGTGCGAGAATTACAGAAGTAAATGTCAAACACCATCAACGACAGTTCGGGAAATCAAAATATGGTTTGGGAAGAACAACCAAAGTGGTTAACGATTTGATTTTGTTGCTTTTCCAGCGAAAATATCTGCAGAGGCCGATTCACCTTTTTGGAAATATAGGCGCACTTTCCTTTACCATTGGCGGACTGATTTTACTGTATTTGATAATTGTTAAAATAGGATTTGGAGAAGATATCGGAAACCGGCCTTTGTTGATTTTGGGTATTATGCTGTTGTTTGTGGGGGTTCAGTTTTTTACCACGGGAATTATCATAGATTTGCAGATGCGGACTTATTTTGAATCTCAGCAAAAACGTCCGTACAACATCAGAAAAATTTTTATCGGTGAAACCGAAACTCAAAAAGCAGTTCGTTACAACAATTAAAATCCTTGTAAGTCTTGGATTGATAGCCTTGGTTTTCAGTAAACTGGACTGGTCGGGCGTCAGATTAATTCTGAAATCAGCCAATCCTATTTATTTTGCAGGAGCTGTTATCTTTTTTCTTATTTCTCAGTTAATTTCCATTTTTAGATTTAATATTTTCATGCGAAAAGTAGGAGTTCGGCTGAGTTTTGAGGCCAATTCCAAATTGTATTTATTGGGTATGTTTTATAATTTTTTCCTTCCGGGAGGCGTTGGAGGAGATGCATACAAAGCTTTTGCATTGAGCAAATCGCATAAAAAATCACTTAAAAAAATAGGGCAAGTAGTTTTTGTGGAAAGATTTCTGGGAATTGTCGCAATCGGATTCGTATTAGGTCTGCTGATTCTTTTTCTCAAAACCGAATATTCCTATTTCTGGAACCTCGGAATTGCATTTTGTGGAATTATTTCAACAATTATTATTCTGAAATTAATTATCCGCTTCCTTCATACCTATAAAAAGCGAGTTTACATTGGTTTTTTTTACTCTGTCCTAATTCAAATTGCACAATTAATCTGTATTTTTTGTATTCTAAAATCATTTGGAATTGATGATAATTATCTGATTTACATATTGTTGTTTTTGACATCAAGTATTCTTTCTGTAATTTCTTTTGCCGGATTAGGGATCAGAGAAGCCGTGTTTTTCTATGGGGCACATTTGTTTAATTTCGATCCGGATATTTCGGCAACGGTAGCATTGGCTTTCTCAATTATTACGGCGATTGTTTCGTTTGTGGGGATTATTTATCTTTTTAAACCGATAAAAATGAAGAAATAATTCAGCCTATTAAGAATCACGGAAACTTGAGATTTTATTTTTTTTTTGATTTTTTTTCATTCCTCACGCAACCTTTTCATTTTTATTCATCTATTAATTAAATCAAGAAATCCTTCATTTAAATTGGATAATTGTTTTGATTAGTTTTTCGCTTTTTGCTACCCTTTATTAGAAAGTTGCTTCTTCCCAAATACGGAGCAACTTTTTTTTATGAATTATTTTGAAATCTTTCTCACATTTGCGTGATGAAATTTCTCTCAAATAAATGGGTTTTATTGGCGGTCTTATCGCTCACTTGGGGCAGTTCTTTTATACTCATAAAACAAAGTCTGGTGGCTTATTCGCCCATGGAAGTTGGAGCGCTTCGCCTTACCATAGCGGGTTTGGTGCTTGTCGGATTTGGAGTGAGAAATTTTAAACACATCCCTAAAAAGCTTATGCCATGGGTAATTGTGGGCGGATGTATGGGTAATTTTATCCCAATGTTTTTGTTTCCGATTGCGCAGCAAAAAGTCAGTAGTTCTATGGCGGGAATATTGGATTCCCTTGTCCCGATTTTTGTATTGATTTTTGGGTATTTGCTGTTTGGGATCAAAAGTCGAGGAACTCAGGTTTTGGGTGCGTTGGTCGGGTTTGCAGGTGCGGCAATTCTCATCAGCGATGATGGAAACGGTGCGTCCAGTGATTTGTTTAATTCGCTTTTAATCGTTTTGGCCACTATTTTATATGGTATGAACGGACTGATAGTCAGTCGTTATTTGTCCGGAATTCCTTCCTTTAAACTTTCTTCTGTAGTTTTCAGTATTTGGTTGGCGCCGGCGCTGATTATATTGGGAACTACCGGTTTTTTTACAAAATTTCAGGGAACTCCCGAACAGCTAAAAGGACTGGGGTTTGTAGCTATTTTAGGTTTATTCGGTACGGCTCTCGCTATGATTTTATTTTATAAACTGATTCAGCAGACGTCTGCGATTTTTGCCTCTGTAGTAACCTATTTAATGCCTGTCGTTGCGGTTTTTTGGGGAATTCTTGATGGCGAAAAATTGGCTTTGGTTCATGTTTTTGGCGGTTTGTTGATTTTGTTTGGAGTTTATCTGATTCAGAAAAAGCCAAATCCAGTTAAACAAAAAGGGCACAATACTGCGCCCTCCGTATAAATTTATCAGGAAATCTTAAGCATACATTTCTGCTTTTAGTTCTTTAACCTTTTTGTCTTCCAAAAATTCGTCATAAGTCATATAGCGGTCGATGATTCCTTTTGGTGTTAGTTCGATGATTCGGTTACATACCGTTTCGATCAATTCATGGTCATGGGAAGCCATCAATACAGTCCCTTTGAAATTCTGTAAAGAATTGTTCAATGCTGTAATTGATTCCAAATCCAGGTGACCCGTTGGTTCGTCCATCAAAAGAACATTGGCTCTCAATAACATCATTCGTGAAAACATACAACGCATTTTTTCTCCTCCGGAAAGAACTGAAGACTTTTTCAAGGCTTCTTCACCGGAGAACAGCATTTTCCCTAAGAATCCGCGCATGTATTCCTCATGACGTTCTTCATCATTTTCAGTATATTGACGTAACCAATCCACTAAATTAATGTCATCTTTAAAAAATTCGGTATTATCCAAAGGCAAATAAGCTTGGGTTGTTGTAATTCCCCAATTGTATTCACCTGAATCCGGTTGGGCATTTCCCGATATAATTTCAAAGAATTGGGAAACGGCTTTGGAGTTTTTAGAGAACACCCCGATTTTGTCTCCTTTTTTCAAGTTCAAGTTTACGTCTTTGAACAAAACTTCTCCATCAACAGAAGCTGACAAATCAGTAATATCCAAAATTTGATCTCCTGCTTCACGGGATTGTTCCCAGATGATAGCCGGGTAACGACGTGATGAGGGTTTGATTTCTTCAATGTTCAATTTGTCAATCATCTTTTTACGTGCCGTAGCCTGTTTTGCTTTAGCGACGTTGGAAGAGAATCTTGCGATAAATTCTTGTAATTCTTTCTTTTTCTCTTCAGCTTTCTTATTTTGCTGTGCTCTTTGTTTTGCTGCCAGTTGGGAAGATTGGTACCAGAAAGTATAGTTTCCTGAATAAAGATTAATTTTTCCAAAATCCAAATCGGCAATATTTGTACAAACCGCATCTAAAAAGTGACGGTCGTGTGATACAACTATAACTGTGTTTTCATAATCGGCCAGGAAATCTTCCAGCCATGAAATGGTATAAACGTCCAATTCGTTGGTAGGCTCATCAAGAATCAGTACATCTGGATTTCCAAACAAGGCTTGCGCAAGTAAGATCCTCACTTTTGCTTTGTTGTCCAAATCACCCATTAAGGTATAATGCATGTCAGGCTCGATTCCCACATTGGACAATAAGGTAGAAGCGTCTGACTCGGCATTCCATCCGCCCATTTCTTCATATAAAACGCCTAGTTCTCCCGCTTTAATTCCGTCCTCTTCAGAAAAGTCAGGTTTAGCATAAAGCGCATCCATTTTTTCTTTGATGTCATACAGTACTTTATTTCCGCGCAAAACGGTATCTAAAACTGTGAATTCATCAAATTTAAAGTGATTTTGTTCCAGGAATGACATACGTTTACCTTTTTCAAGGGAAACTTGTCCGGAAGTTGGCTCAATTTCACCGGTTAAAATCTTTAAAAAAGTAGATTTTCCGGCCCCGTTGGCACCAATTATACCATAACAGTTGCCGTTTGTAAATTTTATATTAACTTCGTCGAATAAAACTCGTTTTCCGAATTGCAACGATAGGTTTGAAACTGTTAACATTATTGCGTGTATTAAATTTATAAAAATCGGTGCAAAGGTAGGAATTTTAATCGGTTTATGCAGCAAAGAGAAATCAACATAAAAAACAAAAAAGCTCGTTATGAATATGAGTTGATGGATGATTATGATGCAGGAATTCAATTGTTTGGAACCGAGATTAAATCAATCCGGATGGGTAAGGCGAGTATAACGGAAAGCTTCTGTCAGTTCAAGGATGGCGAACTTTACATCATCAATATGTTTATAGATGAATATGATTGGGGGACGTACTTTAACCATAAAACAAGGAGGGACAGAAAATTATTATTAAAAAAAAATGAGCTCAAAAAATTGGAACGAAAGACCAAAGAAACGGGCAATACAATTGTAGCTACAAACCTGTATATCAACAAGAAAGGTCTGGCTAAGTTAAAGATTCATTTGGCAAAAGGGAAGAAGTTATATGATAAAAGAGAAACGATTAAAGGAAAAGATTTAAAAAGAGATTTGGATAGAATCATAAAGAATTCTTAAATTTGCATTTGGATTGTGTTACATATAAATAAAAGTAAAACACTAAATATTTGATAATGAAAAAGTTTAATCTATTATTAACCGCTCTAATGGTGCTGTTTTTGAGCAGTACTGTTTTGAATGCTCAAAATCAGAGAGATCCTTGGGCAGTTACGGTAGGTGCTCACGCAGTTGACTATACGTCAGTTCGTGGAGTTGGTAACGAGTTTTTTAACTACAACAACTACAGCATTGTACCTCCTTTATCTAAATTATCGATCATCAGAAACGTTGGACGTTTCTTCGATGTGGATTTAACCGCTTCTGTTGGGGAAATCGACAACGACCGTCTACGTATTCAAGATGAGTTTTTCGTAAACGCAGGTTTAGGTTTGCGTTTCAAAATTTTGCAAGGTGAAGGTTGGTTTGACCCATACTTACGTATCGGTGCCAACTATAACCGTTACGACTTTACAAGCATAGCTGATGCAGATGGAAACATTCCTGCAGGTTATCCTGTTTATGGAAACCACGAAGGTGATGCTACTGATGAAGTACTTGACTTATTGTGGCAACAGCCGGAAGCTACTAAAGATCACTTTGGTCTTTCAGGGGGTGCCGGTATCAACTTTTGGTTCACTAAAAACTTCGGTTTGAATATTGCGTCTGATTATAACTGGATTCCAGCGACAAAAACAGACTATTTTGACTTCTTCCAGCACACAGTTGGGGTTACTTTCCGTTTTGGAAACAAAGACCGTGATGGTGACGGAATCGAAGATGACGTAGATGCATGTCCTGACACTCCTGGTGTTCCTTCAGACAACCCAGACTGCCACGGATGTCCTGATACTGACGGTGATGGAATCTGTGACAACCAAGATGCTTGTCCTGAAGAAGCTGGTCCAGCTGAAAACAACGGATGTCCTATTCTTGACAGAGACGGTGACGGTATCCTTGACGTAGATGATGACTGTCCTGATACTCCAGGTGTTGCTTCTTCGATTGAAGGATGTAACGGTTGTCCTGACAGAGACGGTGACGGTGTATGTGACGGAAAAGATCAGTGTCCAGATGAATTCGGAACTGTTGAAAACAACGGATGTCCTGAAATTGCTGACAACTGTACAGATATCCAGGCTATTAAAGATGCATTGAAAAACGTATTGTTCGAGTACAACTCTGACAAATTAACTGCAACTTCAATGACTACTCTTGACGGTATCGCTCCAATTCTGGTTTCTGACAAAATCAAAAACGCTTACTGGTTGGTAGAAGGTCATACTGATAACAAAGGTAGCCAGAATTACAACCTGCCATTGTCTGAAAGACGTGCAGCTTCTGTAAAAGCTTACTTGGAAAGCAAAGGTGTTCCTGCTGCAAGAATGAAATCTGTAGGTTATGGATTGTCATTACCTATCACTACAAATGATACGGATGAGGGTAGAGCAAGAAACAGACGTGTTGAATTGAAATTTGCTGACGCTAACTTCCAGCCTGCGGCTATTGAAGTTACTGGAGACTGTGCAAACGTTCAAATCGCTGACCTTGCAAAAATGATTTACTTCCAGACAGGTAAAGATGTATTAGTTGAAGCTTCTAAACAAAGCTTGGATGTAATTGCTCAATACCTGAACGCTACAGAAGGCAACTATGAAATTCAAGGTCATACTGACGATGTTGGTAGCGACGCAAACAACTTGGTACTTTCTCAAAAACGTGCACAAACTGTATTTGACTACTTAGTTGCTAAGGGAGTTAATGGAAGCAGATTGAAAGCTGTTGGATATGGAGAATCTCAACCGAAATACGACAACAAAACTGCTGACGGTAGAGCTCAGAACAGAAGAATTGAAATTGTAAAACAATAATTTCATATTCAAATATTTAATAAGAAAGCCGCTCAATGAGCGGCTTTCCTTTTTTTAGTCTCTAAATAAAAAATGCCCGTAACTTCGGGCATAATCAATGAGTATTGTCATTTTTCTGTCCTTTCCAACATCGGCACAAATTGGCAATCTCCAAATTCCATCCTCTCAAAATCACGCTCACCGACTCTCAGAAAAGTTGTCATCATCTGATTTTTGGCACCAATCGGAATTACCATAATGCCCCCTATTTTTAATTGTTTTAATAAAGTTTTGGGGATAGTAGAGGATCCGGCAGTCACAATAATTCTGTCAAACGGAGCAAATGAGGGTAAGCCTTTGTAGCCGTCACCATAAGTGGCGTATTTAGGGCGAATTTTAATTTTTTTGAAAATACGTTGTGAAAAATCAAAAAGTTCCTTTTGACGTTCAACCGTATAAACATCTGCTCCCATTTCAACTAAAACCGCCGCTTGGTAACCACTGCCTGTGCCAACTTCCAGTACTTTATCACCATGGTTAATATGTAATAAGGAAGATTGTTTGGCTACTGTAAATGGATGTGAAATGGTTTGACCCGCCGCAATCGGAAATGCCTGGTCTTTATAGGCAAATTCTTCAAAAGCACTGTCCATAAATAAATGCCTTGGGACTTTGTTTATGGCTTGTAATACGTTTTCATCTTCAATACCTTTTTGTCTTAATAATTTTACTAACTGTTCTCTTTTACCTTTGTGTTTAAATTCGTCTATCACATCTACAAGTTTTTTACAAAATTGAGCAATTTTAAAGGTATTCTATGTATTTTTAAACTCAAATTTGAAAGCATGATGAAAATAGGTGTGTTAGGGGCAGGACACTTAGGTAAAATTCATTTAAAATTAGCTCACCAATCAGAAAAGTTAGATTTGGTAGGCTTTTTTGACCCCAATGAAGAAAATGCAAAAAAGATAGAATCTGAATTAGGTTATAAATCATTTTCCAATATCAAAGAACTTATCGAGCATTCCGATATCGTGGACATAGTAACTCCCACTCTTTCACACTATGAGTGCGCAAAAATGGCTATTGAAGCGGGAAAACATATATTTCTGGAAAAGCCTATAGCAAACTCCGTAGAGGAAGCGGAAGAAATCATTGAACTGGCCAAAAAGTACAATGTTAAAGGACAGGTGGGACATGTTGAGCGGTTTAACCCGGCTTTTAAAGCGGTTAAAGATATAATTGTTAATCCCATGTTTATCGAAACTCATCGACTGGCGGAGTTTAATCCCCGCGGAACTGATGTTCCGGTTGTACTGGATCTGATGATTCATGACATTGATGCCATTTTAAGTGTTGTGAAGTCTGAAGTGAAGGAAGTTTACGCAAGTGGGGTAGCGGTCATCAGTGATTCACCCGACATTGCAAACGCAAGGCTTGTTTTTGAAAACGGATGTGTGGCTAACATCACATCCAGCAGAATTTCATTAAAAAATATGCGCAAATCAAGGTTCTTCCAAAAAGATGCCTATATTTCGGTCGATTATCTGGAAAAAACATGTGAAGTCGTAAAAATGAAAGAAGCACCGGAAAATCCGGGTGAGTGGGATATGATTCTTCAAAATGCAGAAGGGGTAAAAAAACAAATTTATTTTGACAATCCCGATGTGAAAACCAGTAATGCTATTTTGGATGAACTGGAAAGCTTCGCTGATGCAATTGAAAATAATACAGAACCGCCGGTCTCACTTCAAGACGGAACCAATGCTTTGAGAATTGCTTATCAGATTATTGAGGCATTTAATAAATAATAAAACACATTAATTGAATGAAAAATATTGCAGTTATAGGTGCAGGCACAATGGGAAATGGAATTGCCCATGTATTTGCTCAAAATGGTTTTAATGTTAATCTAATCGATTTATCTGAAAAATCCTTGGAAAGAGGGGTTCATACAATTTCCTCAAATCTCGATCGGATGGTTTCCAAACAAACCATTACCGAAGAAGATAAAAATTCAACTTTAAATAATATTTCGACTTTTACAGACACTGCTGAGGGTGTAAAAAACGTGGATTTGGTGGTGGAAGCTGCTACAGAAAACACAGATTTAAAGTTGAAAATTTTTAAACAGTTGGACGAAATCACTTCGCCGGAAACAATTTTGGCAACCAATACTTCGTCTATTTCTATTACCCAAATCGCAGCTTCAACAAATCGCCCTGACAAGGTAATCGGGATGCATTTTATGAATCCGGTTCCTATTATGAAACTGGTTGAGATCATCAAAGGTTACAGCACCTCTGAACAAGTAACGAAAACCATCATGGATCTTTCAGTTACGCTGGGTAAAGTTCCGGTGGAAGTAAATGATTATCCCGGATTTGTGGCCAACAGAATTTTGATGCCGATGATCAATGAATCAATCGAAACACTTTACAATGGAGTAGCCGGAGTTCAGGAAATTGATACGGTAATGAAACTGGGAATGGCTCATCCGATGGGACCTTTACAGTTAGCCGATTTCATTGGTTTAGATGTTTGTTTATCCATTCTGAATGTAATGTATGATGGATTTAAAAATCCAAAATACGCACCTTGTCCTTTACTTGTAAATATGGTAAGGGCCGGAAAACTTGGTGTTAAATCCGGAGAAGGTTTTTATGATTATTCTGAAAGTAAAAAGGCTGAAAAAGTTTCCCTTTTCTTTCAATAAATAATATAATTGTTAATAATTTTAAGATTTAATAAAATTGTTTATATATTAGTGAGTCAAATTTATCTAATAACTATTTATGAAAAAACTTTCTATATTCTTTACCCTTCTCTTTTTACTGCTCTCGGCTGAATCTTACGCCCAGAATACGTTAAAAAAATGGTACATAAGCGGAGGTGTACATGCCGTAAACCACCCAAGTGCCAGAGGATTTGGGGAAGGTCTTTTTGAAGGAGATAACTGGTCTTTTGTGCCGCCTCTTTCTCAAATATCAGTCGCCAGAACTTTAAACCGTTCATTTGCAGTAGATTTGCAGGCTTCTGTAGGAGAGATAGACAATAAACGACTGATGATCGACAATGAATACATGGTTTTAATCGGAATGGGATTGAGATATCGTTTTGCAAACGGTTACATCCTGAAAGAAACTTCATGGTTTGATCCCTACATTCGTTTTGGCGCAAATTATCACAGAATGCCTTACCGCGGACTTGAATTTGCGCCTGCAGAATACGATAATGCAGGAAATATGATCAGTGGAATCGTTGACAATGATGGAGATGTTCTGGAAAACGGTGCTATTGTTGACAATGACCATTTTGCCTTATCGGGCGGGTTGGGTATGAATTTCTGGATATGGTCAAAAATAGGTTTGAATCTGGAAGCCCAGTATGTTGCTGTCCCTGCAGTGAAATCTGATTATATTGATTTCTTTCAGGCTAAAGCAGGGCTTGCATTCCGATTTGGGAAAAGCGATCGTGATAAAGACGGAATTCCTGATGAGGAAGACGAATGCCCGGATGTGCCAGGTTTAAAAGAATACAACGGATGTCCTGACACTGATGGTGATAAAATCGAAGATCGCTTGGATGAATGCCCTCTTGAGCCATGTCCGAATGGAGAAAGTACAGACGAATATGACTGTGTGAACGGATGTAAGGTAATGAAGGAAATTCCGGTAGAAGAAGAACCTGTAGAACCAGTTACACCAGATCCGGTGAAAGAAATATCTTTCGAAGATGTGTTATTTGAGTTTGATAGTTATACACTTACTGCAGATGGAGCCCAGAAAGTGAAAGACGCAGCGGAAATAATTAATTCACAGGAAGGTAACTATTTCGTTGACGGATTTGCAGACAGTGTAGGATCTGATGCCTACAACCTCAAGCTTTCTAAAAACCGTGCACAAGCTGTAAAAGATGGACTTGTTGCAGAAGGTGTTGACGGAAACCGATTGGAAGTAAGAGGATTTGGAGAGCAATATCCGAAATGTACAAATGATACACCTGAAGGTAGAGCTTGCAACAGAAGAGTTGTGGTTCTGGAACGATACTAATAATTATACTTTAATAATAAAAAAGGCGGGAAGTCCCGCCTTTTTTATTTTCAGATACTTGAATTATCTTA
This sequence comes from Moheibacter sp., assembly GCF_049672845.1. Taxonomy (NCBI): domain Bacteria; kingdom Pseudomonadati; phylum Bacteroidota; class Flavobacteriia; order Flavobacteriales; family Weeksellaceae; genus Moheibacter; species Moheibacter sp. The sequence goes on from NZ_JBATWT010000023.1 coordinate 428,122, forward strand.
CCATAAGCTTTTTGCTTACCCATGAATTACCTATTTGGATTTTCAATACGTAAACACCACTAGGAAGTTGCTTCACATTGATTTGATCATGATTCAATTCTAAATTCAAACGCTGACCATTGACATTATAAATTTCTACAGAATCAATTTTTTTACTTGTTTTAATGTAAACAAAGTCCTTTGCCGGATTTGGATAGATTTGAACTTCTTCCGCAAAATTTACTTCAGAACTAGATAATTCACCTTCTTCAGAAGCATCTGAATATAATTTTGAAGCATCTATAGATTTTACACTCCAATAAAGATTGGCAGGAACCTCATCAAAATCCAAAAACCAAAATGGAGTTGTCACGACATACTTGGCAATATCTCCTTCTCCGCTATTGGAACCAACAGTGATTTCATATCGTAAAGACTCAGTTGGAGTTTTGTCATCAGAAGCACCACTCCATGAAAAAATCAGACGATTATCCTCTTGTTGCAATGATAATTCTGTTGGAGCCGTCGGTTTGAGGTTGGCATCAGTTGATAAATTGCGGAATAATTTGGTCAACGAAGGCATATCAGGATCCGCCCAGTCAAAACCGGAAATCAAAATGTCAAGCTGGCTGTCATTATCATAATCAAACAATTTCAGGGTTCCCTGACTTCCTAAATTATAAATTCCGGTATCAAGAGCTAATTCAAAGTTTTCTTCTGCGGGCTTATACAAAAAGACCTTCACTTGTCCGTCATAATTATCATCATCACCATTTATAATAAAATCATAATATCCATCATTGTTAAGGTCGCCAACCTCAACATTGCCTCCTTCGAGTCCTTCATTTTCAATTTGATTTACTTCAAAATTCCCATTACCATCATTGATGTAATAAGCCAGATAAACTTCATAATCAGAATCCTGACCTACCGCCACCATGTCCAGAAATCCATCTGCGTTGAAATCTGCGAAATTTATTTTCCCGCTGTTCACAGCCGGAAGTTCTTGCGTCAGTTCAAAAACTCCGTCATTATTCATGTAAATATGAAAAACAGCTTCCATATCTGAATTGAATCCGGTGATAATCGCATCCAGATGCGCATCATTATTTAAATCGATAATTTTAAAACTCCCGTTTTGTGTACCAGGCAGCCAGGCTGTTTGGGCTTCGAAACCATTTCCCGTATTTTGATAAAAATCAAGATCATAAGTGAATCCCACACCCTCAACATATTGGGTTCCGTTTAGCGCATAATCAACCTTTCCATCATGGTTGAAGTCAAAAACTTCCATAGAGCCAAAAATTTTTCCTGCTAAATTACCGTCTAGTTCAAAACCGGTTCCTGTATTCTTGAACCGATATTGCTGATAATTCACGATGTCATTGTAACTCAGTCCGGTTGAGATTATGTCGGCCAAACCATCATTATTGTAATCAATAAATTTAATGTCGCCCAAATGCGTTGAGTTTGATCCAAGGTCAGCATAAAATTCAAGCGTTCCGTTGTTGTTTTTATAAATTTCATTGTGCGTTAGATAAACATTTCCATCGCCGTTATTGTCAATCGCACCATTCATTACCACATCGGTGAAACCATCGCCGTCAAAATCAGCCAAATCACCGGCGGAATAATAAAATCCTTTCATCACGGTTTCGACCTCCTCAAAATTTTGAGCATTTAATACGAAGGGAATTAATCCCAACAAAAAAGTAATCTTTTTCATATTATTTTTATTTAGTCTAAATTAAATAGCAAATTAAAAGGTATTAATTGGCTGCTAAAAATTTATTTGGCTAATTTTTATCATAAAAAAATCCCGCTTTTTCAAGCAGGATTCAATTTAGAAAGTAATATGATCTAATTATCTCAAACTCGCAAGCGCAGCTTCATAATCGGGTTCCTGTCCGATTTCCGGAACCTGCTCTGTATATTTGACATTTCCGTCTTCTCCGATAACTACCACTGCACGGCTCATCAATCCTGCAAGCGGACCATCTGTCATTCCCACCTGATAGGTATCTGAAAATTCAGAATTTTTAAATTCAGACAAACTCACCACATTTTCCAAACCTTCTGCTGCGCAAAAGCGATTGTGAGCAAAAGGAAGATCTTTAGAAATACATAGAACTTTGGTGTTTTCCAAACCGGAAGCAGACTCATTGAAATGTCTTACAGAAGCAGCGCAGACACCGGTGTCCACACTTGGAAATATATTCAATACAAGCTTTTTTCCTTGGTAATCCGACAAGCTTTTTTCAGATAAATCAGTTGCCGTCAGTTTAAAATCAGGAGCTTTGGAACCAACAGAAGGTAAATTTCCTTTTGTGTTTACAGGACTTCCTTTAAATGTAATTGTAGCCATAATTTTTTATTTGCAATTTACTACATAAATCCCTGAAATCCGTCCTTAGTACTCGAAAATCCTTATCGGTTTATTTAATCAATTGATAGATAAAACACTGTAAAAAATCAAAATTAACTATCTTCGCACCGAAATTTAATTTCATTATTATGGTACTTTCTTCGAAGCTTCAAATGCTTCAGCCGCCTGCGACGATTGCGATGACGCAAAAAGCAAGGGATCTAAAACAACAGGGAAATGATGTTATCAGTCTGAGTATTGGTGAACCCGATTTTGATACCCCCGATTTTATAAAAGAAGCAGCCAAACAGGCCATTGATCAGAATTATTCTCATTATCCACCGATCGCTGGCTATCCCGAACTCAGAGAAGCAATTGCCAGAAAGTTCAAAAGAGACAATAATATTGAATATAAACCATCGCAGATTGTTGTTTCCACCGGAGCAAAACAATCTATTTACAATGTATTTCAATGTATTTTGAACGAAGGTGATGAAGTCCTGATTCCGGTTCCATATTGGGTAACTTATGCAGATATTGTTCGCCTCGCCGGCGGAACTCCGGTTATAATCCAGACAACAATTGAAGAGGATTTCAAAGCAAACGCTGCGAAACTAGAAAGTTATATCACGGCAAAAACCAAAGCACTTATTTACAGTTCTCCTTGTAACCCGAGCGGAAGTGTATATTTGAATACTGAGCTAAAAGAAATCGCCGCCATTGCACAGAAACATGATTTGATCATTATTTCAGATGAAATTTACGAGCATATTGTGTATGGAGAGAAGGCAGTCAGTATTGCATCTTTTCCTGAAGCCTATGACCGTACCGTAACCATCAACGGACTATCAAAAGCTTATGCAATGACCGGATGGCGAATCGGCTACATCGGCGCACCGGAGTGGATTGCAAAAGCCTGCGAAACCCTTCAAAGTCAAATTACATCAGGAGCAAATTCCATTGCCCAAAGAGCTGCGATTGTTGCTTTGGATGCCGACTTATCTGAAACACATTATATGGTCGAAGCTTTTGAAAAAAGAAAAAACCTGATGATGGAAAAAGCAGCTGAAATTCCCGCTTTTAAAGTAAGCGAACCCAAAGGTGCTTTTTATTTATTTCCAGATGTTTCTGCTACTTTCGGTAAGACCTATCGTGGGAAATTAATCAAAGACGCTGATGACCTTGCCATGTTCCTGCTGGAAGAAGTGCATGTTTCAACGGTTTCGGGTACTGCTTTCGGAATGGATAATTGTTTGAGAATTTCCTTTGCTGCATCGGAAAAACAACTCGAAGAAGCAATGAACCGAATCAAAGATGTACTTCAGGAAGCTTAATTCATACTGACAGAAATCACGGAAAAATTAAGGTTTCGGTCGTACTTTTGTAGAACAACTTGAATTTCAATTTGATTCAAGTCAATTATTTAATCAAATGATTCAAACAGACATACTTATCATTGGAGCCGGACCAACCGGATTATTCATGGTTTTTGAAGCGGGATTGCTCAAAATGCGTTGTCACATTATCGACGCTTTACCACAACCGGGCGGTCAGCTGGCTGAACTCTATCCCAAAAAACCGATTTTTGATATTCCGGGATTTCCCTCAATTCTTGCAGGAGAACTGGTGGATAATTTGATGGAACAAACCAAACAATTTGAACCCGGATTCACACTCAATGAAGTGGCCGAAACCATTGAAAAACAAGAAGACGGTTCGTTCATTGTAACAGGAAGCCGTGGGACGAAACATCATGCAAAAGCCATCGCCATTGCAGGCGGACTGGGAAGTTTTGAGCCTCGCAAACCTGAACTGGAAAACCTTGGGCAATTTGAAGAAAAAGGAATCGAATATTTCATCAGAGACCCTGAATTATTCCGCGACAAAAGAGTCGTGATTGCAGGTGGTGGGGATTCAGCACTTGACTGGTCGATTTTTCTGACCGATGTCGCTTCTGAAGTAAGTTTAATTCACCGCAGAAATGAGTTTCGAGGGGCGCTGGATTCGGTAGAAAAAGTCAGAGAATTAAAAAATCTTGGTAAAATCAATCTGATTACGCCGGCCGAAGTAGTAGAACTTCATGGTGATGAAAATCTGTCTGCCATTACGGTAGAAAGAGAAGGCGAGCAACAGATTATTGAAACAGATTATTTTGTTCCATTATTCGGACTTTCTCCAAAACTCGGCCCGATTGGAAATTGGGGACTTGAAATTGAGAAAAACGCCATCAAAGTAAACAATGCGCTGGACTATCAGACCAATATTCCGGGGATTTATGCGGTGGGTGACATCAACACATATCCTGGAAAACTAAAACTGATTCTTTGCGGATTTCATGAAGCAACTATGGCTTGTCAAAGCATTTATCAGCGCTTGAACCCGGGTAAAAAATTCATTCTGAAATACACCACAGTTTCCGGTGTGGACGGATTTGACGGAACACGAAAAGAAGCAGAAAAAGCGGTTGTGAAATCAATCGATTAATTTTCAAATCATTCAGAAATATTTAATTGCCCCGTTGTCAGTTTTGACTTCGGGCAAAAAACATATCTTTGCCAAAAATTTTAAAACATGAGTTTATTAGTTGTCGGAACTGTCGCATTTGATCAAATCGAAACACCTTTTGGAAAGACCGATAAAATCCTCGGAGGAGCTGCCACATTTATAGGAATGGCCGCTTCCATGCTGGATGTCAGAGCCGGAATTGTTTCGGTAATCGGAGATGATTTTCCACAAGAATATATGGATTTGATGTCTTCCAAAAACATCGATTTATCGGGAATTGAAAAAGTAGAAGGCGGAAAAACCTTTTTCTGGGCCGGACGTTACCGCAACGATATGAACACCCGCGATACTTTGACGACTGAACTTAACGTATTGGAAAACTTTCAACCGGCTGTCCCGACAGGTTGGAAAAATCCCGATGTGCTGATGCTGGGGAACCTTCATCCGCTGGTTCAGAAATCCGTTCTGAATCAATTGGACGCACGTCCAAAACTGGTAATTCTTGACACCATGAATTTCTGGATGGATCATACCTGGAACGAACTCATGGACGTTTTAAAAGATGTTGACGTTTTGACGATCAATGACGAAGAAGCACGACAAATGAGTAAAGAATACAGTTTGGTAAAGGCAGCCAAGAAAATTCTGGAAATGGGGCCACACACGCTGATTATCAAAAAAGGTGAACACGGAGCTTTGTTATTCCATGAAAACAATGTGTTTTTCGCGCCTGCACTGCCTTTGGAAGATGTATTTGACCCTACGGGAGCAGGCGATACTTTCGCGGGTGGATTTTCCGGATTCCTTGCCAAAACACAGAACTATTCGTTTGAAAATATGAAACGCGCCATTATATACGGAAGCGCATTAGCTTCTTTTACAGTAGAAAAATTCGGAACCGACAGACTTTCAGAACTTACCGAAGAAGAGATGGTGGAGCGTCTGGATGTTTTTAAAAGCCTGACAAATTTTGACATTGAACTGGATTAAATTTTAATCCACATGATATAGAAAGGTGCAGTATTGCGCCTTTTTTAATTTGGTCGCTTCCCGATGCGATTCAAAATAATAAAAAATAAAAATGAAGATGTGACTCCTCTGGAGTCGAACAAAAAAAGAATGGATTTTTCTATAAATATTTGACCTTTCCAAGGTCAGTCGAACCTCTCTGTCGGATTTTTAATAACTTTAGTTTATGAAAAATATTTTCCTTTATATTTTACTGATTTTTCTTTTGCTTCAATGTCAAAGTAAACCCTATGCAGAAAAAGAAATTTCACCCAAACGAATTCATAATTCAACTTTAATCAATACACTCCCGGAATTGGTGAAATTAAGAAATGAAACAATCGAAGATCGGGAATTCAACAAAGGTTCTTTATACATTTATGTTCTTACGACGGAAAATCATGTGTATGTTCATACTTCTGTGATGGATTGTGTGGAGGCTTCATTTTATTCTATCTCAGAAAATATTGAAAATAAAAATTATGAAATATGGGTTGACGCAAGAAGCATTCGCCCCGAAAGATATTTTGATTTGAAAGATGCGAAATTGATTGAAAGAGATAATGAAGCACAGATTTGTGATGATTGGTATTGGGTGAAAGGGAAATATAAAGTTGTAAATGACGAATTAAAATTGATTAAAATTTCCAGTTTCTATGATAATTCTTATTCTAGAAAATCATTCTACGATAAAGAGGACTCAATCTTTCTTCATCAAACCGAAGTTTTAATGGTCGAACCCAGTCCGGAACCGGAACCGTAACCTACTCCCTCCAATTAAAGTATGAAATGACAATAGGGTGATTATCCCCTGAATTAAAAGTTGAAATCACTTGCTCCAAAAGGGTTTAAATACGCATGATGGGGTGGGTGATGTTTTAGAGATTTGTGATGTTCAAAACTGTATTGGACAGGAAGATGCTGAAAATCCAACATCAGAGTAAGCAAATTTTTAAAACAAATTATCATGAAAATCAAATTTACTTTATTTCAATTCTTAATTCTATTTTGTGCTACACTATATGCGCAATCAGAGAGATGTGGAAGTCCCAATCCGGAATTTTGTCCCGGAAATTATTTCCAAAATGGAAATTTTGAAACTGTTACCGGTGATCCGGAAGCTGTTTTAGATAATGATATAGATTTGGCAACAGGCTGGTTTCGTATATGGGGCGGTTTTAACAGTTTGGCCGATATTTATTGTAATAACTCTACGGCTTTGGCCAATCATCCGGTATTGATTAACCCAACAAATCCTGATGGTATTTTTTCGGGAATGTGGATTCAAAATTCAGACAATACATCCCCGGCATTTAGAGAAGGTATGTACAATCAATTAAGTACGCCGGTGCCTTCAAATTCAGGTATTTATACATTTAATTTTGATGCTGCCGACCTTACGCGATCTTCCAATGGCGATATGGATGTAGTAGTAGGAATATTTGGTGTTTATAATCCCGGAAATATTTTATCCAACCCTCCGATTCAAATGTTTTTACCGACAGATTTTAACCTTTGGCCTACGGGAAATGGAGTTGTGGTTTATAAATTGGGTTCTGTTACCATACCTCAAAATGTAGTCAATACATTTCAACCATTTTCTTTGACATTTGATTCAAATCTTATCAATGCAAGTCCGAATATTTCGCATATTATGATTACTCGAGATGATGTGCCAATCCCAGGTGCTTATAGAAGAAGGTACATCGGTTTTGATAATTTCTGTATGCGGTTTGAAGAGCCTTCCACTTCAACAGCCGGCGCTTATTGTTGTGAAAAAAATGAAAACCTGTTGGAAAATGCCAATTTCGAAGCGGGTAATACAGGATTCACCAGTGATTATGATCAAAATTCTGCGACTTTGCCAGGACAATACCATGTGACGAATTCGGCTGCCAATTTCGGAGCAACTATCACTGATCATTCGTATTGTGTGGATTCCGATTTGTATTCGGACAATGAAAATTATTTGTTGGTCAATGGATTAACGAACCAACCGGCCGGTTCAAGCTCAGTAATTTATTCGCAAACACTTGGGTTAACTCAAGGAAAAGAATATAATTTCTGTGTAAATTTAAAAAATATGCCACAATGTACTTTTGACGTACTGCCGGAAATTCAAATCGAAATTAATGGAACCATAGTCGTGCCTTATACTCAAATCAATACAGATCCAAACGATCCTTGTGACTGGATGTTACTTTCCGGCTGTTTTACGGCGACAGGTCAAAAGAACAGAATTTCCATTCGTCTGAAAGAAGATGGTTTGGGCGATGGAAATGATATTGCCATTGATGATATCTCCCTTCAGGAAAAACAAGATCCTGACTATAATCTGACGGTTACACACAATGGTGGAAACAATACCATTTCAGCTACCATAGATCCTTATCCTTTTCTAAATGAAAACTGCGGAATGGAATCAGATTATGCTTGGTTTGTTTACGAAACGACCAATCCTACCGGACCGCTATTTGGTTCTATGGTTCCGGGAACATTTGCTTGGAGTGATGATAGCGGAAGCTATGGAGCGGTAACTTCAGGAGCATCTTGGGGCGTTCCTTCTACCAATTTTGCTACCTATAACGGTTTCCAAAACAATAAGTTTTATGTAATCGGGATGTATGTTCCAAGTTGTTGTGAGAGCTGTTTTTCAGATGGTTGGGCGTATCAGATTACTTATAATTATCAAGGAAAAACAGATTTGAATTTTGAATTGACATACGAAATGAAAGAAGAAATTAAAGCTTTATTTATCAAAACACGTCCATCAGACATTGCAGAAACGATTGCCGATAAATTACAGGTTTACCCCAATCCATCCACCGGAATTTTTGAAATTAAAACAGAAAATTTCGATTCGGGGCAACTCAAAGTTTATTCGGTCAATGGAGAACTTGTTTATGAGGATGAATTCAATCAAAAAAATCAATTACAAATCAATTTGATAAATCAACCAAAAGGAGTATATATTTTGAAAATCCAAATGGAAGACGGAGCGGTTCAAACCAAAAAATTAGTATTAAAATAAATTGAAATCTTTAATCATGAATCTGCAATTGTTTTACAGTTGCAGATTTTTTATTTTCCGACTTTCCTCACCACCGGTAAAATCTCATTTTTTTCTAAAGCGAAACGTTTGACTTCCTCGTCTGATAATTTTTGCGAAAGATTTACTTTTTCTACTTCAAATCCAGCGTTTTCAAGCGTTCGATAATAATCCATTCCATAAACACGAACGTGATCATATTGCCCGAATTTTTCAATCCGTTCTTTTCGGTCGGTAATCGTCGGATCTTCAAAAGTTTTGTCCAATTGATAACGAATCGGAACCTGGAAAATTCCCCAACCGCCCGGTTTCATCACGCGGAATAATTCCGACAAAGCTTTTTGATCATCTTCCACATGTTCCAAAACATGGTTGCAAAAAATCACATCAAAAGAATTTTCCTCAAATGGTAAATCTTGAATATCCGCTTTCACATCGGCAATCGGTGAATCCAAATCACAAGTGGTATAATCCAAATTCTTCATCGCCCGAAATCGTTTGTAGAAAGATTGTTCCGGTGCCATGTGCAAAACTTTTAAATTCGAAGTGAAAAAATCGGTTTCCTTCTGAAGATATAACCACATCAACCGATGTCTTTCCAACGATAAAGTTCCCGGTGAAAGCACATTTTGACGTTGTTTTTCATAACCGTAGGGAAGAAAACTTTTATAATTCTTTCCGTCAATCGGATCGGTAAAATTATCGCCGTGATACATCCAAACCAAAATAGGTCTTGCCCAAATGCTCAGCCGAATGAGCCATGGACGCGGAATGATATTGATGATTTTTTTAAAGATGGATTTCAAATTTTTCCAGAATTTTCGGAACAAAGATAATCAACCCCGAAATAATCGCGCCGATGGATGCCACAAAAGTCGCACCGGCCGCAATGTCTTTTACATGCTTGATTTGTTCGTCATGTTCGAGTGTTATGCGATCCGATAATTTTTCAATTGCGGTGTTCAGGTATTCAGAAGTTCCGATAATGGACATCCAAAGGATAATGATTAATAATTCGGTTTTTGAAACTTTCATCCAAATTGAAAACACCAAAGTCAGAACGGCAATGCCAAACCAGATCTGAACGTTTCTTTCCGTTCGAAGTGCATAAAACAATCCGTTTAAGGCAAATCTGATCGAACGGAAATAACGGAACATTTAGGCGTATGTTTTATAAAGAAAAGGTGCTTCTTCGTCAGATTCGATGCCCAATGCTTCATAGATAAATTGATAAGTGGAAAGCAGAGTAGGTTTTCCATCGATGATTGCGGCATCATGTTCGAAATGCGCGGAAACTTTGTTGTCCCGGGTTGTTACGGTCCATCCGTCTTTATGAAAACGAACTTTATCGGTTCCCAAATTGATCATCGGTTCGATTGCAAGTGTAATTCCTTCTTTCAACACTTTTCCGGTTCCTTTTCGACCATAATTTGGCACCTGAGGATCTTCGTGCATCGTTCTTCCGACACCATGTCCGACCAATTCCTTTACCACACCGTAACCTTCTTTTTCACAATAGGTTTGAATGGCATTTGAAATGTCACCTACACGATTTCCGGGCAGCATTTGCTCAATTCCTTTGTACAAAGATTCTTTGGTGATTTTTAATAATTTTTTGATTTCGGGAGCGACCTCGCCGATTTCAAATGTATAAGCATGATCCCCTACAAATCCATTCATGAAAACACCACAATCTACAGAAAGTACATCTCCTTCTTCCAGATAATCTTCATTTGGAAAACCATGTACGACTTGTTCATTGGGCGAAATACAAAGCGAATAAGGAAATCCTCCATAACCCAAAAATGCCGGTTCGGCTCCATGATCTTTGATGAATTCATGGGCGAGTTTGTCCAGCTTTATCGTTTGGATGCCGGGTTTGATTTCTTTGGCCAACATACCCAGTGTTTTGGAAACCAATTGGGCGCTTTGGCGCATTAATTCTAATTCTTCTTTGTTTTTATAATGAATCATAATCTAAAAAATCCTCGTTTTTTCTTTTTTCTTTCTTTCGTTCTTCCATGTTCACCTATGGTAAATTCAATTCGTTTTTCAATGATTTGAACGACTTCACCCCAACCCGGAAAACCACCTAAATTTCTGTCGTCAATAAATACATCGGCATGAATTTTCCTGCTTTGTTTCTCCATTTCGTAGGTTTCTTCTTCAAAACTGGAGTTGACTGCATAAAATTCAATTCCGTTTTCACGACAAAATTCAACCGCTTCTTCCAGTGCTTTTCCGTGGCGATACGTCCAAAGAACCAATCGGTGTCCCTGGGCTTGTAATTGTTTGAGAGAATCAAATGCAAAAAGCATAGGTTTCCCTATTTTTGGATAGGCATCTTCTACGATGGTGCCGTCAAAATCCACTGCAATTATGTAACTTTTCATCTTATCTTTTTCATTTGTCTGAAAAGAGTTGCAAAGGTATTAATTATTTCGCAGTAATACATTTCCGGTCATTTCTTCCGGAATGCCAACGCCCATTAAATTCAAAATGGTGGGCGCAATATCACCCAGTTTTCCATTGGTTATTTCAAATTTTCTTTCGTTTTGAACCAAAATAACCGGAACCAAATTCGTGCTGTGTTGGGTATTGGGACTTCCATCCGGATTGATCATGATATCTGCATTTCCGTGGTCTGCCAAAATAATCACCGAATAATCATTTTCCAATGCGGTTTTCACGATGGATTCCGCGCATTGATCTACGGTTTCTGCAGCTTTAACAGCGGCTTGAAAAACGCCCGTGTGCCCGACCATGTCAGTATTGGCAAAATTTAGACAAATAAAATCGGCTGATTGGTTTTGGATTTCGGGAATGATGTTTTTTGTGATTTCGTAAGCGGACATTTCCGGTTTTAAATCATAAGTCGGAACTTCTTTGGGCGAGGGGCAGAGAATTCGTTTTTCCCCTTCAAAAGGTTTTTCGCGTCCACCGGAAAAGAAAAATGTAACGTGCGGATATTTTTCTGTTTCGGCAATCCGAATCTGAGTTTTTCCGGCTTTTTCCAAAACTTCTCCCAACGTATTGGGGATTTCATTTTCATCATAAACGACCTGAATGCCTTTGAAAGTTTTATCATAATTGGTCAACGTGATATATCGCAAGGACAACTTCCGCATTCCAAATTCAGGAAAGTCATTTTGGGTCAGAACTTCTGTAATTTCGCGTCCGCGATCTGTTCGGAAATTAAAATTAATCACCACATCTCCTTCTTCAATCAAACCGTTTTTATCCAGAATAATTGGATTTAAAAATTCGTCGGTGATGCCTTCTTCATAAGATTCTTCAATCGATTTGATCGGATCAATAGTGTTTTTTCCAACTCCTTTGACCAATAAATCATAGGCCAATTTTACTCTTTCCCAGCGTTTGTCGCGATCCATGGCATAATACCGGCCAATGATAGAAGCCAGTTTTCCGGTGCTGTGCTGCATATGTTCCTGCAATTCGCTGATGAATTTTTTTCCGCTGTGCGGATCGCAATCCCGACCGTCAGTAAAAGCATGAACATAAACATTTTCCTTTAATCCGTATTCGGAAGCGGCTTCCAATAAACCGTACAAATGGTTGATATGGGAATGAACACCGCCGTTGGAAGTGAGCCCGATGAAATGTACTTTTTTATTGTTATCACGCGCAAATTGGAATTGTGAATTTAAAACATTTTCTTTCAGAAAAGATTTGTCCTGAACGGCCATATTAATCCGAACCAAATTCTGATAAACCACGCGTCCTGCTCCTAAATTCATATGCCCGACTTCGGAATTTCCCATTTGTCCTTCGGGCAGCCCTACATCCAGGCCATAAGTGATAAGCGTCGCATTTGGATAATTTCTGAAACAAGAATCGATAAACGGGGTTTTGGCTGCTGCAATAGCTGAAACATTGGGATCGGGATTGATTCCCCATCCGTCCAAAATCATCAGCATGACTTTTTGGTTCATTTATTAATTTTTTCTTCTATTAAAGATTATAAATTTCTCCCCAATGGGGGAGGTTAGGAGGGTTAATTCGCAATATCATTAATGAATTTAATTCGCATCAATCTTAATTCTTCTTCATCATAATCATCCCCGAATTCTTTCAGAAGATTGGACATGGAGTCGTTTTCTGCTTCCATCAGGAAATCATGAATTTCTTCCTGCTGATCTTCATCGAGAATATCATTTATATAATAGGTAATATCCAATTTGGTTCCTTGGTAAACGATGCTTTCCATTTCGGATAATAAATCGTCCATGGACAAACTTTTTGCGTCTGCCATATCTTCCAGATCCAGTTTCCGATCTACACTCTGAATGATGTAAACTTTGTGGCTTGACTTATCGGCAACACCTTTGAAAATCATTTCATCGGGGCGTTCAATGTCATTTTCTTCTACGTAATTCGCGATGAATTCAACAAATGGTTTCCCGAATTTATTGGCTTTTCCTTCGCCCACACCAAAAACATTGGTCAGTTCTTTAATCGTGGTCGGATATTGCATTGTCATATCGTCCAAACTTGGATCCTGAAAAACTGCAAAGGGCGGAATTCCGTGTTGTTTGGCGATTTTTTTCCTTAGATCTTTCAGGTGTTTCAATAAAGTGTCGTCAAAAGCGGTAGGCGCTTGCTGAGCCGGTTCGGACGAAGCTTCGGATAATAACTTTTTCAAATCTACATCCTCTGCAATCAGGAATTCTTCCGGTTTTTTGAGGAATTTGTTTGCTTTTTCAGTTAGTTTAATGATTCCGTAAGTTTCGATTTCTTTTTCTAGGTAATCCCGCACAATCAACTGACGAATGATACTTTTCCAGTAATAATCCTCGTGGTCTTTTCCTTTTCCGAAGAAACCTTCTGATTGTAAGTTATAAGATTTGGTAATGGAGCTTTCTTTGCCCGTCAGTATATTTACCAAATCGTTAAGTTTTAAAATTTCTTTGGTTTTCAGAACGACTTCCAGTACGAGTTTCGCATCGTCTCTTACGTCAATCATCTTTTTCGGATTGCGCATATTATCGTCCATATTGGCGCCCAATCCATTGATTTCGTCAAATTCTTCTCCGAAATAATGAAGAAGGAATTTTCTTCTTGACATAGACGTTTCGGCATAAGCCACTACTTCTCCCAGAAGCTGCAATCCTACTTCTCGTTCCGCAACTGGTTTGGCTGCAAGGAATTTCTCGAGCTTTTCAATGTCTTTGTAATCATAGAATGCGAGGCAATATCCTTCGCCCCCATCACGTCCTGCGCGACCGGTTTCCTGGTAATAGCTTTCCAAACTTTTCGGCATATCGTAATGAATGACAAAACGAACATCGGGTTTGTCAATTCCCATTCCGAACGCAATGGTTGCGACTACAACATCGGCTTCTTCCATCAAAAACATATCCTGATGTTTTGAACGGGTTTTGGTGTCGAGTCCGGCGTGATAAGGAATGGCTTTTATTCCGTTTACCTGTAGCAATTGAGCGAAATCTTCTACTTTTTTTCGACTCAGGCAATATATAACGCCTGATTTGCCTGCATATTTGTGAATGAATTTCACGATTTCTTTGTCCTGATTAATTTTTGGACGTACCTCATAAAAAAGATTCGGGCGGTTGAACGAAGCTTTGAAAACCTTTGCATTTTGCATTCCCAAAGTTTTTTGAATGTCTTCCTGAACTTTCGGGGTTGCTGTAGCGGTAAGTGCAATTACAGGTGCATCACCTATTTTGTTAATGATGTTTTTCAGATTTCGGTATTCGGGTCGGAAGTCATGACCCCATTCAGAAATACAGTGAGCTTCGTCAATGGCGAAAAATGAAATTTTCACCGTTTTGAAAAAGTCGGTGTATTCATCTTTGGTAAGGGATTCCGGCGCGACATACAGCATTTTTGTAGTGCCGTTTCGTATATCGTCCATCACCTTTTTGGTCTGGGTTTTATTGAGAGACGAATTCAATACATGCGCTACGTCGTTGTCCGAAGAAATACCTCGCACTGCATCTACTTGATTTTTCATTAAAGCAATCAAAGGAGAAACGATGATTGCTACTCCGTCTGATATCAAAGCAGGTAACTGATAACAAAGTGATTTTCCACCACCTGTTGGCATCAATACAAACACATCCTCTCCTGCCAGAAGGCTTTTTATGATCTCTTCCTGTTCGCCTTTAAATTGGCTGAAGCCAAAATGTTTTTTTAAATGGGAAGATAATTCTGTTAAACTACTCATCTTAACAAAAAGACTATTTATAAATTTTTTCTACTTTTCAAAGTTCCTATATTTGACCAATCAATTCAAAAGAATTGAAAAACCAGTTTTTATGGTCGAATGACCTAAGATACAAATAAAAATATTACACGCAAAATCTTTTAGATTTGAAAAATCAAGACATTATAGAAACAGCCAAAGTAGTTTTTCTAGACGAAATTACAGAACTTTCCCGTATTGCTCAAAATTTAGGAGATGAGTTTGCTCAGTCCGTCAAAATTCTTGATGAGGTAAAAGGAAAGGTGGTAGTTGTGGGCATAGGGAAAAGTGCTCATATTGCCAATAAAATGGTCGCTACTTTTAATTCAACCGGAACAAAAAGTCAGTTTTTGCATGCGGCGGAAGCTATTCATGGTGATCTGGGGCTTCTGGATAAAGAAGATGTGGTAATTTGTGTTTCCAAAAGTGGAAACAGTCAGGAAATTAAAGATTTGGCACCGATTCTTAAAAAAAATGCTTCAGCATTGATTGCAATGACGGGAAATACAGAATCGGACTTGGCAAAGCATGCCGACTTAATCCTGAATTTAACAATTAGTCGAGAGGCTTGTCCTAACAATCTTGCCCCAACTTCCAGTACAACAGCTCAATTGGTAATGGGCGACGCACTTGCAGTGGCACTCATGAAAATGAAAAACTTCACAAGTGAGAATTTTGCGCAATTTCATCCGGGAGGAGCTCTGGGTAAAAGACTTCTTTGGAGTGTAGAAGATGTGATGGATACCTATCAGCGACCTTTTGTAAATCCGCATTCGTCAGTTTATGAAGTGATAGATTCGCTTACTTCAGGACGAAATGGTATCACAGTAGTTTTGGATGATGAAAGAATTCTGGGTGTGATTACGGACGGAGACTTACGTAGAATGCTTCAGAAACACAAGGAATATCAGCACCTTAAGGCAATTGATATGCTGACGGCCAATCCAAAAATGGTTTATAAAGACGAAAAGGCGGTAGATGCCTTCTATAAATTAAGAGATTACAACATAGGTCAGCTGTTGGTAATTGACCGGAATAATAAATATTTCGGGATTTTGGATCTACATGCTTTAATCAAACACGGAATAGAAGCATAATGGCAGAGCAGAAAGAAGAAAGAGAAATGTCCTTTTTGGGGCATATTTTTGAGTTAAGAGGGCATTTAATAAGATCTTTTATTGCTATTTTGGTGGGAGCGGTTTTATGTGCTGTTTTTTGGAATTATATTACCGATAATTTTATCATGGCGCCTTTGAAATCTGATTTTTTTACGTATCAGCTTTTAAATTCACTTGCAGATTCGCTCGGGCTCGATCCAATTTATGCGGAATCGTTTAATTATACAAAAGAACTGAAAAATCTGGATCCGTCGGGGCAGATTACTTCGCAGATTTATACTATTTTACTTTGCGGATTAATTGTCGCAGTGCCGTATGTGGTCTGGGAAATCTGGCGATTCATTAAACCCGGTTTGACTGAAAACGAAAGAAAACATGCCAATGGAACTGTTTTGGCCGTTACCCTTTTCTTTCTCATTGGAATTCTTTTTAGCTATTTTTTCATGCTGCCTTTTTCGGTTCAGTTTCTTTATTCATATAACCCTTTTGGAATTTCAAACGAATGGCGTTTGTCCGGTTATACGTCTATGTTTGTTCAGACCCTATTAGGCATGGGGCTTGTGTTTCTATTTCCGATATTTGCTTATTTCCTGGCGAAAGTAGGGATTCTGACACCACATTTTCTTAAAACTTACCGGAAGCATGCATTAGTAGTAATTTTGGTTATCGCAGCAGTGATTACACCTTCCGATGTGATGAGTATGCTGATTGCTGCAATTCCTTTGGTTTTGCTTTATGAATTGAGTATTTATATAACTAAGTATGTATTCAATAAACAAATTCAACAGGAAAAGCGTGATTTAATAAAAAAGTGATAAAAATCTGGTAGATGTTATGCGTGCATAATATATTTTTTTCACTATATTTACGGGCATTTAAAAACTTAAATTATATCAAATGAAAATATTAGTATGTATCAGTAGTGTTCCCGATACTACTGCAAAGATAAATTTCACAGGCGACGGAAAGGCGTTTGATAAAAACGGAGTTCAGTTTGTGATCAATCCGCACGATGAGTTCAGTCTAACCCGTGCAGTTCAGTTACAGGAAACACAAGGTGCAAAACTTACTGTTTTGACAGTGGGTGATGCGACGGTCGAACCTGTAATGAGAAAGGCTTTGGCGATTGGAGCAGACGATGCCATTCGTGTGAATGCTGACGCAAGAGACGGACTTTTTGTGGCAACTCAGATTGCAAAAGTAGCCAAAGAAGGTGGATACGACATCGTTTTGACCGGACGTGAATCCATTGATTACAATGGTGGTGAAGTTCCGGGGTTTGTAGCAGGAATTCTGGATTATGCATTTGTAAACGGATGTGTAGGACTGAAAGTGGAAGGAAATGCGGTGGAAGCCGTTCGTGAAATCGACGGAGGAAAAGAAACCATTTCAGCGCAGTTTCCGGTGGTGATTGCCGGACAAAAAGGTTTGGTGGATGAAACCGAATTGAGAATTCCCAATATGCGTGGGATTATGGCGGCACGTACAAAACCACTAAATGTAGTGGAAGCTGAGCAAACTTCTTCGAAATTGAATGTGGTAGGTTATACAAAACCAGCAGAACGTGGAAATGTAACTTTGATTGACAAAGACAATGTGGGCGAGTTAGTACGACTTTTACACGAAGAAGCAAAGGTTATTTAATCAAATTTTAAACAAAATTTAAAATGGCAATTTTAGTTTACGCAGAATCCGCAGCAGACGGAAAATATAAAAAAGCGGCATTTGAAGCAGTTTCTTATGCCAAATCCATTGCAACCCAATCGGGTGATACTGTAACGGCTGTCGCAATCAACGCAAGTGAATCTTCCGATTCATTATATAAATACGGTGCAGACAAAGTTTTGAAAGTTTCAAACGACGCTTTGAAGAATTTCTCTCCAAATGCTTATGCAAAAGTATTGGCCGATTTAAAGGATGGCGACACCATCGTACTTCCGGCTACAAACGATGCCTCGAGTTTTGCGCCACTTCTGGCGTTGAAAACCGATGCGACTTTGGTAACAAATTTAATTTCAGCTCCTGAAAATGTTTCGCCTTTCACGGCCGAAAGAAGAGCTTTTTCCGGAAAAGGAATTGAAAAAGTTGAAGTCAGTGAAGGTGCAAAAGTTTTGACCGTATTACAAAATGCTTTTGGATTAAAAGAAAACCCAACTTCAGGAACGGAAGAAACAGCCAATGTTTCCGTGAGCGAAGCGGACTCCAAAGTGAAAGTAGTAAAAGTAGAACAAGCTTCTACCGATAAAATCGATTTGAAAGAAGCGGAAATCGTGGTTTCCGGTGGACGTGGATTGAAAGGTCCGGAAAACTGGGGAATGATTGAAGAGTTAGCATCTCTATTGGGCGCAGCAACGGCTTCTTCCAAACCGGTGGCCGACATCGGGTGGAGACCTCACAGTGAACATGTGGGACAAACCGGGAAAGCCATCGCACCGAAATTGTACATTGCCATCGGGATTTCCGGAGCCATTCAGCATTTGGCAGGAGTGAATTCATCCAAAACGATTGTGGTTATCAATTCAGACGCCGAAGCACCTTTCTTCAAAGCAGCCGATTATGGAATTGTGGGCGATGCTTTTGAAGTAGTTCCCAAACTGATTGAAGAAGTAAAGAAGTTCAAAGGAGCTTAACTTGATTTGAAAATTTGAAAATGAGTTGATTTGAAAATTCATTATTAATTAAATCTCAAACCTTCCGGTTTTTATAAATCGGGAGGTTTTTTTGTGAAATATTTTGAATGAATTAGAATAATAGAGAAAAGAAAATAGAGGATAGAGAAGAGAAGTTGGGTATGTATATATTGAAAAGCTGAAGGGTGGAAAGCTGAATGATTTAAGAAAATTGATTTTATTGACTAAAATAATTTCCCTAAATTGTAGATTTTATTAGATTTACAGCCTGATGGAGAATTTGGTGAAACTAAACATAAAAGGCATTTCTTACAGCCAAACCCAAACGGGTGCTTATGCTTTGATTTTAGAGGAAGAATTGGGTCAGCGAAAATTGCCCATCATCATAGGAAGCTTTGAAGCTCAGTCAATTGCGCTGGCGCTTGAAAAGGACATTCGTACACCGCGGCCTTTGACACATGATTTATTTGTTTCGATGGGCAGGGCTTTTCATTTTTTTGTGAAAGGGGTTTTCATTCACAAGCTGGAGGACGGTGTTTTTTATTCAAATATTTTAATGGAAGACAAGGACGGAAGAGAAGAGGAAATTGATTCCAGGACTTCTGATGCCATTGCGTTAGCCATTCGATTTGATGCGCCAATTTATGCTTTGGAAAAAGTGATGGAAAAAGCCGGAATTCATCTGGAAGTGCAGGAAAAAGAAGAAAAAAGCATTGCAAGTGCCATCAGAGAAATTGAAAAAGAAGTCGCCAAACAAGAAAAACGATTTGATTTTTCTTCCAAAACAAAAGAAGAACTTGAAATAGAAATGAAAGAAGCGGTCAAAAATGAGGACTACGAACTGGCTGCACGTCTGCGTGACGAACTGGATAAACGTTAATTAACACTACACTTTATATGTCGATAAATTTACGATTGGTCATTATGAACTTCCTGCAGTTTGCTGTTTGGGGTGCATATCTGACTTCCATGGGGAATTATTTGGGTTCGATCGGTCTGGGACCGAAAATCGGACTTTTTTATGCAATGCAGGGAATTGTTTCGATTTTCATGCCGGCCATACTGGGAATTGTTGCCGATCGCTGGATCCCGGCGCAAAGACTTTTGGGAATCTGCCATGCCATCGCGGCGATTTTCATTATATCAGCCGGATATTATGGAATGAATAAGGGCGCTGAAGCGGAATTCGGGACTTTATTTTCTCTGTATTCGATAAGTGTTGCGTTCTATATGCCCACGATTGCACTTTCGAATTCGGTTGCCTATGGTGTTTTGACCAATAATGGATATGATACAATCAAGGCGTTTCCGCCAATTCGTACATTGGGAACGGTCGGGTTTATTTGCGCGATGCTTTTTGTGAATTTCGCAGGTATGCCTGACGGACAATTTGGATTTAATTTCTCCAATGAAAACAATTTCCCGAGCTTCCAAAACAGTTATGGTCAGTTTTTTGTGTCGGGAGTTTTAGGGCTGACGCTCTTCTTTTATTCGTTTACACTTCCAAAAGTTGCCGTGGATAATTCGGGTGAAAAACGAACTTTGTACGATGCGCTAGGGTTAAAAGCCTTCAGTCTTTTCAAAGATAAAAAAATGGCGATTTTCTTTATCTTTTCTATGTTTTTGGGTGTTTCACTTCAAATTACAAACGGATATGCCAATCCGTTTATCACGAGTTTTAAAGAAATTCCCGAATATGCAAATACTTGGGGGGCTAACAATGCCAATGCTTTGATTTCACTATCACAGGTTTCGGAGACGCTTTGTATTTTGCTGATTCCTTTTTTCCTGAAGAGATTCGGAATTAAAAAAGTAATGTTACTGGCGATGTTTGCGTGGTTCCTGCGTTTTGCACTTTTTGGTGTCGGGAATCCGGGAACGGGTGTTTGGATGTTTGTTTTGTCGATGATCGTGTATGGGATTGCCTTTGATTTCTTCAATGTATCGGGTTCACTTTTTGTGGATAAGGAAACCGATAAAAGTATACGTTCAAGTGCGCAAGGTGTGTTTATGATGATGACCAATGGATTTGGTGCCACAATCGGGATGCTTGCCGCAGGAGAAGTAGTAAATCACTATGTTTATACGCAAACCGATCCAGTTGCTCAATTGGAAGGCTGGACGACTTCTTGGTATATTTTTGCGGTTTATGCATTGATTATCACGATTTTATTTGCGATTGTGTTTAAATACAAGCATAACCCAAATGAAATTAAAACTACACATTAGTCTTTGAATTTTATCAAATAAGTTGTTCAAAATCCGATTACTAAAGAGGAATTTATTAAATTCGTGAGAATAAAAACCTTTAACTATTTATTTTATGGAAAATCAGGACAACATCAAACCGGGCGATGTACAATCACCACCGGAAAATTATTTAGTTTGGGCAATTTTAAGTACAATATTGTGCTGTCTGCCACTTGGAATAGTATCAATTATCAAATCAACCGAGGTAAACAAAAAGTGGGCAGAAGGTGATTACCAAGGGGCTCACAAGGCTTCTGCCGATGCCAAGAAATTTGCAACATGGGCAGCAATCGCAGGATTGGTAATAGCAGTGATTTATGGAATTCTTATGGCTGTAGGCGTTTTAGGCGCAGCCAGTAGTGGTGCTTATGGATATTAAAAAATGAAATATTTCAAAATAGGCCTCATCCTACTTATAGGTGGGGCTTTTTTCTTTTATTTTTACAACTTTGATCCGTCAGATAAATCAGAACCCTTTATCAGTTGTCCATCCAAAACTTTATTGGGACTGAATTGTCCCGGATGCGGTTCTCAGCGGTTGATTCACAATTTACTCCATTTGAATTTCGGAGAAGCTTTCCGATATAATCCCTTGCTGTTTATCCTTTCTCCTTTCGTTCTTTATATTTTAGGAACAATAGTTTCCAATCTGTTTTTCGGAACAAAGATTCGTATGAAAATCCTTTACCAGAACTGGTTTGTGTATTTGCTTTTTGGAACGATTATTTTATATGGAATCCTCCGAAATCTCCCTTGGTATCCGTTTACGCTTTTGGCACCGCCGGCCTAATGTATTCGCTCGTAACGGACAAATGAATATTCAAATAAATGTTTCTCATCTTTCCCGAATTTTTCTCTTGAAGTTTCTTTCCAGACACTAAGATCGATTTCCGGAAACTTCGTATCGCCTTCAAACGAATGATGAACTTCTGTGACTTCTAATGCGTCTGCCCAATCCATCGCTTGTTCGTAAATATTTCCACCGCCAATTATGAAAACTTCAGGATCCAATTCTTTTGCTTTTTCAATGGCTTCTTCCAAAGAATTTGCAGTTAAAACACCATCAGCATTCCAATTTGAATTTCTTGTGATGACAATGTTTGTTCGGTTGGGAAGTGGTTTTCCGATGGACTCAAAGGTTTTTCTGCCCATGATAATCGGATGGCCGGACGTCAGGTTTTTGAAATGTTTTAAATCATTCGGCAAATGCCAAATCAACTGATTTTCATTGCCGATGACGTTGTTTTCCGCTTTGGCGACTATGATGATAAGTTTGAGGTTCAAAGTATTATTTTTTAAGTTTTTATAGAAAATTAAATCAGAGAACGAAATATCATCCTCTGAATTAAACCTTCAAAATTATTTAATTGATTCTTTTGCATCGGACAGAATTTTAATTTGCTCTTCCAAGCTTTTAGAAGGAGCATTCTGATTTGTTTTCACTTTCAAACTGATGGCCTGATCTAATAAATTTCTGAACATCATACCCAGTTGCGGATTGTCTTTTCCGTAATATTTGTGAACTTGTTTGTAAGTTGAAGCTACTTTTTTGGTTGAATTCATATCGTCTGCACTCAAAACCCATTTGAATCCTTCTTCAAGTTTGCCTCCCAAAACAGGATCTTCATATTTGGTAAACAAAAAGAAAGCAACCGATTCAGCAGCGACTTTGAGTTTGGATTTATCGTTGTTGGCAATCCAGGTTGGAAGTAATTCGCCAATTAATTTTGGATTTGTAGCCAAAACCTCGTCTTCAAGTGAAGCAAGTTCAGCAGTTTTGGATGGATCGATTCGCAGGATTCCGGCTGCAGAAGCCGCTTGAACACTGAAAGATTTGGATTTTAATCCATTTTGAAATATTGCCAAATCGGTTTCACCCATTTCGTCTAATTTATTCAAAGCTGCTGCCTGAACCGGAGTTCGTGGATCGGATGCTGCCAATTTTTTCAAAACCGAAATGGTTTTGGACTTGACTTTGGCGTCATTTGCATCCAAGAAATTTATGGTTCGTTCGCGAATTCCTTCGTACGGATCATTCAGTGCAGTGACCAAAGTATTCAGCGCTGTTTCGTTGGTGGATTGAGCGTCTTTCAGTTTTTCAAGAGCCAATAATCTCGAAGTAAATTCGTCTTTTGCCGCTTTGTATTGAGCCGCAAAAGCTTCAAGTGGTTTTGTTTCATTCAAGTCGCATAAGATATCCTGATCGGCATTTGGAATCACTACCTCAGGTGCCTTGGAGGCATCGAACTGAAATGAATTTTCTTTCTTTTTTGCAACCCAAACATGATGTCGTGTCGATTTTCCATCGATTACCACATCAAAAGCAAACGGAAATTCAAATAAATTGCTTTGGGTTTGAACGACGGTAACTTTTACTTTTTTGGAAGAAGAATTGTAATCATAAGCCACATTTAACTGCGGATGCCCGTTGGCAAAATACCATTGGTCAAAAAACCAGTTCAAATCACGTCCGCTTACCGCTTCCATTGCCAGACGGATTTGGACTGCTTCGGCTGTTCCGTATTCGTAATCGTGAAGGTATTTGCTAAGTCCGCCAAAGAAAGCTTCATCGCCGAGGAAACTTCTCAACATGTGTAAAACGCCTTTTCCGCCTTTGTTGTACGAAACGCCGTCAAACATATCTTCGCGGGCATCATAATGAGCACGAACTAAATTTTTATTGAAGTTGGCCGGATCCATTTTATAACCTTGAAGGTCGTCATATCGGTCTTCTTCAGCGCGGTCTTTTCCATATTTGTGTTCGAACCAAAGAAATTCAGAATAATTCGCCAATGATTCGTTTACTGTAAGATTTCCCCAGCTTTCGGTAGTAACCAAATCCCCGAACCAATGGTGAAAAAGTTCGTGAGCAATGGTTCCCTCCCAGCGGTTTTTATCGATTAGCTGACCAGGTTTTTGCTGAACATCTTCTGCAAAAAGCACGGCGGTTGTGTTTTCCATCGCACCGCTTATGTAATCACGACCTGCAATCTGATGGTATTTGTTCCAAGGATATTCGTACTTCAGCAAATCGGAAAAGAAACCGATCATTTCCGGTGTATTTCCGAAAATATCTTTGGCATAAGGCGCATATTCATGTTCGACATAATAGTTCACGTCGATGTTTTTCCATTTGTCTTTCACGATGGCATAATCACCAACGCCTACAAAGAACAAATAAGGCGCATGTTTTTCTTTGAAATTCCAATAATCGGTTCGGGTTCCGTCTGAGTTTTTGGTTTGTTTTTCCAGTTCTCCATTGGAAAGTGTCACGAATTTATCGGGAACAGTCAGGTAAATTTCTTGTGAAGTTTTCTGATTGGGTTTGTCAATTGTCGGGAACCAGCAAGAAGAAGATTCAGTTTCGCCTTGCGTCCAGATCTGCGTCGGTTTGTCAGGATCGGTTCCTTGGGCATTGATGAAATACAATCCCTTTGCATCGGCAATGGCAGCGCTTCCTTCCTGTTTTACTTCGTTGGGACGAGCGGTGTATTTGATGTAAACGGTGTATTCTTGATTTCGTTTGTAGGATTTATCCAGATCGATGAACAATTGCCATTCGTCATTGGTGAAATTCAATTTCTTTTTGGTGTTGCCCGTAACCAATGAAACTTCGTGGATCAGCATGGCTTTGGCATCGAGGATCAATTTATTTGTATCGTAGAAATAAGGCCTTGCGGTAATCCAGGCCTCGCCGTTTACATGTTCTTTTTCCCAGTCAAATTTCAAATCGAGTTTGGTATGAACCAAAGCAGTTAGACGTTCGGCTTCGGCGCGAAAGATTTCCATTTTATTGGATTGATTTTCCCGATAACTCGGGGGAAGAGTTTCTGTAACTTGGGAATAGGCACTGATGGAAATACAAAAAGCAAATGCTATGCTGAATAATTCTTTTCTCATTTTGAACTGAATTTTAACCAAAATTGGTCGAAAGATAAAGAAAAATCTTACTTCGGTTTGTAAATGTGATGTTAAAGATCTTACTGGCCCTATCACGGTTCCGAACCCTGACAGGGCTGATGGTTATTGAAACAGAGCAATCGTATAATCCACCAATTCCATTCCACCGCGTTTGCCATGCCCCGGGATTACGGTTTGGATATCGGGGTATTTTTCTTTGAGTTTTGTGACGGTTTCTGACCAGGCATCTTCATTGGCATCTTCCAAATTTCCTTTTCCGGCGCCGTTTTCTTTGAGTAAACATCCGCCAAATAAAGTTTTTTCGTCAGGATAATAAGCTACGATATTGTCTTTTGTATGGCCTTCTCCAAAATAATTCAGATAAACATTTTTGTTTCTGATATTTAACGTCAATTCTTTCTCAAAACCAATTTGAGGAATGTTTTTTTCTTTATTTTTCAATAAATCAATGGTCAAATGATTGGCATAAGAAGGAACTCCTATTTTATGAAATTCATCCAATCCGCCGACGCAATCGGCATGAAAATGCGTGGCAACCACAGAATTGATTTTTGCATTTAATTTGGCTGAAATAAATTGAATTAATTCGGCAGAACTTTCCGCTTCGGCCGGCGTATCCAAAACAACTGCTTCGTTTTGATGAACCACAATCATCCCGTTGCAACCCACTTTCCCAAAGTCATTGGTTTGTAAATAGGAAATGTGCTGATAAACGTTTTCTGAAAGTTTTTCTATAATCAGGTTTTCGGATTGATAAACTATAATAGAATTCTTATTGACCTGAATTGGTTTCGAACAAGAAAAAATAGTGAAAAGCAATAATAAGAACGAAATTGATTTCATTTATAATTCAAAATTTAAAATAGAAAAAACTAAACCGCCACAGCACCCTTGATATGCGGATGCGGATCATAATTCTCCAAAGTGAAATCCTCAAATTTGAAATCGAAAATATCTTTCACATCGGGATTGATTTTCATCGTTGGAAGCGGTTTCGGGTCGCGCGACAATTGCAATTCGATCTGTTCAAAATGGTTCGAATAAATATGCGCATCCCCAAAAGTATGGATGAAATCACCTTCTTTCAAATCACAAACCTGCGCCATCATTTTCAGTAAAAGCGCATAAGAAGCAATGTTGAAAGGCACACCCAGAAAGATATCGGCACTTCTTTGGTACAATTGCAAGGACAATTTGCCGTCGGCCACATAGAACTGGAAAAAAGCATGACAAGGCGCCAGCGCCATTTGATCCAATTCGCCTACGTTCCAGGCCGAAACGATCATTCGTCTCGAGTCAGGATTGGTTTTGATTTGGTGAATGACTTCTTTGATCTGGTCGATCGTTTCGCCGTTCGGTTTTCCCCAACTTCTCCATTGGTGGCCATAAACCGGACCAAGATTCCCGTTTTCATCAGCCCATTCGTTCCAAATTCGTACGCCGTTATCGGTCAAATATTGAATATTGGTATCGCCTTTTAAAAACCAGATCAATTCATGGATGATGGATTTTAAATGTAATTTTTTGGTGGTGACCATGGGGAATCCGTCCCGCATATCAAATCGCATTTGATATCCGAAAACACTTTTGGTTCCTGTTCCGGTACGGTCTTCCTTCGTAGTTCCGTTTTCCATTACATGTTTGGCCAAATCCAGATATTGCTGCATAATTTCTTCTTTCTTGATTAAAATTCCACGGTAGTGAAGGCAAATTTCGGATAAAATATAGGATTTACCTAATTGAGATATTCACAACTGTTGAAACTTAAACACCTAATGCATCACGTAGTTTTTGTATATCAATGCTTTCAAATTCAGACTTATCGTAAATGGAAGCCAGAACAACATTTGTTTCATGTGTAGAAAGTAGAATTTCATAAGAAATGATGCGTGCACCGCCTTTTTTTCCTTTTCTTTTGGATTTAATGTTGAGTCTTATTTTTCGAAAACCGCCACCTAAATCGTCTGCAAGTGCAAGTTCTTTCCCGAAGTTATCCAAAAGGAATTGTAAATCTTCCTTAAGAGATGGATATTTTTTAGCAATCGGCTTGAGTTCTTTTTTGAAATTATCGTGATATTCAACATTATAATTCATCAATCAAAGATTGTAGAGATTTATTTTTGTTTTTGGTCAATGCTTGCTTTTTAACGCTGGGCAGAATCTGTTTCAGATTGTCCAAATATTCTTTTTCTGTTGTTATCTTATAATCACCATTCTCAGCTTTTTTGAAAACACCAATTGAAAGCAAAAATGCCAAAGTTTTTTCAGCTATTGGATTATCCTTATCGTATTGTAATGTGATTTTGGCCATAAGAATTTGTTTCAAACAAATTTACGAAATAAATTATCTTTCATTTGAAATCAATTATTTAAAATGAATTCGAATTCTAAATTCGTATTTTCGCAGGATGAAAGAAAAAGAATCGGGGATTTTTGGATTGCGACCCGTGATGGAAGCCATCGAAGCGGGTAAAACCATTGATAAATTATTTGTTCAAAAAGGATTGCAGGGCGAAATTTTTTCGGAACTGAGAAAGTTGATTTCCGAATATGAAATTCCGACCCAATATGTTCCGATTGAAAAATTAAACCGATTGACGCGGAAAAACCATCAGGGCGTGTTTGCTTTTCTTTCTCCGATTGAATTTGATTCCATCGAAAATGTATTGCCACAGATTTATGAACAAGGTCGAAATCCTTTTCTTTTGATTTTGGATCGCGTCAGCGACGTCCGAAATTTCGGTGCGATTGCACGAACGGCCGAATGCGTAGGTGTGGACGCCATCATCATTCCGCAAAAAGGCTCGGCTTCTGTAAATGCCGATGCGGTCAAAACTTCCACCGGCGCTTTGTACAATATTCCGGTTTGTAAAGAACCCAATCTTCGGAAGGTTTTTCAGTATTTGAAACAATCGGGAATTCAGGTTGTTTCAGCTACCGAAAAAGCAAGTGATTTTATTTACGAAGCGGATTATGCGGTTCCCACAGCGATTGTGATGGGAAGCGAAGAAGACGGGATTTCCGATGATCTCATTAAGATTTCAGACCATATTGTGAAATTGCCCATGTTCGGTAAAACCTCATCGCTCAATGTTTCGGTTGCCTGCGGTGTGTTTTTATACGAAGTCGTTCGACAAAGAGCGGAGTTTTAAAGGTCATGCTGAGTTTGTCAAAGCATTAGTTTAGATTAAATAAAATCCGTAATTTCGCATCAGTGAAAAAACCATTTCAGATACTAACCCTTTTATTGGCGATGCTCGTTTTTCTGTCGCCGGTGCTTTCTTTTGCATCGGTTTTGACCGTGGAAGAGCATACTTCTGAAATGAGTTGTTGCGCAATGGATGATTCGGAAGAGTCCCATGATTGCTGCCATTCCGACGAGCCGATGACTGAAAATAAATGTGGTGACAATGGTTGTCCGACCCACGATTGTCATTTGCATCAGGCAAGTTCATTTCACGTTTATATTCCGGTCAATTCTTTTGAAAAGGAAACCGAAATTATTTCTTCCGAAAAATTAAAATCCGATAATTATTCTTCTTTGGCGATCAAAGATTTAAGCTATTCCTTTTGGAATCCTCCCAAGTACATTTCTTGATTTTTGCGAATCTCGAACTTCGATCCCGATAGCTATCGGAACGAACTTCTAAAATTTAATATAAATTTTAATCAAATGAAATGTATAAAAACATCCTATTTATATTCCTGATGACCCTGGGGACAATGCTTTGGTCACAGGAAAAAACAGCTAATTTAAAAGTAAGTGGAAACTGCGGAATGTGCAAAGACCGCATCGAAAACGCCGTCAAAGAAATCCCATCAGCCAACGGAAACTGGGATATGAGCTCTCAAATCTTGACCGTTCAATTTGATGAATCCAAAACCAATCTGGACGAAATTGCCAAGAACATTGCCAAAGTTGGACACGACAATGCGCTTCATCGTGCCGAAGATTCGGTTTATGAAAATCTTCACGGCTGTTGTCTTTACGACCGAATGGAGCCTTCTAATTCAATTCAGATTACCGAAACGATCAAGGTGCGTGGAAATTGTATTTCCTGTAAAAACCGGATTGAAAATGCCGTGAAAACTTTTCCTTCCGCAAATGGAACTTGGGACGTTTTAACCAAGGTTCTGACCTTGATTTATGATCCAAATCAAACTTCCAAAGAAGCGATTATGCGAAAAATTGCGGAAGTTGGGCACGACAACGAACTTTTCACTTCCGAAAATACCATTTATGAAAACCTTCCCGCTTGTTGTCTTTATGACCGTGAAATAGATTGGGAAAATATCGAAAATAGTCCCGGAACTCATTTGCAGGAAAATGGTGTTTCGCATCATGATTTACACGATGGACACGACCATGGATTGGAAGAGGAAGATGATTTAGTGGGGCTCACCGCCGTGACGATTACCGGCAACAAACCGGCACATGCTTTTGATAAAAAAGCGGCCGGATTGATGGAAAACATCAGTGACAGAGAATTGTTGAAAGCAGCTTGCTGTAATTTGTCAGAAAGTTTTGAAACCAATGCCACGGTCGATGTTTCTTATTCGAATGCCGTTTCAGGAACCAAACAATTGAAAATGTTGGGTCTGGATCAGAAGTATATTTTATTGACCAAAGAATTATTGCCCGAAATCCGCGGGATTTCATCGGCTTACGGCATGAATTTCATTCCGGGTCGATGGATTCAAGGAATTCAATTGGTCAAAGGCGGAGGTTCGGTTACGAACGGATACGAAGCCATTGCCGGACACATCAATACCGAATTGTACAAATCACACGACAAAGCCAAAACTTCAATTAACTTTTTTGGCGATACCAATACCCGTTTTGAAGCAAATTTCGTACACAATGATGCGGTAAATGATAAATGGACGCAATCGGTTTTGTTACATGGAAATGCAACTTTGGATCGTCAGGATCACAATGACGACGGATTTATGGATCAACCCATTGGCCGGAACATCAATTTGGGTTATTTGCTGAATTATGAAGATTTGTCAAAGTCCGGTTTGATGGCGCATTTCGGAGTGAATTATGTGAATGATCATCGTTTGGGCGGTCAAATGGATTTTCGTGAAGATTCCGACAAAGGAACCGAAAATACCTATGGAATCGGAGTGGATATTCAGCGATTTCAAGTATGGAACAAAACCGGCTATATTTTTCCGGCAAAGCCTTATCAGAGCATCGGTTGGATGAATCAATTCAATTACAATGAACAAAAATCTTATTTTGGATTGCGGAATTATGATGCCGAACAACGAACTTTTTATTCGAATTTAATTTTTGAAAGCATTTTCAGTAATACCGCGCACAAATACAAAACAGGATTGAGTTTCTTGTATGATCATTACGATGAAATCTATAATCTGACGAATTTCAAACGCGACGAAACCGTTCCGGGAGCGTTTTTCGAATATACTTATTCGGGAGACAAACTCACTGTGGTTGCGGGCGCGAGAGTCGATTTGCATAATCTGGCCGGAACGCAATTTACGCCGAGATTGAATTTGAAATACGACATCACACCGAAAACCATCCTTCGTGCATCGGCCGGAAAAGGATTCCGAACAGCCAATATTTTTGCGGAATCTCAGGCTTATCTGGCTTCCAACCGCCAAATTAAAATTCTCCAAAACGGAGGAGATATTTATGGATTGGATGCGGAAATTGCCTGGAATTATGGAATCAGTTTGCAGCAGGAATTCAGACTATTTGGACGAAAATCTACAGTTGTAGCCGATTTATTCCGTACCGATTTTGAAAATCAGGTTGTGATGGATTTGGACAATTCGCCACAAAGTATTTTGTTTTATAATCTGGATGGAAAATCCTATGCCAATAGTTTTCAGGTTCAATGGGATTTTCAGCCCGTTCGCAGGCTGGAAGCGAGATTGGCATACAAATATTACGATACAAAAACGGATTATTTGTCCGGCTCTAAAGAATTGCCTTTTACACCACAGCACAGAGGTTTTTTCAATTTGGCTTATGGAACAATGAAAAAATCCAACGGTGCACAATGGAATTTTGATACGACATTGCAATGGGTGGGGGAACAGCGTTTGCCCGATACTTCTTCCAATCCGCAAGAATTTCAGATGCCGGAATATGGAGAATCTTATTTCTTGCTGAATGCGCAGGTTTCAAGAAATTTCAATAAAAACATTCGGGTTTATCTGGGAGGTGAAAACCTGACCGGATTTACGCAGGATCATGCCATCATTGATGCGCAAAATCCCTTTGGAAATTATTTCGACGGCGGAATGGTCTATGCACCCGTGATGCCGGCGAGTTTCTACATCGGAGTGGATATTGATTTTTAAAAAGCAACTCTGGATTGTAGAAGAATAATAAGCTCAGTGGCTGAGGTTCTCGAAGCCACAAACCTCCAAAGTTTCAAAACCTTGGAGTTTTTTTTATTGCGTTAATTTCGAATTAACTAAATTTGAATTAAAATCTTAGTTTATGAGATACACAACTATTATCGGAATTTTACTAATCGCCATCGGTTTAGTAGCTTCATTTGTAGGGAAATTTGTCTTTGGAGATTTGATTACCGAGCCTGAATTTGCGCTTGGATTACTTTACGGAGGCGGATTGGGTGTTTTGATTGGCGGATTTTTGGGTTGGTTGTATAAAAAACCTTATGCTTCAAAAACCAATGAAAAATCAAATCCGATCAATAAAGATTCTCAGAATTAATTGTCTTTCGAGTTCTGATTTTTCAGAAATTTCTGGTAATAAAAAGCAGGAATCAAAATCAATAATACCATCGGTTGGATTAAAAACCTTCGGATGTAGAACCCTAAATTTTCTCCGATTGAAAATTCAGATTCAATCATAAATAAATAAAGCGGAAGCAGGATTAGCAGAAATCCCAATAAAACCAAAGCCGTAAATTTCACATATTTCCAACTCCAAAAAAGTAATCCGATGATCCCTAAACTTAAAATGGAATTCAATACATACCGGAATATAATGTGAATGCTTATTCGGACTAAATCATATTCGGGAAATTCTTTATTCAGAAAATCCCCTTTGAAAAAAGCCAGAAAAGGATCATAAAAAAGATTGTCTTCGTATTTTCTGACGAGAATTAATCCGAAAATTAAAACCGCAGCGAGTGTATATCTAATCCACTTGTTCATCGGACTTGTTTCTAAGTTTCAATGCAAAATATTTCACCCAAATAATCCATAAGACGACAATGGTTCCATAGATAATCGCCGGAAAAAGATAATCGTGTGCGATTTTGCCGTATTCTTTATGATAAACAAAAATATAATTAAGCAAAACAATCCGGGCGATGTTCATTATTTTGATGACAATCAATCCGCCCAAAATGTAAAGCGAGGTTTGTTTCCAGGTCGTGGAAAATGCAAAGATAAAAGCAACAAAAATAATCATTACAGAAACCGCATTACAACCTTCGTTGATGTAAGAAAGCCATTCGTTGTTCATTCCGATCCAAACCCAAGGGCGTGTTTTGTCCACAGCTTGGTAAGCATCTAATCCGAGCGAGTTCATCGAGGCAACCGTGCAGTCTGCAACAAATTCACTGTAAGGATCAGGAAGATTGTATTGATGGTATTGGTGCAGGTACAAATTATAAAGAACGACCAAAACGATTCCCGTCACGGCGAATTTGAGTAAAAAAATCAGAACGGGTTTGAATTCTTTCATTGTCTAGATTCTGCGACAAAGTTAATCAGAAATTACCGAACAAAATTTCATAAATTTGTAAGCTTAAAAGGAAGGTATGGAGCGTTTAAGACTTAGAATTGATACGATTTTCAATGCAGATCAGTCGGCAGAAGTAAAATTGCAGAAAGTTTGTCAGTTATTGCACGACGAAGTAGCACATTACAATTGGGTTGGCTTTTATTTCCGAAACGGTGACAAAGAAGAATTGAAATTGGGGCCTTATGTAGGTGCGGAAACCGATCACACCATCATTCCGTTTGGAAAAGGAATCTGCGGACAAGTTGCGGTTTCCAACGAAACTTTTGTCGTTCCGGATGTTTCGGCACAAGATAATTATCTTTCCTGTAGCATTAAAACCAAATCTGAAATCGTGGTTCCCATTTTCAAAAACGGCGAAAACATCGGTCAGATCGACATCGACAGTCACGTGATTGATCCGTTTACCGACACCGATGAAGAATTATTGAATTATGTTTGTGAAAAAGTTTCTGAAATAATTTGATGGACGAAATTCTCAAATATTTTCCCGATTTATCCGAAAAGCAAATTGAGCAGCTTTCAAAACTGAAAGATTTGTATTTTGAATGGAATGAAAAAATCAATGTGATTTCGCGTAAAGACATTGACGAATTGTATGTGAAACACGTTTTACATTCCTTAGCAATTGCCAAAGTGATGAAATTTAAAGACGGAAGCGAAGTTCTGGATGTTGGGACCGGAGGAGGTTTTCCGGGAATTCCATTGGCGATTTTATTTCCCGAAGTGAATTTTCATTTGGTGGATTCTATTCAGAAAAAAATATTAGTCGTTTCAGAAGTCGCAAATGCTTTGGAATTGAAAAATGTGAAAGCCGAAACCCAAAGAGTCGAAAAATTAAAATCAAAATACGATTTCATCGTCAGCCGCGCCGTTACCCAAATGCCGAAATTCGTAGGTTGGGTACGAGGAAAAATAAAAAAGGAAAATATAAATCCGCTTCCCAACGGTATTTTATATCTGAAAGGCGGTGATCTTTCAGAGGAACTAAAAGACTTCAAAACCGCAGAAATTTATCCGATTTCCGAGTTTTTCTCAGAAGATTTCTTCGAGACAAAAAAAGTAGTGTATCTACCCTTGTGAAAAACTTCAAAAATTGTTGAAAACTATTGATTTGAAAAGGGTTTTATGGTCCAAAATCCCTTTAATTTTCGTATCTTTGTTAGGTTAAAAAAGTAAGAGATTTTATGAGCAAGAACACTTATACGGCTGATAGTATTCAGGCGTTAGAGGGAATTGAGCACGTACGTATGCGTCCTTCGATGTATATCGGGGATGTGGGAGCGAGAGGTCTTCATCATTTGGTGTACGAAGTAGTGGACAACTCCATTGACGAGGCTTTGGCCGGTCATTGTGATACGATTTCCGTCACCATTCATGAAAACAATTCCATTACGGTAAGAGACAACGGACGGGGAATTCCTGTCGATATGCATAAAAAGGAAGGGAAATCTGCTTTGGAGGTCGTAATGACCAAAATCGGGGCGGGTGGTAAATTCGACAAAGACAGTTATAAAGTTTCCGGTGGTCTTCACGGTGTAGGTGTTTCCTGTGTGAACGCACTTTCCGTGGATATGATTACAAAAGTTTACCGGAACGGAAACATTTACCGTCAACATTATCAGAAAGGTCATGCCGTAACAGAAGTTGAAATCATCGGAACCAGTGACGAAAACGGTACAGAACAGTTTTTCCAGCCCGATAATACGATTTTCAACGAACTGGTTTATAATTATAATACATTGGCAAGCCGAATGAGAGAGCTTGCTTACTTAAACCGTGGTTTGACCATCATCATCACTGACGAGCGTGAACAAAATGAAGACGGAAGTTTCAAATCTGAGACTTTTCATTCAGTAGGTGGATTGAAGGAATTCGTTGAATTCATCGATGGAAACCGTGAGGCACTGATGCAGGAAGTGATCTATATGGAAGGTGAGCGTGATGATATCCCGGTAGAAGTTGCCATGCGTTACAATACTTCTTACAATGAAAACCTGCATTCCTATGTAAACAATATCAATACACACGAAGGAGGAACGCATCTGGCCGGATTCCGTCGTGCACTGACCAGAACTTTGAAGAAATATGCCGATGAGAATTTCAATTTGGCAAAAGAAAAAGTAGAAATTGTTGGAGACGACTTCCGTGAAGGTTTGACGGCAATTATTTCCGTAAAAGTAATGGAACCTCAGTTTGAGGGACAAACCAAAACCAAATTGGGGAATTCGGAAGTAAGTGGTGCGGTTGATAAAATCGTGGGCGAAATGCTGACGAATTATTTGGAAGAGCATCCGAATGAAGCCAAAATAATCGTTGAAAAAGTAATTCTTGCCGCGAAAGCAAGACAAGCCGCCAAAAAAGCCCGTGAGATGGTTCAACGTAAAAACCCGATGGGTGGAAGTGGACTTCCCGGGAAACTGGCAGATTGTTCTTCAAAAGATGCAGCTGAAAGTGAATTGTATCTGGTGGAGGGAGATTCTGCAGGTGGAACGGCCAAACAAGGACGTGATCGTCATTTCCAAGCAATTTTACCGTTGAGAGGAAAGATTCTGAACGTGGAAAAAGCCATGGCTCACAAAGTTTTTGAAAACGAAGAAATCAGAAATATTTATACCGCTTTGGGGGTAACTATTGGAACTGAAGAAGACAGCAAGGCGCTGAATATCGAAAAGTTGAGATATCATAAAATTGTGATTATGACGGATGCCGACGTGGATGGGAGCCACATTTCGACTTTGATTCTGACTTTCTTCTTCCGTTATATGAAAGAATTAATCGAGAACGGATATATCTACATTGCAGCGCCACCATTGTACATGGTGAAGAAAGGTTCGCGCCAACAATATGCATGGGGTGAGGCCGACCGTGAAAGAATCGTTCATGAATGGTCAGACGGAACCGGAAAAGGTGTTTCCATCCAGCGATACAAAGGTTTGGGAGAAATGAATGCCGAACAACTTTGGGAAACAACCATGAATCCCGAAAACCGTACACTTCGTCAGGTGACGATTGACAATGCAGCAGAAGCCGACCGTATTTTCTCCATGCTGATGGGCGATGATGTTCCACCAAGACGAGAATTCATAGAGAAAAATGCGATGTACGCAAAAATTGACGTATAATAATAGATTTACTTTATTTTGAAAATGCCCGAACTTGTTTCGGGCGTTTTTATTTTGAATTTAATTGGAATTATAATTTTGGTCAATTTTAATTTAGGAATTTTAAACTTCTGACTAATCGATTTGATTCAAAATTCATTGGACTCCAAAACACTATATAATTTGTGCAGTGGCAATCCCATCACATTGTAGTAACAACCTTGAATACGGAAAATCTTTGCAAAGCCAATCCACTCCTGAATTCCATACGCGCCTGCTTTGTCAAAAGGTTTGTAATTTTCAATGTAATAATTGATTTCATCTTCCGAAATGGGTGAAAAAGTAACTTGCGTAGTATCTGAAAAGGTTATGATATTCCGAATGGATTTAACGGTAACCGAAGTGAAAACTTCATGGGTTGAATCCGACAAAAGGGAAAGCATCTGAATTGCTTCTTCCTGATTTTTGGGTTTTCCTAAAATTTCATTTTCAAGCCAAACCAAAGTATCAGCGGTAATCAGAATTTCATCTGAATCCAATGGCCGGAAGGATTCCGATTTGGTTTTGGAGATGAATTCAGTGATTTCTTCCCGCACCAAATGTTCCGGAAAACTTTCATCTGCTTCGATTTTTACAATTTCGAAATCAATGTCAAGCCCTTTCAGAAGTTCCTGTCGCCGAGGCGATTGTGAAGCCAATAGAAATTTTTTGTCGGAATAAATTTCGCAAAGCATTTAATTATAAATATTAAGTGGATTAAATTTCAACTTAATTAGACCGAAGTAGTAGTATCGTCTTCGTCGTACCATTTTCCCTGAACTTTCATCGTTTGTTCGATGATGTCCCTGACACAGCCTTTTCCACCATCCAACAGAGAAATGTATTCCGAAATAACCCGAATGTCAGACACTGCATCATTCGGACAACAAGCGATTCCTACATCTTTCATCACATCCAGATCCGGAACGTCATCGCCCATATAGAGAATTTCTTCGGGTTTGAGATTATAACTGTACAAAATGTCCTGATAACTGTCCCATTTATCCCGAATTCCCAAATAAATATCGGTAACACCAAGGTATCTGAGACGAGCTTCCACCATTTTGTCCTGCCCTCCGGAAATAACAGCAATTCTGAAACCCTTTTTCAGTGCGAGTTGTATGGCATATCCGTCTTTTGTATGCATGGTTCTGACCATTTCGCCACTTGGAACCAGAATAACCGTTCCGTCTGTGAGTACGCCGTCCACATCAAAAAGAAAAGTGGTAATATTTTTTAATTTCTGTTTGTAACTAATCATTTCTGTAAGTTCTGACAATGGAGTCCGATAGTAATCTGTAAAGTTGCTGCAGTCTGGAATCTTCCAGAATTTCCAAATGTTTGTTGATGATGATTTCATCGCCGCGTCTGGCCGGACCTGTCTGGGCTTCAAAAGGTTCCAAATCCTGAACTTTCAGTGCGGTTTCTTCAATCAATGGGCGCAATACATCAAACGGTAAATCGGCTTCTTTGCAGATATCCTGAGCGATTTGGTACATGTGATTCACAAAATTACTTGCCCAAATGCCCGATAAATGCACTTTTAATCTTTTCGCACTATCGACCCGATGAACTTCATTTGAAATTTTATCGGCCAATTTAAAAAGCGCTTCTTCATCATCCTTATTTTCGGCTTCTACAAAAAACGGAACTTCTTCGTAACGAAGATTTTTTCGTTTGGTAAAGGTCTGAAACGGATAGAAAACACCTTTTCTATAATCACCTTTCAGTGCAGAAGTGCTAAGTGAACCCGAAGTATGCACCACCAATGTATCGTCAAAAGGAATGTAATGGGAAAGCTCTTCCACAGCTGAATCCGAAGCAGCGATGATGTAAAGATCAGCCTTTTCAAGTTCCGAAATTTTATCGGTATATTTTATATTGTTGGCTTCGCCCAATTCCTGGGCTTTGAAAAGCGTACGGTTAAAAATCTGCCTGACATTCACTGTATTTTGAATCAAGGCGCGTGTCAGATGGAAGGCTACATTTCCTGCTCCAATAATTACTACTGATCTCATGGAGAACAAATATATAAGATTTCAATTAATTGTTTATTTAGAATAAAAATGAATAGATAATTTTTTAAAATATTTTTTCATTGTGTGTAACAAAGTGAAAAACAAAATCGTCTTATAAGTAAAAATAGGGATAATTATTCTCTTCAATTATGTATAACAAAGTAGTATGTATAATATAAAATCATTTAAGATGAAAATTCAAAAATTAATTGCAGGCCTTGTTTTAGTATTTGCCATCATGTTTATGGTACACGAAAACAAATCAGATCTTACCGGGAAAATCCAGGATTATTCTGGACAAGGAATATTATTCAGCACGCTGGAAGTCTATAAAATGGGAGTGGAGAATCAATTTGTTTACAAAGTATTTACGGGATTGAATGGTGAATTTGAGCTTCCTAATTTAATTCCGGGCGAATATAAACTTGTAATCAAATCTCCCGGATTTGAAGACCGCGTCCAAATTGTCAGGCTGAATGGAAAAGACCGGGATTTAGGAGCCATTCAACTTGATGGAAATGTAATTACGCTCAGCCCGGCTATTATTTATGGTAAAGTCTGAGTGAAAATCCGTAAACAAAAACAAATATATGAGCTTAAGAAAAATTTATTTGATGTTGTTCCTTTTCAGTACCGTCTGGGTGTTTGGAAATGATGATAAAAGTGGACAGATCATTGGTGTGGTGCAGGATGGAGCCGGACATGGTTTGCCCTTCGTATCAGTAGAAATTTATACAAAAGGTGAAACGCAGGATTTGATTTCAGGCGGAATGACCGATGAAAATGGGAATTTCCAGATTGACGATGTTCCCTATGGCGAATACGAACTCGTGCTGATGGCTGTTGGTTTTGCCGATAAAGTTCAGGATATAAAAGTAAGTGCACCCAAAAACGATTTGGGAGTTATAAAGCTCGGTAACGATGTAGTGATGCTGGAAGGAGCCGAAATCCGAGCCGAAACTTCTCAATACCGCACCGAGATCGACAAACGAGTAGTAGATGTCGGTAAAGATTTGGTGAGTGCCGGTGCCGATGCTGCGGCGGTTTTGAACAATATTCCTTCGGTTAGTGTCGATCAGCAGACCGGGCAGCTTTCCCTTCGTGGAAACGAAAACGTGAAAGTGATGGTGGACGGCAAACCTTCCAATATTCCGGCAGCACAATTATTGAAACAACTGCCTTCCAACGCCATTGCCAAAGTGGAAATCATCACCAATCCTTCCGCAAAATATGAACCCGAAGGGAATTCTGGAATCATCAATATCATTACCCATAAAAACAAAAGACAAGGTTATAATGTAGGATTGGATTTGGGTTATACGCAAGGTGATAATTCACGCCACAATGGTTCGGTAAATGCCAATATCAACACGGGGAGTTTCAATTTCTTTGGAAATTACAATGCAAATCTAGGAAAAAACAGATTCCACGGAACCGTTACCAACTATGAAACTTTGCTTGATCAGTCTTTTGAT
Source organism: Moheibacter sp. (assembly GCF_049672845.1). Lineage (NCBI taxonomy): Bacteria > Pseudomonadati > Bacteroidota > Flavobacteriia > Flavobacteriales > Weeksellaceae > Moheibacter > Moheibacter sp. The sequence continues at coordinate 467,565 of NZ_JBATWT010000023.1, forward strand.
GTGATTAATGACAATACTTCGCAGATTTTCAAAGTCGGATTTGACTGGTTCATAAGTGATAAAACCGCTTTGACACTGTACACCAGCCATTATTTCTACAAAGGAGAAGGTTATGGCTCTTCAAATGTTCTGGATAATTCAAACGGAATTTTTTATGAAAATCTGAATGTAAACGACGGTACTTACAACAACCACGATTACAGTCTGAATTTCAAACAGGATTTTGGCAAGGAGGATCATCATATTGTGTTGGATGCGATTTATTCAACTTCTGAAAACGACGATTTTCGGGATTATAACAATAGTTTTCCGGACTTGAACGCGCCGCATCTTTACAATGAAACAAGAGAAGGCGGCAACGACAATACCCGAATCAATCTGGATTATACCAATCAGATTGTAGACGGTGGAAAAATCGAAGCCGGACTTCAGTTCAGACAGGAAAAAACCGAGAGTAAGATGAATTCTACCCAAAATCTGAGTTACATCAACGATCAAGGCGAAATTGTTAATTATCAGCCCGATGTGAATTATGATTTCACGCGTGATATTTATTCGGCTTATGCCAATTACGGGCAGAAATTCGGGAAGTTTGCGATGCAATTGGGTGTAAGAGCTGAGCAGGTTGTGGAAGGTTCAAATTACAATGTAAATCCAACCGGAGCCGGGAAATTTGAAAATGATTATGTTGAATTTTATCCTTCGGCATTCTTGACGTACGACATCACCGAAAGAGGTCAGATTGCGTTGAATTACAGCCGCAGAGTGGATCGTCCCGGGGTCAATCAACTTACGCCGGTTCCTGAATGGAGCACGGTAACCATGCAAAGTTTGGGGAATCCAGAACTGAAACCGCAGTTTACGAATTCATATGAATTAGGTTATTTGCAAAGGTTTAAAGGCGGAAGTCTGAATGCCACTGTTTTTTATCGCAAAGTAAACGATATGATTTTTCGTTATCTGGAAACAGATGAAAACGATCCGCGGATTACCAATCAATTGTATATCAATTATGACGATTCGGAAAGTTATGGATTGGAGTTGAGCGCCAATTACAGACCGGCCAAATGGTGGAGTTTCAATTCGAGTTTTGATGTTTTTTCGAATAAATTTTATCTTGGAACGGAAGAATCAACCGGAACACCTTGGAACTTCCGAATCAATAATAATTTCAGTTTGTTGAAAAACTTGAGTTTGCAGAACTTCTTTATGTACAGAGGGAAATTCAAATTTGTACAGGGAGAAATGCAGCCGATGTGGCGAATGGATTTAGGTGCCCGTTATACGTTTATGGACGGGAAAGCGACATTGAGTGCGAGAGTGAGCGATATTTTCAAAACTTTCAAAGCGGAAGTGCATTTGGATAATCCTACGCCGGGAATCGGGAAGTTTCATTGGGAAAGTCATACACTATATGTTGGGTTTTCTTATAATTTCGGAGGCGATGTGCGCAAACGAAACATTCAGCAGGAGTCTCATCAGCAGGCGCCCGGCGGTGGAATTGGATTTTAATACAAGTTTCATTTTTTATAATTTTTTATCACAAGAGAAATCCTTTCGGTTGCGACCGGAGGGATTTTTTGTGAATTTTGAATTGTTTATGAAACCCATAGCCCCGATAGTAGCGGATATCCTTTTTTGTGAGGAACGAGCAAAAAAGATAGTAGCGGATAGCGGGAAAAAGCTCCAAAAAAAACATAAAAACTTGAATCTGAAAACAATCATAGTCTGAAATCAGATAGTTTGGGATGAATTAATTATATTTACAACCCTAAAATTAATTTAAAAAATCACACATATCATGAAAGTAACTGTTGTAGGAGCAGGAGCAGTAGGCGCAAGTTGTGCCGAATATATTGCAATGAAAAATTTCGCTTCAGAAGTCGTTTTGGTGGATATCAAAGAAGGATTTGCCGAGGGGAAAGCCATGGATTTGATGCAGACTGCTTCGTTGAACGGATTTGATACAAAAATCAGCGGAACGACCGGAGATTATTCCAAAACAGCCGGTTCAAAAGTAGCCGTAATTACTTCGGGAATTCCAAGAAAACCGGGAATGACACGCGAAGAATTGATCGGTATCAATGCCGGAATTGTAAAAGATGTAACCGAAAATTTGATCAAACATTCGCCTGATGTAATCATCATTGTGGTTTCCAATCCGATGGATACGATGGCATATTTGGTGCATAAAACTTCGGGATTGCCAAAGGAAAGAATCATCGGAATGGGTGGAGCTCTGGATTCGGCTCGTTTCAAATATCGTTTAGCGGAAGCACTTGACTGTCCGATTTCTGATGTGGACGGAATGGTCATCGCGGCGCATTCTGACACGGGAATGGTTCCTTTGATTTCAAAAGCAACGAGAAACGGAGTTCCGGTTTCTGAATTTTTGAATGAAGAGCAACAAAATTATGTAGTGGAAGAAACCAAAGTCGGTGGGGCAACCCTGACCAAACTTTTGGGAACTTCGGCTTGGTATGCACCGGGTGCGGCAGTTTCGGTTTTGGTTCAGTCGATTTTATGTGACCAGAAAAAGATGATTCCTTGTTCGTTGATGTTGAATGGCGAATACGGAGAATCTGATATTTGTTTAGGCGTTCCGGCGATCATCGGGAAAAACGGTGTAGAAAAAATCGTGGATATTACGCTTACCGATGCTGAAAAAGAAAAGTTTGCAACGGCTGCCCAAGCAGTTCGTGAGGTGAACGGCGATTTGAAATTTTAAATTCAATTAAAAATAATAAATTTGGCGGTGGCTGTCCGGATTCGGAGTCACCGTTTTTTATTTCTGCATTATGAAAAGACCCGAATATGTAACCGATCTAAGGTTGAGACATTTTATATCCGAAGCTTTTAAAGAAGATGTAGGCGATGGTGACCATTCGACTTTGGGCAGTGTGCCGGAACATCTTCAGGAAGAAGCCGAATTATTGGTCAAGGAAGATTGTGTTTTGGCCGGAGTGGAACTTGCCATTGAAATTTTCAAGTTTTTCGATTCCAAACTTCAGGTTGAAGTATTAATGCAGGATGGTCAACAAGCCTTGAAAGGAGATATTGCGATGAAAGTGAAAGGCTCGGCACGTTCGATTTTAACATCGGAGCGTTTGGTGTTGAATTGTATGCAAAGAATGAGCGGAATTGCGACACTTGCCCACCAAATGGTAAAAGCTGTGGAAGGAACCGGCGTGCGAATTCTGGATACTCGAAAAACGACTCCGAATTTCAGGATGTGTGAGAAATGGGCCGTTTACATTGGAGGCGCATATAATCATCGTTATGGGCTTTATGATATGGTGATGTTGAAAGACAATCATAATGATTATGCGGGTGGGATTACCCAAGCGGTGGAATCGGTGAGTAAATATTTGGATCATTATTATACCCATTTAAAAATAGAAGTCGAAACCCGTAATCTGGATGAGGTAAAAGAAGCATTGGCTACCAATCTTGTTGATGTCATTATGTTGGACAATATGAGTTACGACGAGATGCGTGAGGCGGTAAAATTTATCAATGGCAGATGTAAAACCGAAGCTTCGGGTGGAATTACGCTCGAAACCATCCGACAAGTAGCCGAAACAGGAGTAGATTATATTTCATCAGGCGCCATCATCCATTCTGCTGCCAATAAGGATTTGAGCTTAAAAGCCGTCAGATAAATGATTTATTTCATATAAAAAGTTGAAATCAAGTTAATAAAATTAACAGACAGTTAACAATTATAATAAGAACTGTTCGCAACTTTGCCCCGTAATTATAAAACATTATTGTTATGAGGCAAAACTCTACTTTTTTAAAGGCAGCATTCCTGTTTATGATAGGCGGCGCTACTTTAACTTATGCACAGGTAGATCCTGAAGTTCAGGATTCTATCGTCGATTCAACAGAATTGGACGATGATATCTTACTTACCGAAACGGTAATCGTCGGTAAAGGAATTATCGACCTTGAGGAGGACAGAAAAACTCCGGTAGCGGTTTCGACTATTACGAAACAAGAAATTCAGGACAAAGCAGTTGGAAATGTTGAGTTTCCAGAAATTCTGAAAAACACTCCATCTGTATACGTTGCAGGTCAATCAGGTGGATTTGGGGATTCCAAAATGTTTTTACGTGGATTTGATCAGTCCAACACCGCTTACTTATTGAACGGTCAGCCGATTAACGGTATGGAAGACGGTAATATGTATTGGTCTAACTGGAGCTCTATGACTGACGTTGCCAACGTAATCCAGATTCAAAGAGGTTTGGGTTCTTCTAAATTGGCGATTTCTTCTGTGGGTGGTACGGTGAACATCGTAACCAAAGCGACAGAAAAACAACAAGGTGGTATGGCGCGTTTCGTAATGGGTAACGATAGTTATTTCAAAGGAACAGTTGCTTATGACACTGGTCTGAAAGGTAAATGGGGATTCTCTATGTTGCTTGACTATTGGCAAGGGCACAGAAAATTTGCAAGAGGAACAGCAGGTCAGGGACAGAGTTATTTCTTCTCAGTTGGATACCAGCCAACAGATCGTCACAACTTGAACTTGATGATTTTTGGTGCGCCACAGTGGCATGATCAGAATTATTCTACAAAATCTCCTTCTCAGTGGGATCGTGGAGCTGAAGGTGGATTTGGTAAAAAATACAACAATACTTACGGGTTTCTTGATGGTGAAGCACTTAACTTCAGAAGAAACTATTACCATAAACCAGTTGCTAACTTGAACTGGGACTGGACGATCAACAATGATTTGTCTTTGTCTACAGTGGTTTACGCTTCTTTGGGTAGAGGTGGAGGAACCGGAAACTTGGGTAGCTCAAGCAATACTACAAATTTGTTGAATGATAGTGGAGAGATAGATTTCGATCAGATTTATGCCAATAACCTTGCTGACGATGACGGAATCGGTAACAATGGTGGCGGATTTAAAAACGGAGCTATCAGAGCTTCTGTAAACAACCACTTCTGGTATGGTGCTGTAACAAATTTGAACTACGATATCAACGAATATTTTACTTTCAACGTTGGAGCTGACTTACGTTTCTACAAAGGAGATCACTACAGACAAGTGGTAAACTATTTAGGATTGAACGGATGGCAGGATACAAGATCATATGATGGTGCAAGTTCGCATATCGTAACGGAAGCTTTTGAAGCTGATCCTTGGAGTGCTTTGTTCAACAGCGCAAGCGAAGACCAAAGAGTAGCTTATGACAACTCTGAAAAAATCAACTATCAGGGTGGATTTGGTCAGTTTGAATTTGCAATGGGAGGTTTCTCTGCATTTGTTCAGGGAGCGGTTTCCAACCAATCTTATGTGAAATTGGACAGATGGAATTATGCAACAGAAGCAGAGTCTGAGAAAGTAAATAAAATCGGATATAACATCAAAGGAGGTTTGGCTTATCAGTTCAACAGCGAACATACTGTATTTGGTAACGCAGGATTCTACTCACGTCAGCCATTCTTGGATAATATCTTTGTTCCTAACACAGTTGATTTGTATGAGCCGGAGGTGGACAACGAGGAAATCACTGGATTTGAAGTTGGATACCGTTATAACACAAGAGCTTTGAAAATTAATGTGAACTTGTATCATACAGAATGGGCGAACCGTTTTGAAACCAGAGCATCTGAAAAAGGTCCTGATTATACCAATATATTCCCAAATGTAACACAAGTACATAAAGGTGTTGAAGTTGACTTCATGGCTAAATTATCCAGAAAATGGACTTTAAGAGGTTATGCTTCTTACGGTGACTGGCAATATGATGGAATATCCAGAATAATGGAAAGAGACAACGAAACTTTCCAATTGACTGAATTAGGTGAAAGAGATTTGTCTGGTGCCAGAGTGGCGGAAGCAGCTCAGTTTACTTTTGGTTGGGGAACTCAGTTTGAAGTATGCAGAGGCCTTTCTTTTGACTTAGATATGAACTACTATGCAAGTATGTTTGCGGTTGTGGATCCCATCACATTTGATGCTGCTGTAGATAAGCAAGACGAAGTTGCTCCGTTTGCATTGTTTGATGCAGGTGTAACTTACGAATTGAGATTCGGTAAGCAATCTGTACGTTTGAGAGGTAACGTTAAAAACCTTGCCAACACGCAATACATCATCACTAAAGATGCATTCGGATACGGATGGGGAATCGGGAGAACTGTTAACGCAGGAATCCAGTTCAATTTCTAATTTAGTATCATTATAAAATACAGAAAGTCGCTCAGTCCTGAGCGGCTTTTTTTATTTTTGTGTAGCAATCAAAAAGCAATTCTTATGTACAAGTTTTTACAAAATTTTCACAGCGGTTGGGCCTATCTGACCTTGCTGGCTGGCGTTTTATTTTTTGTGATGATTGGCTATTATGCCATCAACAAAAAAGCAAGAAATAATTTCATTACCAAACTGAGCTTCTTTACCACACTGACTTTTCACATTCAACTCATCATCGGAGTACTTTTGTACTTTGTTTCACCCTATGCGCAATGGTCGGGGGACACCATGAAAGATCCTACCAATCGACTTTACGCGATGGAACATCCGCTGATGATGTTTGCTGCAGTCGTGTTGATTACAGTAGCCAATTCAAAACTTAAGAAATCGGAAACCGTAAAAATGGCACCCGCAATTCTGGCACTTTTGGCTCTGGCCTGTGTTGTTTCAAGAATTCCTTGGGATGCCTGGTTGGGTTAAACTTTTTATAAAATCAACAAAGCCATGTCGGTTCAACCGAGATGGCTTTTTCTTTTCTTCTAAAATAAATTACTTCGTAAAATGAAGTGTGTATTTATTGTTTTTATAACTGTGTAAATCCGCTTTCAAAGAACCCACCGTAAGTTCTGCTTTGATCTGAATCGGAATATGGTTTTTGTCATCACTAACCCACATGGTTACACTTTCTGACTCCTTAAAAACACGTCCGGACTGTACATAAGGACGGATTTTGATGGTTTTGATTTTTCCGAATCGGGTATTCATCGTTTCTCTTCCCAAAATCTTTAGCCTGAAACGGTAAGTATCATCGGTCATAAAAATATTCAGGTTGATGAAATCCCCTGTTTTTAAGTTGTCGGTATCATAACTTCTTAAATAATAAAAAGCCGACAACAGATCCTGAACGTTGCCTTCAAATTCTTTATAAGAGATTTTCTGTTCTTTTCTGTCATTGATTCTCACAACTTTCTTATCATGGTCAAATGTGAAAATCTGATCGCGCGTATATCCGCCTTCACTGATGTTTCTGATGAATTTTGAAGGTTTATTTGTTTCCTGATCAAAGAAACTCTCATATCGGTCATCCACCTTGTAAAAAGCCCTTACAGCGCCTGAAGAAGAGCCTTCGCCTATAACGTGAAAATGGGGTCTGCCATCGTGTGTGGTAGATTTAATTTCAAGTGAAGCAAAACCGGCGTTCAATAATCCATAATGAATTCGGTATTGAAGGTATTCTCCGCTCTTAAAATTATGCGAACTGCTTCCCATAAAGGACATAAGCGTAACAGAAACAATCAGAAACAAGAAAATTTTCTTCATTGAGTTGGTTTTGCGCTTATTTAAACAAACAGTTTGCCAAAATCCGGAGTTTTGTGAGAGGTGTTGATTTTTAACTAATTGTAGGCGTTACAGAATCGAGATTAATCACTTTGCTGATCTCTGGCGCATACTTTTTAATGGTCATTTCCACTCCCGATTTCAAAGTCATCTGGTTGATAGTGCAGTAAGTGCAAGTTCCTGTAAGTCTGACATTTACCACGTCGTTTTCAACTGAAACCAACTCTATGTCGCCGCCATCATTGTTCAAAAAAGGACGAATCTCTGCCAGAGCGCTTTCAATTCTTTGGATTAAATTTTCATTTTCCATACTTACAAAGTTAATTATTTTTTAACTGCCGAACAACCGGCCATTGTGGTGATTCTCACGGCTTCAGTGGGAGGAAGTGTATCATTTCTTTCCACCAGACTTACAATCATATTCTGAGTAATCTTCTCATAATTATTCGAAACAGGAGTGTTGTCCTGCAATGCTGCCGGACGACCGACATCCGCCGCTTCTCGAATGCTTTGAACCAAAGGAATTTCTCCTAAAAATGGAACGTCTAATTTTTCCGAAAGGTTTTTCGCACCATTTTGTCCAAAAATATAATATTTATTTTCAGGTAATTCAGCCGGTGTGAAATACGCCATGTTTTCAATGATTCCCAGTACCGGAACATTGATCGCTTCCATTTTGAACATCGCAACGCCTTTTCTCGCATCAGCCAAAGCGATGTTTTGCGGTGTACTCACAATTACAGCACCCGTAATTGGAATTTGCTGAACGATGGACAGGTGAATATCACCAGTTCCCGGAGGTAAATCTATCAGTAGAAAATCAAGCTCGCCCCAATGTGCGTCGCGGATCATTTGATTCAAAGCTTTGGCCGCCATGGGACCTCTCCAAACCACTGCTTGGTCGGTTCCGGCAAAAAATCCGATGGATAATAACTTAATCCCATAACTTTCAATCGGTTTCATTTTGGACTTTCCATCCACTTGAACCGAGTGCGGTTGAGCGCCTTCCACATCAAACATCGTAGGCATAGAAGGACCGTAAATATCCGCATCCAAAAGCCCGACTTTGAAGCCCATCTTTTGTAGACTAATCGCGAGATTAGCAGAAACAGTTGATTTTCCAACGCCACCTTTTCCTGATGAAATAGCTACAATATTTTTCACCCCCGGAATTTCGTTTCCTTTGATTTCGGGTAACTTTTCTTTCGTTTCAACTAATATATTTAATTTCAAGTTGGCTTGGGGAAGCTGTTCTGCAAATGCTGCTTTTAACGCCTGTTCCAAACGTTTTCGTTCATGCATCGCCGGCGAATGAGAAACAATGTCTAGGATGATTTCATCACCTATTACCTGAATGTTTTTCATCCATTTCTCAACTCCAAGTTCTTCCAGTAAACCAATGGCTTGATTTTTCAGATTGCTCATTTCTTTTAAATTAAACTACAAATTTACGGATTTAAAGGTGGTTTAAAAAATGGTGGATGATGATTTTCATTATGAAGTTCTTTATTGTGTCGAATGTTTTTTAATTTTGACAATTAATAAGTTAACCTATGGAAAAGCATTTTGAAGATTTGGCTCAAATCCGTCAGCACTTTATTGATTACTTACTCAATTATGACCTAAAACGCCTGACTTTTATTCCCATGGGTTTTAAAAATCACATTTTTTGGAATTGTGCCCATGCGCTCGTTACGCAACAATTGATGACCTATTATCTTTCTGATAATGAAATGCTGGTGGAAAATGATTGGGTGATGCGTTTCAAAAAAGGAACTTTTGGTGATCAGAATGTATCCGAAGATGATGTGCGAACGCTGATTAAGCTTCTCCAATCAACACAAGTCAGACTTAGAAAAGATTATTTTGCCGAAAACCTATCCTATTATCGTCCGTATCAAACCAGTTTTGGAATTCATCTGGAAACCATTGAAGACGCCATTCGTTTCAATAATCTGCATGAATCCCTTCATTTGGGTTATGTGATGGCGTTGAGTAAAAATATTCTGTAAAAAAGAAAGCCCTGACTTAATCAGGACTTTCAATATAAAACATTAAAGTGGTTCGTATTCAAATGTCGGATAGCCGCGCATATTGTTTTCATCTAACATACTTAGAAAACGGATTTTATAAAGAACTCCGTCTGGATCTTTTAAAACATAGAATCGATCACCATGGACAACAGGAGTAGAAGTAGTCCCGGAAACAGTAGAACGCCAAGTTCCGCCTATGTTTCGGTGATCATCTGAAGTAAACAGCGATTCGTCCACATCGTTTTTAGTGAAATTATTATAATCAGCTTCCAACGTAAGAGCCGTGGTTGTAATTTGATACGTTTTTACGCCATCTTGGGTATTGGTTAAAATAAAATCGGGGAAAGTATAGGTTCCAAATCCTTCAATCACATTGTTAAAAATGGTAAAACAGAAATCCCAGTTTTTCTTTTCGGGTTGAATTTGAGCTAAACTTTCTGTATTGAAACTAAAGAATGAAAAATTATGGGAATCATTTTTTTCCACAATGAATTCAGAATGAGTGCTGGCATCCAGATCAGCATATTGAATTTTATAAGCATTTGCGCCTTCTCTTAAAATTCGGACTTTTTTATATCCGCGCGCCTCTCCAATTGTATAGACAGAATAGGGCGGAATGTCATTTCCCTGATAGGTATCATAACCAAGTTTAATCAGATAAACTTTGTTTTCATTTGTATCAAGACTGATTGCATCGATCGCAGTTCCGTTTTCTCCAAGGAAATTTCCACTTACATCATCAATGTATTCTTCAGACCAACCGGCGGCAGGATCCAAAATATTGACAAGCGAAGAAAAATCACTTTGCCCGACTGCGTCAATATCATTTGATTCAATGGCTGCGGCAGCCATCAGAATGGAATTGTTCAGGATAACACGGAATTCATTTCCGTTGTAAAAACCCAAGTCCCAATTGGTGCGCAATGTAGAAGTAGAGGGATTGTCAGGATTGGATAAATCAATCCAAACTTGATTGGGTTGGGCAGCTCCGCCTACTTCCGGGGCTACAGTTGCGCCTTCGAGTGGTGGTATAAGGATGTTTTCGTCGTCTTCTTTCAAACAAGAAGTAGTGATAAAAAGAATTCCGGCTGTTAGTGTTAAAAATATGTTTTTCATTATTTAAATGATTAAAATTCAAGATTGTAAACTAGTTTTAAAAAGTATGATCGACCGTAAAAAAGTTGAACATTTCCGCCACCCGTTCCGGTATGACCTTGCCCGATGTAGGCATCGTCATCGATTGAAGTTACATCCAAGATATTTCTTGCTCCGATTGTGACTTCAAAACGGTCATCGTAAAAGCCTTTTCGGATAGAGGCGTCCAACATATTGAAATCGTCTCTTTTGGCCAGAGTGAAATAGGTGTTTTCTTGCGTACTGTTTTCGTAATCCACAATGAACTGAGATGATTTTCCTGTGTATTTGTAATAAATTGAAAAAGTCGTCGCCCAATTGGGTATCTGATAATTCAATGAAGCATTTCCCTGAAAATGATAACGATATTCATCTTCTGTTTTTTGATCAGTCGAATAAGTTTGACTACTCAAAGTCTGGGATTCTCCAAATAAAGAAGCGCCCAAACCTAAACTTAAACGGTTCCAGGTAAAACGATGATCCGTAGAAACGCCCCAAGTTTTGTATTTGTCGATGTTCATAAATTTGTAATTCGCACCGCCAAAATTCACCAAATCAATTTTATCATCGACATCCAAATAAAGTGTAGTGACGTTATTCTCCATTCTGAAATTTCCAAATCGGCTTCTGTTGTTCCACTGAATGGAAGTCGAATAACCGTTTTCCGGCGTTAAGTTCTCATCACCCAAAATATTGTGGTTACTGTCCACCTGATAGGTGTATAATTCAGTAAAATCCGGATAGCGATTCGCTGTTCCGATGACCGCTCGTATGGAAGAATGATTGGTCAGATCATATTTGGAACTTAAGGAATAACTAAACTGAGGCTTGAATTTATTACTGAAGCTCGCTCTGAATCCCGGACGTAATGAAAGTCCTGAATTTGTGTGAATCTCCGCTGAAACAAATCCGGCATACGACCCGATTTCTTTGTCCAAATTCTCATCAAAAACGAAAGAGTCTGCAAAAGCATTGGCAAAACCTTTGTTGAAATCCAATTCATATCCCAACTGGTAATCCAGATCTTTTCGGTTGGTGAAATTGGTAAAAGTTCCTCTGGAATAGTAGGCTTTGGTGGACAAATAAATGTTTTCGTCTTTTCTCAAAGTTTCCGTTCTTGCCGGAATATCATATTCATAATCCTGGAATTTTCTCTCTTGGGTTTGGTAAGAGAAATCGCCGTTGTACTTAATTTGATTAAATAATTTGGCATTCAAATTCAAATGATGCGTCCATCTTTGGGTGAAATAATCCCGATCAGAAGCAAAGAAAGTTCTTTCTCCGCCCGGAAAAACACGGGATTTTACAATCGAATCATATTTGTTGATTTCTTCCGATAAATAACTCAACTTATAAAACGCACTGAAGTTTCCTTTTTTGAAATGGAGTGAACCATAGGTGTTCCATTGTTCTTTGGGAAGCCATTCATATCCCCGATTATTGTCCTGCTCAAAATATTTTTTTCCTTTTTTAACGCCCCAAAAACCTTGAAAATCATTTCGGTTGACACCGGCATTAATGTACCAGTTGTTTGAGATTTTTTTGCTTACATCCAGCGCTTGTATATGTCGGCCCTTTCCTTTTCCCACGCCACCATCTTCGTACCAGTCATATTCTTTTCCTACGGTTTCTTCCTGAACCATAAAATTGATTTTCCAATCAGATTTTGCAGTCTTTTTGGTGATAATGTTGATAATCCCCGCCAAAGCATTGTTTCCATAATCCACACCCATCGCGCCTTTCACGATTTCAATTCGTTCGACATTGTCCAAATTAATTTTGGTCAAATCTATATTATTACCAAATCCCGAATCCGAAACCAAAGGAATATTATCTACCAAAACTTTCACATAACTTCCATTCAGTCCCATCATTGTAATTTGGGAATCTCCGGAACCGCTACTTGGATTTATCTGAATGTTGAGGTTTTGGTTCAGAACGTCAGCAATAGTGTTTCCTGCCTGATTTTTTATATCTTCGGAACTAATTACTTCCACCTGATAAATGGATTTGTCCACAGATTGTGCAGAGAACTGCCCCGTAATTACTACATCTTCAAGTCCGACAATTTCAGTCGAATCAACAGGCTCATTTTGTTGAGCATAAGCAAATTGCGAGCAAATTAAAATTACTAAGCAACTACCCCAGATTTTCTTCATAAATATGATTTTTGTTAGAAACCGGGGCAAAACTACTAATTTATTTAGACTAAATCCAAATAAAAATTATATTTGCACCGTGATAAAAATCAAGTATTAATCAAAAAATTAAATGATGAAAAAAAGTATATTTTCTTTGTTTTTTGCTTTTATAGCAATTTTTGCTTCTGCACAATGTGAAGCCGTAAATGAAATAAACGAAAACTTCGACACTTGGTCAGAAATTGATCCATGTTGGAAAACAGTAAGTAATGGAGGGATGGTTTACGCAGAAGAAAACGTGACCTTCTATAGCTTTATGAGTCCAAACATCAGTATGTTCCTGATTTCTCCTGAAATTGTAAATGGTGATTACGTATTGACTTTCGACGCAGGGACTTTTTCACTTGCAGGTGAGCAACCAGAAGGTGTTACAGTTGAGGTAGGAACATTGACTTCAAATGAAGATACTTCTTCTTATGTAGCGGTAAGCGAAGCAGTTGCACTGGATAATGATTTTCAAACAATTGAGATTCCGGTAAGCTTTTCAGGTGAAGCTAAATATATTGCAATGAAAATTTCTACAGTAGCACCTCATAGCGCAGCGGGAATTGACAATTTTACTTTGCAAGCTGCTGTAGCAGGTGTTAATGACATTCAGACTGCAAAAGTTCAGGCTTATCCAAATCCGGTTGTAAACCAGTTAAATCTGAATTCAGACCAAAACATTCAGGAAGTGAAAATCTTCAGCACAACAGGTCAATTGATTCAGAATGTGAAATTGAACGGAAAAAATACTAATGTAAATGTGTCTGGTTTGAAATCGGGCGTTTATGTGGTTCAGGTTATCACTGAAAAAGGTGTGGAAACCTTGAAAGTTGTGAAAAAATAAATTTCTATTGAAATAATTCAAAACAGAAACCGTCTCATTTGAGGCGGTTTTTTATGAACTAAACTTAAAAATTAGCCATAAAAAAAGCAGAAAGTCAAACTTTCTGCTTTTAAAGTGCGGGCGGGGAGACTCGAACTCCCACACCTCGCGGCACCAGATCCTAAGTCTGGCGTGTCTACCAATTCCACCACGCCCGCAAAAGGACTGCAAATATACACTAAAATCTTTTTTTACAAATTTTATTTCGCGAATTTTTTGCTTCTACCAAATTCCAGTACTTTTGTACAAAACGAATTTGAAATGGAAATAAGCGGAAGAATTAAGAAAATTTTTGAAGAACAGACCTTTAACAGTGGGTTTCGCAAGAAGGAAATGGTAATTACAACACAAGAACAATATCCCCAAGATATTTTGATCGAATTTACCCAGGACAAAATCGATTTGTTGAATCCTTTGTCAATAGGTGATGAAGTGAAAATTTCAATCAACATCAGAGGAAGAGAATGGATCAACCCGGAAGGAGTAGCGAAATATTTCAACAGTATTTCCGGATGGAGAATTGAAAAAGTCGGCGGAGATGCTCCTTCCCTGAATCAATATGCAGAACTGCCTCCGGTAACAAATGATTATTCTGATTCAAAAGAACCGGACGATCTGCCTTTCTAAATGGATATTTTCCGGCAATTAGAAAATCACCACAGCAAAGAAAATTCGCTTGAAATCATAAATTTCATCGGAAAAGATGAAAAAAGATTTGAGGAATTGATGAATTGCTTTTTTATGGAAACAAAAGACTATCGTGTGCCGCAAAGAGCGGCACACACTGTTTCTATGAGTTTTGACAAACATCCGGAACTCATCACTCCTTACATCAATCAGCTGATTGAACATTTATACAAAACCGATTTAAGAAGTTCTTTGAAGCGAAATATTCTTCGTATTTTACAATTCTGTGAAATTCCGGAAGAAGAAAGAGGCGGTGTTTATGACCGTGTTTTTGGACTTCTGATGAATCCAGCGGAAGATATTGCGGTGCGTGCTTTTGCGGCAACTGTTTTGTACAATATCACCGAATATTACCCGGAACTAAAACCCGAACTGAAATCCGCAGTTGAATTTGTTTTGGAAGAACCCGGATGCTCGCCCGGGGTACGTTCAAGAGGTAAAAAAGTTTGGACTAATTTGCAAAAAGATTTGTCGGAAATCGAGAAAATCAGCGAAAAGAATTAATTTTTATAAATTGCAGGGATTTACTACTTTAACATCGCCTTCCGGGTTTTGGCATTGACTTTGTAAATCAAGAAATTATGTAAATCAAAGCGTATGAAAAATTTAAAATTGATAATCTTGCTGTTTACCATCGGACTTTGCGGTTTTGCTTTTTCACAGGATTTTCATGCTTCCACAACCAAAGTAGAATTTGAAAACGGAACCTTGAAGCTGACTGCCAAATTTTTTACATCCGATCTGGAAACGGCAGTAGGCGCAAGTGTAAATTCCAAAGACAGTTTTGACAACAAAGCCCGGGCTTATGCCAATTCAAACCTTGTGGTGCGTGTAAACGGAACTGTGGTATCGCTGACTTATGTCGGCTCACAAACCAACGATAAATCTACAAGATTGTATCTGAAAGCGGATAATATAAAGGACATCAAGGAAATAGAAATTAAAAACTCCATGTTAATTAGTTCTTTTTCCGACCAGCAAAATCTGGTGACTTTTGATGTAAATGGTGTACGGAAAAGTTTCACAGCCAAGAAAGGCAACGAAACCGGAAAAGTAATTTTTTAAGAATTTATAATTATTCAAATAATTTAGTCTCACCAATGTGTGGGACTTTTTTATGCCTTGATGAATTCGATTTTGGATAAATCCTTCCAAAAATTCGGATAAGATTTCTCTACTACTTCGGGGTTTTCAATTTCAATATCCCGAATCAAAGCCAATGGCGCAAAACTCAGAGCCATACGGTGGTCGCTGTAAGTTTTGATTTTTGGAGTTTCAATTGTTTCGGAAAAACGCATTATTTCCAAAGAATCATTCGTTACCGAAGTTTCGGCTCCCAACTTTTGGAGTTCGTTTTGGAGAGCATTTAAACGGTCGGTTTCTTTTACTTTTAAGGTTTCCAAACCAGTTAGTTTGCATTTGATTTTTAGTCCTGCACAGGTTGCAGCAATGGTTTGGGCGATGTCGGGCGTGGTGTTCAAATCCAGTTCGATTAAATCAAAATCGGGATGATTTTTTTTGGAAAGAATTATTTTATTTCCTTCGAATTTAGTTTCAACCCCGAAATATTTCCGGTAAATGTTTCGGACTTCCGCATCACCTTGCAAACTGTCTTCAAAGAAAGAACTCAGTTTGAGTTCAGCCTGATTGGACAAAGCCGCAACCGAATAAAAATAGGAAGCCGAACTCCAGTCGGATTCGATGATCCATTCCTGTTTTGGTATTTCTGAAACAGGCGGAACTTCAATTATATTTTGGTTTCTTTTTGTATCAATTCCGGATTTTCTGAGCATAGAAAGGCTCATTTCCAAATAAGGAAGTGAGGTGATTTTCCCGTTAAGCTGGATTTTCAACCCGTTTGGGAGTTTGGGCGCAATCAACATCAAAGCAGTGATAAACTGACTGCTGACGTCGGCATTTAGTTCGACAAAATTATTTTCTAATTTTCGTCCAGCTATTCTCAAGGGTGGAAATCCTTCTTTTTCCAGATAATTAATTTCGGCTCCCAGTGAACGCAATGCTTCGACCAAAATACCGATCGGACGTTGTTTCATTCTTTCCGAACCTGTCAGGATAGTTTCTTTGCCGTCCTGAATTGAAAAATAAGCAGTTAGAAACCGCATAGCGGTCCCGGCGTGGTGAATGTCTATTTCGGAAGAATGATTGTTCAAAGCTTTTTGCAGAAGTTGTGTATCTTCTGAATTGGAAAGGTTTTGCATTTGAATCGGATTCTCAAACAAGGAATTCAGCACCAAAAGCCGATTGCTCTCGCTTTTTGAACCGCCGATGGAAATTTCACCTGAAACATTCGGACTGACTTTGTTTAGAAATATAGATTTACCCATCAGTTTTCTTGCGGTTATTTCAGCTTTTCATTGTTTTGATGACGGTCATGATCGCGTTCCGTTTTGATATTTAGTTTTTTATAAAATGCCGAATCCAAATCCACACCTGTTTGATTGGCAAGGCAAAGCACTACAAAAAGCACATCGGCCAATTCTTCGCCCAAATCTTTTTGTTTATCGGACTCTTTTTCAGACTGTTCCCCATAGCGACGGGCAATAATCCGTGCAACTTCCCCTACTTCTTCTGTGAGTTGCGCCATATTGGTCAGTTCATTGAAATAGCGAACGCCATGGTTCTGAATCCAGTCGTCAACGTCTTTTTGTAGTACTTTGATGTTCATTTTTTATAGTTTTACGAAAACAATATCCTGATTTTCTGCATTGATTTGTTTGTTTTCAAAGTCTTTCATCAGCTTATAATAATTGGCCGGTAAAAAACTATAAGCAATTTCATAAAGAGAGGTCAGAAGGATATGCCCGTCTTTTTCTTCAATCTTGTAAACATACCCGGCTACGTTTCCATCTACCACAAACTGTTTTTCTGTCGGGAGCGATTCCACTTTGTATCCTTCAGGAATTTTAATTTTAATGATTTTACTTTTGGATATTGCGGTTCCAAATTCCAAAGGATAGTTTCTTGTATCGTGTTTAAAAGAATTCTCTTTCAGTTGTGTAAAGAGTAACGGATTGATAATCATTTTATTGCCTACGATATCTGCTGCCTGAACATCTGAAAATTTAAAGCTGTAGCGAAGGGAACTTTTATCCTTACTCTCATCGATTTTGAAGTTTTCTATATCAAAAGTATAGTTGTCCAGATAAGATTCTTCAAAACCTTTTGGGTCTTCAAGCTGGCTCATTCTATCGGTCATGGCAAAGTACTGATCTTTGGTGTCGGCATAAGTACCAGATATTTTTCCGTCAGGCGATAGGGAAATATTCAACAATTCTTTTGTAGTACTAAGTGAACTATTTGTCAGTTGAATTTCTTGGACATTTCCGTTGCTCAGAATTCGGAATCCACGGTGATTGAGGTCGCGAAGCGGAAGCATATTGATATTACTGTATTTTTCAGTTGCATCCATCAGGTACAGTCCATTATTTATTTCCACACAGGCAATCACAAAATCAAGACTGGTAACAGAGGGGAAAGTGTAATTCACCATCAGGTTTTGTACCGTACTCAAAGCTACGGGATCTGCATTTAGCCCGGCTTTTTGTAACATTGAAACCAGCATGAGGTTGATGTCGGCCGCATTTCCGGTTTTATCTTTAAATGTAGTCCGAATTCCTGAATCAGTTGTAAATGAATAAAAATTATTCCAGGTGTAATTGGATTTTACATATTGGAAAATCGCCTGCATTTTTTCAGCGGGAGTTGACATAGCCGAAGTGATGTTATTCACAGTTTCATCCAGAAATGCGTTTCCTTTCAATTGTCCACCAAACTTACTATCATTCATTAAATCTTTTCCAATCTGTGCCCAGGTTGTCGCATAATTTTCTGAAATAAATCCGGGATGTTCAAATTTCATAAGTTCATATCGAACCGATGATTTCAGGTTGTTTGGATTAAAGACAAATGGTTCTTTACGTAATGGTTTTACGTTTTCAAAAATATGTTCGGTATGTAAATTGTCAAAATTCCAGCCATGGGCTTTCTTTGTACTAGTGTTTACACGTCCCCGGAGTTCACCTCGCTCATCAGTGCTGTACACAAAAAATTCGGGTCTTTGAAAAGTATATTCACTTCTCAGAACCGGTATTTCCTGTTGGAAATACCATCTGCCGATGTCGCGTGTATATGGAGAAGTTACCGTGTATTTGTATTCCAACACCGATCCATTCTGCACAGCGGGAAAAGCAAATTTTTCAGTTTCCCAATATTTGTTTTTTCTTTCTTTGAAAATATCTGAATTTCTTACTTTGGTTTCGACAATTTTACCATTATCAAGATTATACGTTGAACCGCGAAAGTTCAGAAGTTTTTCCCGTGTCGAATTCGGTGCATACATTGCTACTTCCTGTTGTAAAAATTTATTGGCTAAATTGTCCTTATCATAAACCTTGATACGTCCTTCCACTTCTTTTGTAAGATAAAATTTTCCGTCAACCTCAGAAATCTCAAGTTTCATATAGGCTTTTTCATAAAGAATTTCGCCGGCAGCTTCCGGATCAATGCTACTTTCTTCTTTTGATAATTCTTCTTTGCTGACTTTCCCATAACGATAATCTTGCGCTGAAGCCGCAGTGATTATCAATAAAAACAATAGTGTAAATTTGGTTTTCATGTGTTTGTATTAAATTTTTTCAAGTAATATTTTAGTATTGTCTAATGACGAAATTTTTCGTACAAATTCAACATAATCATTGAATTTCTCTTTTGGATAAGTACCGTCTTTAACCATCAGTCTTCGACTTATTTTAAGCATTCCTGCTTCTTTTTCTTCCACTGCCAAAAGGTAAGTCCCGAAATCGTCGGCAAATATAATTGGCTGAAATTTTTCACTCATTTTATAACCTTTCGGTAATTTCAGTTCAAATTCTGTTTCATCGGTATACCCGTATCTGATTTCAAAAGGAAATCTGCGTTTATTGTCTTTCTTTAATGTCGAAGCTGTACGTTCAAAAGGAACAACATTCACGGCCATACTTTCACCAAAAACTTTTGCGAATTGAGTTGATTCCAATTGTGCTTGCGTAGTGAAAACCGCATTGTCACGGTCATTTTCAAAATTATACTCAATTAGATTCAGATTGGGCATTCGCGAAAAAAGTTTATTCATTTTCAATTTTTGATCTTTGGCAGAATCAAAAAATATATCATAGACCCAGTCATATTGTAAACCGGAATCCTGAATTGTGAATTGCGCATTCAGATTTCCGTTGGCCAGAATTTCTCCTTTTCCTTTTACGATTTCTTTGTTTTCACTTGGTGAAAATTCCTGAGTTGTCACGATTTTTCCACCCTCGGGAGTAACAGAAAGCGCATAACGACCGTCGGTAAATTGTCCCAAATAATTAAAAGCCGTCTGCTGACTTGTGCATTCCAGCCAGAGGGTTTCATCTTCCAGCGGAACATTGATAATCATATGATTTCCCTGAAGCGAAGCGAAATCTTTGTCCATGTCCATTTTTCGGCTTCTTTCGCCATAAACAACGGTATGAAATGCATCAATCCCGATGACCTTCAACAAACTGATCATATAATTGGAAAGCGCTTTGCAGTCACCATAGCTTTTACTGCTCACATAGGAAGCAGGGAAAGGTTCCCATCCACCAATGCCGATGGCAACATTTACATAACGCGTTTTGGACTGCATATATTGGTACAGAATTCTGACTTTTTCCACCGGATCGGAAATGCCATCCACCAACTGAAGCACTGTTTTTTTATCTTGTTCCGATAAATCCTGCTTATCAGAGAGAAGATTTTTGTAATACCATTTCCCGAATTCATCCCAGTTTTCGAACTTTCCCTTTACGCCGGCCAGTTGAAATTCATTTGGTGTGAAAGCTACTCTGGGTGTAAGATCACGAAGCGGCGGACTCAGGACTTCATCTTTCACCGCAGGAATATTATGTGCGGAATAAGTCAGTGTGTTTCCGCTTTCCGATTTTTTAACTTCACAGAAATCAAATCCCGATTCTTTCTTGCGAACAGTGATTCCGGAATGATTGACCAATGTTAAAGAAGAATTCTCAACCGAAACATCATATCCGCCCAAAGGTCTCCAGCCCGGAAGGGAAATGGTGTTGGAAGAATTGATCTCAACTTTGTAATAAATCGTAAACGGATAAGAAGTCGGTGTAAAATCATAATACTGAATGCGGTCATCTATGTAAAGTGAAAAACCATCATAAGCACTTACATCTTTTAAATCTTTTGATCTTAATTTTCGGATTTCTTTTCCGGAAGCATCGTAAATAACCGCGTCAAACTTACTGATTTTCCGATTCTTATCATAAGAAATGAAATTATAAGCATACTTCAATCCGCTTTCATTCAAAATAGTTACAGCCGTTTCTGAAGTATATTTAACTTTATTGTACTGATAAAAATCGACTTGCGTATGATCGCTTCGAACCACGGCATAGGCGTCGTCAGTCAATGTTTTGGATAGATTTGTAACGGAGTAATTTTGCGCCTGAATGAAAGAGGAGGCAAAAATAATGAGGGTCAGAAAAAGACGGATCACAACTTAAGCTTTTTGTCGGTAGTTTATTCTTTATTTTTAGAGTCCATACAGATGGTAACGGGACCGTCATTTAATAATTCAACTTTCATGTCAGCACCGAATTCTCCTGTTTGAACGGGGCTAAAGTATTTATTTTTTAATGAGATAACAAATCTTTCATACTGATTCTTTGCAAGGTCAGGTGGGGAGGATCGTATGTAAGAAGGCCGGTTTCCCTTTTTGGTGGAAGCATGCAGCGTGAATTGACTCACTACAAGAATTTCACCTTTTATATCCTGAACCGATACATTCATCACACCGTTTTCATCCGGAAATACTCTTAACTGAATAATTTTATTGATAATCCAGTCGAAATCTTCCTGCGTATCCGATTCTTCGAATCCGACCAAAACCAAAAGACCGACACCGATTTGACCTGTAATTCTTTCGTCGACTTTTACACTGGCGTGTTTTACCCTTTGAATAACAACTCTCATTTTGATTTAATTCAGAAATTTAACTCTTATTTTGGCTAACTTCCTCCATAAAGCCTAAATAATTTTCATATCGGCTCGGTGCGATTTCAGCATTTTCCACGGCTTGATTCACGGCGCATTTAGGTTCGTTGAGGTGGAGGCAATTGTCAAATTTACATTCACTTTTCAATTCGAAAATTTCCGGAAAATAATGCTGAATTTCTTCTCTTTCCATTTCCACCAGTCCAAATTCCTTGATCCCAGGCGTATCAATGCTGAAACCGCCAAACGGCCATTCGTACATTTCGGCAAAAGTTGTGGTGTGCTGACCTTTTTGATTAAAATCCGAAACTACAGAAGTTTTCAGATCTAAATTCGGATGTAAAACATTCATCAAAGTCGATTTTCCAACGCCCGAATGCCCGGCAATTAAACTTGTAATTCCTTTGAGTTCAGATTTTAATTGGTCGATGTTAAAACCGGTAAGTGCTGAAACTTCAATGGTTTCATAACCAATGTTTTCGTAGATGAATTTATAATATTTAACTTCCTCGAGCATTTCCTCGTCATAGGTATCCATTTTATTGAAGACCAGCATCACGGGAATATGGTAAGCCTCTGCCGTTACTAAAAAACGGTCGATGAATCCAAAAGAAGTTTTGGGATTGTCCAAAGTTACCACCAGAAAAGCCTTGTCGATGTTGGATGCGATGATATGCGATTTTTTGGAAAGATTGACAGAGCGGCGGATGATGTAATTCTTACGTTCGTGAATTTTCTGAATGACGGCCAGTCCGTCTTTGTCCACTTCGAAATCCACAAAATCACCGACAGCAACCGGATTTGTATGCTGAATATTGTCAAGCCGGAACTTTCCTCTGATGCGGGCTTTGAAGATTTCGCCTTCTTCATTTCGCAACAAATACCAGCTTCCTGTAGATTTGATCACACGTCCCTTCATTCAGACTGAATCGAATTTTCTTTGTTCATAATTAAATTTTGATGTTGAATGGATTCTTGGTGAATTGCCCGAATCAATTTGTCGATGAATTCCTCAGAAAGTCCAAGTTTCTCACCTTGCTTTACAGAGTTCTCGCGGATTTGTTTCCATCTTTCGGGTTGAAAAACAGCTACGTTATGTTCTTTTTTCAATTCTCCTATTTTGTTGGAAATCAACATTCGTTGGGCAATATTGTCCAAAAGACTTTGATCGTTCTCGTCGATTTCATTTCGAAGTCTCGCCAGATTCATATGGTACAAAGCATCTTCGTCATCACTTTTCCGAAGTTCAATTTTCTGAAGAATTTCCTTTAACCTTTCTGGTGTTACTTGCTGTTTGGCATCGCTCCAGGCTTCGTCAGGATTATTGTGCGTTTCGATCATCAATCCATCATACTCAAAATTATACGCTTGTTGGGAAACATCAAAAATCCCTTCGCGGTTTCCGCAAATGTGCGAAGGATCGCAAATCATAGGGATTTCCGGCATTTTGTCCATAAAATCCAAAGCGATTTGCCATTGCGGATTATTGCGGTATTTGGTTTTTTTATACGTTGAAAATCCGCGGTGAATAGCACCGAGATTTTGAATATTTTGTGCTTGAAGACGTTCGATGGCGCCCATCCACAATTCCAAATCGGGATTGACGGGATTTTTCACCAATACGACTTTTTTTGTATCACGAAGTGCTTCTGCAATTTCTTGGACTGTAAAAGGATTCACGGTGGAACGTGCGCCAATCCATAAATAATCCACGTCGTATTCCAGTGCGAGTTTCACGTGATTGGCGGTTGCTACTTCTGTCGCGATTTTAAACCCGAATTCATCTTTGACTTTTTTCAGCCAGTTCAATCCGATGGCGCCCACGCCTTCAAAACAATTGGGTTTTGTTCGTGGTTTCCAGATTCCGGCACGAAAGATCTGAACGTAATTTTTGTCGATTCGTTCGGCGATTTCCATCATTTGTTTTTCGCTTTCGGCGCTACAAGGACCAGCGATTGCCAATGGTTGGTTGAATTCTTTTATCCAGTTTTGTTTGTTGTTCATAACCTTGCAAATTTACGATTATTTTATGAGTAAGTGGGGTCTAAGATAGGTTGATAGGCAGTTGGATTTACGATTGGATCTACCGCATTTTTATACTTTCCGAGAATTTGAATTCGGGTAGTTTTAGGCCTGATTTTTTCCAATAAAATGTCTAATTCAGTTGGATGGGACAATTCCAAATCAACATGGAAAGCATATTGCCAGGGCTCATCTACAATAGGAACCGACTGAATTTTTTTCATGTTCAAATTCAAATCAGAAATTTCATTCAATACACTTGCCAAAGCTCCTCTTTCGTGGGAAGTAGAAAACTTCAGCGAAACTTTATTGAAATCACTGACGGAAACAGAATTTTTCTGTAAAATGAAGAATCGGGTGGAGTTTTTATAAATATTCTGAACATCATTCTCCAAAATTTTCAAACCATAGATTTCGGCTGACATCCGTGAGGCGATGGCGGCAACATTCTGGAATCCTTTTTCGGCGATTTCCTTTGCTGCAGAAGCGGTGTCGGCAGATTCCATCACTTTTAAATGTTTATTTCGCTCAAGAAATGTATCGCATTGAAGCAGTGCCATGGGATGTGATCGTATTTCAGTTATGGTTTTTAAATCGGAATCCGGATGCGCCATAAACTGATGGTGAATGGGAAGGTAAATTTCTCCTGAAATTTTCAAATCATATTTTGTAATCAGTCCATAATTGGGCAAAAGTGTTCCGGCGATTGAATTTTCAATTGCCATAATTCCATAGTCAGATTCCAAATTGTGAATGGATTGTGCAACCTTTGAGAAGCTGTCTAATTCCATCAAATCCATATGTTCTGATTTGAAAAATTCCGCAGCTGCCTGGTGATGATAGGATCCTAAGATACCCTGAATGGCTATTTTCATAATTATGATATAAAAAAAGTCCCGCCTTTTGAGCGGGACCTGTGAGTTATCTTTTTTTAACTTAATTCATCACATAAATTACCGCTTCTGAACTGGTGCCCAAAAGAAGTAATAAAAAAATGTATTGAATAAGCTCGTCATTTTTCGGTGATTATTACACAAAAATAAAAATTTATTGAAAACGGCCTAATAAAATTCAAAAAACATTACAAAAAAAAACCGGTTTCAAACCGGTTTGTATATAAGTGATAATTTATTCGAATTTAAGCGAGAAGAAAACTCCTCTTGATGAAAGTGATTTCAAAGAACCTGCCCATTGTGGGTTTGTGTCAGGATTGTCCTGAACTAATTCATTGTTAAACATGAAAATACCTTTTAATGAAGGTGTGAGTTTGAATTTGCTGAAATAAATTTCAACTCCCATTTCTACTTGCCAATTGAAGTTATGTGTTTTCATTCTGAACATATCCTCTTGATTGTCTTCTTCTTTTTTTTCGTTGGACTGAAGGTTAACCATATAACCCACACCTCCTTGTATATAAGGTCGCGTGTTTACCCAACGGTCGCCATGAAGTTTTAGGAGTAGAGGAATATCAATATAGGTTGATTTGACCTCACGTACACTATCGGCTTCTGTGGCGATATTTCCAAAATACAGGTTTCGTTCTGCAAAATGAACGCCCGGTTCAAGTTTCAGGTCAATGTTATCATGAAGTCTCATTCGTCCCATCAAACCAACTGAAAATCCAAGTTTGTTTTCCTGGCGCAGGTAAATCATTCCTTGCTCATTCAGACCATTATCATTTGGAAGAACTTTAAAAGACATCAAGTTTGTACCGAGGAAATATCCCCAACTAAATGATCTTTCATCGAAATCTTCTCTGTGCCATGTTTTTTCCGAATTAGGGCGAAACTGGCCAAACGAAGTGACCGCCAAAGAAAACAGGATAATTGCCAAAAAATTTTTCATCTGATATCTACGTAAATTTTTATTCGGTCAGTCCTGTCTGCAGACAGGCAGGTGTGATTTGCCATTTTTTTCAAGAAATGGCGCAATTCATACCTTTCCTTAACGAATTTTTGTGTGTTTTATTTTAAACTATTTTTTACTCTCATAAATACTTGCGATTCCAAAAGTAAGTTTTTTATCGTAAGGTTCCACAAATTTCGATTTTTTTAAGATCTTTTTCATTTCTTCTCCATAGGGAAAAGCTTGTACAGAGTCAGGTAGGTAGGTATAGGCGCTTTGGTCTTTTGATATTTTTTTTCCGATTCGTGGCAATACAGTGCGTGAATAAAAACTGTACAATTGTTTCATCGGGAAAGACTCGGGTTGAGAAAATTCAAGAATGATAAACTTTCCGTCCGGTTTCAAAACGCGGTAAATATCATTCAGTCCTTTTTCAAGGTTTTCAAAATTGCGAACACCAAAAGCCACTGTGATAACGTCAAATGAATTATCCTCAAAAGGCATATTTTCCGCATCTCCCTGAATCATTTCAATACGGTTTTGCAGATTTTGCTCTTCCACTTTTTTTCTGCCAACTTCCAACATTCCGGCTGAAAGGTCAAAACCCGTGATTTTGGCATCGGTGGATTTGGCCATCGCAATCGCAAGATCACCGGTTCCGGTAGCGATATCCAAAATGGTTGCCGGATTTTCTTTTTTGACCGATTTCACTACTTTCTTCCGCCAGCTCACATCAATTCCCATCGACAAAATACGGTTCAATAAATCGTATTTCCCCGAAATATTGTCAAACATTTGTTCAACTTGCTGTTTTTTGCTCAGATCGGAATCGGAATATGGTTTCACTGTGCTCATAAGTTTGCAAAGGTAATTAATTTGTTTTGAGTTTTAAGTTTTGAGTTAAGTGTGAAGCGTTTTTTGTTTTAATTTAATAACTCAAAACCCACAACTCCAAAACTCTTAACCCTATTCATAATTCTCAAAATAAAACTGTTTGAAATCTTCTTTTGAGAAAATCTTGGAAAGATCAGTTGCTTCTCCTTTTTTCAGGAAGAATTTCGGATAATCCTGATCCAGATTGTAATAAAAATCCTGAATGTACAAACCGTTGTGATGTGTAATATTTCCGTGGTAAATCTTCTCGTCAATGGTAATGGTCTGCGAAGTGAAAATGGAATCCCGGTTGCGGCCGGCGCCATAAGGCCTTACAAAAACATAATAATCGGCAAGTGTGGGATTAATCACTGCATTGAAACGCGTAATATTAATAATAGTATCGGTTTGTTTTCCGTTATAATTAAAGCTCAATGAATGTTCGCCGCCATCAAGCTCTACAGGGGTTATCTGTTGAGGAGCAATCGAATAGGATTTATCATCAATTTTTATTTTTATCAGTTCGTCCGTGGGATTTGTAATCAGATAACTGTCTTTTTTTTCAAGCGCCAATTCGTAAACCAGATAGCAGGCCGCAACAACGGCAAGGGTTACAAAAAGTCCGATGAGCATTGGGTTTTTCTTCATCATTTCATTTTTTAATTCATTCAGACCAAATGTCTGGTCGGCATTTTATCCGGCAAATTTACCCAATCAAAAATGAATTTGTACGAGAAATTAAACAAAGTTTTTCTACTTTCCCAAATAATTGTACATTTGCACCCGCATACATAATAATCATTTAAAACAATATTGGAATGTATTTGACAACAGAAAAAAAACAAGAAATTTTTGCAAAACACGGTAAATCTGCAACAGATACCGGTTCTGCCGAAGGCCAAATCGCCTTATTTACTTTTAGAATCAATCACTTGACAGGACACTTGAAAGTGAACAAGAAAGACTTCAACACTGAAAAAGCGTTGGTGAGATTGGTAGGTAAAAGAAAAAGTTTGCTAGATTATTTGAAAAGCAAAGACATTGAAAGATATCGTGCGATCATCGCCGAACTTGGTCTGCGTAAATAATCATTCAAACCACACTATAAAAAGGCAATTGCAAGATTGCCTTTTTTTGTTTTAAAGCATAGGGTTTTAAAGCTTAATTTTTAAAATAACTTTAAACCTAGAACTTTAAACTTTGAACTTGAAATTATAGAAAGACTATAAATACCCGGTGAAACAGACGGTTTCACCAAGACGAATTAAAATTTATTAGACGAATGATTCCACAAGCAATCACAGAAACGATTACCTTGGCAGACGGCCGGGAAATCACGATTGAAACGGGAAAGCTGGCCAAACAGGCCGACGGATCCGTTGTCGTAAAAATGGGCGGAACGATGCTTTTAGCAACCGTTGTAGCCAACAAAGAAGCAAATGAAGGAGTGGATTTTCTTCCACTTACCGTAGATTACAGAGAAAAATTTTATGCCGGAGGGAAAATTCCCGGAAACTTTTTTAGAAGAGAAGCACGCCCATCTGACCAGGAAATCCTGACAATGCGATTGGTGGACCGCGTTTTGCGTCCGCTTTTCCCGGAAGACTTCCATGCAGAAGTTCAGGTGATGATTTCACTTATTTCCTATGACGGAAAATCTATCCCAGACGATTTAGCTGGTCTGGCCGCTTCTGCAGCCATCGCCGTTACCGATATTCCTTTCAATGGACCCATGTCAGAAGTTCGCGTAGTTCGAATTGACGGAGAATTGAAAGTAAACCCAAATTACAAAGATTTAGAAAAATCGGATTTGGATATCATGGTCGGCGCAACCAAATCTTCTATCGTAATGGTGGAAGGTGAAATGAAAGAAATTTCCGAAAAAGAAATGTTGGAAGCAATTTCATTTGCACACGAAGAAATCAAAAAACAAATCGAAGCACAGGAAAGATTGGCTGAAAAAGTCGGAAAATCTTTGCCGAAAAGAGAATATTCACACGAAATTCATGACGAAGAAATCCGTGAAAAAGTATGGAAAGAATGTTATGATAAAGTCTATGAAGTAGCCAAATCTCCTGCCGGAAAAGATGAGAGAAAGGAAAACTTCAAAGCTGTTTTGGAAGAATTCCTTGCACAATACATCGATAATCCGGAAGAACTGGAACGTGTGACGCCGTTTGCAAAAGTTTATTACCATGATGTGGAAAAAGAAGCAATGCGTCAGATGATCCTGAACGAAAATGTTCGTCTGGACGGACGAAATCCAAAAGAAATCAGACCTATCTGGTGCGAAGTGGATTATTTGCCCGGCTCTCACGGTTCAGCAGTATTTACACGTGGTGAAACACAATCACTTACAGCCTTGACTTTGGGTTCTTCCAAAGATGCCAATATGGTGGACAGCGTGATTTCACAATACGATGAAAAATTCTTTTTGCATTATAATTTCCCTCCGTTTTCAACCGGTGAAGCAAGACCACTTCGTGGGACTTCCCGTCGTGAAGTAGGGCATGGGAACTTAGCGCAAAGAGCCTTGACTTATACTTTGCCGGAAGATTATCCTTATACGGTACGTATCGTTTCCGATATTTTGGAATCCAATGGATCCTCCTCTATGGCAACCGTCTGTGCGGGAACTTTGGCCTTGATGGATGGAGGTGTTCCGATTAAAGCACCGGTATCCGGAATTGCAATGGGATTGATCACCGACGAAAAATCAGGAAAATTTACCGTTCTTTCTGATATTTTGGGGGACGAAGACCATTTAGGAGACATGGACTTCAAAGTAACCGGAACCAAAGAAGGAATCACAGCTTGTCAGATGGACATCAAAATTCAAGGTTTGACCATGGACATTATGGAACAAGCTTTGGAGCAAGCAAGAGAAGGTCGTTTGCATATTTTGGGTGAAATGATGAAAGCGATTTCTGAACCACGTCCGGAATTGAAACCAAATGCACCGAAATTGATTGTAGTTGAAATTCCGAAAGAATTCATCGGAGCCGTAATCGGGCCAGGTGGGAAAATCATTCAGGAATTGCAGAAAGAAACCGATACAGTTATTGCCATTGAAGAAACGGAAGAATTTGGAAGAGTGGAAATTGCAGGTGTAGATCAGGAAAAAATCAATGCGGCCATTGAACGAATCAAACAAATTGCTTTCGTTCCTGAATTGGGCGCAACTTACAATGCCGTAGTGAAATCCATCAAGCCGTTCGGTGCTTTTGTGGAAATTTCAAAAGGTGTGGAAGGTTTGGTTCACATTTCAGAAATCGAACACCGAAGATTAAACACGGTGGAAGAATCCCTGAATTTGGGCGATAAAATCGATGTGAAATTCTTAGGTTACGACGACAAGAAAAAAATGAAACTTTCAAGAAAAGCCTTGTTGCCAAAACCGGAAAGAACAGACAGACCAAAGGACAATAATAAGCCGACTGAATAATTTCAGTTTGTTATACTCGAAAACGCTTCCGAAAGGGAGCGTTTTTTTTATAAAAAATAAAATCCTTTTAACATTAAGCATCAATACTTAATACTTCCGTCTTAATACTCAATTATTCAATTCAATTTCTAAATTTTGACTCAACACCAAAATCCCTTCTTCCAAATTTTCCGGATGCGATTTAAAACCTTTTAGTTTTGATGTTTTTCCTTTTGAAACCAAATCCAGAATTTGTTTTTCGGTCAGTTTTTTACCGAAAATTTCAAATGGAATTTTAAAACCACACGCCTGAAAATTCTGACAGCCCACTGCCGTTTTTCCTTTGATTAACTTTGAATTTTTACATTTTGGACAATCGGTTTCTTCCCAATTGATTTGCTTTTTGGTTCGGGGTTTTAGATCTTTTTTCGTTTCGGGTTCCGGTTCTTTGATTTCGATGGTTTTGTGCTGACCTCGAATTACCTTTTGGGTCAATTCCCTCACCATTAAAATCAATTCTTCTTTGAACTGATTAGCTTCGTATTCGCCTTTTTCAATTTTCCGAAGTTTCAATTCCCATTCTCCGGTCAGCTCCGGACTTTTCAATACTTCATCTTCAATCGTATCGATTAATTCCATTCCGACGGAAGTCGCAAATAAATTTTTTCGCTTCTTTTCGATGTAATTTCGTTTGAACAAAGTTTCGATGATATTGGCACGTGTCGAAGGCCTTCCAATTCCATTGTTTTTCAATAATTCACGCAATTCTTCATCTTCCACTTGTTTTCCGGCAGTTTCCATCGCTCGAAGCAAAGTCGCTTCGGTAAAGGGTTTGGGCGGCGTGGTTTTCCCTTGATGAACAAAAGGTTCGTGCGGACCTGATTCGCCCGCCACAAATTCAGGAATCGTTTGTTCCTCGTCTTTATTGGTTTCCGAATCGTCTTTTTTGTCCTTGGCATAAACTTCTCGCCAGCCGGGTTCGAGAATCTGCTTTCCCGTTGCCCGGAACGGAATCGTCCCTACTTGTCCTTCCACAACGGTATTGGAAATTTTACATTCCGGATAAAAAACCGAAATAAACCTACGCGCAATTAAATCATATACAAATTTTTCTTCCTTCATTAAATTCGAACTTGGAGGGATTTCCGTGGGAATAATCGCGTGGTGATCCGTTACTTTTGTATCGTCAAAAACCGATTTGGATTTCGGAATGGGTTTGCCCAAAAGCGGCGCAATTAAATCCTGATAAAACCGCATCGAAGAAAGAATTCCTTGCATTTTCGGGTGTAAGTTTTCCGATAAATAAGTGGTATCAACACGCGGATAAGTCACGTGTTTTTTTTCGTACAAACTCTGAACGTATTTCAAGGTGTTTTCTGCCGAATAACCGTATTTTTTATTGGCTTCCACCTGCAAAGCCGTTAAGTCAAACAACCTTGGATTCTTTTCTTTTCCTTCTTTGATTTCAAATGAAATAATTTCAAAAGGATGTTGTTTCAAATAGTCCAAACCTTTTTCGGCACGTTCTTGAGAAGTCAATCGGTCAATGGTAGCGTTGAAAATAACTTCCTTGTATTTGGTTTTTAGTTCCCAATAATCGGCCGATTGGAATGCGTTTATTTCCTTTTGACGTTGCACGATCATCGCCAGTGTAGGCGTTTGAACCCGACCGATGGAAAGAACTGCTTTTCCACCACCAAATTTTTTGGTAAATAATCGCGTGGCATTAATTCCCAAAAGCCAGTCGCCAATCGCACGTGCATTTCCTGCTAGATACAAATTATGATAAGCTTCGGCCTCTTTTAAATTCGCAAATCCTTCTTTGATGGCATCTTCCGTCAGCGAAGAAATCCAAAGACGTTTCATCGGTTTTTCACATCTTGCTTTTTGCAAAACCCAGCGCTGAATGACTTCTCCTTCCTGTCCGGCATCCCCGCAATTGATGACCTCATCGCACTGCTGCACCAGTTTTTCAATTACCTCAAATTGCTTTTCCACACCTTTGTTGGGAATGAGTTTGATGCCGAATTTCCTTGGAATGATGGGAAGGTTTCGCAAATCCCAATACTTTAAATTCGGATTGTAATCGTGGGGTTCTTTGAGCGTGCAAAGATGCCCGAAAGTCCAGGTAACGCAATACCCATTTCCTTCCATATAGCCGTTCCGGGCGGTTGTCGCACCCAGAACTTTGGCAATATCTCTCGCTACACTTGGCTTTTCGGCAATACAAAGAATCATTTATGCAAATTGATCAAGAAAGGCAAAAATCCGTAATTTTTTTGAGATTAATTCCGAAGGAATAATTTGATTGATTGAATTTTTTCCTGAAGAGGTTCAGATTATTTCACCACATCAATATCGGGAAGCGAACTCAAATCTTCTTCAATCTTTTCATAATTCAGATAAATCCTTTCGTCGTCCAACAAATCAAAAGGACTGTAAATCACGATTAAATCCTGATTTTCTTCGTTGACAAGCAAAAAGAAATCGAGTAAATCTTCGTTTCCATCGGCTTCGTTTTTAATTAAAAAATCTTTTAATTTCCCTTCGGAAATCGTGTTTTTCAGCGAATTTTCATCGACGGGTTTGGTACTTCCCAAATAATAAATCTCTTCAAATTTTTTGAGAAAATTTTTGTCGGTCAGACTTTCCAAAGAATCGAGCCAAGCATTCATATTTTATTTATTTTTTAATCTTCATTTTTATCAAAAACCGCATCCATACTGAATTTCCCGGGACCTTCAAAAATCAGAAGAAAGCTCCCGAAAAGCATCGCCAGCGCGGGCGTCATTTGTTCCAAACTTAAGTGAATATCCACAACAAAAAAAGCAACCAGAAAATTAATCATCATCAAAAATGCCACAAATCTTGTTTGAAGACCCAAAATGATCAATAATCCGCAAATCAATTGCGCATAAACCGAAAGTGGTGCAGCCAAAGTCGGATAAGGAACATTGTAACTTGATAGAAACTGAGCGAATTCGGCCATTTTCTCTGAATTTACCACATTGTCCCAAACGCCGATAAAAATTCTTCCACCCATAAAAATCCGGAACAAGAGCAAACCAAAACCTGTAAATGTTTTCATAAGAATTAGATTGATAAAACTAATTTAATTAAAAACAGTCAATTAAACACCAAGTGAAATTTCAATTTCTCATCAATTTAACTTCAAATAAATTCACCCGAACCAAAAATTCCATCCAAAGTTTTCCCTTATATTTGTATCTGACAACACACAAATGAACTATCTTTCAGCAAACAATCTTTCCAAATCCTATGGGATCAGGACGCTGTTTAGCAACGTCAGTTTCCACGTAAATGAAGGCGACCAAATAGCACTTGTTGCCAAAAACGGAAGCGGAAAATCAACGCTTTTGAAAATTCTAGCCGGAAAAGAAACTTCGGATACGGGCGAAATTTTATTCAACAAAGACGTGAAAGTTTTGCTTTTTGAACAATCCGATGATTTTGATGACCGTCAGATTGCCGGCGATTATATTTTCAATCATTCCAATACCATCCTCGACGTCATTCGAAAATACGAAGACCTGATGCAGAATAATCCTTCTGATCCGAAAATGATGGATTTGATGGAACAGATGAACCAGCTCGATGCTTGGAATGTGGAGTCGATCATTCAGGAAATATTGTCCAAACTGAAAATTGATTTCCTGAACCAGAAAATCGGACAACTTTCCGGCGGACAACGCAAAAGAATTTCATTGGCTAAATTTCTGATCGATATAAGTCTGGAGTCCGGACATTTGCTTTTGATTTTGGACGAACCGACCAATCATCTCGATATCGAAATGGTCGAATGGCTCGAATTCTTCCTGAACAAAGAAAACAAAACAATGATGTTGGTGACGCACGATCGCTATTTTCTGGATGCGATTTGTACGAAAATCATCGAACTGGAAGGTGGACAAACCTATGTCCACAATGGAGATTATGAAACCTATGTGACGAATAAAGCCATTCGGATTGAAAACCAAACGGCCGAAATCGACAAAGCCAAAAATTTGTATCGAAAAGAGTTGGAATGGATGCGACGCCAACCCAAAGCACGAACCACCAAATCTAAAAGCCGCATCGGAGATTTTTATGAGACCAAAGACAAAGCACATCAGAAAATCAATAAAAGCGAAGTTCAACTCGATATGCAGATGACACGATTGGGAAAGAAAATCATCGAAATGAAAGAAGTTTCCAAACGATTTGGCGATAAAATTATTCTGGATAATTTTTCACATTTCTTTGGACGTGGCAATAAAATCGGTATTATCGGAAAAAACGGTGTCGGGAAAACTACTTTCCTGAAAATCATCGAAGGCGAAGAACCGATTGACTCGGGAATGATCGAAATCGGGGAAACTTTGAAAATCGGACATTTCAAACAAGATGGAATTAAATTCAAGGAAGATCTTCGTGCCATTGATTTTGTGAAAGAATTGGCGGAGTCATTCCCACTTTCCAATGGAAAACAAATTTCGGCCTCGCAGTTTATGGAAATGTTTCTTTTCAGTGCTGAACAGCAATACACGCCGATTGCTAAACTCAGCGGTGGCGAGAAAAAACGTTTGCAATTGCTGTCCGTGCTTTTTCAAAATCCGAATTTCCTCATTCTGGACGAACCAACCAATGACTTGGATTTGCCGACGCTGACGGTTTTGGAAAATTTCCTGAATGATTTTCAGGGTTGTCTGCTCATCGTCAGTCACGACCGATATTTTATGGACAAAGTGGTGGACGAAATGATGGTTTTTGAAGGCGAAGGTAAAATCAATTGGTTCATTGGGAATTATACCGAATATTTCCTTTTGCAAAAAGAATTGGAAGAACAGAAAAAAATTCAGGAGAGACCCAAAGAAAAAGTTCAGGAAGAAATTAAATCCAATGCCAGAAAATTAAGCTTCAAGGAGAAAAGAGAATTTGAGGAATTGGAAACCGAAATTCCAAAGCTTCAAAAATTAAAAGAAGAACTGACAATTCAAATTTCCGAACCCGATCTGGATTTCGAAATGATTCAGAAAGTCAGTCAGGAATTGGAAAAAATCATTGCGCAGATTGACGAAAAAGAAATGCGCTGGCTCGAACTTTCAATGCAAATGGACGAAGTATGAGCGGGATTGAGATCATCGGATACATCGGCGCTTTGTTCATTGGTCTCGTGATGGGATTGACCGGTAGCGGCGGCTCCATTCTCTCCATTCCTATTTTGGCTTACCTCTTTAGTTACGACGAAAAAACGGCAACGGCTTATTCGCTTTTCATCGTGGGAGTGACTGCTCTTTTTGGTGCTTCCCAATCTCTTTACAACCGATTGGTCAATTTCAAATCGGTTTGGATTTTCGGAATTCCGGCGATCATCGGCGTTTTGCTGGTGCGCAGAATTCTGATGCCGGTTTTGCCCGAAGTTCTGTTTCATATTTCCGACTTTGAATTCACACGGCGAATGCTCGTTTTTGGATTATTTGGAATGTTGATGCTTTTGGCGGCTTATACGATGCTTCATAAAACCAAAGTCAATTTATCGGAAATCGAAAACCAGAGTTTTCAGTTTCATCCTTTGATGCTTACCGAAGGATTTTTTCTGGGAATTTTTATGGGATTAATTGGTGCGGGAGGCGGGTTTTTGATTGTGCCGGCTTTGATGTTAATTGCCAAATTACCGATCAAAGAAGCCATCGGGACTTCATTGGTCATCGTCTGTCTGAATTGTCTGGTCGGATTTTTTCTCGGCGACTTTTTCTATATGGAAATTGACTGGAATTTCCTCTTTGTTTTCGTGGCGATTTCCTTTGTAGGAATTGTTCTCGGAGGGATTTTAACCAAACGTGTCAACAGCGAACGACTGAAAAAAGTATTTGCTTATTTCGTGATTTTAATGGCGGTTTTTATTTTCTTCATGGAGTTTTATCTGAATTCTTAAATCATTCATTGACTGAAATTTTGGAAGCTTAAATGAAAATTTTGTCTTTCATAACTCTAAACTTTTCTAAATCCCTATAAAACTGAAACTTATCAGTTCGGGATTTTAAACCAAAGCAATTCCGTAAATTTGAACTTCAAATAGTTTCAAAATGAAAATCGAACAAATTTATACCAAATGTCTAGCGCAGGCTACTTACTATATTGAAAGTGAGGGCGAAGCGGCTGTGATTGACCCTTTGCGCGAAACCGATCATTACTTGGAAATCGCTGAAAAAAACGGTGCGAAAATCAAATATATTTTTGAAACCCATTTTCATGCGGATTTTGTTTCAGGTCATTTGGATTTGGCGAAAAAATCCGGTGCAACCATCGTTTACGGACCGACTTCTGAAGCCGATTTTGATTTCCATCAAGGAAAAGATGGCGAAATTTTCAAAGTTGGGAAAATTTCATTCGAATTATTGCACACGCCCGGGCATACCATGGAGTCTTCTTGTTTTTTGCTTCGTGACGAAAACGGAAAAGAAGTGGCGCTGTTTTCCGGAGATACTTTGTTCATCGGTGATGTAGGTCGTCCCGATTTGGCACAACGCGTATTTTCAGACTTGACGCAGGATAAATTGGCGGGTCATATGTTTGACTCACTTCGAAATAAAATCATGCCGTTGGCAGACGATATCATCGTTTATCCGGGGCATGGTGCCGGTTCAGCTTGTGGGAAAAATATGAGCAAAGAAACTTCCGACACTTTGGGGAATCAGAAGAAAGTAAATTATGCACTTAATCCTGAGTTAACCAAAGAGGAATTTATCAAAGAACTCACCACCGGATTGACACCATCGCCGGCTTATTTTCCGAATAATGCCGTGATGAACCGAAAAGAATTTACTGGATTTAATGAAGTTTTGAAGAAGAACCTGAAACCACTTTCGGTAGATGAATTTGAAACTTTATCAAACGAATCTGACGTTTTGGTTTTGGATACGCGCCATCAAAATGATTTCGTAAAAGGATTTGTCCCGAATTCCTATTTCATCGGGGTACAAGGTGATTTTGCACCATGGGTGGGAACCGTAATTGAAGACATCAACCAGAAAATCATTTTTATTTCCGAACCGGGAAGAGAAGAAGAAGTGATCACAAGACTTTCAAGAATCGGTTACGACAATGTTTTGGGTTATTTGAACGGAAGTTTTGAGGCTTGGAAAAATGCCGGAAATCCGATCGATACCATGGAAAGCATTGACATAAATGAATTCGAAAATCAATATCAATCCAATCCCGAAATGGACATTCTCGACGTGCGCCGCGCGGGAGAATTTGAAAGCGAACACATCGTTTCGGCCAAAAACCTACCGGTGGATTACATCCATAAAAATCTGCATGAAGCCGATGCCGACAAAACTTATTTTGTGCATTGTGCAGGCGGATATCGTTCGGTGATTTTTGCTTCGATCGCCAAATCAAAAGGGTATAAAAATTTAATCAATGTGGAAGGCGGATTTGGAAAAATTAAAACATCCGAAGTTTTCCCGAAAACAGAATTCGTTTGTCCGACGACGATGCTTTGATTATAATTTAAAATTGTAGAAAGTATGTTGTATAAGCCTCCGAAAGAAATTTTGGAGGTTTTTTACTTCCTCTGAGTTCTTAAAAAAGCAACCGTCAACATCACGCCAATTGCCGCCATTCCCACCCCGACCAAAACCGGTGTATCGTAGGCAAATCCCATTGTAATCGGAATTCCTCCGAAATAAGCACCCAATGTATTCCCCATATTGAAACTGGCTTGTCCGGCCGACGCGGCAAAAGTTTCTGCGCCTTTGGCATCACGGATTAACATCATCTGAATCGGTGAACCGGCCGAAAATGAAATCACGCCCGTTATAAAGGCCATCACATAAGCCATCCATTCAATCTCCGCCGTGAAATGAACCGCGACAAGACAAATCGCCATCGAGGAAAAACAAATAATGGTCGCCTTGGTCGGATTGACCGCATCGGCCAATTTGCCGCCCAATAGATTCCCGATGACCATTCCCAATCCGACCAACACCATAATGATCGGAACTCTGCCTTCGGGCAAACCTGAAACATTTGTAACCATCGGTGCGATGTAACTAATCCAAGCAAAGAGACCGCCCGTCCCGATGGAAATAATCGCAATCAAAAGCCAAGAACGTCCTTTTTTGAAATACTTAAGTTGTCCGAATAGATTTCGGTTGGAACTTTTTATGACCGGAAGCCATAGCCAAAGAGCCGCAAAGGTAACAAGTCCGAGAAATGCGATGATTCCGTAGGTAATTCGCCAGGAATAATGATGTCCGATGTAAGTTCCCAGCGGAACGCCAATCAAATTGGCAAGCGTCATTCCGGTAAACATGGTGGCAATTGCTTGGGCTTCTTTTCCTTTTTTGGCGAGATTGGTGGCGACCACAGAACCCACGCCGAAGAAAGCGCCGTGTGGTAATCCAGAAGCAAACCTTGAAACTTCCAAAAGAAAAAATCCGGGCGCAATGGCAAACAAACCATTGAAAACAAAAAAGACCAACATCAAAACCATCAAAACGGTTTTGGGCGGATATTTTCCTGAAAATAAAACCAAAGTTGGAGCGCCCACAACCACGCCCAAAGCATAAAGTGCAATAAGATGAGCTGCTTTTGGAATTTCAATTTCCAAGTCTTTTGCGATGTCGGGGAGAATTCCCATCATCGTAAATTCCGTCATTCCAATCGCCATTCCGCCAAAAGCAAGCGCTATCAATCCCTTATTCATTTGAATTTTTTGAAGTTGCAAATGTCCATCGTTTCGGGCATTCACAAAAGTTAAAACTTCAGTTTTTAATTATAATGCAATTGATTTTATTAATTTTAAGAAAACTGAACCAGCTTGTTGAACTTCTGCCTGTCGATTGACAGGTTAACCGTTCTTAATAAGTTCAATTTCAATGAATAAATCTTAATGGTTCAATCAATTCTGAACTTCTTGTAATTCTTTGATCATATCACGGAATTTAGCTGCTTCGATAAAGTCCAGGTTTTTCGCTGCTTTTTCCATTTTTTTCTGAAGTTCGTCGATTTTTTTGGATAAATCCTCACCCGAAAGACTTCCATATTCCGCCCGTTCATCCGCCGCAATCGTGGAAATGGTTTTTCGTTCGTAAGGATTTAGCTCAAATCTTTCTGCAGAAGTATTGATGGCATTAATTTTTTTGTTCAATGGCTGCGGCGTCATATTATTGTCCATATTGTATTTCATTTGAATTTCACGACGGCGTTCGGTTTCATCAATGGTCATTTGCATACTGTTTGTGATTTTGTCTGCATACATGATCACCCGTCCGTTGATATTTCGAGCCGCACGTCCCGAAGTTTGGGTAAGCGAACGATGGTTTCTTAAAAATCCTTCCTTGTCCGCATCCAAAATCGCTACCAACGAGACTTCCGGCAAATCTAGACCTTCGCGCAAAAGGTTTACGCCGACCAAAACATCAAACAATCCGGCGCGTAAATCCTGCATGATTTGAACTCGCTCCAAAGTATCGACATCGGAATGAATGTACCTTGTTCGAACCCCAAATTTCGTCAGGTATTTGGTCAATTCTTCAGCCATCCGTTTGGTCAAAGTCGTTACCAGAACCCTTTCGTCTTCTTCTGCACGTTTTTGAATTTCTTCCATCAAATCATCCATCTGGTTCAGGGACGGACGAACTTCAATGATGGGATCGAGCAGTCCGGTTGGACGAATGATTTGTTCGACTACCACGCCTTCCGATTTTTCCAGTTCATAATTCGCTGGCGTCGCCGAAACATAAATCACCTGATTTTGCATGGCTTCGAATTCTTCAAATTTCAGCGGACGATTGTCCATCGCAGCCGGCAATCGAAATCCGTATTCGACCAGATTTTCTTTACGACTCCGGTCTCCGCCGTACATCGCATGAACCTGCGGAATGGTCACGTGCGACTCGTCAATCACCATCAGATAATCTTGCGGAAAATAATCCAGCAGACAGAAAGGACGCGTCCCGGGCAAACGACCGTCGAGGTAGCGGGAATAATTCTCAATCCCCGAACAATAGCCGAGTTCTTTCATCATTTCCACGTCAAATTCGGTTCTTTCCTGTAGCCTTTTTGCTTCCAGATGTTTTCCTATTTCTTGAAAATAGGAAACTTGTTTTCCCATGTCAATCTGAATGTTTTTGATCGCGCCGTTCAGGGTTTCGGGAGAAGTCACGAATAAATTGGCCGGATAAATATTGATTTTGTCCAAGGAATTGATTTTGCGTCCGCTCGCCGGATCAAAAGTTTCGATTTCTTCGATTTCATCTCCAAAAAAATGAACCCGAATTCCTTGATCGGAATAAGCCGGAAAAATATCGGTCACATCACCACGAACACGGAAATTTCCTCTTTGAAAATCCACTTCGGAACGCGAATAAAGCGAACTCACGAGTTTTTGTAAGAATTTAGTGCGGGAAATGGTTTCACCGGTTTGAATGGCGATGATGTTTTTATGAAATTCAGTCGGATTTCCAATCCCGTACAAACAGGAAACCGAAGCTACCACCAGCACATCGCGTCGACCCGAAAGGAGGGAAGAGGAAGTACTCAATCGCAGTTTTTCGATTTCTTCATTGATGGACAAATCCTTTTCTATGTACAATCCCGAGGAGGGAATGTAAGCTTCCGGTTGATAATAATCGTAATAGGAAACGAAATATTCCACCGCATTTTCGGGGAAAAATTCTTTGAATTCCATATACAATTGAGCCGCCAAAGTTTTGTTGTGCGCCAAAACCAAAGTCGGCCGCTGGGTTTCTTCCACCACATTTGCAATCGTAAAGGTTTTTCCCGAGCCGGTCACACCCAAAAGCGTCTGGTATTTGTCTCCGGAAATAATTCCTTTGGACAAAGTTTCGATGGCTTTGGGCTGATCGCCGGTGGGTTGAAATTCCGAATGGATTTTGAATGGCATAATGGCTTGAAAATAAATGCAAAGTTACGCAAACCTGACAGGTTTTAAAAACCTGAAAAGTTTTAAGAGGTTATTTTGGTTTTATCAATTTTCGAGTAGAAATTAATTCTTTCTTGCCGTTTTCAACTAAGTATTTTTTAGTCCAGATACAATCTCGGTTGTTGTATTTATAAACGTATTGGGAGATTTTAGCATTGTCTAAATCGGGTTCATTTTTTTGAGAAATGGACTGGGTTTTTTCTTTTACTGACTTGGACTCAATAACATTATTACATTTATTATATTTTAAAAAGGATGTTGTTCTCTGTAGAAAACCATGACTTGTCAATTCTATTGAGACAATCTGATCTATTAGTTCAGTTTCATTATATGAATAGCTTATTGAAGGGAGAAATCCTTCTTTCCATTTAGAGACTAATTTTCCGTTTTTATTATAGCTGTAGTAAAAATCTTTATCATATTCTAATAAATCACCGAATGGATATTGATTATATAATTTGATAGTATCCTTCCTTAGATCCTTGATAATCATTTCTACATTGTTCTGCTTGTCATAAATGTAGGTTTCAGAATAAACTAAAGAATCTTTTATAAAGTTTTGAGTCTTGATTACCTTTCCATCTTCCAAGATATATACGCTTTTTGAATCTTTAAACTCAGGATTGACTTCAATCACTTTTGAATATTTTGACCAATTTGGATTATCTTCAAGAAGTTCTTGTGAATAGGATAAAATAGGGAAGATTAAAATATAAAGTATTAAACAATGAATTTTCATAATAATAACGTTCTCGGTTGAAATTCCGAATGGATTTTGAATTGCATAATGGCTTGAAAATAAATGCAAAGTTACGTAAACCTAGATTATTCTGATTTTATCAATTTTCGAATAGAAATTAATTTTTCACTAAATTTGTTATAACGATTGGGTTATGGATATTACGACAAGAAAATATAAGTTCATAGAGGATTTTATGCGAATTATTAATTCAGATCAAATGAGTAAATTGAAAGAACTTGAAAATTTATTGTACTCTGAAATTACGTCCGCAAAGGAAGACTTTAAACTTACGGATGAACAAATTAAGTTCCTTGATGAAATTCGAGACCGACATATTTCCGGCGAGAGCAACTCTATGTCTTTAGATGAATTCAGAAAGCGATTTAAAGATACTTATGGCGTATCACATTAAAATCAAAGAAGAATATTGGGAAAATCTTTCAGAAGTATTTGAATACTATTCACAAATTAGTGAAGATCTGGCATTGCGGTTTTACAGAGAGACAGATGTTCTTTTAAATGAAATTACGATGAGACCGCTTTC
This sequence comes from Moheibacter sp., assembly GCF_049672845.1. Classification (NCBI taxonomy): domain Bacteria; kingdom Pseudomonadati; phylum Bacteroidota; class Flavobacteriia; order Flavobacteriales; family Weeksellaceae; genus Moheibacter; species Moheibacter sp. Next base: position 509,476 of record NZ_JBATWT010000023.1, read on the forward strand.
TTTTCAGGTTCAAACGAAAAACTACCGTCAAGCTTTGGTTAAAAGTTTCCCCTTTCAAATTATTTTTGAAATTATTCAGAATGAAATTGTGGTTTATACTCTCTTTCCGGCAAAAGCTAACCCTGACAAAAAACCAAAATAGGTTCTTACATCAACTTCGCTTTCTCCCAAAGTTCATCCTGTTCTTTCAAGGAAAGTTCAGCAATGTTTTTACCTTCTTCTTTGGACAATTCTTCAATTTTCTGAAATCGCGCAATGAATTTTTTATTGGTTCGTTCCAAAGCATCTTCAGGATTTATGCCGGTGAAACGCGCATAATTGATCAGTGAAAATAAAACATCACCGAACTCCTGTTCGCGTTTGGAGGCTTCGGTTTCGGCCTTGAATTCGTTAATTTCTTCCTGAACTTTTGCCCAGGTATCCTCTGAATTTTCAAATTCAAATCCTACGCCTTTTACTTTCTCCTGAATTCGGAAAGCCTTTACCATAGCGGGAAGTGATTTGGGAACGCCTTCCAACACCGATTTTTTTCCTTCCTTGAGTTTGAGTTTTTCCCAGTTTTGTTTGACTTCTTCTTCGTCAGTTACTTTGACGTCGCCGTAAATATGCGGATGCCGATAAATCAGTTTTTCGCTGATGCCGTTCAGGACATCGGCCACGTCAAAATCTTGGGTTTCGGAAGCGATTTTCGAATAAAAAATCAGGTGAAGGAAAAGGTCACCCAATTCCTTCCTGATTTCCGTTTTATCATTTTCCAGAATCGCGTCAGAGAGTTCGTACATCTCCTCAATCGTCAGATAACGAAGCGATTCCATGGTTTGTTTTTTGTCCCAAGGACATTTCTCACGCAAGTCATCCATGATGTCAAGCAAGCGGTTAAAAGCTTTAAGTTGTTCTTCGCGTGAGTTCATTTTTAATTAAATTCTAAGCCATGAACATCCATCATCCATCACCCAACATCCATCAAAATTAATCTTCCTTCTTAGCCTTCGTTTTTTTCGCTTTTGGCTTTTCTTCCGAAGTTTCTTCTTCTGCAACTTCTTCGGTTTCCGGTTCAGGTGTGACCAAACCTTTTGCTTGAAGAATGTTGTACCATTGGAATAATTTTTTCAAATCCGAGTCATAAACTCTTGATTCATCATATTCCGGCAAAACTTCCTCGATGTATTTTCTCAGGTTCGCACCCGATTCTTTGTGGCTGATGCAGGCACCGCCGTTTTCTTTTTCGTAAATTTTGGTAAAAACATCTTTCAAAGGATATTCTTCTGAAACCCCGTAAATCGCAACATTTTCAAGCAAACTCACATTATTTTGAGCGGAAATCGAAGTCTTTTTTCCCTTGTCCAAATCCTCAACAATAAATCCACCTTTTGCCTGGGAAACCAATTTGTACAATCCCGGTTTGCCCGAAATTGAGATAATTTTTGTTAAATCCATATTCTATCTTACATTTTTTAAGTTAGTTGGGAAACTGCATTTTATAATCCGCTTTCACTTTCCCTTTGCTTATATTTTTTAATTTATTCTGAACTAATTTTTTCTTGAACGGCGTCAGATAATCCGTAAACATAACGCCTTCGATGTGATCATATTCGTGCTGAATAACGCGGGCACGAATATCGGAAAATTCTTCTTTGTGTTTCTTCCAATTTTCATCAAAATATTCAATTAGGATGGTTTCCGGTCTGGAAACGTCTTCCCGCACGCCAGGAATGCTCAAACAACCTTCATTGAATTTCCATTCCTCGCCCTTTTTCTCTATGATTTTTGCATTGATGAATACTTTTCGGAAAGTCTTCAATTCCTCCGAAACTTCTTCGTATTCCTCATCTTCGGCAAAAGGCGTCAAATCCACAATAAAAAGCCGGATAGCCAATCCGATTTGGGGTGCCGCCAATCCCACGCCATAAGCGTCAGCCATGGTGTCAAACATATTTTCGATTAATTGATTTAGATTTTTATAATCCTTATCAATGTCCACAGCTTTTTGTCGTAAAACGGGATCGCCATAAGCGCGAATCGGTAAAATCATTCTCGAAATTTTTTGCAAAGATAAAATTTGAATTTTAAACAGCATCTAATAAATGATGTACATTTTGGTTTTTTCAGAGCCTTGTTAGGGTTATCATCGGGCTGAATTTAACCCTAACAGGGCTGGATTGTACAACTACAACTTGGTTTCCATATAAGATTGCAGAATAATCGTCGCACTGACTTTGTCGATGAGTGATTTGTCCTGACGTTTTTTCTTCTTGGCTCCCGATTGAAAAATCGCTTGGGAAGCCATTTTGGAAGTAAAACTTTCGTCTTGCCGAAACACGGGAATTGTCGGATGTTTTTCTTTGAATTTGGAAATGAATTTTTGGATTTCCGTTTCGAGTTGCCCGACTTCGCCATGCATGCGCATCGGCAATCCGACCACGATTTCCTGAACATTGTTTTCGGACAAATATTTACCGATAAATTCAAATAATTTGGGAGTTTCGATGGTATCCAAAGCCGTAGCAATGATTTGCAGTTCGTCTGTAACGGCAATTCCGGTGCGTTTCATTCCATAATCGATGGCGAGAATTCTGGGCATGGGACAAATGTAGAAATCTTCTTGAAATAATTTAAAATCTTAATCAAATTGATTTTTCCGACTTCTCATTTCTAACTTCTAACTTAATGATGTAGTTTTGCAATCAACTGAGAATTATGGAAAACTTAAGATCAATCATAGAGTCGGCTTGGGACAACCGGGATTTATTGAAAAATGAAAAGACTCAAAAGGCTGTAAGAGAAGTTGTTGATTTATTGGACGAAGGGAAATTACGGGTAGCTGAACCTGATTCTGATGGCTGGCAAGTAAATGAATGGGTGAAAAAAGCCGTTGTGATGTATTTCCCGATTCAACAAATGGAAACTTTTGAAGTCGGGATTTTTGAATTTCACGATAAAATTCCATTGAAAAGAAATTATGCCGAAAAGGGCGTTCGGGTTGTTCCACATGCGATTGCACGTCATGGTTCCTATGTTTCAAAGGGTGTGATCATGATGCCTTCTTATGTAAACATTGGTGCTTATGTGGACGAAGGAACGATGGTCGATACTTGGGCGACGGTGGGAAGCTGTGCGCAAATCGGGAAAAATGTTCACCTGAGCGGTGGTGTTGGAATTGGTGGTGTTTTGGAGCCCCTGCAGGCAGCTCCGGTGATCATCGAAGACAATGCTTTTATTGGTTCGAGATGCATCGTCGTGGAAGGCGTAAGAGTCGGAAAGGAAGCCGTTTTGGGAGCGAATGTCGTGTTGACTGCTTCGACGAAAATCATCGACGTTACAGGCGAAAATCCAATTGAAATCAAAGGTGAAGTTCCGCCACGTTCAGTCGTGATTCCGGGAAGTTATACCAAAAAATTTCCGGCAGGAGAATTCCAAGTTCCTTGTGCTTTGATCATCGGAAAGAGAAAGGAAAGCACCGATTTGAAAACCTCCTTAAATGATGCTTTGAGAGAGCATAATGTTGCCGTTTAAGGAATTCTGCTTAAATTTAGGAGAAGAAAATCTATGCTGGAGTTTCAGAAAAATAATCTAAAGGATTCAGAAATTGGTTCAGGTAAAATCAAAGCGCTGATTTTGCAGAACAAATACATCGGCGATGTGCTGACTTCTTCTGTGATTGCTGAAAATCTCAAGCAAATCAACCCTGAAATCGAGGTCCATTTCTTTTGTTATAAACCGGCGGTTACGGTTTTGGAAAACAACCCATTCATCGATCAAATCATTTCATTCGAAGAAAAGAAACTGAAAAAGATTTCGGTTTTGAACCAATATGCCAACCAAATTAAGCAGGAAAATTATGACATCGTTTTGGATCCTTATGCGAAACTCCAAAGCCGGTTCATCGTTTTGAAATCGCGTGCGAAAAGACGCATCAGTTATGATAAACCATTCTTCAAACACATTTACACCGACGTTGTTGAGAAAACAACCATACCTACAGCCGAAACTTCCTGCACTGCCATTGACAACCGCGTTTCGCTTGCGACGCCTTTGATGGATGAAAAGATTTCGTTGGCGCTCCACCCAAAAATTTATCTGACCGAGGATGAAATCAAAGAAGGAAAAAACATATTGGAGTCGGCTCATGTAGATTTGAACCGAAAGACATTGATGATCGGGATTTTGGGAAGTAGCGAAGAAAAATCATGGCCGATTGAGTATATGATCAAATTGATTTCGCATATACAGAAATATTACGATTTCAATTTGTTGTTCAATTATATTCCGAGCCAACAAAATACGGTCGATAAAATCCTTGCCGGACTGGATTCGACTGAAAAAATCTATCCGGAAGTGATGGGAAAATCGGTACGTGAATTTTTGAAAATTCTGTATCATTGCGATGCTTTTCTGGGCAATGAAGGAGGAGCGGTAAACATGTCAAAAGCGCTGGACATCCCTACTTTCAGTATTTATTCTCCCCATAAATTCCCGGCGGACTGGGGATGTTTTGAAGATGGATTGCATCATGTCAGTGTTCATTTTCAGGATTTGGATAAAAAATCGGTGGACAATTCTACCGTCAAACAATTATTAAGAAACACCCACAAATACTATAAAAAATTGAACTATCCCTATGTAAGGACGGAAACCGACAAATTTTTGCAGAATAATTTTGGGAAAATCGATTTACCTGAGGAATTCAAACAGGATCTTCCAAAAATTTCTGCTTTGTTGATTACCTATAACGAAGAAAGGAACATTCAGAAATTTTTGGATGAAGCCTGGTATGCAGACGAAATCGTCATCGTGGATTCGGAAAGTACTGACCGAACCGCTGAAATCGCCAAAAAACATCCGAAAGTAACCTTTATCACAAGAAAGTTTGACAATTTTACTTCGCAGAAAAACTTTGCCATAGACCAGGCACAAAATGAATGGGTGACATTTTTTGATGCGGACGAACGGATTTCCAAAGCTTTGATTTTTGAAATGATGGACGAAATCAATAAAGCGGAAGCCGATGCTTTTTTTGTGTACCGACGTTTTTATTTCATGGAAAAATACATCAAACGATCGGGTTGGCAGAACGATAAGGCGATTCGGTTGTTTAGAAAATCCAAAAACCGTTATGGTGAAGGCCGGTTGGTTCATGAACTCATCGACAGCAAAGGAAAAGTGAAGTTTTTACAAAATAAATTGGATCATTATTCCTATTATTCCGTAGAAGAATATGACCGGAAACTCACCCAATATTCCATCTTAAGAGCCAAAGAATTATTTGCTAAAAAGCTGAAACCCAATGTTTTTCATTTTTGGGTGAAACCTTGGTTTCGCTTTGTGCATCATTATGTTTTGCGCATGGGAATTCTGGACGGAGGGGAAGGATATATCATTTCCAAATTGCATGCACACCACGTTTTCAAGCGTTATCTTTTTCTTTCCAAAATGTGGGAAAACGAAAAGGAGAAAAAAGCGAAATAATTTTTTTACATTTAATTTTTAATTTGAACTATTTCACATGAAAGCATACGTATTTCCCGGACAGGGCGCACAATTTACCGGAATGGGTAAAAACCTTTTTGATACTTCCGAATTGGCCCGAAAACTTTTCGGGCAAGCCGACGAACAATTGGGATTTGAAATCTCCAAAATCATGTTTGAAGGTACGGCAGATGAACTCAAACAAACCAAAGTTACCCAACCGGCGGTTTTTTTGCATTCGGTTATTCTGGCCAAAACATTGGAGAATTTTAAACCGGATATGGTGGCCGGGCATTCGCTTGGCGAAATTTCCGCTTTGGTAGCCAACGGAACTTTGGATTTTGAATCAGGTCTGAATTTGGTTTATAAAAGAGCAATGGCGATGCAAAAAGCCTGCGAAATCAAACCTTCAACGATGGCGGCAATCCTCGGATTGGATGATGAAATCGTAGAAAAAGTTTGTGCGGAAATTGAGGGAATCGTCGTTCCTGCGAATTATAATTGTCCAGGGCAATTGGTGATTTCGGGAGAAGTCCCCGCTGTGGAATTGGCTTGTGAAAAATTAAAGGAAGCCGGAGCCAGACGTGCCTTGATTTTGCCGGTGGGTGGCGCTTTTCATTCGCCATTGATGAAACCGGCCGAAGATGAATTGGCGGAAGCAATTCACCAAACGGAATTTAAAAATCCAATTTGTCCGGTTTATCAGAATGTGACCACAACGGCTGTAACCAATCCGGAGGAAATCAAGAAAAACCTGATTGCACAATTGACGGCACCTGTGAAATGGACGCAATCGGTTCAAAATATGGTGAAAGATGGCGCATCAGAATTTATCGAAGTAGGTCCGGGCAATACTTTACAGGGATTGATTCGTAAAATAGACGGAAATGCGGTGACGAGTTCCGCTACTTCTTGAGTGGGAGAGTGTTTGAATGAAGAGTTGTTGAGTAATTTGTAACCTGAAACTTGAAACCTGAAACTTTAAACAAAAAATTCCGTGCCAACGGAAAATTGTACATCGCCGGCGAATATACCGTTCTCGATGGCGGACTTTCCTTTGCCATTCCTACAAAATTGGGTCAGACTTTGGAAGTGAAATATGGAGAAGAAGTGGATTCTCCCCAATTGATTTGGGAAGCTTTTCTGGAAGACGGATCTCTTTGGTTTTCTGCAGAATTTGAAATGAAAACTTTGTCGATTTTGAAAAGTTCCGATGCGAAGTTGGCTTCCAGATTATTTGAAATATTACAAGCCATTGAGACCTTAAATCCTACATTTTTTCTAAACCAGACACAAAATATTCATTGTAAAACCCAATTGGAATTTCCCAAAGATTGGGGATTGGGCAGCAGTTCGACTTTGATTTATCTATTGGCGCAATTTTCCGGTGTTGATGAATTCGAATTAAATAATCTGACTTTTAAAACCAGCGGATATGACTTGGCTTGTGCAAGTCGGAATCATCCGATTTTGTATCAAATTAAAGATGGAAAAAGAAGGATTGAAAGCGTAGAATTTCAACCGAAATTTATAGATGATTTGTATTTTGTTTACTTGAATCAAAAACAGGATACGCAAATCAGTGTTTCCCAAACTTATGCTTCCAAAACTAAAAATGAATCGCTGGTAGCGGAAATTTCTGGGTTGGTAGAAAAGATAATTCAGGCAGAAACTTTGGAAGAATTTGAGAAATTAATGGACCGGCACGAAACTTTATTATCCGAGCATTTGGGATTACCTAAAGTAAAAGACCTGTATTTTTCAGATTACGAAGGATCGGTGAAAAGCCTGGGTGCATGGGGCGGAGATTTCGTTATGGTTACCGGCAGAAAAGGCTTTTTGGATTATTTTTCATCAAGAGGATACCACATCATTCTGGCCTACAAAGATTTGGAAATTTCTTAAAATTTTCTAAATTTACTATATCATCCCAAAATTAATTTACACATGAAAAAATATTTTGCTGAGTTTTTTGGCACCTTTTGGTTGGTGTTTGGAGGTTGTGGTAGCGCGGTTTTTGCTGCCGGAGTACCGGAGATAGGAATCGGTTTGCTGGGCGTTGCTCTTGCATTTGGTTTGACGGTTTTGACGATGGCTTATGCCGTGGGTCATATTTCAGGCGGACATTTTAATCCGGCTGTTTCATTTGGATTATTGGCCGGCGGAAGATTTTCTGCCAAAGAATTGCTTCCGTATGTGGTAGCGCAGGTTGCGGGAGCGACAGCGGCTGCTGCAGTATTATGGGCGATTTTGAACGGAGCCGGAGCTTTTACGACGGAAGGAGTCGGAGCTTTTGCGACGAATTTCTATGACCAGCCGGGCTATGCCGACCGGAGCTACAGTATGATGGCTGCGTTTTTGGCAGAAGCGGTATTGACGGCTTTCTTTTTGATCGTCATCATGGGCGCGACCGATAAATGGGCCAACGGTAAATTTGCCGGAATCGCCATCGGTTTGGCTTTGACGTTGATTCACCTGATTTCGATTCCGATTACCAATACTTCGGTCAATCCTGCTCGTTCTACTTCTCAAGCTCTTTTTGTAGGCGGAACGGCTTTGTCCCAATTATGGTTGTTCTGGTTGGCACCAGTTGTAGGTGGTATCGTCGGAGGTTTGATTTACAAATATTTGTTGCAAAAGAATCAGGACGAAGACTGATTTTAATTGAAAAATAAAATAAAAACCGTTGGAATTTTTCAGCGGTTTTTTTTATGCAATAAATCGTCGAGTGCGGGTTTGAGTTCCTCAAATTGAAATTCAAATCCCGAATTTTTTATTTTTGAATTGGAAACAGGGCTTCCTTCCAGAATTATTGAGGACATTTCGCCCAAAACGGTTTTCAATATAAATCCCGGAACAGCCGGGAAAATAACCTTTTTGTTCAGACTTTCAGCAAGCGCAAAAGTGAATTCTTTGTTGGTAATCCTTTCCGTTGCCGAAGCGTTGAAAGCGCCGAAAAGGTTTTCATTTTCAAGTAAATGAATGTAAATATTGACCATATCTTCAATGTGAATCCAAGGCATAAATTGTTGCCCCGAGCCCAAAGGAGAAAGAAGAAATTTGTTTGCCAAAGGAATCAGTTCTTTCAACATTCCGCCATCGGGCGATAAAACGGCAGCTGTTCGGACAGCGCAAACCCGGGTTCCGAGCGTTTCAAATTTTTGGGCGGTTTGCTCCAAATCGAAACAAATTCTGCCTAAAAAATCATCGGTAAATGAATGTGTTTCTTCGTAAACAATATCAGAGGTTTGGGTTCCATAATAATTTACGCCGGAAGCGGTAATGAAAGTTTTTATAGGTGCATTGAGTTTTCGGGCGGTTTCAAATAAAAGTTCGGCTGAATTTATACGACTTTTGTACAATTCTTTTTTGTAGGAATGGGTCCATCTTTTTGAAATCGGAGCTCCGGCGAGGTGAATGATGGCGTCTAGGTTTTCAAAAGCTTTTTCGTCGATTTCAGCATTTTCAGGGTTCCAATAAAAATGACTTTCGCTCTGTTTCCTTGACAGCGTGCGGACTTCCCAGGATTTCGATTTCAGTTTTTGAACTAAATTTTGTCCGATGAGTCCGGTTGCGCCGCTGATTAAAACAGATTTCATATTAATTTGTAAATTCGTTTAGCACAAAGTTACACTATGAATTGGGTTGACAAACTGATTTTTCCCAAAATGGAAAAGTCAAAACTAAACCATCGGAAAGAAAGGATTTTTGAAGTAATCTTCGAGTCTGATACCTTTTACGGAAAGCTTTTTAACATCATTTTACTGGTGGTAATTCTCCTGAGCGTTGCACTCGTAATGATGGAATCGGTAGCTTCGATTAATGAACGTTACCACGATTTATTGGTTATTTCAGAATGGATCATTACGATTTTATTCACGATTGAATATGCTTTTCGAATTTATTCGGTGCGAAAGCCCTGGCGTTATTTCTTCAGTTTTTATGGCATCATCGATTTGTTGAGCATCCTTCCGACTTATCTGGGAATTATTTATCCATCTTCGAAATATTTATCAAGCATCCGAATCCTAAGATTATTCCGGATTTTCAGGATTTTTGGACTGACGGATTTTATGCGAGGCGGAAATGTAATTCTGATTGCATTGCGAAACAGTCGCGCCAAAATCGTAGTTTTTCTTTCGTTTGTCACACTGATTGTGGTGGTAATCGGTTCAATTATGTATGTGGTGGAAGGAAGTCATCCCGAATCGGGTTTTACGAGCATTCCCACGAGTATTTATTGGGCGGTGGTAACTTTGACTACAGTCGGATATGGTGATATTGCGCCGGTAACGGCTTTCGGGAAATTTCTCGCATCCATCGTGATGATCATCGGTTATGGTGTGATTGCGGTTCCCACGGGAATTGTGACGGCCGAAGCTGTACGCGGAAACAGAAAGCACCCAGAACCTCAAAAAAACACACAAGTTTGCCAGCGTTGTCACGATGGAAACCAAATGGATGGTTCCAATTTCTGCAAGACTTGCGGCTATCCGCTTCATCAATAAAAAATCCCCTGCGAATGCAAGGGATTGTATAATTATTGAAATTTATTCTAATTAATTTCCGGTTTCAACTGGCGGAGTAGCAGGAGCGTCCGGAGTTGGAGCGGTCGGTAACTGCTGAACTTCTTGCGGAACGTCTAATTGTCGCACAGCATAAGGATTATCCATCAAAACGTTGGCTGTGATAATCAAAATCACGATGATACCCGCAAGTGTCCAGGTTGCTTTGTCCAAAAATTCGTTAGTACGCTGAACACCGAACATCTGTCCGCCCCCAGAACCTCCAAATGTTGAAGAAAGTCCACCACCTTTAGGGTTTTGAGATAGAACTACCAAAGTTATGATGACACAAACCGCAATGATCACAATCATTAAAAATATAAATGTCTGCATTGTTTTTGAAAATTAGTCTGCAAAGAAACTAAATTTTTGAAGAATATTCAAATTATTTAATCTGAACTTATTTAGAATCCATTAAATATTCGATTTCCGAAATTTTGTCAGCAAAAAACTCACACTTTTCGGGGTATTTCAAACTCAGGATTTTATACGCCCGAATTGCCTTGTCGTATTTTTTTTGTTCGGTATAAATCTGAGCCAGGGTTTCGGTCATCAAATCCGAATATTCGTTGGAAGCTTCAGCTTTTTTAGTCGGTAAACTAACTTCCGCATTTTTATTTACAGGAGAAATTTTGGGAGACTTTTCAATAAATTCTTCAATCAACTGAAATTTAATGTCCTTTTCGCTCGGTGGATTTTCTTTCTTTTCCGTAGAAGATTTCGACAGAGAAAGCCATTCAGAAAAAGTAAGTTCCGAATGGGAAACATCCGTTAAAATGGATTCAGAGCCCGTCGAAGCATCTTCTGAAATAGTTTCTTCTTCAGTAGTTGTTGCTATTTCTTCCTGAATTTCAATTGGTTCGGTTGGGTTTGTTTCAATTTCAATTTTTTCTTCAACCTCAATTTCCTGAGCTGTTTCCACCTCAATTATTTCCGATGAAATTTCTTCGGTTGATTCTTGTTTTTCACGTTGCAGATAATGGTAGAGTGCAACGCGGCTCGGACAATGAATACTTGTTTTTTTGAGTTCTTCCTGATAAGAAGAATGGTCAAATTCTTTCAATCCAAATAGCAAAAGCGTGCGAAGCGTAGAGAAATACGGATATTTTTCGATTTCGTCCTGCAGCAAAGCCACGTCGGAAAGCTGAACTTCAAACGGATGATAGATGAGATGTCGGATTCTGGGATTCACGTTTTGAGTTATGTGTTAAGTGTTTTTGAGTTATGCGAAAATAGTAAAATGAATCTGATTTCCAAATTAAACTCCCCTCCTTTGGTGGGGGTGGGGAGGCTTACCAATCCATCGCAATGGCATTGAAAATCTGAGTGGTCAGTTGTTCCAGGATACTGTCCAGCAAAGCGCCTTCTGCTTGTTGCAAAGTCAGGTTGGATTCAAAATCTTCATAAGCTGAAAATGAGCGATCAAAACTTTTGGATTCGTCCTGATTGTTCTGATACCGAACTCTCACGCTCATTGTCAATCGGTTTTTACCTGCTACTTCATTGGCCTGAATCGCCACAGATGTCTGCTGATAACCCGTGATTTCTCCGTCGATTAATAAATCTGCATTTTCTTCGGTTGTCAGTGAAAGTTTCGTTCGATTATTAAAAATATCCTGCAATTCGTTTGTGAAATCCTGACTCAGATTTGGATTTTGATATTGTGGCGCATAATTCGGAAAATTCGAAATCCTGATGGTTTGCCATTCGGGTAAAATGGAGGAGCCGGAAAGTGTGTAGCATCCGTTCAGAATGAAAAATCCTAACAAAACCGCGATAAATTTTAAATGTTTAGAAATCATTTTCAAATTTTCCATAATTAAATTTAATTCAAATTATTCCAAATCATATTGTTTAATTTTCCGGTAAAGCGTGCGCTCCGAAATCCCGAGTTCATCGGCTGCCGAACGTCTTTTGCCTTTGTATTTTTCAAGTGCCTTTTTGATCAGTTCGCGCTCCTTGTCCTGCAGAGAAAGCGATTCATCTTGCTCGCTTACTTCTTCATAATCCGATTCATCGTAATCGTAATCCTGAATGATGGAAGTCTGTACTTCTTCTTTCGGATAAAACTTAAGTTGCGAAAAATCGGTTTCAGAACTACTGTTTTCGCGGATTACACGTTGCAAAACATCTTGATTTCCGGTGGAAATATTTTCTTTGTTGTGAATCAGATCCAAAGTCAGCGAACGTAAATCATTGAGATCCTGTTTCATTTCAAGCAGGAATTTAAAAAGAATTTCACGTTCCAAATGGTCTGAGTTTCCAGTTGATTTCTCTGAATTTACCAATACCGGAACGGAATTTTGATAAGGCAGATAAGCCTGAACTTTTTCTAGCGAAATGGTTCTTTCTTTTTCCACCACCGAAATTTCTTCTGCGAAATTTCTCAGCTGACGAATGTTTCCCGGCCAGGGATAATTCACAATGTACTGAATGGCTTCAGAAGTCAGTTCCAACGGTGGCATACGGTATTTGGCAGCAAAGTCTGATGCGAATTTGCGAAACAAAAGCGGAATGTCGTTTTTACGGTTTCTAAGCGCCGGCATATCAATTTGAACGGTATTCAGACGGTAATATAAATCTTCCCTGAATTTTCCTTTTTCGATGGCTTCTTCCATTTTGACGTTGGTCGCAGCCACAATTCTGACATCGGTTTTTTGAATTTCAGATGAACCTACTTTCATAAATTCACCACTTTCCAGAACGCGCAAGAGACGAACTTGTGTTGGCAGCGGTAATTCTCCGACTTCGTCCAGGAAAATCGTTCCCTTGTCCGCTACTTCAAAATATCCTTTTCTTGTGGTAGTCGCACCGGTAAAAGCGCCTTTTTCGTGTCCGAAAAGTTCGGAATCAATGGTTCCTTCAGGGATTGCGCCACAATTGACAGCAATGTAATTATTATGTTTTCGGGCAGATTGCGAATGGATGATTTTGGGAATGAATTCTTTTCCAACCCCGCTTTCGCCACTTACCAAAACGGAAATGTCGGTCGGTGCCACCTGAATAGCTTTTTCCAATGCCCGATTCAGTCCTGGATCATTTCCTATGATTGAAAATCTTTGTTTTATCGTTGTTAAGTTGTCCATTTCATTTTTTGTTTCAAGTTTAAGGTTCAAAGTTTCAAGTCGTTATTTTTTACCTTAAAATAAAATTTCCTTTTACATCATTAGGGTGGGTTTGATCTTCTCCCACGAATTCATTTTCATCCAGCATTGTGAAAAATATGCCAGTCGTTCGGCATAGCTCAAAGCTAGGAATTCTTTTTCTCGTCTTTCGTTGTTTTCTTCTTTTGTGGCGAATATGATTTCCATTTATTTAGGATTTATAATTGAATAATGAACGGAATCCAAAAATTCGCCATCGTAATAAAAATCTTCTCTGAAATGAGCTTCCTTTGTGAAATTTGCACGTTGTAAAACCCTTTCCGAAGCTGAATTTCGCGGATCAATCACGGCTGTCAGCGTATGAAAATTACAATGTGTAAATGCGAATTCCATAACTTTCTGCAAAGCTTCGCCCAGAATCCCTTTTCCCTGAAAAGCGGGATGTAAAATATATCCGATTTCACTTCGGAAGTTTTCTTTCTCGATTCTGTAAAGTCCGATGATTCCTATGAGCGTCTCATTTCCTTTTTGGGTAATGGCCCAATTAATCCCTTCTTCATTTTCTTTGGCCTTTCGCAGGACTTCAATGTGTACCAGAGCTTCGTCTTTGGTTTTCGCCAACGGACGCGGGATATACTTCATAATTTCTTTGTCCGACCTTAAAAAAAACACTTCCTCCACATCTTTCTCCACGACTTCACGCAACAATAAATTTGCTGTCTCAAGAATCGGGAATTTTGAAAAATCTGTGTTTAAGTTCATTATAGTTTCAAGTTTCAGGTTCGAATGTCGAAGCTTTTAGAGTTATGAAATTCAAATTTTGAATAAACATTAATTTAAACAAAATCAATTAACCATTTCCCCTAACAATGTCGCTGAAGTACAATCATTTGCTTTGACCATCACGAAATCCCCGACTTTGGTTCCGGGCGTTTTTGGGAAAACCATCACGGCATTTTGGGAAATTCTTCCGTACCAGAAATTCTCATCTCTTTTACTATTCCCTTCGATCAAAACTTCGTGAATTTTCCCCACATAAGCACGCATTCTTTCGGCTGCGTGTTTTTGTTGTAAGTTGATGATTTCGGTCAGTCTTCTTTTCTTCACTTCTTCTGGTACATCGTCCTCGAGTTTTTTGTGTGCCGGCGTTCCGGGGCGTTCAGAATAAGCGAACATAAATCCGAAATCGTATTTCACATATTCCATTAGACTCAAAGTATCCTGATGTTCTTCTTCGGTTTCGCCACAGAATCCGGCAATCATATCGTGTGAAAGGGCAAGTTCAGGCACGATTTCACGGATTTTATCGATTAATTCCAGATATTCTTCTCTTGTGTGCTGACGGTTCATTCGCTCCAAAACCGTTGTGCTTCCCGACTGAACCGGTAAATGAATGTATTTGCAAATGTTTTTGTATTTGGCGATGGTTCGCAGCACATTTTCGTGCATATCCTGCGGATTGGAAGTTGAGAACCGGATTCGCATTCCCGGAACGGCTTCGGCAACCATAGAAAGCAATTCTGCAAAATCAACGGCAGTTGCCTGTTGTATTTCAGTCGCTTTTTTGAAATCTTTTTTCAGTCCGCCACCATACCACAAATAAGAATCCACATTCTGACCGAGAAGCGTTACTTCTCTATAACCTTCATTCCAAAGGTTTTTGCATTCTTCTACGATTGAATGGGGATCACGACTACGTTCCCGTCCGCGGGTAAATGGAACCACGCAAAACGTACACATATTGTCACATCCGCGGGTAATGGTTACAAAAGCGGTCACGCCGTTTCCGCCTAAACGAACCGGATTCAAATCGGCATAAGTCTCATCTTTGGAAAGGATCACGTTGATGGCTTGTCGGCCGTCTTCCACATCTTCCAGAAGATTGGGCAAGTCGCGGTAGGCGTCGGGACCTACAACCAAGTCCACGATTTTTTCTTCTTCCAGAAATTTAGATTTCAGGCGTTCGGCCATACAACCTAAAACCCCGACTTTCATCGCCGGATTGGATTTTTTCAAAGCATTGAATTCCGTTAGTCTTTTGCGAACGGTTTGTTCAGCTTTGTCGCGAATGGAGCAGGTATTGACCAAAATCAGGTCAGCTTCTTCCATTTTTGAAGTTGTATTGTAGCCGTTTTCAGATAGGATGGAAGCGACGATTTCCGAGTCGGAAAAATTCATCTGACAGCCATAGCTTTCCAAAAACAATTTCTTTGAATTGGACTTATTTCCTTCTAAAACAAGGGATTCGCCTTGTTGGGATTCGTTTATTTCTTTTACTTCTGAATGCATTTTTAGAAATCAAATAGTTTGCAAAGTTACGATTTTCACTGACATTCTGGCAGTTTTTTTAAGCTTTGCATATTTTTAACTTTTGCTTACTTTTGAAATTAAATTAAATCAAAATGAATCCGGAAATAGAATCAATTCAGGAAAAAAATAACTCAATCAGTTACAGCAGAGTGTTTAGCGAATCATGGAGTCTGTACACCAAATTAATTGGAGTTGGCGTGCTGGCAGTAGTCATATATAGCATCGCTTCTTTTTTTGTAAGTTTTCTGTTGGAAAGCATCACCGGATTTAGAAATGTAACCAATGAATTTATGATGGATATTCAAGGAATTCAAGACCCCAATGTTTTATTATACGAATTTCAGGATTTTTATATGGAACACTTGAATACTTTATTAGTTACCCGATTGGGGACCGAATTCATCATGTTACTTGCTTTTCCTTTGGCCGGGGGTTTTATGTTGGTTTGTCGCGAAATGGATAAAAACGGAGCTTTCAATATGGGAACTTTGTTTGAAGGATTCAGACCGCAATATTGGGGAAGACTGATGGTTTTGGCCGTTATTTATTTCTTTATTTCCAAAATTGCCACGATGCTTTTCCTTCTGCCCGGAATTTATATCTGGGTTGCGGCGGTAATTGCCTGCCCGATTGTGATGTTTACAAACGCCAGCGGAATTCAGGCATTTACAACCAGTATCAAGTTGGTCAATAAAAATTGGTTTACGGTTTTTCAGATTCTTTTTGTGGCTTCGTTAATAGGTGTAGCAGGATATTTAATTTGTTTTGTCGGACGAATTGTTACGTATCCGCTCGTTCTGGTAACGGTTTATATGCTTTATAAACACATGGTTGGATTCAATGACGAAAAGATTGATGAAATAGGTCATTCCTAAGTGTTTTTGGTGGCTTCGGAAATTTGTTTCTATTTTTGCGAAAAATTTAGAGATGCCCAAAAACCTTGTCATAGTCGAGTCCCCTGCCAAAGCAAAAACCATTCAGAAGTATTTAGGAGATGATTTTATGGTCGAATCCAGCTTCGGTCACATCGTGGATTTGCCCAAAAAAGGAATGGGGATTGAAATCGATAATAATTTCAAACCCGTTTATGAAGTTTCAGCCGACAAAAAGGAAGTGGTCAAAAAATTAAAAGAACTTACTAAAAAGGCAGAAACCGTATGGTTGGCATCCGATGAGGACCGCGAGGGAGAAGCCATTTCCTGGCATTTATACAATGTACTGGATTTAGAAAAGAAAAATACACATCGGATTGTCTTCAACGAAATTACAAAGAAAGCCATACAGAAAGCAGTTGAGAATCCACGTAAAATCGATGAGAATTTAGTGGATGCCCAACAGGCAAGACGGGTTTTGGATCGTCTGGTAGGATTTGAAGTTTCCCCGATTTTGTGGAAGAAAATCAAACCGGGATTGTCGGCAGGACGCGTTCAGTCGGTCGCAGTTAGGTTGATTGTGGAACGCGAAAAGGAAATTCAGAATTTCGTTCCGGTTTCATCTTTTAAATTTACTGCGCAATTTCTTACGCAAAAAAATAAAGGCCTGAAAGCTGTTCTGACAAAGGAATTCAAAACTTTTGAAGAAGCCAGAGCTTTTATCGAATCCTGTGCCGATGCGGATTTCAAAGTAAAAGATTTACAGAAAAAACCAGCGAAACGTTCGCCTTCGGCACCTTTCACCACTTCAACTTTGCAACAAGAAGCATCCTTGAAACTTGGTTTTCCGGTTTCCAGAACTATGCGTGTTGCCCAGCAATTGTATGAATCGGGATTGATTACCTATATGAGAACCGATAGTGTGAATCTTTCTCAGGAAGCAATTCAGGCTGCGGAATCGGCGATTAAATCAGAATTCGGAGCGAAATACAGTTCGCCAAAAAATTATACCAATAAAAATAAATCGGCACAAGAAGCGCACGAAGCGATTCGTCCGACTAGTTTTGATGTGAAGTCGGCCGGAGGAGACGATGGTCAGCGAAGATTGTATGAACTGATCTGGAAAAGAGCCATTGCCAGTCAGATGGCCAATGCCGATTTGGAACGAACCATCATTGATATAGACAATTCCAAGAATAAAGAAATTTTTCAGGCAAAAGGAGAAATCATCGTTTTTGACGGATTTTTGAGGGTTTATCAGGATTCGGTAATGGACGAAGAAGCTGAGGATTCGTCAACAGCACCCATTTTGCCCGATGTTTCAATAGGAGAAAAACTATCGGCCGAAGAAATTTTTGGAACCCAGAAATTTACCAAATCGCCACCGCGCTACACAGAAGCTTCGCTTGTGAAAAAGCTGGAAGAATTGGGAATCGGACGACCTTCTACATATGCGCCTACGATTTCTACGATTCAGAACCGTGAATATGTGATTGTGGGAAGTCTGGACGGAGAAAAAAGAAAATTGCAGACTTTAAAATTAAAATCGGGAAAAATTACCGAAAAAGAAGAAACCGAGACTTTTGGCGCTGACCGCAGAAAGTTGATTCCGACTGATATAGGAATTGTGGTAAACGACTTTTTGGTCGATTATTTCAAAACCATTCTCGATTATGATTTCACGGCAAAAGTGGAAGAAAGTTTTGACGATATTGCGGAAGGAAAAGAGAAATGGACTTCTATGATTGACGGATTTTACAATAAATTCCATTCGAATGTAGAAAAAGTGGAAGAAACCGCTGAGCGTGCAACCGGAGAAAGAGAATTGGGGAAAGATCCGAAATCAGGGAAGCCTGTTTTTGCCAAAATTGGAAGATTCGGCCCGATGATTCAGATTGGGGAAGTGGATGATGAAGAAAAACCAAAATTTGCGAGTTTATTAAACACCCAGTCCATTCATAGTATTACGCTTGATGAAGCATTGACTTTGTTTGATCTGCCTAAAAATTTAGGCGAATACAAAGGCGAAGCCGTTGAGGTAAATGTCGGTCGTTTTGGGCCATACGTAAAATACAAAGAAATGTTTGTGTCGATTCCGAAAGGTGAGGATCTGATGGAAGTTTCGCTGGAAAGAGCCGTGGAGTTGATTGAACAAAAACTCAAAGCAGATGCACCCATTGCGATTTACAAAGGGCTTGATGTTTCAAAAGGAAAAGGACGATTCGGACCGTTTATCAAATGGAATGATTTGTTTATCAATGTGAATAAAAAATACGATTTCGATAATCTTTCTCAGTCAGATGTGGAAGAATTAATTGAAGATAAACTGAAAAAAGAAGCCGAAAAGGTGGTTCAGAATTGGGAGAAGGAAGGCATCAGAATTGAAAAGGCACGTTGGGGAAGACACAACATCATCAAAGGTAAAACCAAAATAGAACTGGCCAAAGACGTAGATGTTACAAAGCTGAAATTGGAAGATGTGCAGAAAATAATTGATTCTAAAAAACCCGGAAAGAAAAAATAATGGTAAACGAATTTCTTACGCCTGTTTCGGAAGACTTACGGGAATTTGCGATGCAGCTTGACAGTTTCAGCATAGGTAATGGACTTCAGTTTGACGGAGAGCCAGAAGAAAAGTCCATCGTAATTTTGGGAGTGCGTGAAACCAGAGGCGGAACGGAAAGTTTCAATCCGGAGCTTGAGTTTGACGGACTGCGCAAACAATTGTACCAACTGAAAAAAGGAAACTGGCATTTGCCCGTTTATGATTTGGGCGATTTGCATGCCGGTGCCACAAGAGAAGATACTTATTTTGCCTTTCTGAAAATTCAGGAAGAATTGCTTAAAAAGAAAGCTGTTCTGGTAATTCTGGGTGGAAGTTCCAATCTGATTTATTGGCAATTCAGAGCATTTGATTCGATCAAACACACCATCAATCTGACGTGTATTGACAACCGATTCCGGTTGGGAGTTGATTCAGAAGAATTAAATTCAAATAATTATTTAAGTAAAATTATCACAGACGAACCCCATTCGCTTTTTGAATATACACATTTGGGACATCAGACCTATTTTGTGGCGCAGGAAGAATTAGATTTGATGGAGCATTTGAATTTTGATGTCAAAAGATTGGGGAAATTAACGGAAAATCTAAGTGAATCAGAGCCTGAATTAAGAAATTCTGATTTGGTTGCTTTGAATCTGGAAGCGGTACAATCGTCTGATTTTCGTTCTGTCACCGACTTATCACCCAATGGATTTAATTCCAGAGAAATATGTACGCTTGCAAGATATTCGGGTATAAACAATAAAGTACAGTCTTTTGGCGTTTATAATTTCAAAGCGATAAATATACCGTCTGACGAATTACTGTTGGCGGAGATTCTTTGGTATTTTATAGAAGGAAAAAACCATGCCCGGGAAATATTAAATTTTGAAAAAGAAGATGCTTACGAAACCTATTTCGTACAGATTCCTGAACAGGATTTAATTTTTTACAAGGACTTAAAAAATGAACAATGGTGGATGGAATTAGGTGAGCTGAATGATTCAGATCCGCTGAATAAACAAGTGATTCCGTGTTCGGCTAAAGATTATGAAGAATCGCTAAAAGGGCAAATTCCGGAGAGATGGTGGAAATCGTACAAAAAATTGTATTGAAAGCAATAAAATAATTTTTTGTTCGTTTAGCTAATTGCCGATTTAAATAATAATTTTGGAGAATCGTAAAATTATAATAGATTTACACGCTTAAAAAAAATGAGGATGAATAAAGCATTGGTAGCAGCTATCATTTTGTCTTTTACACTCTCTTCCTGTAATATGTTGAAAAAGGGAAGAAACGGAGGTAAGGATGATGGTCAGATTGTAGGAACTAAATCGTCATCTTGGACGCCGCAACGCCCGAAAGGGATGGTGCCGATTCCAAGTGGGTCTTTTGTGTTGGGACAAACAGACTATGACTTTACATTTGACAATTATGCACCGGTAAGAACTGTTTCTGTTTCAGGTTTCTATATGGATGATACTGAAACAACAAATTCTGAATACCGAGTGTTTGTAAATTATGTACGCGATTCTATTGCTCGTACTATGCTGGCTGAAAAAGCTGCTGAACTGGGATTTGACCCTACAAATGCGGGTTCTGCAGACGCAACTGGAATTGCTGCTTATCGGTATATTTCAGGGTCTGAAGATGGTGATAAGACAGCTTGGGATGAGTATGTAGAGCAAAATTCAACCGGTAGAGACGGTGGTCTTCCTATTGATCAAAGAAAGCTGAATTGGAATCAGGAGCTTATGTGGAACAAATATGAGTATCCGGACGTTGACTATGCAGCAACCATTGACCAATTATATTATCCGCCGGAAGAAAGATTCAACAACGAAAGACTTATTGATGTAAGAAAACTGCGTTTCAAATATGTATGGGTTGACCAAGAAGGAGCGGCCAGGGAAGGACAAGACAGCGATTCTTTCCGAATTGATTTCCGTCATGAAGAAGAAGTATCTGTCTATCCTGATACAACGGTTTGGGTACGTGATTTTAACTATTCACATAATGACCCGATGCATGAAAACTATTTCTGGCATGAAGCTTATTCTGATTATCCGGTAGTAGGTGTAAATTGGGATCAGGCAATGGCTTTCTGTGCATTCAAAACCAAAAAGCAAAACGATTTTCTGGCATCCAAAAAGAAAAGAAGAGGTACTTCTACCAAGGTCATAGATTACCGTTTACCTACAGAAATAGAGTGGGAATATGCGGCGAGAGGCGGATTGCAAGATGCACCATATCCTTGGGGCGGTCCTTATCTTGTAGATGACAGAGGATGTTATTTAGCGAATTTCAAGCCTAAAAGAGGTGATTATGTGGAAGAAGAAGGGAAAGGGTACATGTACACGGCTCCTGTAAAAACTTTCCATGCAAACGGATATGGATTGTACGATATGGCCGGAAACGTTGCTGAATGGACAAGTTCAGCTTACGACAAAGCTTTTTACCAAATGACTTCTACCCTAAACCCGACCATGGCACGAGACAGAAGCGAAAACAAAGCGGTGAGAGGAGGTTCCTGGAAAGACATCGGGTATTTACTGATGGTAAGTGCACGCGATTGGGAACATTCAGACTCTGCAAGAAGTTACATCGGATTTAGAACAGTTCAGTCATTCCCTGAAGGGTCAAAAATCAAATTCAGAAAGAAAAGATAATTAAATTATAAATAAAACAATCAAAACAAATTCACTTATTAATTAACACAAATTCAATTTAAATTATGGCAGTACAAGCAAGCAAAAAGGACGTTAGACTAAACTTCTTTTATAGTATTGGGGCGGCGATTGTAATTTTGGGAGCGCTTTGTAAAATTAACCACTATTCATTGGGACCATTGGATGGGTCAACTATCCTTTTGATTGGTATGGGTATGGAGGTAATCGTATTTACGATTTTCGCATTTGACAAACCAAAAGGGGAGTATGAATGGGAACAAGTTTATCCGGAATTGGCTAATGGGGCGCCAGTTGCAAAAAAAGCTCAAAAAATTGTTGATGAATCAGACAATATGTCTCTTTCTCAAAAATTAGATAAAATGTTGAATGAAGCGAAATTGGATGTTTCCTTGATGGAAAGATTGCGCTCCGGAATTGAGAACTTCGGATCTGCAGTTAATGAAATCAATAAAACAACCAGCGCCGCTGCTGCAACACAACAATATGGTGATCAGTTAGCTTTGGCTGCAAATCACATGGAGTCTTTGAACGCACTTTACCAGGTTCAGTTGGAAAGTGGTCAGAAACAAGTAGAGTTAAACAAACAATTCATTACTGAGATGGAGGCTTCTGCAGGAGGTTCTCAGAAATTCCAGCAAGAATTGGAGTCATTGACACAGAGCATCAACAGCCTGAACAAAGTTTACGGTGGTATGTTGTCTGCAATGAAAGGAAGTTAATTACAAATTTGTATTAACTAAAAAATTAACTTAATGTTTAACATTCTACTTATTAAATAAAAATGGCAGGTAAACAGACACCACGTCAGAAGATGATCAACTTGATGTATCTGGTCTTCATTGCAATGATGGCAATGCAGGTAGACCGTCAAGTATTGAGATCTTTTGAAGGAATAACCGTAACCTTAGATGAATCATCTAAATTAACGGCAGAAAACAATAACACTTTTTATGGTCAAATTGATTTAAAAGCCGATAGTGACACAGACTATCAAGCTATTCAGCAAAGAGCAAATCAAGTGAAAGCAGAATCAGATAAAGTATATAATTTCATCGAATCATTAAAGGTAAATTTAATGCAGGAACTGAACTATGCCTTACCTGATATCTATTCTGAAGAAGAAAAAGAAACAAATTATTCATCTTTGTCCAACACAGACGCTATCACGAAACGTATGTTTGCGAGCGGAGGACCAACTGAAACGGCTACTGATTTACAGAAATCAGTAGATGATTACAGAACTTTTATGGCAGCTGCTTATCCGGCTGGTTCAAAGGATGCTGAGCGTATCAATAAACTTTTTTCTACAGAAGACAGACAAAGAAGAACTTGGATTCAAAGAATGTTCTACGATCAGCCAATGGTTGCCGGTCTTGCGAACTTAACAAAAATCCAGTCTGACATCCGTACAGAGGAAGGAAACTTGGTGAGAGCTTTATTGTCAAACAAATTGGAAGAAGAAATTGAGTTGAAAGCATTCGAACCAATCGTTATGGCTTCGCCACTTGTTCTTTCAGGAAAACCAGCTGATGCAAACATCGCTTTTGGTGCATTTGACAACACATTACAAGGTAAAATTACTGTGGGAGGACAAGAAATTCCATTGGTAAACGGTAAGGCAACAATTGCATTGAACACTTCAGGATCAGGTAAGAAAACAATTTCCGGAACTATGACTTATAAAGATCATACCGGTGAATTCATCGAACCGATTCCATTTACACACGAGTATGAGGTAATTGCAGAAACTTTAATGCAACCACCATCCGGAGCTGTTATTTCAGCGGATAAGATGAACGTTGTGTACCGAGGATTGGACAATCCGATTTCAGCTACTGTAAACGGAGCAGACGGACCAATCAGTTTGAGAGCTTCTTCTGGAAACTTGAGCGGTTCTAACGGTAAATATGTATTCAGACCTGGTACAGGAAATACTGTAACATTCACAGCTTCTGCGACAACTTCCACAGGAAAAAGCGTTTCAGGAACTCAGGAATTCAGAATCAAGCCTGTTCCACCTGCACGTGGTGTGATCTTAGGGAAAACACATATTACAGTTCCTGCAAACGGTATTGCTGCGCAAACAGTACGTGTTGACTGGCCAGACTTCTTGTTTGAAATGTCAGCTACCGTAACTTCATTTAAAGTGAAAGTTCCGGGACAACCGACTACTTCTGTAAACGGTACGACCATTGGAGCTGCTGCGAGCAAAGCTAAAAAAGGAGATGCTGTATTTGTATTTGATATTAAGTACAAGAGCTCAACAGGAATTACAGGTGAAGCATCACCAATTACAATTGAAGTAAGATAATTAAATAAATATTTTCATCATGAAATGTCTTTTTTTCGGAATAATGAGTATGGTAACGACACTGGGTTTTGCTCAGAACGTTTTAAACACAGTCTCACCAGAAGAACTTAGAGAGCAGAGAGCAAACAAGACAGCTGTTACCGAAGCAGGAGATACAATCAGTACGGTTGCAGAACCTATGGCGTACGGATTCATTGAAGACAAAGACATCATTTGGTCAAAAGTGGTGTGGGAAGTAATTGATTTGAATGAACGTTTAAATCAACCCTATTACCGTGCCTCTGACGGATTGATTACTGAGTCAGCTTCTTTATTTGATGCTCTGGTTGACGGAGTAGAGTCCGGGAAAATCGCACAGGTTTATGATGATGAGTATTTTACCAATAAAATGACTTACGAGCAGATCGTTGACCGTACAAATCGAATCGATACCAATCAATACTATTTTGATATGATTGAAGCAGGTGAAGAACCGGATCCTGCAGCAATCTTTAAGTTCGAAATGGACTCCAGCGATATTGAGATGATCAAAATCAAAGGTATGTGGTACATAGATCGTCGTTTGGGTGAAATGAAATACCGTCTTTTGGGATTGTGTATCATGGGACCCGATGCACAGACAATCGGTACCGAATTTGACGACGGAGTTTTTGTGGAAATGTTCTGGATCTGGTATCCAGACGCACGTACTGTGCTGAACAACTATACGGTGTTCAATCCCAACAACTCTTCATCAAGTATTACTTTTGATGATTTGCTGAACGCCAGAAGATTTTCCTCTGTCATTTACAAGGCACAAACCATGTACGGTATCACGCCGATTGAAGATTACATTCCTAAAAATGCAAAAGGTCAGCTGGAAGAAAGCGATCGCATCAGAGAAAGTATTCTGCAATCAGAAGCCGATATGTGGAATTATTAAGATTCAATTAGAATTTATCATAAAAATCCGTCCGGTTAAGCCGAGACGGATTTTTTTATTCTCAAAATTCATAAACAAGTTTTTGTCACACCGAGCTTGTCGACATGCATTTTTATCAACAATGACATATTCTGACTTTCTGAATTTGTAATTTTATAAAATGAACAGCAAAGCAACAAAAGGTCAAGGAGCCGTGCAGAATGTAAATAATCATTTTGAACGACACCTTTATGAAAGAACGATTTATGATGATGCTTGCCTGAATGAGCATGGCGAACCGGAAGAATTCGTAGCCAAATCAGAATATATTGAAGTCTTTCCCAAAACCATCATGAATGATGTTAAACGAAAAGGAATGCCGCTCGAATTTTCCATGAATCCTTATCAGGGTTGTGAACATGGCTGTGCTTATTGTTATGCCCGGCCGACACATGAATATTGGGGTTACAGTGCCGGAGTAGATTTCGAAAGAAAAATCATGGTAAAGAAAAACGCACCGGAACTTTTGGAGAAATTATTTCAAAAAAGAGGTTATCAGGCTCATCAGTTTATGCTTTCGGGCAATACAGATTGCTATCAGCCAATCGAACGCAAGCTCGAAATCACCCGCCAAATTTTACGAATTTGCCTTGATTACAGACATCCCGTAGGAATTATTACCAAAAATGCACTCGTACTTCGCGATCTTGATATACTGACGAAACTCGCCGAACGTAATTTGGTCAATATAGCCATCAGTATCCCAACAATCAATGAGGATTTAAGAAGAAAATTAGAACCGAGGACTTCAACGATTTCCAATAAATTAAACGCCATTGAAACTTTATCCAAAAATGGAATTCCCGTCATTGCAATGGTGGCTCCGATTATTCCCGGACTGAACAGTGACGAAATTCTAAACAACCTGAAAACCGTTTCGGAAAAGGGAGCAGTAGATTTCGGCTATACTTTGGTAAGGCTAAATGATACCGTCGAGCCGGTATTTATCGATTGGTTGGAACAACACTTTCCCGACAGAAAAGATAAAATCCTGAACCAAATTCGCTCGATTCACAATGGTAAATTAAATGAACGACTTGCAATCAAAAGATATGTGGGCGTAGGAAACATAGCAGATATGATTCATCAGTCATTCAAAATCGGGAGACAAAAATATTTCAGTCATAAAGAGGCCCGGAAACCGCTTGCTACTCATTTGTTCAATGGGAAAAGAGGTGAACAATTATCTTTGTTTTAAATTTATTCGAAGTAAAAACAATTAAGCAAGACAGTTTTAGAAAATAAAAAACTTAGTAGCGGATTTAAATCATTTATGATTTCTTAACCAATCTTAATTTTAATTTCTGGAATGTATAATTCTTAATGGTGAAAAATTTATCGAATCTGAGTATAATCCACTATTTCAATGTCAAATCCGCCAACGGTTTGTTGTTTGCCTTTTGGTTGTCTTGTAATAAGATTTACTTTCTGAATTCCTAAATCCTGAATGATTTGCGCTCCGATTCCATAATCTTTCATATCGTTTGGAATGATACCGATTTCAGATTTTCCTTCCACAAATTGTTGGAATTGTTTCATTTTGCTCAACAGCAAATCAGAGTCAGAAACGTTATTGATAAAAATCATTGCACCTTTTCCAAATTGATTGATGATGTCGCTTGTAACCTGCAATTGAGGCGTTTCTCCAAATTCCAAAGCCGAAAATAAATCGTAATAACTATTGGAAGAAATCACACGAAGTGGAACGGTTTCATTTTCTGTCCATTCGCCTTTTTTCAATACGAAATGAATCTGATTATTGGTCGTTTGTTTGTAAGAAATCAACTGAAATTCACCATAAACAGTTTTTACCGGGAATTCATCAATCCGTTCGATAAGTGAATCATATTGCAGTCTATAAGCAATCAAATCCTGAATGGAAATGATTTTCATATCAAATTTTTCTGCAATTTTGACAAGCTGAGGCAAGCGCGCCATACTTCCGTCTTCGTTAAGTATTTCAACCAGAATTCCCGCTGGCTGAAAGCCCGCCAGTCGTGCCAAATCAACTGCAGCTTCGGTATGTCCGGCTCTTCTCAAAACGCCGCCATTTTTGGCCTGAAGAGGAAAAATGTGTCCGGGACGACCTAAATCTTCCGGTTTCGTATTGGGGTCAATCAGAGCTTCAATTGTATTAGCCCTGTCCTGAACTGAAATTCCGGTTGTGTTTCCTTTGCCTTTGAAGTCAACAGAAACCGTAAACTGTGTTTCGTGCAAAACGGTATTATGTGTGACCATAAGCTGCAAATCGAGTTCTTTGCAACGTTCAATGGTAAGAGGTGCACAAATCAGTCCGCGACCATATTTCGCCATGAAATTGATCATTTCGGGTGTAACAGATTCTGCTGCGGCAATGAAATCTCCTTCATTTTCACGGTCTTCATCATCCACAACGATGATGACTTTTCCACTGCGAAGATCTTCCAGCGCTTCAGAAATGGTATTGAGTTGAATTTTGTCTGTTATTGTTTCCATTATTGATAACGGGTATGTTCTGTGTTTTTTTGTTTTCGGAATTTTGAAAAGTATTTCACAATCGGATCCAGATAATTCCCAACATTAAACAATC
Source organism: Moheibacter sp. (assembly GCF_049672845.1). Taxonomy (NCBI): domain Bacteria; kingdom Pseudomonadati; phylum Bacteroidota; class Flavobacteriia; order Flavobacteriales; family Weeksellaceae; genus Moheibacter; species Moheibacter sp. Next base: position 536,869 of record NZ_JBATWT010000023.1, read on the forward strand.
CTGAATCATTATTAGCTTTGTAAAACAAAACCAACGCAATTGGGAAAAATATCAGATTGGCCGACCATGCTGCAAATGTAGGGTGTAAAATGCCATTTTTGGTCATATTTTCAGAAGAAAAATTGATGATGTAATAAAGTACAAAAATCACAATCGAAATTACCACAGGCATCCCGATTCCTCCTTTCTTTACAATGGCTCCCAGCGGCGCGCCAATCAAAAAGAAAACAATACAAGTAAATGCATACGAATAATTTCTGTGATAGTGTAGTTTTTGTTTGGCTTGTAATTTAACTTTTCCGGTGATTTCATCGCCCTGATAACGGTAGTTGGTAATTTCCCGATCTACGAATTCAAGGGCCTCTTTCAGAATCTGAGTTTGTTTTGCCTGAGAAATATCTTCCATTGATTTCGGGAGTTTATCTTTCTCCGAAATATTTATAGAATCCATTCCAAGTGAACCATAAACATTTTTGGTTAAACCTGAACTGTAAATCTGATCGTAATATTTTTCATAATCGATTTGCATGGAATCGATTCTTTGTTTTAAATCTTTTGAATTTAAGAATTTATAATGATCCTGAATGTTCTCTTCGTCCATCGCTTTCTGCATGATTTCAGAAATATCAATGTATTGCGTAAGTGTATCAAACAGGATAGTCTGATTGGGTTGATTTTTTCTTTCCTGCCCAGATTTTCCTTTGATCTGATCCACATAAATTGTTCCGTCAAACAAGACCATTTTCAGAAGTCTGATGTCATCCACATCCCGGTTAAGCGTACCATGAGTTGCGATAATGGTTCGTTTGTCCTCATCATATTTTCCGTCCTGAAAAATAAAAACATCCTGCAACTGATCTTTTTCTTCACCCGAAACCTCACTGATTTTCATACTGAATCCCGGAATATTTTCTATAAAAACACCTTCTACTAATTGCAATGTGGGATTTGCTTGTACAATGTTGTAAGCCAGATTTTTTGCTTTTCGCTGTGAATAAGGCATAACATGATCACCAAAAAAATACAATCCGATGGATAGCACAGAAACAACTGTAAACATCGGCAAAAGAATTCGAGCAAGTGAAATTCCGGAAGCTTTCATGGCAGCCAGTTCATAGCGTTCACCAAATCCGCCAAAGGTCATAATGGAACCCAAAAGTATAGAAAGCGGGAGTACAAGCTGGATGACGTTGATTCCCAGATAGAGCAATAATTCGCCAATGGTAAGCCAACTTAATCCTTTACCTGCAAATTTTTCCATTTCCTGCCAGGCAAACTGAACAATGAAAATGAAAAAAAGTATACTGAAAATAAAGAAAAAAGGGCCTAAAAATGTTTTAACGGTGTACCAATCAAGCTTTCTGAACATTAGATAGAGGTTACTATGTAGCCGTCTTTTTCATATTTTGACTGGTCAAATTTAAACAAAGCACGCGGAATAATTAAATTTTCAAGGTATTCTTTTACAGTGATAAACCTTGAATTCCCGTTTCTGTAAAATTCCTTGTATTGTTGAAGTGTATTATTTTTCACATTTACACCTACCAAAATAGATTCAACTTCGGAATTTGTAGTAGGAATCAGTTTTATAAATTGAATTTTTTCTCCGGCAATCGTTTCAGTTTTTCCCAAACTCAACTGAAACCCTGATTTATACATTTTCAGGATTTTAGTCGGTGTCAGCAAATCATCACTGTCCGGCTCCGGAGTAGAAACGGTTACTTCTTTGTCTTCTTTTGAAACGGTGTAAAGCATTTTGCCGTCGTACATCTGTTTGATGTCCATCACATCCAGACTGTATCTTTCTTTGGCAGCAAATAATTCGCCTGTATGTGCTTTTTGAGCTCCGCTTTCTTTTAGTTCAAATTTGATGTAATAAGTCGGGATTTTCTGATAATTTTCACTGACTTTGTCCATCCATTGTTGAGCAGTCTGAGCATTCAGAAAACCAAATGCAAGCATTGAAGCCAGAATTGAAAATACAAATTTTTTCATCCAATTAATTTTGGTTCAGATTATTCAACAACTGTTCCAAACTCATCTCATCCTGAATCAATACCTGACGGGCTTTACTGCCTTCAAATGGACCCACAATTCCTGCAGCTTCCAATTGGTCAATCAATCTTCCGGCACGGTTGTATCCAAGTTTTAACTTTCGCTGTAAAAGGGAAGCAGAACCTTGTTGCGCCATCACAATTACGCGCGCGGCATCATCAAACAGACTATCGCGTTCGCTCAAATCCACATCCATAAGACCGCCTCCGTCTTCGCCCACATATTCCGGTAGTAAGAAAGCATCTGCGAAACCAGCTTGTGAACCGATGTATTCGGTGATATCATCGACTTCGGGTGTATCCACAAAAGCACATTGCAATCGAACTAATTCATTTCCGGTGGTGAAAAGCATATCTCCTTTTCCGATTAATTGATCGGCACCCGCCGAATCCAAAATCGTTCTTGAATCAATTTTTGAAGTAACTCGGAAAGCGACTCTCGCAGGGAAATTCGCCTTGATAATACCTGTGATTACATTTACAGACGGCCTTTGCGTAGCAATGATCAAATGAATGCCCACCGCTCTCGCTAATTGTGCCAAACGGGCAATCGGGGTTTCCACTTCTTTTCCGGCGGTCATAATCAAATCGGCAAATTCATCCACGATTAACACAATGTACGGCAAAAATCTATGTCCGTGTTCCGGATTTAATTTGCGATTTTTAAATTTTTCGTTGTATTCTTTCAGATTTCGGACGTAAGCATTTTTCAATAATTCGTAGCGTTCGTCCATTTCAATACAAAGCGAATTCAAAGTATGAATAACCTTGGTGTTGTCGGTAATAATCGCATCCTCACTATCAGGAAGTTTGGCTAAATAATGCCGTTCGATTTTGGAATAAAGCGTTAATTCTACCTTTTTCGGATCGACCATCACAAACTTTAATTCGGTCGGATGTTTTTTGTACAAAAGGGAAGCGATGATCGCATTCAACCCAACTGATTTTCCTTGTCCGGTGGCTCCGGCCATCAATAAGTGCGGCATTTTGGCCAAATCGGCTACAAAAGTTTCGTTTTCGATAGTTTTTCCAAATGCAATCGGTAAATCCATTTTGGCTTGTTGGAATTTGCTCGAAGCAATTACCGAACGCATGGAAACCATGGTTGGGCTGCTGTTTGGAACCTCAATTCCAATGGTTCCTTTACCCGGAATTGGTGCGATGATTCGGATTCCGAGTGCGCTCAAACTTAAAGCGATATCATCTTCCAGATTTTTAATCTTCGAAATTCTAACTCCGGCTTCCGGAACGATTTCGTATAAAGTAACCGTCGGACCAATGGTTGCCTTGATTTGCGAAATCCCGATTCCGTAATTGGCAAGGGTTTCCACAATCCGGTTTTTGTTTTGTTCCAGTTCCTGCTGATTTACCGTCACGTTGTCGCCGGTTTCGTATTTCCGCAATAAATCAAGCGTCGGGAATTTATATTTGGGAAGTTCCAGTCTGTGGTCATATTCGCCATGTTTTTCGACAAGATCTGAAGCGATTTTATCGACTGTATCTTCTTCGTGGGCTTTTTCTATCGTAAGCGCCACATCATTATCATCTTTTGGCGGAATGATTTCGGGAACCGGTTCCGGCTTAATTTCCGTTGTTTGTTTGGGTTCTGAACCTGTTTTCATAACCGGTTTGAAATCTTCTTCATTCAGTTCTTCAATCCTCTTTTCCTGAACAGTTTTTACGATTTCCGGTTCGTGCACATCAAGGAATGGATCATCTTCACGGATTTCAAATTCGTCATCTTCCACCACATCTTTGTCGAGTCCTTTTGATTTTCGTTCCAATGTGGACGAAATTTTATCGGGCGTAATACGCCAGTTCACAACCAAATATAAAATCAGGCTGACAAAAATGGCGATTCCCGTTCCGATTTTTCCAATGAGCATATTCAGAAAATCATTGACTTCAAAACCCATCACACCGTGCAGAATTCCTTTTTGGAAAATAAAACCTAAAGCAATCGGAAGCCAGATCAGGAAAAATATACAATTGTATAAAAGTTTAAATGGCTTGATTTGTTTGAAACGAAACAGGATTTTGATGCCAATCAGAATGAAAAAAATCGGAAGGAAAAAGGATGTAATTCCGATTCCATGGTAGATGAACAATTCGCCCAGGTATGCACCGATTTTCCCCATTACATTTTCAGCTACAATCTCGCGACTCCAAAAGTTGCTCAACTGACTTTGATCGTTTTCGTAATTAAATAAATAGGAAATAAAGGATATGAGTAGAAATAAGCCGATGGCAATCAGCAGCACACCCAATATTGTTTTCAATACGTTTTTGCGGGAATTATTTTTGGAAATCAACGTTGGCTCGTCCATTCTGTGTTTAAAGATTTTCAACTCACAAAAATAGGAAATTTTGTGGGAGTTCAGCATTTTTGAAAACCGAATTTTAGCAAACAGAAAATGCTAAAACTTAATTTTGATTCTCAAATATTCGATTAACTTTGTAATCCTTATGCAAAATTTCGTTGTTTCCGCCAGAAAATACCGTCCGCTACAGTTTGAAGATGTAGTGGGGCAATCGGCCATTACCGAAACCCTTGACCATGCTATTTCCAGCAATCAACTGGCGCAGGCACTGCTTTTCTGCGGTCCGAGAGGAGTCGGGAAAACCACTTGTGCCCGGATTTTGGCCCGGAAAATCAACGAAGAAAACGGAATTTCTGAAGAAGATCAGGATTTTGCCTTTAATATTTTTGAGCTTGATGCAGCTTCCAATAATTCGGTGGATGACATACGAAACCTGATCGACCAGGTTCGATTTGCACCCCAAGTCGGGAAATACAAGGTATATATCATTGATGAGGTGCATATGCTGTCAAACGCAGCTTTCAACGCCTTTTTAAAAACTTTGGAAGAACCACCTGCGCACGCGATTTTCATTTTGGCAACCACCGAAAAACACAAAATCATCCCGACGATTTTGTCGCGTTGCCAGATTTATGATTTCAAACGGATTTCCATTCAGGATATTCAGGCACATTTGATTAAAATTGCGGAGCAGGAAAACATTACCTACGAAGAAGATGCACTTCATCTGATTGCGATGAAAGCCGACGGGGCTTTGCGCGACGCACTTTCCACTTTTGACCGTATGGTAACTTTTACCGCAGGAAATTTAACACTGGAAAAAGTAGCGGAAAACCTGAATGTTTTGGATTATGAATATTATTTCAAAATCACCGATGCCGCACAGAAAAATCAGATTCCGGAACTTTTATTGGAATTCAACGAAATCCTAAACAAAGGTTTTGATGCACATGTTTTCATCAATGGGCTGGGCGGGCATTTCCGTGACTTGCTGGTGTCCAAAATTCCGCAAACCGTGGAACTGTTAGAAGTCGGTGAGAAAACAAAAGCCAAATACCTGGAGCAAGCCAAAAATTGTGATATAAAATTCCTGACAGATGCCATCGAAATCTGCAATCTGACCGATATGAATTATAAATCAAGCAAAAACTCACGATTGACAGTGGAAATTGCTTTGATGCAAATCGGTTCATTGACAGCAGAAAATCAGACCGATAAAAAAAAAAGTTTAGGATAATTCCACCGGTAATTTCTGCCGAAGAAATTATTGCTAAAAAATCTGGAAACCTTTCCAAAACTGAAAAGATTCCGGAAAAGCCATCGACCCCAAAGGTAATTCCTGAACCGGAAAAAATAGAGCGAGCAGAAAAACCACTTCAAAGTCAGGTGCAACGTTCCTTTAATCTGAAAACGATTTTCAATACAGTTGAAGAAGAAAAAGCGGTAATTGAAAACCTGGAAAACAAACCCAAAGATGAGTTTGCTCAAGAGAAATTGATGCAACTTTGGGAAGAATTCCTCAATCAATTGCTGAAAGCAAATAAAATCCCCGCTTATAATGCGCTTCATACAGGAAAGTTGGAGTTAAAGGATAATTTCAAGATTCAATTTGAATTCAGTTCGGCCTCACTTGCCAATGAATTTGATTTGGAAAAGGATAATCTGATGTGGTTTCTTCGTGAGAAATTAAACAATTATGCCATTGATTTCCAAGTTCAAGTCATTCAGGATGATACGGTGAAATACATTAAAACGAAAGCAGATGTTTTCAAAGAAATGGCCGAAAAAAATCCGATTCTTTTGAAAATGAAAGAGGAGTTGGGATTAGATTATAATTCTAACGAATAAGAGCAAATTATTTCGTAAACTTGCCGAAAATTTAATTAGAATGAAATGAGTCATAACGAACTAGGTTTTTAACTGAATTTTTTTTGACGAATTCTATCTGATAAGTAAAAAACAAAATAAAAATAAACAGATGAAAAAAATAATTACGACTGTAATTTTGGCTGCTGTTGTTGTTTCTTGTAACGAATCAGGAAGTAGCATTGGCAACGTTAAAAAATTGGAAAACAATGACCAGAAAGCCGGATATGCTTATGGATTGAGCATTGGTGAGCAAGTTCAGAATTATTCAACTTCTCTGAAAGCAGACAGTTTGAATTATTCAGAATTAGAAAAAGGTATCACGGATTACTTGAAAGCAGATAAAAAAACAAGAGATTCGTACAGTACGGGTCAACAGATTGGTAAAAATATTACCGATTTCTTGAAAATGCAGAAATTGGAAGGTGTTGTTGATGAAAAATTCATCGTTCAGGGTATAATGGATGTTGTGAAAAAGAAAGACCTTTTGTTTGCAAAAGATTCAATCGATACTTTCATGCGTCAGTACATGCAGGATAACATCACGCGTCTTCAGAATGAAAACCTTAAAAAAGGAAACGAATTCCTTGAAGCAAAAAAGAAAGACAGCAAAGTAAAAGCGACTGAAAGCGGATTGCTTTATGAAGTTGTGACAGAAGGAACCGGTGAAATGCCAACCGAAAACAGCATCGTAGAAGTTCACTATAAAGGGCAGACTTCTGATGGAAAAGAATTTGATGCTTCTCAAGAAGGGCAGCCTGCTAAATTCCCATTGGCCAACGTAATTCAGGGATGGAAAGAAGGCTTACAATTGATGAAAGTTGGTGCTAAATATAAATTCTATATTCCTGCGAATTTAGGATATGGTGAATTTGGTGACCCAAGCGGAAAAATTGGTCCGAATGAAACTTTGATTTTCGATGTGGAATTGGTCTCTACAGAAGAAATGCCTGCTCAACAACAGCAACAAGGTCAGCCACAGCTTTCTCCTGAACAAATGGAGGAATTGCAACGAATGATGCAACAACAAGGGAATTAATTCTCAGTTTAAGATAAAAATAAAGCCATCTCGGTTCAACCGAGATGGCTTTTTTATGGGTATTGATTTCTTGAATTATTTATTCATCGAAATCAGGAATTCTTCGTTGGAACGAGTGTCTCTGATTCGGTGAATCAGGAATTCCATTGCTTCCAGCGGATTCATATCGGCCAAATGATTTCTCATAATCCACATGCGTTGCATAGTTGGTTCGTCCAAAAGTAAATCATCACGACGCGTACTGGAAGAAACCAAATCGATGGCAGGGAAAATTCGTTTGTTGGCAATTTTTCTGTCCAATTGCAATTCCATGTTACCTGTTCCTTTGAATTCTTCGAAGATTACTTCGTCCATTTTGGAGCCTGTATCAATCAATGCCGTAGCGAGAATGGTAAGTGATCCACCGTTTTCGATGTTTCTTGCTGCACCAAAAAATCTTTTGGGTTTATGAAGTGCGTTGGCGTCCACACCACCCGACAAAACTTTACCGGAAGCTGGTGCCACCGTGTTGTAAGCTCTTGCCAGACGTGTAATCGAGTCGAGTAAAATCACTACATCGTGTCCGCATTCTACCATTCGTTTGGCTTTGGACAAAACAAGATTGGCAACTTTTACGTGTTCCGAAGCTTCTTTGTCAAAAGTTGAAGCCACGACTTCGCCGTTTACGCTTCGTTTCATATCAGTAACCTCCTCAGGACGTTCGTCGATCAATAAAACGATGAGATAAGCTTCAGGGTGATTGGCTGCAATGGCATTGGCAACTTCTTTTAATAAAACGGTTTTACCGGTTTTGGGTTGTGCCACGATCATCCCTCTTTGCCCTTTTCCGATGGGAGCGAACAAATCGAGAATTCGGGTAGAAAGTGTTGCATTGTTTTCTGCCAACATAAATTTTTCATCCGGAAACAAAGGCGTCAAGTGCTCAAAAGCAACGCGATCCCGAACAAAATCCGGCGTTCGTCCGTTGATTTCTTTTATTTTAATCAGCGGAAAATATTTTTCTCCCTCTTTTGGTGGACGAACTTCTCCGGTGATAGTATCTCCGGTTTTCAGTCCGAACAAACGGATTTGAGATTGGGAAACATACACATCATCGGGAGAAGAAAGGTAATTGAAATCAGATGAACGCAGAAAACCGTAGTTATCCGGCATAATCTCCAAAACACCTTCCGTATCTATAATTCCTTCAAATTCATAGTTGGCCGCACGGTATTTATTTTTTTCAGAAGTCTCTTGAGTCTGGGTGTTTCCCTGGTTCTGATTCTGATTTGAGTTCTGATTTTTGTGCTGGAAGTTTCCGCCTTGTTTTTTCTTGTTGTGGTGCGGATTGTTGGTTCGGTTATTATTTTGTTGGGGTTGATTAGATTGGTCCTGATTAGGTTGTGTAGTATTATTTTGTTGGTTTTGCTGTTTAGGAGTCGGTTTATTTTGAGAATTTTCCGATTTAGGGGCTTCTACCTTTTCCTTTGGAGTCTCGACAATTTCAGGTTTCACTTCTTTTGGAGAATTAGAGGATTCCTGCGGAGTGAATTTTTTTCTCGGACGTTTCGCTTTGTTTTCGCCGTCTGCTTCATTTTCAGTTTTTTCTTGCGCAGAATTATCGGCCTGATGATCTAAGATACTGTAAATCAAATCCATTTTTTTCTGTTGTTTGGCTTTTTTGATTTTCAGGTTGGTAGCTATCTCTAGTAATTCATCAACTTTTTTGGTCTTGAGTTCGTTTAAATCAAACATATGTATGTGTGTAATATTTTTTGCTAAAATTGAATAGAATGTGTTTGAGGATTACTCCTAACAATTGTGGGTTGAAAACATTGAATAAAATGTAATGTGAAGAATAGTCGTTAGGAACAACTCTGCAATGTTACGAATAAATTTTAATACACAACAAAAAAATTATTTATAATTTTGTAGCTGAATTTTGATAAATGATACAAAGAAAGCAGAGTATTTATTTGTTTCTTGCGGCATTGGTTTCGGGGATTTCCACTTGGGTAGCCGATTTGTGGAAAGTGGCGCGAGAGTGGATGCAGCCTGAAGATAATTTGGCAACCTTTCTGCTATTTGGTGTTTCGGCTCTTTTATCGTTTCTGACCATTTTTCTGTTTAAAAACAGATTGATGCAAATGCGGTTAAATAGCCTAAATATTTTTTTGAACATTTTGTTAATTGGCTATCTGGCCTATGTTTTATCGGCATTGCCCGGAGGGTTTTCGGACTCAGAGAAGGGCATTGGGCTTTTGGTTCCTTTCGTATCGATTGTTCTGCTTTTCATAGCTAATCGGTTTATTAAGAAAGACGAAAAGCTTGTAAAATCGGTAGACAGGTTCAGGTAACTTAACAACTTTTTATATGAGCGCGAAGCAGCCTTTTGAATAAGGCTGCTTTTTTTGTGCCTTAATTTCATTTTATTCTCAATTTGACTTGCCTGAATACAAAGGGGAAATTGAAATTTATTGTAAAAATTTAATCTAACCCCTAAATTTTTTAGGGTGTGTTTCATTTTTTCTATTAAATTTGCTGCGATAACCCAATAAAAATATACCACCATGTCACAATTGCGATTTAATGCTTTGAAAGAAGTCTTTCGAAGAGAGCCCGTGGAGGTCAAAATTCCGGAACGTTTGTCCCGATTGTATAATCAGAATGTTTTTTCTGACGAAACCATGAAGGAATATTTAACCCAAAGCGCCTATAAATATATAGTCGCGGCAAAGGAAAAAGGAGAGAAAATTCCCCGAGAAATTGCAGATCAGGTGGCTTCGGCTATGAAGGAATGGGCAATTTCCAAAGGCGCAACGCACTATACGCATTGGTTTCAACCTTTAACGGGAACGACGGCAGAAAAACACGATGCTTTTTTCAGTACGGTGGAAGGCGGTCTGGCCATTGAACAATTCAATGGTTCGATGCTGGTACAGCAGGAGCCCGATGCTTCCAGTTTTCCCAACGGCGGAATCCGGAATACGTTTGAAGCCCGAGGTTATACAGCTTGGGATCCGACTTCGGCGGCATTTGTGATCGATACGACATTGTGTATTCCTTCGGTTTTTATTTCCTATACGGGCGATACGCTGGATTATAAAACACCTTTGCTGAGAGCGCTTCAGGCGGTAGATGAAGCGGCGACGGAAGTAGCGCGTTATTTTGACAGAAACGTAAATAAAGTTCAGTCTACATTGGGTTGGGAGCAGGAATATTTCCTTGTGGATTCGGCTTTGTTCAATACGCGTCCCGATTTGCAGCTGACCGGAAGGACGCTTTTGGGGCATTCTCCCGCAAAAGGTCAGCAATTGGAAGATCATTATTTTGGTTCAATTCCTTTGCGAATTCTAAGATTTATGCAGGAATTGGAAGTAGAATGTATGAAATTGGGAATTCCAATTAAAACAAGACACAATGAAGTGGCGCCGAATCAGTTTGAATGTGCGCCGATTTTTGAAGAAGCCAATCAAGCCGTAGATCATAATTCACTTCTGATGGATTTGATGGCGAGAGTGGCGAGAAGACATAATTTTAAAGTTTTACTCCACGAAAAACCATTTAAAGGTGTAAACGGTTCCGGTAAACATAATAACTGGTCGCTCAGTACAGATACTGGTGAAAATTTATTGAGTCCCGGAAAAAATCCGAAGAAAAACCTTCAGTTTCTGACATTCTTCATCAACACGATTAAAGCGGTTCATGATTATGGCGATATTTTGAGAAGTACGATTGCTTCTGCAAGTAATGACCATCGGTTAGGAGCAAATGAAGCGCCGCCAGCGATCATTTCTATTTTTATCGGTTCGCAGCTATCGGGAGTTTTGGATGAATTGGAAAAAGTTACCGAAGGAAGGTTGACGCCCGATGAGAAAACCGATCTCAAGCTCAATATAGTGGGGAAAATCCCTGAAATTTTATTGGACAATACCGATAGAAACCGAACTTCGCCTTTTGCTTTTACCGGAAATAAATTTGAATTCCGGGCGGTGGGTTCATCGGCCAACTGTGCCGAAGCCATGATGGTCATCAATACAATGGTGGCAAACCAATTAAAATTATTCAAATCGGAAGTTGAGAAATTAATTGAAAGCGGTCTTACCAAAGACGAAGCCATCTTCAATGTTTTGAGAGATTACATCAAAACTTCACGTAATATATTATTTGAAGGTGACGGATATAGCCAAAGCTGGGAAAAAGAAGCCGCCAAAAGAAAGTTGAAAAACCTGAAATCGACTCCTGAAGCGTTGAAAATCGAAATGGAGCCCAAATTCATGAATTTGTTTTTGGACAATAGTGTTTTGAGTAAAGTTGAAATTGAAGCGAGAAATGAAATCAAACTTGAGAAATATTCGACGCTGATTGATATTGAAGCGCAGGTTTTGGTTGATTTGGCACGGAATCATATCATTCCCACGGCGGTTATTTACCAGAATAAATTAATTGAGAACGTTCGCGGTCTGAAAGAAATTTTCAGTGTAGATGAATACAAATCCCTGGCACAGGAACAGATTGATTTGATCAAAATGATTTCTGAGAAAATTGCCGGTATAAAAATTTCGGTGGACAAAACGATTGCAGAATTGAAAAACTGTCATGAAATTATGGACTCTCACAAAAAAGCAGAAGCTTATTCCAAAAAAGTTAAACCTTATTTTGATATCATTCGTGCAGATGTCGATGAATTGGAGATGATGGTGGATGATGAAATCTGGCCACTTACCAAATACAGAGAGTTATTGTTTACTAAATAAAAGTCTCAGGAAAGTCTGATTGGATATAGTCGTTTTAAACTCTGACTTCGGGAAATTCTATATGATATAAATCAGAAATTATGTTAAATTATGATAGAAACTGATTATTCGGAAATAAATAACTTAAATTTGAATTATAAATTAAATAAATTATTATGAAAAAAATTCTATTTTCGTTGGCTTTGGTAGCCGGATTTTCGTTAGTAAACGCGCAAACAGTATTGATTGAAGACGATTTTGAATCATATGAGGATTTCATTATCGACGGAGTTGGAGACTGGGTTTTGATCGACGTTGACGGATTAGGTACTTATTCAGGAGGAGGAGGTACATTCCCGAACCAATTTGATCCAAAAGCATTTATGGTATTCAATCCATTGACTGCAGGAGTTACAAATGATGATGGTAGCGGTGGAGAAACCCGTAATTTTGATCCTCATTCAGGTGATAAATACATGGGAGCTTGGGCTTCGAGTGGTGGTGCAAACAATGATTGGTTGATTTCACCTCCTATTACTTTAGGAGCTGCAGATAACGTAGTGGAGTTCTATGCTAAATCAATGTCAGATTCTTATGGACTTGAAATGTTCAATACTTACGTATATGTAGGTTCTGACGTTCCTTCAACTGATGATTTCGTTTGGATTGATCAATATCAGCCAGGATGGGAAAACTGGGAATTAGTTTCTGAAAACCTTGACGCATATGCAGGTCAGACAATTCGTTATGCGATTCAGTGTGTATCAAACGACGTTTATATGTTGATGATTGATACTTTCAAAGTTACAACAGGAGGTTTAGGTATCTCTGATTTAAACGCAAATGTTTCTTCAGTTTATCCAAACCCAGTGGTTGACACTTTCAACGTTAGCTTGTCTTCTAAATTCAACACATCTAACGTAACAGTTACTGTTACTGATCTTGCAGGAAGAACAGTTAAAACTTTTGGAGCAGCAGATTCTTACAATGTTTCTGACTTGTCAAAAGGAGTTTACGTAGTTACTATCACAGATGGTAAGAACACAGAAACGAAGAAAATCGTTAAAAAATAATCAGATTTAATTCTGATTTCTGAACCGCAGGTGAAAACCTGCGGTTTTTTTATTTTCCTCATTTTATATCCCACGATTTCCTATTTCTAAATTCTAAATTTATCTTTGCAGTCCAAAAATCAGAAAATGGCAGACAGTAGTTTATTGGAAAAATTAAGAGCAATCAAACAAAGATTTGACGAAGTTTCAGATCTCATCATCCAGCCCGATGTGATTTCAGACCAATCACGCTACGCCAAACTGAACAAAGAATATTCTGATTTAAAAGACATCGTCGCCAAACAACAGGAATATGAATCCCTGCTCAACGTAATTTCTGAAGCAGACGAAATTATTTCAGACGGAAGTGACGGCGAAATGGTAGAATTGGCCAAATTGGAAAAAGACGAAGCCATTCATAAAATTCCTGAAATCGAGGAAGAAGTGAAATTCATGCTGATTCCAAAAGACCCCGAAGACGAGAAAAATATAATCGTGGAACTACGTGCCGGAACCGGAGGAGATGAAGCGGCCATTTTTGTGGAAGACGTTTTCCGTATGTACACCATGTATTTCAAAGAAAAGGGTTGGCGTTATGAAGTGCTGAATTCAAACGAAGGATCGGTAAAAGGCTTCAAAGAGCTCATCATGGAAGTTCAGGGAAATGCCGTTTTTGGCACCATGAAATATGAAAGTGGCGTGCATCGGGTGCAGCGTGTGCCGGAAACGGAATCACAAGGACGCGTTCATACTTCCGCTATCACTGTGGCAGTTTTGCCCGAAGCAGAAGAAGTGGATGTTGAAATAAATCCGGCTGATCTGGAGTATCAAACAGCGCGTTCGAGCGGAGCAGGAGGACAAAACGTAAACAAAGTCGAAACCAAAGTTCAGCTTACTCACAAACCATCCGGAATTGTGATTGTCTGTCAGGAAGCACGTTCTCAGCACGCAAACCGTGAAAGGGCTTTGCAATTACTTCGGACTAAATTATACGAAATCGAATACGAAAAAAAACACGCAGAACGTTCTGCGCAACGTAAATCGCTGGTTTCAACCGGGGATCGTTCGGCCAAAATTCGTACCTATAATTATCCGCAGGGAAGGGTAACCGATCACCGTATCAATAAATCGATTTATAATCTTGACAACTTCATGAACGGCGATATTCAGGAAATGATTGACGCACTCAAATTGGCAGAAAACGCTGAGAAGCTGAAAGGAGCAGAGGAGATTTAGCCAATTGCGGGATAAAATTTCCCAATCTTACTTTTAGAAATCAAATATTTCTTAAATTTAGGGAGTAAACTAACCCTTACTACCTTGAAAGAGAAATTTCTACATTTTATATGGAGGTTTCAGTTATTTCAGTCAACGCCTCTATTCACGACCGACGGCTCTCCGGTTTCCGTGGAATCAAAAGGTTTGTGGAATAAAGTAGACGCCGGTCCTGATTTCTCCATGGCCAGAATCAGAATCGGAAACGAAATTTGGGTAGGTAATCTTGAAATACACGTCAAAAGTTCTGACTGGAATCTGCACAATCATTCTGTCGATAAAAATTACGAAAATATAATTCTTCATGTTGTGTATGAACATGATAAAAACATAGGATTTCTGGAATCGAGAAATATCAAAACCCTGGAACTGAAAAACTATATTGCTCAAGAAGTACTTTCAAATTATGAATCCTTATTGGAATCTGAACAGAATTTCATTCCTTGTGAAAAAAGCCTGCATTTGATTCAGCAAGATTCGGTCAAATTCTGGCTGGAACGAATGGTTATTGAACGGCTTGAACGCAAAACTGAAGAAATAGAAAGAGAATTTATTCAGTCCGGAAAAAACTGGGAAGAACTTCTGTTCAAGAAAATGGCGTATGCATTTGGTTTGAAGATAAATGCCGAAGCTTTTTTGATTTGGGCATCATCATTTGATTTTAAAATTCTCAATAAAGTCCAGACAAACCCGGAGTATGTTTATGCATTGTTTTTTGGACAAGCCGGATTTTTAAATTTAAAAACAGAAGGTTCCTATATTCAGAATCTTCAAAAAAATTATTTGTTTTTAAAGTCTAAATTCGGACTGAATCCGTTGGACAAACACATTTTTAAATTTTTTCGTTTGCGTCCACCTAGTTTTCCGACTGTGCGTATGATGCAGTTGGCAACAATTTACGTGCACTATCAAAATGTTTTCGCATTTCTGATGGGAACAAAAGATGTGAAGAAAATCCGCAAAGTTTTCAATGAGTTGGAATATCCGGATTTTTGGGAAAATCATTTTAGAATCGAAAAAGAAAGTTCGGTTCGCTCCAAAAAGGAAATTTCAAACGAATTAATTGATAGAATTATAATTAATGTCATCATCCCGCTGAAATTTATCTATGCAAAGCATCGTGGTGTGGAAATTTCTGAAGAATTGCTGGAATGGCTTCGCATACTCCCGCCGGAGAAAAATACTATCATTCATGAATTCAAAAAGTTGGGACTAAAAGCGGAAAATGCTTTTGAAACCCAAGCTTATCTCGAATTGAAAAATCACTTTTGCAACGAGAAAAAATGTTTAAATTGCGCATTAGGACTACAAATACTTAAAAATGTTTGACAAACTCAGAAATTTTCTGGAATTCAATGGATTTAATGTGATTTCACGCATTGCTGATAAATTTGGAGTTCGCGCTTCCAAACTACGTTTGCTGTATATTTATTTATCGTTTGTCACATTGGGAATTACCTTTGCTTTCTACTTGATTATGGCATTTTTTCTTTGGGTAAAAGATGGGATTGTAGTAAGGAGAAAGTCTGTTTTTGATTTATAATTAAGAAAAAATTATGATAATTGTCAGAAAGTTTATATTTTAGTTAAATATTTGAAAAATATATTAGATGATTCAGCTTAATTAAGCTTAAAAATAAACACATGAGGACTTTTGCAAAATCCCGAATTCGCTACAGCAAATCGCAGCGAATGGGGATTTTTGCTTTTTTAATAGTGCTAATTGGATTTCAGTTTTTAAATTTTTTCCTAAGCCAAAGTGAACCGGTTTATGAAGTAGCAGAGGTGCCGGAAGATGTTTTACATCTCGATCTGCAACTAGCAAGTGCCAAAACTTCTACAAATTCATCAGAATATTCTCTAGAGAATTTTGATCCGAATAAATTATCGGCGGAAGAATGGCAAAAACTCGGTTTTTCTGAAAAGCAGGTAAATACGATTTTGAAATATAAATATTCAATTGGCGGATATTTTTCTGATAAAGAAGAAATCAAAAATTGTTTTGTAATCAGTGAAAAGAAGTTTTCGGAAATTGAACCTTTTATTGTTTTTGAAGATTTAAACCGATATGAAAATTCTAGGAATTCCTATTTTAATTCTAAATCCCCAAAAGAAGCCAAAACCAAGATTCGCTATGAGAAGTTTAATCCGAATGATTATACACTTGAAGATTGGAAAAGAATTGGATTTTCGGAAAAGCAAGCCACAACTATTTTGAAATATAAAAAATCGAGAGGTGGTAAATTTAATTCGCTCCAAGAAATCGCAGCTTGTTTTGTCATCAGTGATGAAAAATTCGCAGAAATGAAACCTTATATGGTTTTGCCGACCGTGAAAAGTAAAGGTGAAATAAAATTGCTGGAAGAGGAAGCTGAAGTTTCAGAACCAAAACCTTTAAAAATAGAGAGTTTCAATCCGAATGAACTTAGATTTGATGAATGGTTACAACTGGGCTTTACCGAAAAACAAGCAAATACGATTCTTAATTATAAAAAATCTTTGGGCGGAAAATTCAAGGATGCCGAAACCTTTGGTAAGTGCTATGCAGTAAGCACCGAAAAGTTGGCAGAATTGGAACCATATATGGTGTTTGATTAGCGTTTGGTATTTATTCTGTCAAATTTTCTTATTTTTGAGCACTTGAAATCAAAAGGAACCAAAGGTTCAGTAAAGCAAACAAAATAGTAAGTAATGAATTTTGAGATAAACGAAAATCAGAAAATTATCGCTGAGTCGGCAAGAGAATTTGCCAAACAATATATAGAACCACAGATGATGGAGTGGGACGAATCCCAGCATTTTCCGGTTGAAGTATTTAAAAAAGCCGGAGAAATGGGGTTTATGGGAATTTTGGTTCCGGAAGAATTAGGCGGAAGCGGGCTTTCGTATGACGAATATGTTTCCATTGTAGATGAGATTTCCCAAGTAGACCCTTCCATCGGATTGTCAATTGCAGCACATAATTCTTTGTGTACAAACCACATTTTGACTTTTGGAAATGAAGAGCAGAAAAAAAAGTGGATTCCACAATTAGCAACCGGAGAAGTGATCGGCGCTTGGGGACTTACCGAACACAACACCGGATCTGATGCGGGAGGAATGAATACTACCGCCAAAAAGGACGGTGATGATTGGGTAATTAACGGCGCAAAAAATTTCATCACGCATGCCATTAGCGGAGACATCGCAGTGGTAATGACTAGAACCGGTGAAAAAGGAACTTCCAACAACGCCACAGCATTTGTATTGGAAAAAGGAATGCACGGGTTTACGTCAGGAAAAAAAGAAAACAAACTCGGAATGCGTGCTTCGGAAACTGCCGAATTGATTTTTGATAACGTACGCGTTCCCGATAGTCATCGTCTTGGTGAAGTAGGGGAAGGTTTCAAGCAGGCGTTGAAAATTCTGGATGGCGGACGGATTTCCATTGCAGCATTGAGTTTGGGAATTGCCAAGGGTGCATATAAAGCAGCATTGAAATATGCAAAAGAACGTCATCAATTCGGGCAGGCGATTGCAAACTTCCAGGCGATTAATTTCAAATTAGCCGAAATGGCAACAGATATTGAAGCATCTGAATTATTGATTCAAAAAGCCTCTTATTTGAAAAATAATGATTTGCCCATGACCACTGAAGGCGCTATGGCAAAATATTATGCGTCAGAAGCCTGTGTGCGAATTGCGAATGAAGCAGTTCAGATTTTCGGTGGATATGGTTATACAAAAGACTTTCCGGCTGAGAAGTATTACCGTGATTCGAAGCTTTGTACCATTGGCGAAGGAACCACAGAAATTCAAAAATTAGTAATCGGAAGAAATATTCTGAAAGATTAGGTAAAATATTTTGCAGGATTAAGAAAGTTTTCTATCTTTGCAACCTCAAAAATAAGAGTAAATATGTTAATTATACCAGTAAAAGACGGAGAATCAATCGACAAAGCGTTGAAGAAATACAAACGTAAATTTGATAAAACCGGTGTTGTTCGCGAATTGAGAAGTCGTCAGCAATTTATCAAGCCTTCTATTTTGGAAAGACAGGCGCGTCTGCGTGCTGCTTACAAGCAAAGAATGCAGAGCAAAGAAGAAGCTTAAGATTTTACTGAAATCATATACGCCTGTTCATGAAAGTTTTTTAACTTTGATGAACAGGTTTTTTTATGTCTATATCCAAATTTTTACAATACCTGAAAGTCGAAAAAAACTATTCGGCCCACACAATCAAAAGTTATGGAGATGACTTGACGGAATTTTTGGCGTTCTATCAGTCCGAAACTTCAAATCCAGAAATTGAACAGGCGCAAAAACTTGATCTGCGCAATTACATTGTCTGTCTTTCTCAGAACTCATTATCAGAAAGAAGCATCAACCGAAAAGTCAGTACGCTCAAATCTTATTATAAATATTTACTTAAAATTGGTGAAATTGAAGTTTCGCCTGCAACCGGAATCAGAACACTGAAACAGTATCCGAAAGTTCAGGTTCCTTTTTCAGAAGATGAAATGAGCAGTTTATTTGAGACCGAGGGTTTGTTTCCCGATGGGTTTAATGGAATTCGGGATCGGCTGATGCTGGAAATGCTATATCAGACCGGCATGAGGCGAAGTGAGCTAATCAATCTTCAAGTGGGTAGCGTAGATTTTTCTCAAAAGCATTTGAAAGTTTTGGGAAAAAGAAATAGAGAGCGGCTGATTCCTTTAAGTGATAAATTATTAAAAAATCTGTTGAAGTACCTAGAAGAGCGCAGAGAGGTATTTCCGAATGATTCAACCTTTTTATTTCTTACTGAAAAAGGAAAACCTTTTTATGATAAACTTGTTTATAATTTGGTAAATTCTTATCTTAGTCATATCAGTACGAAGCGAAAAAAAAGTCCTCATATGCTGAGGCATAGTTTTGCTACACATTTGTTGAATCGTGGAGCCGATTTGAATGCGGTCAAAGAGCTTTTGGGGCATTCAAGTCTCGCGTCCACGCAGGTTTACACACATGGTAGCATAGAGCAATTAAAAAAAGTGTTTAACCAAGCTCACCCAAGAGAGCAAAAAAATTAGGTAATTATGACAATTAATCTTCAGACAGTTAATTTCAACGCCAAAGAAGGGTTAGAAGAATACGTTGAAAGAAAGTTAAGTAAATTGGAGCAATATTATGATAAAATCATATCCGTTCAGGTGGCAATGCGAGTTGAAAACGTATCGGATAAGGAGAATAAATTTGTAGATATAAAACTGGAAGTTCCAGGGGATGATATTATGGTGAAAAAGTCGGGTCAAACATTTGAAGAATGCATTGATTTATCGGTAGATACATTAAAGAAGTTAATCATCAGAAAAAAGGAGAAAATCACAGACAGATAAGGCAAAGAAATATTTTTTTCCAAAAATTTGGAGAATTCGTAAAACTTCGTACATTTGCAGTCCGTTAAACAAAAACGGACTGTTCTTTTACATAAAAATGAAGATTTATTGCCGGCATAGCTCAGTTGGCCAGAGCACGTGATTTGTAATCTCGGGGTCGTGGGTTCGAATCCCTCTGCCGGCTCAATTTTTATAAATATAAGGCGGGGAGATACTCAAGCGGCCAACGAGGGCAGACTGTAAATCTGCTGACTATGTCTTCGCAGGTTCGAATCCTGCTCTCCCCACAAAATTTTCATTTTTTAAATGGACAAGACCAACGAGTTTGGTCAAGTTAAGTATAAGCGGGAGTAGCTCAATTGGTAGAGCTTCAGCCTTCCAAGCTGAATGTTGCGGGTTCGAGTCCCGTCTCCCGCTCTACTTTTTGGCCGATGTAGCTCAGGGGTAGAGCGCTTCCTTGGTAAGGACGAGGTCACGGGTTCAATTCCCGTCATTGGCTCTAAGGAAGAGCGTTAAGCTCAAGGGATGGAAGAGAATAATGAAGTTGGTTTTTAAAGGTGTTGGGCAGGGAAGCTCACCACTTTTTGTGTTGAAATTATTTAGAATTAAGTATAACATAGAAATTATTTAAAATGGCAAAGGAAACCTTTAATCGTAATAAGCCGCATTTGAATATTGGTACTATCGGTCACGTTGACCATGGTAAAACTACTTTGACTGCAGCTATTACAAAAGTATTAGCTGATGCTGGATTTTCAGAAGCAAAAGCTTTCGATCAGATCGATAACGCTCCAGAAGAAAAAGAAAGAGGTATTACAATCAACACCTCTCACGTGGAGTATGAAACAGCAAACCGTCACTATGCGCACGTTGACTGTCCAGGTCACGCGGATTACGTTAAAAACATGGTTACAGGAGCTGCACAAATGGACGGTGCCATCCTTGTAGTTGCCGCTACAGATGGGCCTATGCCTCAAACTCGTGAACACATTCTTCTTTGTCGTCAGGTAAACGTTCCTCGTATCGTTGTTTTCTTGAACAAAGTTGACATGGTGGACGATGCTGAATTATTGGAATTGGTAGAAATGGAAGTTAGAGATCTTTTGTCTTCTTATGAATACGATGGTGATAACACTCCGGTAATCCAAGGTTCTGCTTTAGGTGCATTGAACGGTGAGCCAAAATGGGTAGACACTGTTATGAGCTTGATGAGTGCAGTTGACGAATGGATCGAACAACCAGTTCGTGAGCAAGACAAGCCATTCTTGATGCCAGTTGAGGACGTTTTCTCAATTACAGGACGTGGGACTGTTGCTACCGGACGTATCGAAGCAGGAGTTATCAACTCAGGTGATCCTGTAGATATCGTTGGTATGGGTGAAGAAAAATTGACTTCAACTGTAACAGGGGTAGAGATGTTCCGTAAAATTCTTGATAGAGGTGAAGCTGGAGACAACGTTGGATTGCTTTTGAGAGGTATCGAGAAAGCTGACATCCGTCGTGGTATGGTTATCGCTAAGTCAGGGTCTGTTAAACCACACAAAAAATTCAAAGCTGAGGTTTATATCTTGACTAAAGAAGAAGGTGGTCGTCACACGCCATTCCATAACAAATACCGTCCTCAGTTCTACGTACGTACAACTGACGTAACAGGAGAAATCCAGTTGCCGGAAGGTGTTGAGATGGTATTGCCAGGTGATAACTTGACAATTACTGTTGACTTGATTCAACCAATTGCTTTGAACGAAGGACTTCGTTTCGCTATCCGTGAAGGAGGTAGAACAGTTGGTGCTGGTCAGGTAACTGAAATCCTTGAATAATCATAACGATTAATTGATATAAAGAAAGGTGTTTTCGGTTTTCGGATTCGAAAACACCTTCTTTAAAATACGGGCATAGTATAATGGTTAGTATCGCGGTCTCCAAAACCGCTGGTCAGGGTTCGAATCCTTGTGCCCGTGCTACGAATAATGATTTGAGTGGAACCAATTTAACGAGTAAGCTAAGGAAGTCTCAGACGTTATAAACAATAAAAAGAAACAGATGAAAGTCGTAAACTACGTAAAAGATTCTTTTGCAGAATTTAAAGATCATGTAACATGGCCCACTTGGGCATCGCTACAGCAAGACACCATCATAGTCGCAATTGCAACTGTCATACTTGCATTATTCCTTTATGCCGTTGACTCTTTGTTTGGTAATGTCATTATCAAGAACCTTTTTGATTTACTTAGATAAGATTCAAATCTGATAAAAATAAGTTATGAGTAACAAAAAATGGTACGTGTTGAAAACCGTAAGTGGCCAAGAATTAAAGGTCAAAACTTACATTGAAAATGAAATTCAGTACCATAAATTACAAGAATTCGTAGGACAGATTGTGGTGCCTATGGAAAAAGTAATTCAAATCAGAAACGGAAAGAAAGTTCAAAAGGAAAAAGTACACTATCCGGGTTATGTAATGATAGAAGTGGATCTGCAAGGAGAAATCCCACATATCATCAAAAATATTCCGGGTGTTATCAGCTTTCTAAGCGCAACCAAAGGCGGCGATCCGGTTCCTATGCGTCAGGCAGAAGTAAATCGTATGCTGGGAAGAGTGGATGAATTGGCAGAATCTGATGAAAATCTTGTAAATATTCCTTATCTGGTTGGAGAAACCGTAAAAGTAATCGACGGACCTTTCAACGGATTCAATGGTACAATCGAAAAAATAAATGAAGACAAACGTAAACTTGAAGTGATGGTATTGATCTTCGGACGTAAAACTCCGCTGGAACTTTCCTTTATGCAGGTTGAGAAAGTTTAAACTTTGATTGAAGATATTAAAAAGCCATTCTGCGGAATGGCTTTTTTCTTTTAGCGGGTTTGGATAATTATTTATAAACTCAATTAAGGTGAAATCTTATTAAAAATCAACAGTTTACTTTTGTCAGATTAAATAAAATTTATACTTTTGCAGTCCAAAAAGTAAAATAGGGTATTGTGAGTAACCTAATTTGCTGAATAATAAATGCTTCCAAATTCATTTAGTATTCAAATTATTAAAAAACAAAAATGGCAAAGAAAGTTGAAAAAGTTGTAAAACTTCAGGTCAAAGGAGGCCAAGCCAATCCATCGCCACCGGTAGGTCCGGCATTGGGTGCGGCAGGGGTCAATATCATGGAGTTTTGCAAACAGTTTAACGGACGTACACAGGAAAAACAAGGTCAGGTTTTGCCGGTTGTAATTACGGTTTATCAGGATAAATCCTTTGATTTTATCGTAAAAACTCCACCCGTAGCAGTTCAGTTGATGGACGCTGCCAAGCTTAAAAAAGCTTCAGGTGAGCCCAACCGGGTAAAAGTTGCAAACATTTCCTGGGATCAAGTTAAAGCGATTGCAGAAGACAAAATGCAAGATATGAACTGCTTTACAGTAGAGTCTGCGATGAAAATGGTAGCCGGTACGGCTCGTTCTATGGGTATAACCGTAAAAGGAGGACAAGCTCCCCAGTAATCATTTTAAATTTTAAAGAAATGGCGCAGTTAACAAAAAAGCAAAAGGAAGCACAAGCTAAAGTAGATAAAACAAAGTTATATACTATCGACGAAGCAGCTGCTTTGGTAAAAGACGTGAATACAGCGAAGTTTGACGCTTCAGTTGATATTGCTGTAAGGTTGGGTGTTGATCCAAAAAAGGCAAACCAAATGGTACGTGGAGTGGTTTCACTTCCTCATGGTACCGGAAAAGACGTAAAAGTTTTGGCTTTGGTTACGCCTGATAAAGAAGCAGAGGCAAAAGAAGCCGGAGCTGACTTTGTAGGTTTGGATGAATACCTTGATAAAATCAAAAACGGTTGGACAGACGTGGACGTTATCGTTACCATGCCAGCTGTTATGGGTAAATTAGGTCCATTGGGACGTATTTTAGGTCCAAGAGGATTGATGCCAAACCCCAAAGCGGGTACGGTAACTATGGAAGTAGGGAAGGCAGTTGCAGATGTAAAAGCCGGTAAAATCGACTTCAAAGTTGACCGTTATGGTATTATCCACGCGGCTATCGGAAAAGTATCTTTCACTCCTGAAAAAATCAAGGAAAATGCAGCGGAATTAGTTTCTACTTTGGTTAAACTAAAACCAACGGCAGCAAAAGGTACCTACATGAGAAGTATCACCCTTTCAAGCACTATGAGCCCGGGGATACATATTGATCCTAAAAGTTTAAACGCATAAAATTAAGGAATTATGGCAATGACAAGAGAACAAAAAGCTGCAATGATCGACGATCTGGCCACGCTATTAGAAGAGTCAAACATAGTTTACTTAACTGATATTGCAGGTTTGAACGCGTCCAATACTACCGAATTGAGAAGAGCTTGCCACAAAGGTGACATCTCTCTTCGTGTCGTAAAGAACACCTTACTTAAAAAAGCCATGGAGCGAGTTGAAGCAAAAGAATTCGACGGACTTTATGACTCTTTAAAAGGTAATACGGCTATTATGATTTCCCAAACAGGAAATGCGCCGGCAAAAGTTATTGAAACTTTCAGAAAAAAATCCGATAAACCCCTTTTGAAAGCCGCTTGGATTGACGAAGCAGTTTTCGTTGGTGATGACCAGCTAAAGGCTTTGGCCAGCTTGAAATCAAAAGAAGAGTTAGTGGGAGAGATCATTGGATTGTTGCAATCGCCTCTTAAAACCGTTGTGTCTCAATTGCAGTCAGGTGGTCAAAAAGTGGCAGGAATTGTTAAAACACTTTCTGAAAGACCCGAGTAATAAACGCACTCATATTATTATACCGTTTCAAGTTTGACTTGAAACAAAACTTAAAAGTTGTTCAACAAAAAAAAAATTATTTAAAATGGCAGATTTAAAACAATTAGCTGAAGATTTAGTAAACCTAACCGTAAAAGACGTAAACGAGTTAGCTACTATCCTTAAAGATGAATACGGAATTGAGCCTGCTGCTGCTTCTGTAGCAGTTGCTGGTCCTGCTGCGGGTGGAGATGCACCTGCTGCTGAAGAAAAAACTGAATTCGACGTAATCCTTAAAGCAAGCGGAGCTAACAAACTTGCAGTTGTTAAATTGGTTAAAGATTTAACAGGTAAAGGTTTGAAAGAAGCTAAAGATTTAGTGGATACTGCACCTCAACCAATCAAAGAAGCTGTTTCTAAAGATGAAGCAGAAGCTTTGAAAAAACAATTGGAAGAAGCTGGTGCTGAAGTAGAATTGAAATAATTCATTTCGATACAGAACAGAAGCCATCGCATTGCGGTGGCTTTTTTGTATAAAAACATTTTAAAACTGTAAAATAATTCGTACATTTGCAGTCCTTTTGAGAGTATTAAATAGTTATATGTGAGTAACTTGCTGAAAATCAACTCTTCCGTATTTCGGGAGGGGAATTTTAGTTTGTGCCTACATCAACTTTTTATAAGGTTTCAAAAGAAATAAAAAATATTTTGCACTACGCTGTGAAAAGATATACCAGTGTTGCAGTTAGAAAAAGAAAAAAGAATACAGAATACAGAACAAAGATTGCAACTAAGAAATCTTTTGTCTATTTTTTACCATCTTAATCTCTTTTTCTAATATTTTTTTGAGTAACAAAATATTTTTTTAACCCATTTCTTAAAATTTTTATGAGTAAAAAAGACACCAAAACTCAGGAAAATCAGAGAATCAGTTTTTCTTCAACAAAAGTTCAATCCAAATTCCCGGACTTTCTGGACATCCAGATCAAGTCATTTGAAGACTTTTTCCAATTGGAAACACGTCCCGATCAACGTGGAAATGAAGGATTGTACAAAACGTTTGCTGAAAACTTTCCGATTTCCGACACGAGAAATCAATTCGTATTAGAATTCTTAGACTATTTCGTAGATCCGCCGAGATATACGATCGACGAATGTATCGAAAGAGGATTGACATACAGTGTTCCTTTAAAAGCACGTATGAAACTGTTCTGTACTGACCCTGAACATGAGGATTTTGAAACCGTAGTTCAAGACGTTTATTTGGGAACGATTCCCTATATGACGGCTTCGGGTTCATTTATCATCAACGGAGCGGAGCGCGTGATTGTTTCACAGCTTCACCGTTCGCCGGGTGTGTTCTTCGGACAATCTTATCACGCAAACGGTACTAAACTTTATTCTTCCAGAATTATTCCTTTCAAAGGTTCCTGGATTGAATTCGCAACCGACATCAACTCTGTGATGTATGCATATATTGACCGTAAAAAGAAATTACCTTTAACAACTTTGCTTCGTGCAATCGGATACGAAAAGGATAAAGACATCCTGGAGATTTTCGACCTGGCCGAAGAAATAAAAGTTAGTAAAACAACGATAAAAAAAGCAATCGGTAAAAAACTCGCTGCACGTGTATTGAATACTTGGCACGAGGATTTCGTAGATGAAGATACCGGTGAAGTAGTATCAATCGAACGTAACGAAATCATTTTGGAGCGTGAAACCATCATTGAAAAAGAGCACCTTGACCAGATTTTGGAATCAGGGGTGAAATCAATTTTGGTTCACAAAGAGGATAACAAATCTGCCGATTATGCCATTATCCACAATACGCTTCAAAAAGACTCTACCAACTCTGAAAAAGAAGCGGTAGAATACATTTACCGTCAATTGCGTAATGCTGAGCCACCAGATGAGGAAACTGCAAGAGGAATCATTGACAAATTATTCTTCTCAGACCAGCGTTATTCACTAGGTGAAGTAGGGCGTTATCGTTTGAATAAAAAATTAGGACTTGATATCTCTGAAGATATTCAGGTTCTGACCAAAGAAGACATCATTTCGATTATTAAATATTTGATCGAATTGGTAAACTCAAAAGCAGAGGTGGACGATATTGACCACTTGTCAAACCGTCGTGTGAGAACCGTTGGTGAGCAAATGGCTGCTCAGTTCGGAGTAGGATTGGCTCGTATGGCGAGAACCATCCGTGAGCGAATGAACGTTCGTGACAACGAAGTGTTTACACCAATTGATTTGATCAATGCTAAAACACTTTCGTCGGTTATTAATTCCTTCTTTGGAACGAACCAGCTTTCTCAGTTTATGGACCAAACGAACCCATTGTCTGAGATTACGCACAAACGTCGTCTTTCTGCATTGGGGCCTGGAGGTCTTTCACGTGAAAGAGCAGGTTTTGAGGTTCGTGACGTTCACTATACGCATTACGGAAGGCTTTGTCCGATTGAAACACCGGAGGGACCAAACATTGGATTGATTTCTTCACTTTGTGTTTTTGCAAAAGTGAACAACTTAGGATTTATTGAAACACCTTACCGTAAAGTTGAAAACGGAAAAGTCAACCTGAACGATGAACCGATCTACCTTTCTGCTGAGGAAGAAGAATCCAAAACCATCGCACAGGCAAATGCGCCGATCAACGATAAAGGAGAATTTGTAAATGAGCGTGTAACGGCGAGAGAAGATGGTGACTTCCCGGTTGTAGAGCCACAGGAAGTTGAACTGATGGACATCGCACCTAATCAGATTGCATCAATTTCTGCGTCATTGATTCCTTTCCTTGAGCATGATGATGCAAACCGTGCTTTGATGGGATCCAACATGATGCGTCAGGCCGTTCCATTGTTGAAGCCTCAGGCTCCAATCGTAGGAACAGGTCTGGAAAAACAGGTTGCGAAAGACTCAAGAATTCTTATCAACGCAGAAGGAAGCGGAACCGTTACTTATGTAGATGCAGACATCATTTCAATTGATTATGACAGAACGGATGACCAGAAACTAGTAAGTTTCGACTCTTCAGAAAAAAGATATAATCTGACCAAATTCCGCAAAACAAATCAGGGAACAACCATTACTTTGAAGCCAATTGTTAAAGTAGGCGACAGAGTTGAAAAAGGACAGGTTCTTTGTGAAGGTTATGCTACGGAAAACGGAGAATTGGCAATCGGACGAAACCTTGTCGTGGCATTCATGCCTTGGAAAGGGTACAACTTTGAGGATGCGATTGTGATTTCTGAAAAAGTTGTGCGTGAAGATTGGTTTACTTCTATCCATATTGACGAATATTCATTGGACGTTCGTGATACCAAATTGGGTATGGAAGAATTGACTGCCGATATTCCAAACGTTTCGGAAGAAGCTACCAAAGACTTGGACGAAAACGGTATGATCCGTATCGGAGCTGAAGTAAAACCGGGTGACATACTGATTGGGAAAATTACTCCAAAAGGAGAATCAGATCCGACTCCTGAAGAAAAACTTTTACGTGCCATCTTTGGTGACAAAGCAGGTGATGTGAAAGACGCTTCATTGAAAGCTTCTCCGTCTTTGAGGGGAGTTGTAATCGACAAGAAATTGTTCTCAAGAAGCATCAAAGACAAGAGAAGAAGATCTCAGGACAAAGCCATCATCGACAGTATTGAGGCAGATTTCCAAAAGAAATTTGACGAATTGCGTGATACATTGCTCGACAAATTATTTACACTTCTGGATGGAAAAACCTCTCAGGGTGTATTCAATGATTTGAACGAAGAGGTGATTAAAAAAGGAACTAAATATTCCAAAAAAGCACTTTCTTCAGTTGAAGAATATTTGAACCTTACTGGTGCAGACAGTGTTTGGGTAGTTGACGAAGATAAAAACGATCAGGTAAAAGAATTGCTTCACAATTACAAAATCAAATACAATGATTTGCAGGGAGCACTTAGCCGCGAGCGTTTCACTATTTCTGTCGGAGACGAATTACCGGCAGGTATCGTGAAACTGGCCAAAATCTATATCGCTAAGAAGCGTAAGCTGAAAGTAGGTGATAA
Organism: Moheibacter sp.; assembly: GCF_049672845.1. Taxonomy (NCBI): domain Bacteria; kingdom Pseudomonadati; phylum Bacteroidota; class Flavobacteriia; order Flavobacteriales; family Weeksellaceae; genus Moheibacter; species Moheibacter sp. Next base: position 565,336 of record NZ_JBATWT010000023.1, read on the forward strand.
GATGGCAGGTCGCCACGGTAACAAAGGTATTGTTTCAAGAATTGTTCGTGATGAAGATATGCCGTTCCTTGAAGACGGAACACCGGTTGATATTGTGTTGAACCCGCTTGGGGTACCTTCCCGTATGAACATCGGTCAGATCTTCGAAACCGTTTTAGGCTGGGCAGGTTTGAAATTAGGAAAAACATTTGCTACGCCAATTTTTGACGGAGCCAATATTGACCAAATCAATGCCTTAACAGACGAAGCAGGTTTACCACGTTACGGTACAACTTACTTGTATGATGGTGGAACCGGAGAACGTTTTGCGCAGAAAGCAACGGTAGGAGTTATCTACATGTTGAAATTAGGTCACATGGTTGACGACAAAATGCACTCGCGTTCCATCGGTCCTTACTCATTGATTACGCAACAGCCGCTGGGTGGTAAAGCACAATTTGGTGGACAGCGTTTCGGAGAGATGGAGGTTTGGGCACTCGAAGCATTTGGTGCGTCCAACATCTTGCGTGAAATCCTGACAGTTAAGTCAGACGACGTGATTGGTAGAGCGAAAACTTACGAGTCAATCGTAAAAGGTGAGCCAATGCCGGAACCGGGAATCCCGGAATCGTTCAACGTATTGTTGCATGAATTACAGGGTCTTGGATTAGACATAACATTAGAAGAATAATCTAATAAGTTTAAAGTCAAAGGTTCAACGTTTAATTTAAATAAACCTGATACCTGAAACTTGAAACTTGAAACAAAATTTAGAATATGTCAACAAAAAATAAAACAAGTAAATTTTCAAAAATCCGTATCGGGTTAGCATCTCCTGAATCGATTCTTTCAGAATCAAGAGGGGAAGTCCTAAAACCTGAAACGATTAACTATAGAACCCATAAACCTGAGCGTGACGGTTTGTTTTGCGAACGAATTTTCGGCCCTGTAAAAGACTATGAATGTGCCTGTGGAAAATACAAAAGAATCCGATACAAAGGAATCGTTTGTGACCGTTGTGGCGTAGAAGTGACAGAGAAAAAAGTGCGTCGTGAAAGAATCGGACATATCAACCTAGTGGTTCCGGTAGCGCACATCTGGTATTTCCGTTCTTTGCCAAATAAAATCGGATACGTTTTGGGTATGCCATCCAAAAAATTGGATATGGTGATCTACTACGAACGATATGTGGTGATCCAACCCGGACTTGCACAAGCACCGGAAGGAGGTGAGTTGGCTAGATTGGATTTCTTGACTGAAGAAGAATATTTGGATATTCTGGATCAACTTCCGGCAAATAACCAATACCTGGAAGACACAGATCCCAATAAATTCATCGCCAAAATGGGTGCTGAAGCATTGGAAGATTTGTTGAGAAGAACCAATTTAGATGATCTTTCCTATGAACTTCGTCACAAAGCACACCACGAAACTTCTAAGCAAAGAAGAACCGAAGCTTTAAAAAGATTGCAAGTTGTAGAAGCATTACGTGAATCCAATATGACACATGTTAACCGTCCCGAATGGATGGTAATGCGTGTCATTCCTGTAATTCCACCAGAATTACGTCCTTTGGTTCCGCTGGATGGTGGACGTTTTGCTACTTCGGATCTAAACGACCTTTACCGTCGTGTAATCATCCGAAACAACCGTCTGAAAAGACTGATGGAAATCAAAGCGCCGGAAGTTATCTTGCGTAACGAAAAACGTATGTTGCAAGAATCAGTGGATTCATTGTTTGACAACACGCGTAAAGCATCGGCTGTAAAAGCAGATGGTAATCGTCCGTTGAAATCTCTTTCCGATTCATTGAAAGGGAAACAAGGTCGTTTCCGTCAGAACTTATTAGGAAAACGTGTGGATTATTCGGCTCGTTCGGTAATCGTCGTGGGGCCAAGTTTGAAATTATACGAATGTGGTTTGCCAAAAGACATGGCAGCCGAATTATACAAACCGTTTATCGTTAGAAAATTAATCGAAAGAGGAATTGTGAAAACGGTAAAATCGGCCAAGAAAATCATCGACAGAAAAGAGCCAGTTGTTTGGGATATTTTGGAAAATGTATTGAAAGGACACCCTGTGCTACTGAACCGTGCACCAACTTTGCACCGTTTGGGAATCCAGGCATTCCAGCCCAAATTGATTGAAGGAAAAGCAATTCAATTGCACCCGTTGGTGTGTACGGCATTTAACGCCGACTTCGACGGTGACCAGATGGCAGTTCACTTGCCTTTGGGACCTGAAGCAATTCTGGAAGCACAATTATTGATGTTGGCTTCACAAAACATTTTGAATCCTGCAAACGGTTCGCCAATCACGGTACCTTCTCAAGACATGGTTTTGGGTCTTTATTATATGACCAAAGCCAGAAAATCTGCAAAAGGAAATGGTATTACTTTCTATTCTGCTGAAGAAGTTGAAATTGCTTACAATGAAAAAGCAGTCGACCTAAATACGGTAATTAAAGTAAAGGCAAGAGTTCGTAAAGGAGAAGAATTAGTTGAAGAATTCATCGAAACAACCGTGGGTCGAGTCTTATTCAACCAAATTGTTCCTGAAGAAGTAGGATTTGTGAATGAAGTTCTTACAAAAAAATCTTTGAGAACGATCATTAACAATATATTGAAGATCACCGACTTCCCAACTACAGCTGAATTCCTTGACAAGATGAAAGATCTTGGATTCAGAAATGCATTTGAGGGGGGATTATCATTCAGTTTAGGAGATATCTTGATTCCGGATCAGAAAAAAGATTTGATTGCCAATGCAATTGAACAAGTAGAGGGAATCAAGATGAACTATAACATGGGTCTTATCACAAACAATGAACGTTACAATCAGGTAATCGATGTTTGGACAAACACCAACGCGACTTTGACCGAAATCGTAATGAAACGTATGACCGATGATAAAGAAGGATTCAACTCCGTTTATATGATGCTTGACTCTGGAGCGAGGGGTTCAAAAGAACAGATTCGTCAGTTGTCAGGTATGCGTGGATTGATGGCGAAACCACAAAAAGCAGGTTCATCAGGAGGGGAAATTATCGAAAACCCGATTGTATCCAACTTCCGTGAAGGACTTTCCATTTTGGAATACTTTATCTCAACGCACGGTGCACGTAAAGGTTTGGCGGATACCGCTTTGAAAACGGCCGATGCGGGTTACTTGACTCGTCGTCTGGTGGATGTTGCTCAAGACGTAATCGTAATGGAAGAAGATTGTGGAACATTGAGAGGATTAGAAGCGCATGCACTTAGAAAGAACGAAGAAATTGTTGAAACTTTAGCTTCGCGAATTTTAGGTAGAACTTCACTTCATGATGTTTACGACATGGATTCGGGAGAGAAATTGGTTTCTGCAGATCAAATCATCACAGAAGAAATCGCAGACGCTATTGAAAAAGCCGGAATTGAAACCGTTGAAGTTCGTTCCCCATTGACTTGTGAAGCCAAAACGGGTATCTGTGCTTCTTGTTACGGTCGAAACCTTTCAACAGGTAAGAAAGTTCAGAAAGGTGAAGCAGTTGGAGTTGTGGCAGCACAATCCATCGGTGAACCGGGTACACAGCTTACACTTCGTACGTTCCACGTGGGAGGTACCGCCGGTAACGTATCTGAGCAATCTTCAATTATTGCGAAAGCAAACGGTAAAGTTGAATTTGAAGATTTGAGAACTGTTAAAGGTGAAGACGAACTTGGAAATCCGGCAGATGTTGTGGTTTCTCGTTCAACCGAGATGAAATTAATAGACGCTGAAGGAAACGTTCGTATGACAAATAACCTTTCTTACGGATCGGTTCTGAAAATCAAAGAAGGACAAGAAGTTTCCAAAGGTGATGTTATTGCAAGCTGGGATCCATACAATGGTGTAATTATCGCAGAATCTGCCGGTAAGGTAGAATACGAAAATATCGAGCAAGGATCTACCTTCCAGTTGGAAATCGACGAACAAACAGGATTCCAGGAAAAAGTTATTTCCGAATCCCGTAACAAAAAGTTGATTCCTACGCTGAAAGTAATGACCAACGACGGAGAAGAAAGAAACTACAACCTTCCAGTAGGTGCTCACCTTATCGTAAACGACGGTGAGAAAATTAAAGCTGGTAAAGTTTTGGTGAAAATTCCGCGTCGTTCTGCAAAAGCAGGGGATATCACGGGTGGTTTACCGCGTGTAACCGAATTGTTTGAAGCACGTAACCCATCCAACCCTTCTGTGGTAGCAGAAATCGACGGTGTGGTTTCATTTGGTAAGATTAAACGAGGTAACCGTGAGATTGTAGTGGAATCCAAAACAGGTGAAGTAACCAAATATTTGGTTAAACTTTCCAACCAGATTTTGGTTCAGGAAAACGACTTCATCCGTGCAGGTATGCCGCTTTCAGACGGAGCGATTACGCCGGAAGATATCTTGAGAATCAAAGGTCCAACTGCTGTTCAGGAGTATTTGGTAAATGAAATTCAAGAAGTTTATCGTTTACAAGGTGTGAAGATTGATGACAAACATTTCGAAATCATCGTTCGTCAGATGATGCGTAAAGTTCGAATCGTTGATTCAGGAGATACCAGATTCCTTGAAGATTCTTTGGAACACAAAGACGACTTCTTGGAAGAAAACGACCGAATTTTCGGAATGAAAGTCGTGGAAGAATCCGGAGACAGCGATACGTTGAAGCCTGGACAAATCATTTCTGCAAGAGAATTACGTGATGAGAATTCTAGACTGAAACGTGAAGATAAAAATCTGGTAACAGCAAGAGACGCAATGCCTGCAACGGCAGAACCGATTTTGCAAGGTATCACGAGAGCTTCTCTTCAAACAAAATCTTTCATGTCGGCTGCATCCTTCCAGGAAACAACCAAAGTTTTGAACGAAGCTGCGGTTGCCGGAAAAGAAGACGAACTGAACGGATTGAAAGAGAACGTAATCGTTGGACATTTGATTCCTGCCGGAACTGGTTTGAAGGAATACCAGCGAATCATCGTAGGTTCCAACAAGGAATATGAAGAATTAGTAAGCGCAAAATCTGTATTGTAATGTCAGAAAACAAAAAGAACATCGATATTGAAATCAACGACCAGACGGCGGAAGGAATTTATTCCAATTTGGCGGTAATCAACCATTCGCCTTCTGAATTCATCGTGGATTTCATCCAAATGATGCCGGGAGTACCCAAAGCAAAAGTGAAGTCAAGAATCATTTTGACACCACAACACGCAAAGCGTCTGTCGCAAGCATTGGCCGAAAATGTAAACCGTTTTGAAAAACAATTCGGGGACATCAAGGACAACCAGTCAGCGGCAATGCCTTTGAACTTTGGACCTCCGGGTGAAGCTTAAATTAAGTATTACTGTATAATGTAAAATTGTATACTGTAATTCAAAATAGAAACCGTCTCATTTGAGGCGGTTTTTTTATATTTGGATTTTGACTTAGATATGCCAAATGACACGGATTTAACGAAGGCTTACAAAAAACCATTTAATTCCTGTCTTTTCACTAATTCCCCAATCCATTTTAGAATTCAAGTCAAATTAATTAGATTTGTGCAATCAAAGAAAAACTATGGCCGATTACAAATTGATATTACCAGCAATGGGCGAAGGTGTGATGGAAGCGACCGTCATCAATTGGTTGAAAAACGTTGGAGACAACATTGAAGAAGATGAATCTGTAGTGGAAATCGCTACCGATAAAGTGGATTCAGACGTTCCTTCTCCTGTAGCCGGAAAATTAAAAGAAATATTGGTAAACGTGGACGGTATAGCCAAAATTGGTGAACCAATTGCCATTTTGGAAGTGGAGGGCGAAGTGTCATCTGCAGAACCTGTTGCTATTCCAGCTGAAACATCGGTTTCAGAGCCGGAAACATCGGTGGTTGCTGAACTCGAAAAACCTTTGCAAAGCAGTGAGAGCCTTGACGTTTCTTCTTCCGATAAATTCTTTTCGCCCTTGGTGAAATCCATTGCACAACAGGAAGGAATTTCTGTAGCGGAATTGGAAACTATTCAAGGTTCAGGAAAAGAAGGCAGAGTGACCAAAGAGGACATTTTGAAATTTGTGAAGAGCAAAAAATCCGGTTCGGCCCAGCCTGCTACACAAGCAACTGCTCCGGTTTCCACTCCGACTCCTGCGAAACCACAACCGGTGATTGTTTCGGGTGAAGATGAAATCATCGAAATGGACAGAATGCGTAAAATCATTGCGCAAAATATGGTTCAGGCCAAACAAATTGCACCGCACGTAACTTCATTCATAGAGGCGGATGTGACCAATATTGTTCTTTGGCGAAACAAACACAAGGACGAATTCCTGAAGAAAAACGGCGAGAAAATTACTTTCATGCCGATTTTCATTGAGGCCATTGCAAAAGCTATCAAAGATTTCCCGATGATCAATGTTTCGGTCAATGGAGATCAAATTATAAAGAAGAAAAATATCAACATCGGAATGGCAGCTGCACTTCCAACCGGAAACTTAATCGTTCCTGTGATCAAAAACGCAGACCAATACAGTCTGGCAGGATTGGCTAAACAAGTAAATGATTTGGCAAACCGAGCGCGTCAGAATAAATTAAAACCGGATGAAATCCAAGGTGGAACTTATACCATTACCAATATCGGAAGTTTTGGAAATACATTAGGAACACCGATTATTCCTCAGCCACAAGTTGCGATCATGGCCGTGGGTGCGATTGTCAAAAAACCGGCGGTGGTGGAAACTCCGCAAGGAGATGTGATTGCCATTCGTCATAAAATGTATTTGTCGCATGCTTATGACCACAGAGTAGTGGACGGTGCTTTGGGAGGTGGATTTGTGCAGAGAGTAGCACAATATCTGGAAGCGTTTGATTTAAACACGCCTGTTTAAGATTGATTAAAATATAAGAAAAACGAAAAAGCTATCTGATTTCAGATAGCTTTTTCTCTTTCAACAGGTTTATGTATCAAACTATTGTTTGACAAATTTCGTATTGGACTTTTTACCATTTTGTTCGAAAGTCAAAATGTAAATTCCTTTTTCTAAATGGTTTACATTTATTTTTCCTGACTGTGCATTTCCTTTTAAAATAACAGATCCTGTAAGATCCCGGATTTCAAATTTTGAATTCGTCAAGTCATTGGTTTTGATATTCAAAATATCTTTTACCGGATTTGGATAAATGGCAAACTGCAGCAAATCATGTTCTGCTAGACCCATTAGGGTCTCGCCTTCCGTAACGGTAAGCGTTGTATTGATTTCAGGATTTAGGATGGTGTCCACGATACCAGATGGCCATCTAATGATAATTTTCTCGATTTCGGTATCGGTTCCGATTCCGAAATGCGTGTTCAGCGTGCTCATAAAGGCAAAGCCTTCGCCACTTCTCACATCACGGATCTGCATACCCATTTCGCTGTAAAGTTCTACACGCGCTCCGATTCCGTTTTTATTGCTTTCTGTTCCGATGGTATTTAATTTAATCCAGTTATTGTCATTTCCTTGATTATAAAAAATAGTTCCGAACGCATACGCATCGATAAAGCCGTCATTGTCCAAATCGCCAAATGCTGCATCTGAAAACCCAACCGTTACAGGAGTAAAAGTCATATCGCCATTGTTAAAGAAAATCTTATTGGAATTTCCAGCGATATCAAGATATCCGTCATTGTCAAAATCATAAGTAACGTGTTCACGGCTTTTTCCTTCAAAATTGTCAAATCCTGAGCCGGCTGTAACATTTGTAAATGTTCCGTCTCCATTGTTTTTCATGAGTTCATGACTACCAGAATTATTTTGCATTTGAGCATTTATACCATTAAATAAATCCATCCAGCCGTCATTGTTAAAATCACCCCAGGCACTTGACCAGTTCTCAGATGAACTGTCGAGATTTGCTTCGGGGGCAACATTGGTAAAAGTTCCGTCGCCATTGTTCTTATGAAGTTCATTGATTCTTTTTCCTTCTGTACTTCCACATTTTGCAATGAAAAGATCCATTAATCCATCATTATTGTAATCCACCCAAAGAGATCCATAATGTCCGCCTGTTGGATAATCACCCAAACCTCCTTGGTGATATACCGGCATATTTTCTTCATTAATATAGTAAACACTGGGGCCAACATCATGACACATATAGCCATCGAGATTACCGTCATTGTCAATGTCTATGAAATTTCCACGTTGTGAAAAGACATATTGATTTCCATAAACTATATTATAATTGACACCCATTGCCCCAGGTTGTGAGAGGGCAAAAGCGACACCGTTTCCACTTCCATACATCAGATCATTATAGCCGTCACCATTAAAGTCACCTGCAGTGATAGACCATCCCGGCATATAGGGAGAACTCTGAGTCATATATTGTTTCAAAGTGAAACTACCATCAGCATTTTGTTGGTTTACATAAATAATTCCGTCTGAAACGCCTACAAGATCATCTAAAAAATCGCCATTCATATCTACCACACAGCGTTTGGTGCTGCCCGGAAAAGATATGCTCTGACTTGTAAAGCTAACTTGGGCGTCCAATACCGCTGTAGCTAAAAAAATAATTAATAAAAGTTTTTTCATAATTTTTGTTTGTGTTAATTACAATCTCCCTCAAGGGTGTTAATCCATTGTTCGGTTAAACTAACCGCTTCTTCATGCACCAGATTTCTTCCAATCATTGGCATTTTTATATTTTCTTCTTCAGATTTTATTCGTTGATACATATTGGATGAAACAGGATCTCCCGGTTTAACAATATGAGTAACGGGAATTCCAATAAATCCGCTGATGTCAATATTCGGTACTACACAGATTCCTAAATTATCAGGATTTGCCGTTTCTGAAAATGCGAGTAAAATCGGTAAATAATTACAATGTCCGGTGGCGCTGTGGCAGTGCGCACAATTAATGTCTACATAGGATCTGAACCTATCATTAAGTGACTGCGAAGCATCGTTATAATCCACCGTCGAATTGATATTGGCAGGCGTACCCAAACTCAGGTACCCAAAATCTTCCCATTTATCAAGCTGAAATTGCTGTCCGTCGGCAAAATTTAATTTGAAATTCAGATTTTGTGGTTTTGGCCCGATTGGAATGGCAGAATCACCGGTTTTGTGACAAGTTAAACATTCTGATTGGGATGGAATCCGGTAAAAAACATTTTTGGTTTGTCCGTTATGAACGAAATCAACCTGGGTGAAACTCCCATCAAGGTCAAAAAATGCTTCGGTTTGGGCTTCATTCCAAACATAATTGGCAAAAATCCAGTCTGCATCCTTTTTGATGATTAGCCGAGTTTCAATGATTCGTTTTGAATTGGAAGGCAAAGCCTGATCATAATAGAAATTCTTTATCAGAATGGTTCCACTTGGAAAGTTAAATATTTTTTCGTCTGAAACATATTGTGCACTTACACCTTCAGGCATCCAGATAAAACGGCTTTTGGATGTATAATCGGTAAAGAGCTGAGAAGCAGGCTGAAACGGAAGAACGCCATAAACAGGGTCTAACGCAGACATTGGAGATTTAAAAAAATTATAATCTGAAAGTTTCGGATAAGGCACTGCATTAATATCAAATACAACCGGTGAAACTTCAACCGGATCATCGTCGTCAATTACCGGGAAATCATCACCATCAGACGAACAAGCAACTAGCACAGACAGGAATGTCAGTACCATCCAACCGTAAAAAATTCTCATAAAATTGTTCTCGTGTTAATTAAAGTTATCGAATTTAAGAATTTATATGATATAAGTCACTAGAAACAACATAAATTATTGGTTTGTGGTGGAATTTTACAATTCCTATTTTTGTGGAATGTTCAAGGCTGGAGATAGTGTAAAGGTAATCGACGATGATCATAAGGGAAAGGTGCTTCGCGTTCAGAAAAACCTTGTGACCATTTTGAACGAATTTGGTTTTGAAGAAAATTTTTATGCTCATGAATTACTGCCCGATGCAGAATTGCCAATTGGAAAAGTAATCATTCAGGAACCTATTGATTTACCTAAAAAGTCCGGTGCCAAACCTTTATCAGAGCCCAAAGAAGTGGATTTGCATATCGGACAGATTGTCGATTCTTTTGCGCATTTGTCCAATTATGAAATGCTTCAGATTCAACTTGATAAAGTGCGTGAGGAAATGGATTTGGCGCGAGCCGAAAAACGAAGCCGACTCATTTTTATTCACGGTCATGGAACGGGAAAACTAAAAAAGGAATTGCTCAAACTTCTGAGCCAATACACAAAAATTGAAGTTTACGATGCTTCATTTCGCAAATACAATGGCGGAGCCACCGAAGTGAGCTTGCGCTGAGTTATTCTGTTAAAAACTTGGTAATCAGAAAAAAATAAAACAAATTTACATCTGACATTTTCGGCAATGGGAAAATTGTATGCGTGTGTTTTTTGGATTTTCTACTTTGGATTTTTGTTTTCCCAGCAAACCGATTCGATTTATCTCGATGTGAAACTCGATTCCACTCGCCACGAACTTCATGTAAAACAAGAATTTGTTCTCTTAAATCAATCTCAGAAAACACTCACAGAAGTTTATTTGCACGCTTGGGCAAATGCTTATTCGGGTAAACTTACCGTATTGAACAAAGTCAAACTTCAGGACCGAAAAGGCGCTTTGCATTTTTCGGAACGGGAAGACCGCGGAGGCGCAAGAGATTTAATATTATTGAATGATGAAAATGATAAGATTCTTTACCAAGAACAAGAACGTGAATTCTTAAAAATTGAACTTGAAAAACCCTGGAAAAAAGGAGAAATCATCCGACTAAAAGCAGAATATACGGTGAAAATTCCCTTTGATGCCGTGACGCGCTATGGGCGAACTGAGAAAGGAAATTACTTATTGAAATATTTTTTTCTACAGCCCGCAACCCTGAATTCAAACGGAAATTGGGTACTTCAACATTACAAAGATTTTGAGGAACTTTCTGCTTATCCTTCTTATTATCAGTTGAAAATTGAGTATCCCGAAAATTATTTGATCTCAACCGATCTTGAAAAAAATGAAGAATTCTGGACGGCTGGAAATCTGGAACATTTCAGGATTTATTTAACCAAAAATAAAGAAGAAAGACATTCTTATTCGGATGAAATTTCAGGATTAAATGTAGATTTTGGCTTTGGATACGACAGCATTGAAAAGCCGATCATTGATTCGATTTTACCTGCTCAGATTCAGTTTCTCAAAGAACATTTGGGAGAACTTCCTTCTGATAAATTATTCATTTCATACAAAACCAAAAAGGAACAGGAATATTTCGGTGTCGATGATTTGGATGCCTGGCTTTTTGAAGTGAAATTATTTACCGAAGAGGAAAAAAATGCATTGAAACTATTTCAAATTCTGAGTTACGAATACATCGACCGACTTTTTTCGGTCAATAAAATCGAGGATCACTGGCTCAAAAACGGACTGCAATTTTACCTGATGATGAAATATGTGGACGAAAATTTCCCTAAATTAAAACTCGCCGGACATCTTCCCGACAATATAAAATTACTGGGAATTAAGCCTTTGTATTTCTTTCACGCCGCCCGATTGAAAATGAACGATCGCTATAAATTTCTGTATCTTTATTTGTCGCGACAGAATTATGACCAGCCGATCAATACGCCATTTGATGAGTTGAGCAATATGAACCAGATTGCGATGAGCGGTTTCAAAACCGGTTTGACTTTTTACCTGATGGACGAATATCTGGAAAACGGAACTTTCTACGAAATGGTTAAAAATTTCAGTGAAGCAAATCGTGGAAAACATATTTCGCAAATGGATTTCAGGAATTATCTGATTGAAAATTCGCCCAAAGATTTAACTTGGTTTTTTGAGGATTATATTGATAAAAAAGACAAAATTAATTTCAAACTCGTCAATGCAAAAGAGACGGATGAGGGTTTGGAAATTAAAATCAAAAACAAAACAGAATTTTCCGGTCCGTTTCAGGTGGTGGCTTCCAAAAGTGGAATTCCTGTGGCCGAAGAATGGTTTACTTCCAAAGAAAAAAAGACAATTGTTTCTTTTCCCAAAGGCGATTATGACAAAATCGAACTCAACCCGGGGTATCTTTTTCCGGAATTTAACGACCGAGATAATTTCATCCGAACCCGAGGTTTTTTTAAAAATGGGAAGAAACTGCAGTTTAAATTATATTCCGATATCGAAAATCCGGAATATTCCCAGATTTTTATGAACCCGCAAATTCGTTGGAACAATTACGACAAATTCCTGATTGGGATGAGGTTTCACAATCAATCCCTGCTGACGCGACCTTTTAAATGGAACATCACGCCGAAAATTTCTACCGGAACCGGAAAAATTGCCGGAAGTGGTGGAATTCAGAATACGTTTACACCGCAAAAATCGATTTTCCGTTCGATAACTTTGGGCGCTTCAGCCAAATATGAACATTACGACCGTGATTTAACTTATCTCAAATGGTCGGGTTATCTGATGACGAGTTTCAAAAAAGATCCGCGGGAAACCCTTTCGCACGGATTTATTTTCAGTTATGACAATCTGGACAAGGAAGTGCCGGAATTTGAAATTCAAACCGATGAGGACCAATACGGTTTGTGGAATTTGACCTATTATTATTCCAAACCCGATTACATCAATGAGTCGTATGGTTCGATGACTTTGCAAACGACGGAGTCTTTTCAGAAAGTGATGGGTGAAATTCATTATCGTTGGCGGTTTGCACCCAAAAAGCAATTGAGCGTCCGAGTTTTTGCGGGAAGTTTCATTCAGAATAAAAGCAATACCGATTATTTCAATTTTGGGGTGAGTAAAGTTTCGGATTATGCATTCAACCTGAATTTATTGGGGCGTTCGGAAAGTTCCGGGATTTTGAGTCAGCAATATGTGATGGCCGAAGCCGGTTTTAAATCACAGTTGGATTTTACGGTCAATCAATGGATTGTATCAACGAATGTGGATTATCCGGTGCTGAATATGCTCGATATTTATGCCGATTTCGGTGTTTACAAAAATAAATTTCAACACGCAGAATTCATTTATGATACCGGAATTAAATTCAAGGTCATCCCCGATTTTCTGGAATTTTATCTGCCCGTTCAGTCTTCACTCGGATTTGAACCTGCGATGGATAAATATTGGGAAAGAGTTCGGTTTACGTTTAATTTCAACCTGAGTAGTATCATTAATTATTTGAGAAGAGGGTGGTATTAGAATTTAGGATTTCAAACTGAGTAATTTACCGGGATTTTGATTGACATTGAAAACATCCAAAATGATTACATCATTTTCAGTTCTTTCATAAATGATTTAAAGTTTTAATAACCATTTCGGCGTTTTGGGGACTATCTTCGAAGATGTAGTCGTAAATATTTGCTAAACTTTCTCTTGATCGCTTTGACCATCAGACTTTCATCGTTTGTCTTGATTTAAGACATATTCCAATACTTCTTCAGAGGAAAAAGTTTGAGCACCGTTTTTTATTTCTTCACTAATTTCTTTTAGTGATCGGATGTATTGCTCTTTTGTCAAAGCCTCTCCCTTTGTAGTATAGGCGACTATTTCTTCCGAAGCGAAATTGGCTTCAGAACGTAAAACTTCTTTTATTTCCTGTAAAATAGAAACTTTATCTACTTCCATCAGCATTTTGATTAATTCCAATTTTGTTGCCTGAATATCCATCGTGAAATGTTTACGTAAAGATAAGAATTTTTGAATTTATGACTTTTGGTTATTGTCTGAATCCTTATTTTCCGAATTTCTCGGATGATATTTTAGCACAGCTTCGCGGATCATCGTATCGTCCAGATGAGTGTAAATTTCGGTAGTGGTAATGCTTTCGTGCCCAAGCATCATTTGGATGGAACGAAGGTCGGCTCCGTTTTTCAACAAATGCGTGGCAAAGGAATGTCGGAAGGTGTGCGGACTGATTTTTTTGCGAATTCCGGCTTTTTCGGTCAGTTGTTTGATGATGGTGAAAATCATCACCCGCGTAAGTTTTTTTCCTCTTCGGTTCAGGAAAAGATAATCTTCAAATCCTTTTTGAATGGGAATATGCACCCGAATTTCGTTTCGGTAAATATTGATGAATTTAATGGTGTAATTCGAAATCGGAATTAACCTTTGCTTGTTTCCCTTGCCGATTACCCGAATGAAATTTTCTTCAAAAAACAAATCCGAAAGTTTTAATTCCGTCAGTTCAGAAACCCTAAGTCCACATCCATAAAGCGTTTCGAGAATGGCGCGATTTCTTTCGCCTTCCGGTAAACTTAAATCAATTTGCGCAATTAATTGGTCAATCTCTTTTTCCGATAAAGTATCGGGCAGTTTCATTCCCAGTTTTGGGGTTTCCAGCAGTTCCGCCGGATTGTCGGCTCGCCATTCTTCCCATTGCAAATAATTGAAAAAACTTTTGACCGATGAAATCAATCGTGCCTGAGATCTTGGTGCAAAATTCTCTTTGGCGTACTGATAAAGAAATTCATCCAAATCAGACGATGAAACTTTCATTGGTGGATTTTCAGAAAAACTTTCCAACTTTCTTAAATCCCGTAAATAGGACTCAATCGTATTAGGCGAAAGAGATTTTTCGAGTTTTAGGTAAGTCCGGTATTCAGAAAGCGCTTCTTGCCAGTCCATTTTAAGATTTTGTTTCCAGTTCCAGTACGCGTTGGATCATATTGTCTTCCGGCCACCAAGCTTTGTAAAGCGCATTGGTTCCGAAAAGTTCTTCCGCAATCGCCGAACGGATGAAATTCTTCATCAAAGCTTCTTCCTCCTCATTTACACGCTCCGGCAAAATACCCAAAGTACCGAGGTATTCTTCATAAATCGGTGTGATGTCGTTATGCTTCAAAAACCATTTTTCGTTCATCCAGAATGGATTGTAACGATTTTCCATAATTTTATTGAAGAAGAAATTCTGGTTGTTGTCCGAATAAGCGTTCTGCATAATCCAGCCTTTCAATTGGGTGGTATCGACCGCTACAAATTCATCCGGAATAATTCCGCCGCCGCCATAAACGATTTTGCCCGATGGTGTTTTGTATTCCAGTTCTTTATTGACTTTGATGCTGTCTTCCGAGAGGAGTTCGCCGCTTCGCACACGTCGGTACAGTTCTTCGGAATAATCCTGTTTTCCTTTGTCATAAGGACGCTGAATGGAACGCCCCGACGGTGTGTAATAATGCGCAACCGTCAGCCGGACTCTTGTTCCGTCACCCAGATGAATTTCCCGCTGAACCAATCCTTTTCCGTAAGATCGGCGCCCGATGATGGTCGCGCGACCGTATTCCTGCAAAGCACCGGCGACAATTTCGCTGGCAGATGCCGAACCTTCGTCGATCAAAACATAAATTTTTCCATCTTCAAAAAGACCTTTGTTGGTGGCATAAATGTATTTTCGTTTTTCTTCTTTGTCCTGTGTATAAACGATGAGTTCATTTTTTTTGAGGAATTCGTCGGCAATTTGTTCGGCCACTTTCATGATTCCGCCCGGATTTCCACGTAAATCCAAAACCAGAGATTTCATTCCCTGATTTTTTAAATCTTTGAGCGCATCGTGTACTTCGTCTGCCGATTTTTCTGCAAAACGAACCAGTTTGATGTAACCTAAATCTTCATTGATTTTGAAATGTGAAACCACACTTGGCAAAGGAACATTTCCTTTTTTGGCGTTCACAATGATTTCTGCTGAATTTCGTTTGAGTGTGAGGGCAACTTCATCCGAATTAATTTCATTGAATATTTTCTGCGCATTTTCGGAACTCATCCCCACAATGTTCACACTGTCAATTTTCAATACTTGATCTCCAATCATCAGATTTTGAAAATTCGGACTTTGACGTAAAACCTGGGTAATGGTCAAAGTATCATCCATTCTCCTGATTTGAACACCAATTCCCTGATAACTTCCGCTCATTTCGCGGGTTACTTTTTTCAGGGTTTCTTTGTTCAGGTAAGTGCTGTGTGGATCGAGTTGTCCTACAATCTGATTGATGGCCTTGTCCACCAGACTGTCGGTGTTCACTTCTTCCATATATTGGTCGTCAATCAGTGAGACCAATCGTCTGATTTTCTGTTCGTTGGCGCTGTATTCGAGTCCGACAAGTTTGTCGTTTTCGTCGATGGCAATGTCGTATTTTCTTCCGAGCATAAATCCCGCAAGCAAAATAATCAGCACCATTAGTACGAGGTTCAGGATTTTAAGGAATGTCCTCATTTTTTACAGTTCTTCTTCATTTATTTGCGTTAGTTTCACGTCTGCATTTCTCAAAAATTCTATTCCCGAATTGTCTTTGTATTCCTGTAGATAGACCACTCGCACAATTCCCGCCTGATGAATGAGTTTGCTGCATTCTTTGCAGGGTGAAAGTGTGATGTAAAGGGTTGCGCCTTTGCAGCTTTGCGTGGATGAAGCAACTTTTAAAATGGCATTGGCTTCGGCGTGCAAAACGTACCATTTGGTGTAGCCTTCATCATCTTCACAATGGTTTTCAAATCCGCTGGGCGTACCGTTGTATCCGTCTGAAATGATCATTCGGTCTTTTACAATTAAAGCGCCCACTTGTCTTCTTTTACAATGTGACAATTTTCCCCATTCCAAAGCCATTTTCAGATAGGCTTTGTCATACTTTAACTGTTTAGCTTCCTTCATAGCCGCAAGTTAGAAAAAGAATGAGAATGATTGATTTAATTAAGAAAATTTTAATGGTTTTCGGTGGGATGAGGAGGTCATGGCGAGGTACGAAGCCATCACGTGCATGATGAGAAGAAGATTGCTTTCGCTCGCAATTTTCATTTATGTTTGGTTTTAAACGGTTGAAAATTAAATGAATTTTTAAGGTGCAAATAGCAAATCTGAACAGCAGTAGCGTAGGATGAAAATCAATTTTACTTTTAATTTATCGTATCAACACGTGTGATACATCAATCTTACTTACCAACATAGTAACTTCTTAAAAAATAATAACTGCCTTCTTTCTTTCGAAAAATATCATATTTATTATTGTTTGCTTTTTTGGATATTGAATCTCCTATAGAGAGTGTGTCATTATTTATTAAAGTTATTTTATAATTGCTTTTAGTAATATAATCATAACTTCTTCCTCCTGTCCAATTATTATTTATAGAAACAATGGTTTCATTTATTTCATTTCCAATAATTCTTTTTCTCTCTAAAAATCCCTTTACTTCAAAAAAACAAATAAAACCAATTATTATTACTACAGGGATAAGGATTTTGTACCTCTTTTTCATTTATCGCATATTTTTAATACCTACTCTTAATGTCATAGCTTTTATAATATTCATACTTCCCATTACTTTTTCTGAAGATCTTGAATTTATATGAGAATGCTTCTTTTGAAATAGAATCCTCCCAAAACTGCGAGGTTATGTAAGCAGTGAACCTTGCGGGTGTTACCTTTCAACTACAAAAATAGGATATAAATATCAAGCATTTCTTGTTTTAATCGGATAGCTAAATCGATTTTTTAAGTACGAAGGAAGCGGTTCTTTCCACATCACTTTCCTCTCTTGTATAAACGATGTGAATTTTTTCCCCAACTTTGCTTTTGAAAAGTTCAATGATTTCGGGCAAGGTGATAGATTCACGTTTTTTACCTTCTACATAAATTACATTGGATTCCTGTGCATCAAACTTTTCTTGGAACTGATTAACCCGGAAAACGCTGATTTTCTTCTCATTAACCAAACGTATGGCATCTCCTTTTTTTAAACCTGCTTTATAGGCAGGCGAACCTTTCCTGATGTAAGCAACTTCGAGATAAGGTAAATCAGGATAAGGTTGATACAATTCCAATCCGGCGAGATTATAATGGTATTCATCTTTGAAATACTTGTTTTTCTTCACATATAAATTCCGGTTGCGGTAATCATAAATCGTGGTAAACCGGCGTAAAACTTCTGAGCCAACGGTTCCGTTTCGGTTGATCCGGGCTATGTTGGCAATGGAAATACTGTCGGGAAAAGAAGTGGTCAGGTTTTCGAGTTGATATTTGCCTAAATTCAATTGCGGAATCCGGGTTTTCTTTCCGTGTATTTCGCCGTTCAGTCCGTAACCCAAATAATCTTCAATAAAAGGACCTGAAATAACAATTTGGTTTTCAGGGTTTTCAAATAGCCAAAGTGCTTCTGAGCTTCCCGTGTCAATGAGTAAATTTAGTTCGACATTTTTATTGTTGATTTGGGAATCCAGTTTCAAATAAGGTTTTTTCCCTCGGATTTCGAGTGGAATTATCGTGTATTTATTCAGTCTTGTGCGCGAATGGAAGTATTCAGGATTGTAGAACGTGATTTTTTTCTGAACATAATTAACCTTTACTACGAAATCTTTCAGAATATCATATCCGAGTATGCCGTAAATGGGAATCCCAAACCTGCTGCTCAAATCAAATCCTTCTTCGAACAGTAATACAATGTCGGTCGTTTCCGAAGTTGCTTTTCCGATTTGAATGGAATTGTTTTTTGAAAGATAGGCTTCGAGATTCATAATGTCTTTTCCCAGTCCTGAAATGGTTACGGAATTTCCCTTTTTTAATTGGAAATGACGAATGGCGTTCAAGTTGGTGATGATGGTATAGGGCGAACCGGTGTCAATTGCAAAGTTCAAAGGAACCGAACCGTTGATGGAAATCGGAACGATGATGAGGTTGCCGACATCCTGAAAATAAACGGAAAATTTATTTCTGTCGTTTTCAATTTTAAAATCCTGTGCAAAATTTAGTTGCGACAGTAGCAGTATTATCAGAAACAACAGGCTATTTTTCCTTTTCATCAAATCTAATTTACAAAAGTTTTAAGTGGAAAAAGGTTAAAATTTTACTCCAATTCAAGTAAACCGAAGGAAATCAAATTCAGAAGTGAAATAATCCGTAGAAATTTAAATAAGACTTTGCTTGTCTTTGTAATTGAGAATCAGGAAAATAGTCGTTAGTGTTATAAATGCCCAGAGTGAACTTCCTCCATAACTGAAAAATGGAAGCGGAATTCCCACAGTCGGGAAAAGTCCCATTACCATTGCGATATTGATAAAGTAATGAATAAGAAATATGGTTGCGACCGAATAGCCGAAAAACCTTGAAAATTCACTTCGCTGGGATTCGGCGAGATAGTAAATTCTTAAAATAAATAATCCGTAGAAAATGACCAGAAGCGAACTTCCTACAAATCCCCATTCTTCTCCAACAGTACAGAAAATATAATCAGTTGATTGTTCCGGCACAAATTTTCCCATTTTTACCGTTCCCTGCAAATACCCCTTGCCTAAAAGATCACCTGAACCGATAGCGGTTTTGGAATAAAGAAGATTATACCCCGAAGTATCCCGGTACTTTTTCTCTCCTTCAAAAAGAACCATAATCCGTTCCTGTTGGTGTTTGGGCAATTCTGTGTAAATACTCGAAGAGAAAAGTGAAATTCCTGAAATGATAATAAAAACAACCGTTGCGATAATCGCCACTTCATAAGTCTGGTTGGAACCAAATTCAGAGCTGAACATTTTATAAGGCGAATCTGCATTGTCCCTCAAAATGAAATAGGAAACCGACAAAGCGGAAACTAGTGCCAAAACCAGTCCCAATGCCGAATAGAAATAAACATTGAAGGCCAGATTGGAAGGGTCGGCATAATGTTTGGCAGTTTCATCGGCAATTGCACCCAGTTCCGGGAAGAATGTCTGCATTAGCATCAGCAGGATAAAGAAAACAATGAGTCCGAGCTGAACGCCCATTATATTTTTGAGCAAAGTCCGGTTGTACGTAAAGGCAATAATAAAAAGACAGATAATGGTTGTCAAAAACCCAAGAGCCGTAAGTACATAATAAGCCGGATAAGAAATGGAAAGCAGGAAAAGAGCGCCTCCAATCACCGGAATAAATATATACCAAGCTGAAAATCCTTCACGGTAAAGTGCAACGATAAACGCACTGAAAACCAATACAGATCCCAAATCCGGTTGTAAAAGAATTAATCCTACCGGAATGGCTATAATGGTGAAAGCAGTGATAATCGTTCGCCTGGAATTTATTTCTACCGAAGGCGATGTGACATAATTGGCCAGGAGAAGTCCGGTGGCGAGTTTGGCCACCTCTGCGGGCTGGAAACTCACAAATCCGAAGTTGAACCAGGCTTTGGCTCCGTTAATTTCTTTTCCGAATATAAGTACAGCAATCAGAAGTACAATGGCACCGATGTATAAAATCGGACTGTAAACTTCAAAAAAGTTTGAAGTAGTAGAGGAAAGCGAAATCAGACCAAAAATTAGTACAAAACTTAATCCGAAGAAAAGCAGTTGTTTCATTCCTTTGTCGGGATCAACAGAATAGATGTTCATAATCCCGAAGGCTATGAGCACCAGACACATAATGATGGTGGTCCAGTCAATTCCTCTTAACGATCTGCTTTGGCTCACTGTTATCTGTTTTTAAACTGTCTTTTTTAACGGGTTCAACATACCATCCTTTTCTTTTCAGGTATTCAATCCACTGTTTTCTGTATTCTCCTTCTAAACTTCCGTTTACCATTCGTGTTTCCAAATGCGGACGTTTGATGGTATCTGTTAAATATTTTTCTGCAATCAGCGTGGACATGGGCGCAGCCCATCTTCCTCCCCAATAACCGTTTTCAACTATGACAGCCACTACAATTTTTGGGTCTTCCACAGGAGCAATCAAGGTGAAAAGCGAGTGATCCTGTCCGTGGGGATTCTGTGCTGTTCCGGTTTTTCCTGCTTGTGTAAATTCTTTTGTAATGTATGCTCGCGCAGTTCCGTTAGTGAAGACTTGCTCCATTCCTTCTATTACGGGAATAAAATGACGAGAATCTACGAGCGTTTTTTTTATTTGGGTAAAACGTGGATCGCTCTGAGATTCTCCATCAATTTCCTTCACGATGTGCGGTGTGTAAAAAGAACCTTTGTTGGCAATAATAGCTGTAAAATTAGCCATTTGGAGTGGAGTAGTGGTAATGTCTCCTTGTCCCATTCCGTTAAAAATCATCTGAAGCGGATTCCATTTTCCTTCACCATACCGATTGTTGTAAAAATTTCCAGAGGGAATGAGTCCTGAACTTCCGACAGCCAAATCATTGTTTAAATAAACACCTAAACCAAAGCTAGACATAATTTCTTTCCATTCGTCCATTCCTTTTGCATAGTCATTGGGATATTTCTGAACGATATCCCGATAGGCTTCGGAAAAATAATTATTGCAAGATTTAGCAATGGCAAGTCTCAATGAAATCGGGCGATAGTATTGTCCGCAGTGACAAGCGATTTTCATTCGTCCGTGTCGGAATCCATGTTTACATACATATCCGGTTGAGTCTGCGTGCAGGGTTCCCATTTGCAATCCTGCCAACGCCGTGATCATTTTGAAAGTTGATCCAGGCGGATAAGTTCCCTGGGTGGCACGATCATAATTGGGCATGGAAATCGTATCGCGTAATACTTCATTTCGGGTAACAGAGTTCAGGTAAAGATTTGGGTCAACTGTAGGTGCAGAAGCCATTGCAAGGATTTCGCCTGTTTTAGGATCAAGTGCTACGATGGCGCCTCTTTTATTTTGCAATAATTTTTCAGCATATTGTTGTAATTCGTAATCAATGGTCAGTGTGATAGTTTTTCCGCTTTTGGCTGGTTGGTCATATTCGCCGTCTTTATAAGGTCCTACCGATTTCATCAAGCGGTCGGCCACATAGTTTTTTACTCCTTTTACGCCTCTTAACTCTTTTTCGTAGGATTTTTCTACTCCGGAAATCCCGACCAAATCGCCCGGCCTGTAATAAGTTGAATCGGTTTTGATGTAGGCTTCGTTCGCTTCGTTGATGTAGCCCAAAATGTTTCCGGCGGTGTTTACCATGTATTTTCGTTCAGGTCTTTTCACGATGGACATGGACGGATAGAGGTAAAGTTGCTCCTGAATCCGGGCATAATTTTCTCTCGAAATATTTTTGACAAGCGGATAAGGAGAAAGCCCGCGGTAATGTTTTTCCTCTTTAATTTGCAATAATCTTTGGTGGAAGTCAGAAACTTTGATGCCCGCCATTTCGCAAAAATCAGCTGTGTCAAATTCCTCAGTAATCAAAGCTGGAATTACATTCAACTCATAACTATACGTATTACTTACAAGCAGAACTCCGTTACGGTCTAGGATGTCGCCACGGTTTGGAAAAATGATTTCCTGTTTGATGGAAGTGTTGATGGCGTTCAGTTTGTATCGGTCGGTGGAAAGTTGCAAGTAATACAACCGCCAGATAAACAATCCGATAATCATCAGCACTATGGCAGAGATCACATAAATCTTCTTCATCTTTCCGCTCTCTTTCTAAACAAAATTAAGTAGAAATAAACAAACAGAAGCGTAAATGCCGAACAGAAAACGGTTCTTTTCATAATTCCGCCGAAATTTGAAAAGGACAGACTTTCCATGAAGAACAATAGAAAATGATGAATGAAAACCATCAGAACCGTATAAAAAATCCATTGCCCCGCATTAAAATCGGAATAACGGAATTCTTCCAGTTCAAAAAATTTGGTTCCCGAAACCATTCGTATGATATGTTTACTCAAAAATCCGATTGTGATCGAAGCAAAAGCATGAATCCCCCCGGTGTCTTCAAATAAATCCACGCCCCATCCCAAAAGAAAACACAACAGCAAAAAAAGATATCGGTTGCGGTAAGCCGGATAGAGCAATATGAACAAAATGTAAATGTACGGCGTGGCAATATGGTTGAAATTGATCTTACTGAAAATCAATGCTTGCAGTAAAACCAAGAATACAATAATTACAATATTTCCTAAAAGTCTAAGGTTGAGCATTTTGAGCCGTGCTGTCTATTTTTTCTACTTCTTTTAATTCCTTTTTTTCAAGATTTACCACGACCTGCGCATAACGAAGTCGGGCAAAATCTTCTTTGAGTTTTACCAAAATGTCGAGTTCTCCGGTAACTTCATCAATTTCTGAATTGACTACGGTTCCCAACATAATTCCTCCGGGAATTACACCTGATTTCCCGTCGGTTTCAATGGTGTCTCCTTTTTCTACTTCAATGTATTTCGGAATTTCCTGAAGACGAGCATAGCGGGCATCTTTTCCGTCCCAGATTAGCGTTCCGAAATATCGGTTACTTTTGATTTGTGCAGTGATTTTGGTGTTCAGGTTCAGTGTGGACATTACCCGTGCATAATTTTCCGAAGTTTTATACACATATCCGATAACGCCATTTCCCGAAATCACGCCCATCCCTTTTTCAATTCCCTGTCGTGAACCTTTGTTGATGGTCAGCATATTGTGGTTTTTCATTACCGAATTATTGATGACTTCCACTGGCACAAAACGATAAGTCTGGTGAAATTCCAGATTGGTGATAGGGCCACTCGGAAGATTGGATTCAGATATTTCGCCTTTCAGTTTTTCCAGTTGCTTGCGCAATTCGGCATTTTCTTTTTGCAAATCACGGTTATCGTCTTTCAGATGGATGAATTGAGTGGCATTTGAAATCCGTTCATCTACATATCCACTGAATTGTGTACTTGTTTTGTCCAGCACCGCTTTATGATAAACCTTTTGCCTGAACATAAACAAAAAAGCAAGCAGGGACAATAAGACGTAAAAGAGAAACAATCCATTCTTGATGATGGGATTAAGGATGAATTGCATATCTCAATTATTTCATTAAGAAAGTAAACTTGTCAATATTTTTCAAAGCAATTCCGGTTCCGCGAACTACGGCTCTTAACGGATCATCTGCCAGGAAAACAGGCAATCCTGTTTTCTTGCTGATTCGCTGATCCAGTCCGCGAAGCATAGAACCACCACCGGCCATATAAATTCCGGTGTTGTAAATATCAGCAGCCAGTTCGGGCGGAGTTTGCGAAAGTGTT
The DNA here is from genome assembly GCF_049672845.1 of Moheibacter sp. Taxonomy (NCBI): domain Bacteria; kingdom Pseudomonadati; phylum Bacteroidota; class Flavobacteriia; order Flavobacteriales; family Weeksellaceae; genus Moheibacter; species Moheibacter sp. Next base: position 589,199 of record NZ_JBATWT010000023.1, read on the forward strand.
TCCATAACCGCATCCTCAATACGCAGAATCGATTTGTCGAGAGCTCTTGCGATTTCCTTGTAATTAACCGTGATTTCTTTTGGTTTTCCCGTGATCAAATCACGACCCTGAACCGCCATGTCTTCCGGTTCGTGCTCCAAATCTTCAATTGCTGCACCTACTTCGATTTTTACACGTTCTGCAGTTCTTTCACCAATATACAGATTGTGATGACTTCTCAGATAGTAGGCGATGTCGTTTGTGAAAACATCTCCGGCAATTTTTACTGATTTGTCACAAACAATTCCTCCCAGCGCCAAAACCGCGATTTCAGAAGTTCCACCTCCTATATCGATGATCATATTTCCTTTTGGAAGCTGAACGTCAATTCCTACCCCGATTGCAGCTGCCATCGGTTCGTAAATCAACCTTACGTCTTTTGCATTCACGTGTGCAGCAGAGTCTTTTACCGCACGTTTTTCAACTTCAGTAATTCCAGAAGGAATACAAATCACAATGCGAAGTGAAGGCGAGAAAAACTTTCCGCGAATCCCCGGAATCTGTTTGATGAATTCACGGATCATGAATTCAGAAGCTTCAAAATCTGCAATTACTCCATCTTTCAGCGGACGGATGGTTTTGATATCGTCGTGGGTTTTACCTTGCATGTGCTTGGCCTTTTCCCCTACGGCGATCACTTTATTGGTTCGCCTGTCAATAGCAACGATTGACGGGCTGTCAACTACAACTTTGTTGTTATGAATAATTAGTGTGTTGGCCGTTCCCAGGTCAATGGCAACTTCCTGCGTAAAAAAATTAAATAATTTCATTTAAACTCTAAAACTTTTATTCTTTGTAAGAGGTTACAAAAATAGATAATTTATAACGAGTTTAGGTGGCTAAAAATTGTCTTTTTTAAGAAAAAATGAAGAATTATGAACATTTGATGTTAATTCCGACATCGAATCCTCCAATAAATTGATTATCAGAATTATAAAATTCGTCTTATCACTCTGAGTTTATGCGAATAAGTTTGAGTGTCTGTGTTGAAAATTCCGGTAATGTCAATAGGGTCGATTCTCACCTTTCCATGCGAATGAATGATTTTGTTTTCATCCAGAATTATTCCTACATGAATAATCCTCCCTTCCGGATTATCAAAAAATGCAAGGTCGCCTGGTTCTGCTTCTTCCACAAAACTCAAAGCTTCGCCGATTTCTGCTTGCTGATAAGCATCCCGAGGTAGTTTCACACCACAAAATTTATAAACTTGTTGAACGAAACCGGAACAATCTATCCCAAAAACTGATTTTCCACCCCAGAGGTAAGGCGTGTTTAGATACATAGACACCAAATTTGGGATGTCGGATTTTGTGAAATTTCCTTCGTGGAATTCACCTAGATATTCGATTTCTTTATTTCCGAATTTGATTTTTCCTTCGTTGAGATTGCAAAGATTAGCAGCCATCGGAAGTGTCAAAGGCATATCATTTTCCACTGCAAGGTTGAAGCTTTCCGATGCAAATTTGTCGTTTTGAAGGGTGTTGAATTCTTCTTCCGTGATTTCCAGAAATTGTTTCTGATCAGCCCAACCTTCATACCCGTCAAAATCAGCTTTAATTTTGATCCAGTTTTTTTTTGTTTCCAGAACTTCTGCTTTTTCACCAAATAAAATCTGGGTTACCATTTCCGAACGGTCGGAAGGTTCGGCGCGCAAAGGCGATACACTGACCTGACAAACTGCGTATTTCATGCTGAAATTTAGAATTTTTAATTAGAATTCAAAAGAAATCAGTTTTTTCTTATTAAACTGATGCCATCCCGAACCGGCAAAATGATGGATTCAACTCTCGGGTCTTTTGCGGTTAATTCATTGAATTCCTTCAGAATTTTGGTATCCTTATCATTGGCTTTGGTTTCCTGCAAAACTTTTCCGTACCAGAGAACATTGTCAGCAAGAATTACACCCCCAGGATTCATTTTTTCCAAAACCTTTTCGTAATAATTTATGTAATTCGATTTATCGGCATCGATGAAAATCAAATCAAATTTCTCGTCCAATTCATCCAAAACATCCATCGCATTTCCGATTCTGAATTCAATTTGCTGAGAATAATCGGACTCGGCAAAATATTTCTTGGGAAGATACATCAGTTCTTCATTTCGGTCGATGGTGATGATTTTCCCGTCTTTTGACAAACCTTCGGCCAAACATAAAGTGGCATAACCGGTGAAAGTTCCAATTTCCAGAATTCTATTGGGACGAATTAATTTCGAAATCAAACTTAACAAACGTCCCTGATATCCACCTGAAAGCATTTGTGGCTGAGTCGTTTTCTGAAAAGTTTCTTTCTCAAGCTTTTTCAATAAATCAGTTTCAGGGGAAAAATGTAAGGAAAGGTAATTTTCCAGTTCTTGTGATAAAATATCCATTCAAATCCTTTTAATCCCAACAAAAATACAGCTTTCGCTAAAATTATTTTGTATTTTTATCGGCAATCAAAACAAACGAAATGATTAATAAGAAAGTAGATAATGTTCAAGTTGCATTGGAAGGAGTTCAAGACGGAATGACTTTTATTGTTGGAGGGTTTGGTCTTTGCGGAATTCCCGAAAATATCATTGCGGAACTTGTTCGCTTAAATGTGAAAAATATTACTTGTATTTCCAACAATGCCGGCGTGGATGATTTTGGACTGGGATTGTTGTTGAAACAAAAACAAATCAAAAAAATGATTGCTTCCTACGTAGGTGAAAATGCTGAATTTGAACGTCAGATGTTGAGCGGTGAAATGGAAGTGGAGCTTACGCCACAAGGTACGCTTGCTGAAAAATGTCGAGCAGCTCAACATGGTTTTCCAGCTATTTGGACGCCTGCCGGATTTGGAACGGAGGTGGCCGAAGGAAAAGAAACTCGTGAATTTGATGGGAAAATGTATGTATTGGAAATGGCTTATAAAGCCGATTTTTCCTTTGTCAAAGCTTGGAAAGGCGATGAAGCCGGAAATCTAATTTTCAAAGGAACCGCAAGAAACTTCAATGCACCAATGACCGGAGCCGGAAAAATAACAGTGGCAGAAGTAGAAGAACTCGTTCCTGCCGGTGAATTGGATCCGAACCAAATTCACATTCCGGGGATTTTTGTCCAGCGGATTTTCCAGGGAGAGAAATATGAAAAGAGAATTGAGCAGAGAACCGTTCGACAAAGAGTTTAAGGTTCAAAGTTTAAAGTTAATTTGAGGAAAGATTCTAAATCTGAAATCTAACAATCAACACAGAAAAAAAAAGATGCTTACAAAAGAACAAATCGCACAAAGAATAGCCAGAGAGCTGAAAGATAAATATTACGTCAACCTGGGAATCGGTATTCCGACTTTGGTGGCCAATTATATTCCGCAAGGAATTGAAGTGGAGTTCCAGAGTGAAAACGGTGTACTTGGAATGGGACCTTTCCCTTTTGAAGGCGAGGAAGATCCCGACCTGATCAATGCGGGAAAACAAACCATCACCACTATGCCGGGCGCCGCTTTTTTTGATTCGGCGATGAGTTTTGGGATGATTCGTGGAAAACATGTGGACTTGACGGTTCTCGGAGCGATGGAAGTAGACCAAAATGGAGACATCGCCAACTGGAAAATTCCTGGAAAAATGGTGAAAGGAATGGGCGGTGCAATGGATTTGGTAGCTTCGGCCGAAAATATCATCGTGGCGATGATGCACACCAACAAAGCCGGAGAGTCCAAACTTCTGAAAAAGTGTACACTTCCTTTGACCGGTGTAAATTGCGTGAAAAAAGTGGTAACTGATCTCTGCGTGATGAGCATTGAAAACGGGAGTTTCCGATTGCTGGAAAGAGCACCGGGCGTTACTGTTGAACAAATTCAAAAGGCTACCGAAGGAGATTTAATCGTAGAAGGAGAAATTCCGGAGATGGTTTTTTAATTTGAAAATCTTCTATTGTCATTCCGACGAAGGTGGAATCTACAAGTTAATTCAAAATAAAATATGCACGAACAGTTTTTTACTTGTCCGCATTGTTGGGAAGAGATATCGATGTTGATAGATACATCGGTTTCTTTTCAGAAATATGTAGAAGATTGTGAAGTATGTTGCAATCCTATCGAAATAACCGCAACTTGTGAAAACGGAGAATTGATTGGGTTAAATGTCAGTAAGATAGATTGAAAAAGGCTTCCTTTTGGAAGCCCTTTTCATTTATAATTTAAATCTTAATTGGCGACTTTATATACATATAGTGAAACTTTGTTGTCAGTGAGAAGTCCGAGGTCTACACCATCCGTTTCTACTGCAAAAGTAAGTGTGTCACCGGCATTTAGTTGTACTATAGAACTAAGGTTTGTGGATGTTACAGGCACCGTAGCCAGATTGATAACACCTACAACAACCCGAACGGCATCGAATTCTTTTTCATGAATAACATCTCCATTTTTAATTAATCCCAAACTTTTATTACCAAGTAAGTCAATGTTCACCCCACTTTGGAGTTGAAACTCATAATTCACCATATAAACGCCCGAGCTTGGTGCGGTGTAGGTGCCGTTTACAAAATGAGTAGGATCTCCAATAGTAGTATCTCCGCTGCTTAAATTAATTCTGTTCCAGTTGGTGCCGGATATACCTAAATCTAAGAGTGACCAACCGCCATCACTTTCAGCTGCATAGGCAGTAGCGGCAGTGAAATAAGAAGAGCTTATTTGAGAAATTTCGTGATCTCCCGATGTTGACTGATCTTTTACCAATATATAATGGTCACTGGTAAGTGAGCTTACTTCCGGAGTGGTTCTAATCTTAACGTTTCCATTTACATCCAAAGTAGCTTGAGGGTCATCTGTGCCAATCCCTACTTGGGCATAGCCTGTAATGCCAAAACCAATGGATAGGATGAAGAGTGTAAATTTGTTTTTCATGTTATTGAGTTTTTAATGTTTCACGTTTTAACCAACGGAAATATAAAGACGCAAAAAGAATCTTTATAAGTTGTCAGTCCTATAAAGATTAGGTTAATAGGAAATTTGACTAATTTAGGACAAATCAATTTAAATTAAAAATAAAATAAAGACATTTTTTTGTGATTGAATTATTTTACATCAAAAGCATCGCGGAGTACATTCCCAAACACATTAAATGCCAGTACAATTATCATAATAGAAATGCCGGGAAACAAGGCCAGATGAGGTTCACCGATAATGATGTGTGAATAATTTTCTTTGATTAAATTTCCCCAGGAAGGAGTAGGAGGCTGCGCACCGATTCCCAAAAAGCTGAGTCCGCTTTCAACCAAAATAGCTGCTGCGAAATTAGCCGCAGAAATTACAATGACAGGTGCTAGGATGTTGGGTAGGATTTCCTTAAAAATAATCCGCCTGTCGCTGAATCCAAGAGCTCTGGCGGCTTCTACAAATTCTCTTTCACGGTAACTGATAAATTGTCCGCGGACTACTCTGGCAACTTCCACCCACATCGTCAGGCCGACTGCGACAAATATCTGCCAGAATCCTTTGCCCAATGCAAGCGTGATAGCAATGACCAAAAGCAATGTAGGAATTGACCAAACAACATTGATGAGCCACATGATGATGTCATCCGTTTTCCCACGATAATATCCGCCGATTGCGCCAATCGGAATTCCAACTACCAGTGAAATGAAAACGGCTATGAATCCGATCAGGAAAGAAATCCGAGTTCCGATTACCAATCGGGAGAAAAAGTCTCTTCCATAAGAATCAGTTCCCAAGATGAATTTTTTGTCGTAGATGAAATCCTGTTCGATTTCCTGGTGGGAAATACCTTTTTCTGTCCATTCTTTCAAGGAAATTCCGGTAGTTTCGCCAGAGAAACCTTCACCCAAATAAGGCGTGTAAAGGATGGAGTCTTTCCGCATTTCATAAGAATTAATGGCAATCTGATCGGTTTCAACTTGTTTGCCAAAAAAGAAATCCTTAATTGAATTCGTTTTTGTGTAATTTTCGAGCGGAACCTCCAGAATCTTTTGGGTATAACCCATAGGTTTATGAGCCAGAATCACATTCTGCTGATTGGCGTCTGTGACTTTGTCAGAGGAAATTCCATAGGCGAAAATCGTCACCAAAGCTGCCAGCACAATCAAAGAAAATGAAATAATCCCAAGCGGATTTTTTTTGATTTTGCGAACAGCATTCTGGTTAAATGAGCCTGTAGGTTTTTCCATTCCCGTTAAGAAATATCTTTCAGAATATTGACAGACTCTTCCAAATAGAAATCATTGGACAAGTTTTTATGCCAGTCTTTTCTTCTTTCGCGAAGCACTGTGTCATTTTCAAATTTCGGAAGCTCAAAAGCCGGTGAAGAAATTTTCAATTTGGTTTTGTACACTTCAAGTGAATCGAATTGTTTGGCAAATTCTTCACGGTTTTTCCTGTCAGCTTTAAATTTCTCGATATTTAATGGGATCCGATCAATTTTATCAAGATCCTGATAATATCTCGCAGCTTTGTCAATCAAGCCGAGATAAGCATGATTTTTCAACCTTGCTTCACTTTTTGCTTTTACCATATCTAAATCAAAAGTTTGACTCCAAGGCTCAAATTTAACCGGTTTGATCTGATCCCAAGGTAATGCATCGTGCGAATTGGATTCACTGATGTCAGCGTAAGTTAATAAATCAGTCATCACAATATCAGGTGTTACACCTCTTAACTGAGTTGAACCTCCGTTCACACGATAAAATTTCTGAATGGTAAGTTTGAGGGCACCGTATTCGTCCGGGTTGAAAGTACGTTGGTCAAGCGGAATAAATGTTTGAACAGTTCCTTTTCCAAAAGTCTTATGACTTCCCACGATTACCGCACGACCATAGTCTTGCATAGCCGCTGCCAGGATTTCAGATGCCGATGCCGACAGCTCATTGACCATGATTACAAGTGGGCCATCATATAGAACCGAAGGATCTTTATCCTCGTGAATTCTCAGTTGTCCGTCACTTCGTTTTACTTGAACAATCGGGCCTTTTGGGATAAATAAACCAGCGATTTCAACCACTTCTTCCAATGATCCGCCACCGTTGTAGCGGATGTCAAAAATTAATCCTTTTATGTTTTCTTTTTTCAGTTCGTTGATTTCTTTGGTGATATCGTCCGAAGGATCACGGCCGTTTCTGTCGTTGAAATTTGTATAGAATTCAGGCAGATAAATAATTCCGTATTTATTACCTCCGTCCTCGATGATTGCGCTTCGGGCGAAAACTTCATCTTGTTCGATTACATCACGAATCAGTTTTACGTCTTTGCTTGTTCCGTCTTTCTTCTTCACAGTAAGCGTAACTTCGGTTCCTTTTTTACCTCGAATGTGCCGAATGGCTTCGTCTAAAAGCATCCCGACTATGTTGACCGCATCTTCGCCTTTTTGTTTCACATGCGTAATCTGGTCGCCCACTTCAATTTGTCCGTCTTTCCAGGCAGGTCCCCCGATTACGAGTTCCATGATGGTCGCATAACCTTTTTTGTCCTGAAGTCGGGCACCGATTCCTTCTAATTGTCCGGAAATATTTACATCGAAATCATCTTTATCGTCAGGTGAAAAATAACTTGTATGCGGATCATATTTTTCGGTAAACGAATTAATGTAATGCGTTAAATATCGATCTTTTTTAAGCTGCGCTTGTCTTCTGAAGAAATCGGCAATGGTTTCTGAAACCGTTTCTCTTGCTTCTTTTTCAAGTTCTGCAAAAGGCTTATTCATTTTAGTTGAGTCTTCTTGCAGTCGAATTATTTCTGTTAAGGTGTTGTATTTTAGGTATTTTCTCCAAAGGTCTTTGGCTTCTGCTTTGGATTTTGCATACTGAATAGCATCATCTCCAATTGGAAAGTCTTCGTCTTTTGAGAAATCAAAAGGTTCTTTTAAAATATCTTCTGAATATTCTTTTGCTTCTTTATATCGTTGAAACAATGTATCGATAGTTGCATGGAAAAATCTTAGATCCTGATTATTGAAATAATCATCCAGATTGTGAAAATCCTTTTTGAATTCCTCATAATCCGACTGAAGTAAGTATCTTTTGTTGGGGTCAATTTTTTCGAAATACATATTAAAAACATCTTCGGAAAAACTATCATTGATTATCTGTGGCCGATAATGCATATAAGTCAGTGTATTCCGTATGTTTTTAATAATAGTTTTAATTTTTGTATCATCAGTTTGATTTCCTGGGGTGCAAAAGCAAAAGGCCAGAAAACACATAGAAAGAAACGACAACAGTACAAATGTTTTTTTCATCAGCATATAAAATCCTTGTTAGGTAATGTTTAATTTTAGAAACAAATTTAGAGCCAAAAAATAGTTTAAGTAAATTTGGGCAAAAAACATTCAAATATAAATGAAATCTAAGGAAAAACCATTGATTCTGGTAACAAATGATGACGGAATTACAGCGCCGGGAGTTCGTGCGCTGGTACAGATGATGAACGAAATAGGTGAGGTTTATGTAGTAGCGCCCGACAGCCCTCAGAGTGGTATGGGGCATGCCATTACAATTAACTCGACTTTGTTTTGCGAAAAAATAAAAATAGACGAGGGTCCACAATCAGATCGGGAATGGGCTTGTTCAGGAACGCCAGTGGATTGTGTGAAGCTTGCCATCACCCGGATTCTTCCGCGCAGACCGGATTTATGCGTGTCGGGAATCAATCATGGTTCAAATTCTTCAATCAATGTGATTTATTCGGGAACCATGTCGGCGGCGGTGGAAGCGGGAATTGAAGGGATTCCTGCCATAGGTTTTTCGCTTTGTGATTTTTCTTACAGTGCAGATTTTTTTGCGGCCGAAGATTATATAAAAAAAATTGTGAAGGAATCCATTGATAAAGAAATGCCGAAGGGAATGGTTTTAAATGTGAATATCCCGAAACTTAGCAAAGATAAGCTGAAAGGAACTAAAGTCTGCCGACAGGCCAAAGCCGTTTGGGTAGAAGATTATGATGAAAGAAAAGATCCGCGCGGAAGAACTTATTACTGGCTGACCGGTAAATTTGAAAATCGTGACAAAGGGGAAGATACAGATGAACGTGCGCTTGAGGATGGTTTCATTTCGGTGGTGCCGATTCAATATGATATGACCGCACATCATTTCATCGCCGAAATGAGCCATTGGGATTTATGAAAATAACAAGAGCCGTTACAAACGGCTCTTGAATCAGGATTTTCAAAGGTTTATTTGCCAATGTTTTTGATGTCTTGGGCTGCTTTATCAGCTCCTTCCTTAACATCTTCAGCAGCATCTTTAACACCTTCTTTTGTGTTCTGATAAGCTTCAGATGTAGCTTCACCAACATCATTGGCTACTTTCTTTACGCCTTCAACAGCGTCTTTTGTGCCTTCTTCAACTGCGTCTGCAGTTTTGTTAGCTTGATTTTTTATTGCTTCCCAAGCAGCTTTGGCATCATCTCTGGCTTTTTGTGCTGCCTCTTGTGCTACCTGATCACCACTTTCTTTAGCTTCGATTAATCTTTGTTCGGCATCTTTCAGGTTTTGTTCAGCTCGTTCCCAATCAGAATCATAAGAGTAAACGGTGTCAATGGCTTCAATAGTGTCGTTGGGGTAATTATTATCTAAATTTTCATTCTGATTTTTTGGTTCACATGAATTTAAAGTGAAAACACTCAAAGCAATTGCTGAGATACTTAGGATTAATTTTTTCATAATAAAACCCGTTGTGCATTATGAATTAATAAAAAAAAAGTTGTTCATCTGATTGAAAATCAGTAAATTGTTTTAACCACAAAACATTTACAATGAACAACTTACATGCAAATTACGAAAGAATTTTGGA